>JAESRX010000011.1 GCA_016764435.1 Flavobacteriaceae bacterium | reverse complement strand
GAAATTTAATCACTTAGGAAGAAAAACAGCCCATAGAAAAGCTATGTTAGCTAATATGGCTTGTTCCCTAATTGAGCACAAACGTATTAATACAACAGTGGCAAAGGCAAAAGCATTACGTATGTTCGCTGAACCTTTAATCACTAAATCTAAAGAAGATACTACGCATAACCGTAGAATCGTATTTAGCTACTTAAGAGATAAGTACGCTGTCACTGAGCTTTTTAAAGAGATTTCAGTAAAAGTAGGTGACCGTCCAGGTGGTTACATTCGTATAATCAAATTAGGAAATCGTCAAGGAGATAATGCTTCT
The DNA here is from genome assembly GCA_016764435.1 of Flavobacteriaceae bacterium. Lineage (GTDB taxonomy): Bacteria > Bacteroidota > Bacteroidia > Flavobacteriales > Flavobacteriaceae. Next base: position 71,423 of record JAESRX010000011.1, on the reverse strand, counting down.
ATGGCAATGGTTGAATTAGTTGATTACAACGAAGTATACAATCCAAACGGTAAAAAGAAGAAAAAAACAACACGTAGAGGACGTAGCAAAAAAGCTGAGTCTACCGATGCTGTTGTTGATACTAAGGACGAATCTTCTGAAGAGTAATGATAAGTCTAGTATAATATTTAAAAGGATAAACATTTTTGTTTATCCTTTTTTTTATATTTGCAAACCAGTTAAATGAATAAAATCTAGTATAAATGGGATATACAAAACACAAAAAAGCCATTCTTCTATTAGCAGATGGAACTGTATTTGAAGGAAAATCTATTGGTATAGAAGGTACAGCCTACGGGGAAATATGTTATAATACAGGCATGACAGGGTATCAAGAAATTTTTACTGACCCTTCCTATTTTGGGCAAATGATGCTCACAACGAATGCACATATTGGAAACTATGGAGTCAATGATTCTGAAGTAGAATCCGATAGTATTAAAATTTCGGGACTTGTGTGTAAGAACTTTAGCTTCACAGATTCACGTGTTGATTCTTCTGGTTCTTTGCTGAATTATTTTGAACGTAATAAGCTAATGGCCATTTCTGATGTGGACACAAGAGCTGTGGTACGTTATATTAGAGATAAAGGAGCTATGAATGCTGTAATTTCTACCAATACAAACGTGGAGGAATTAAAAGCTACATTAATTGGGATTCCTGCAATGGATGGTTTGGAGTTAGCATCTAAGGTTTCTACCAAAGAGACCTACTATTTTGGAAGTGAAGAAGCTCCCTTAAAAATCGCTGCTTTAGATTTAGGTATCAAAAGAAATATTCTAGAGAACCTTGCTAAACGTGGTTGTTATATAAAAGTGTTTCCTTACAATGCTACTTTTGAGGATATGAAAGCTTTCAATCCTGATGGTTACTTCCTTTCTAACGGACCTGGAGATCCATCTCCCCTTAAAGAGGCACAAGAGGTAGCTAAACAAATTATTGCTGCTGATTTACCATTATTTGGAATCTGTTTAGGTCATCAAGTAATTGCATTAGCAAACGGAATTAAAACCTTTAAAATGCACAATGGGCATAGAGGTATTAATCACCCCGTAAAAAATATAATCAGTGGAAAAGGTGAAGTGACTTCTCAAAATCACGGTTTTGTCGTAGATAGAGAAGGAGTAGAAGCCCACCCAGACTTTGAAATGACACATGTTCATCTTAACGATGATACATTGGCAGGTATGCGAATGAAAAATAAAAATTGTTTTTCTGTTCAATACCATCCTGAAGCAAGTCCAGGACCACACGATTCTGCCTATTTATTTGATCAATTTATTGAAAACATTAAAAAATAAGCATACAATATTAAAGAAACAGCCATTTTATATGGCTGTTTTTTTTATTCCCTCTATCGAAAACGTTGTAGTATAAACTAAGTTTTCTAAGAGCTCAAAGGTGTGGATTTTTTGTATCTTTGATGAACGAAATTATCATAAAAAGAGTAGACATATGAGTATTATATTAGGAGTACACGCGAGACAAATTTTTGATTCTAGAGGTAACCCAACTGTTGAAGTTGATGTAGTTACAGAAAATGGAGTAATGGGGAGAGCAGCAGTTCCTTCTGGAGCTTCTACTGGAGAGCACGAAGCTGTTGAATTACGTGATGGTGGTTCAGATTTTATGGGAAAAGGTGTTTTAACAGCTGTTAAAAACGTAAACCAAATTATTGCTGAAGAGCTATTAGGTGTTTCTGTTTTTGAACAAAATGCAATTGACCAAATTATGATTAAATTGGACGGAACTCCAAATAAATCTAAATTAGGTGCCAACGCTATTTTAGGTGTTTCTTTAGCAGTTGCTAAAGCAGCAGCAAACGAATTAAACGTTCCTTTATACCGTTATATTGGTGGGGTAAGCGCTAATACGTTACCAGTACCTATGATGAACATCATTAATGGTGGTTCTCACTCTGATGCACCTATTGCATTCCAAGAATTTATGATCATGCCTGTAAAAGCAAAAAGCTTTTCTCATGCATTACAAATGGGAACTGAAATTTTCCATAACCTTAAGACTATTTTACATGATCGTGGTTTAAGTACGGCTGTTGGTGATGAAGGTGGATTTGCTCCAAAATTTGATGGAACTGAAGATGCTATTGAAACAGTATTGAAAGCGATTGAAAATGCAGGATATAAAGCAGGGGATGAAGTAATGTTAGCCTTAGATTGTGCAGCTGCTGAATTCTTTGTAGATGGAAAATACGATTACACTAAATTTGAAGGACCTTCTGGAGTTATCAGAACTTCTGAGGAACAAGCAGATTATTTAACTGCATTAGCAGCTAAATACCCTATTATCTCTATCGAAGACGGTATGGATGAAAATGACTGGGATGGTTGGAAATATTTGACAGAAAAAACTGGAGATACTGTACAATTAGTAGGAGATGATTTATTTGTGACTAACGTAGAGCGTTTATCTAAGGGTATCAAAAATGATATCGCAAACTCTATTTTAATTAAAGTAAACCAAATCGGAACGTTGACTGAAACAATTGCTGCTGTAAATATGGCGCATAATGCAGGGTATACTTCTGTAATGTCTCACCGTTCTGGTGAAACTGAAGACAATACAATTGCTGATTTAGCCGTTGCATTGAACACAGGTCAAATTAAAACAGGTTCTTTATCACGTTCTGACCGTATGTCAAAATACAATCAGTTATTAAGAATTGAAGAAGAATTAGGTAGCGTAGCGTATTATCCACAAAATAATGCCTTCAAAATTAAATAATATTTAATTTTACATATTATTATTGAAAAGCCGAGGGAACTCGGCTTTTTCTTGTTTCTAACTATCTATACATAATTAGCAAAAGAGCTACCAAATTAGTAGAGATATCCCTTAAAAAACACTAAATTGCTAGCAAGAACACGTAAAAATATTAATTTTAAAATAGATAAATAAACTATGTCAGATAAAGCGATTTTAGAAATAGATGGTCAGAAATATGAATTCCCAATTATTCGAGGGACAGAAAATGAAGTTGCTATAGATGTGAAAGCTCTTAGAACTGCTACTGGTGGTGTCATTACACTTGATCCAGGTTTTAAAAATACGGGATCTTGTTCTAGTACCATAACATTCTTAGATGGTGAAAAAGGAATTTTAAGACATAGAGGTTATGCTATTGAAGAGTTGACTAAAAAAGCAAGTTTTTTAGAAGTAGCTTACCTGATCATATTTGGAGAATTACCAACCAAAGAAGAATTTGCTAAATTTGATGGAGATATTAAAAGAGAATCACTTGTAAATGAAGAAATGAAGGGAATTGTTAGTGGTTTCCCTAAAAATGCACACCCTATGGGGATGGTTGCTGCTTTAACAAGTGCTTTGACGGCATTTAATCCTAAATCGGTATATGTTGGTACGGAGGAAGAAATGTATATAGCTATCGTAAAATTATTAGCTAAATTTCCCGTATTGGCTGCATGGTCGCATCGTAGAAATAAAGGACTTCCTTTAAACTATGCGGACAACTCGTTAGATTATATTTCTAACATCATGCAAATGTTATTTAAACTGCCAACTGAAACATATAAAATGAATCCTATTGCTGTGAAAGCAATGGACGAATTATTAATCTTACACGAAGATCACGAGCAAAACTGTTCTACATCTACAGTACGTATCTCTGGATCATCTCATGTCGGTTTATTTGCATCTGTTGCAACTGGTGTCTCTGCATTATGGGGAGAGTTACACGGTGGTGCGAATCAAGCCGTATTAGAAATGTTGGAATCGATTAAAGAAGATGGAGGTGGTGTTGAAAAATTTATTGCCCGTGCTAAAGATAAAAATGATCCTTTCCGCTTAATGGGCTTTGGACATCGTGTCTATAAAAACTTCGATCCTAGAGCGCGTATTATCAAGGAAGCTTGTGATGAATTATTCGAAGATTTAGATTTGAACGATCCTGTATTGGAAATCGCAAAGCATTTAGAAGAAGTGGCTTTAAAAGATGAATACTTTATCAAGCGTAAATTGTTCCCGAATGTAGATTTTTATTCTGGAATTATATACCGTGCATTGGGTATTCCGGTGGAAATGTTTACTGTAATGTTCGCTATTGGTCGTTTACCAGGTTGGATTGCTCAATGGAAAGAAATGAGAGAAAACCACGAGCCTATTGGTCGCCCACGTCAATTATATGTAGGAGAACCACTACGTGCATTTAAAGAATATTCTGAAAGATAAATTTTTGAAAAATAGTTAGATAAAAACCTCATAGAAATATGAGGTTTTCTTATTTTTGGTCATACAACTCTAATTAAAATGATGGAATTAAACGTACTAAATGAAACAGCGCAATTAAAAGCGGTCGTTTTAGGAAGCGCTAGAAATAATGGACCGACTCCCCAGTTGGAGGATTGTTATGATCCAAAATCTAAGGAGCATGTAAAAGCAGGGACCTACCCTGTGGAAGCAGCCATGATAAAAGAAATGGAATCCGTAGCCGCAATTTTTGAAAAATACGATATTACCGTATTTAGACCTAAAGAAATAGAAAATTACAATCAAATTTTTGCAAGAGATATCGCTTTTGTGATTGATGATTATTTTATCAAATCTAATATATTACCGGATAGAGAAAAAGAAATTGATGCTATCCAACATGTAATAGACTTGATAAATCCTACTAAAATTATTAACCTACCTGATGATGTACATATAGAAGGTGGTGATGTAATGCCTTGGAATGAGTATCTTTTTATTGGTACATATACAGGGAAAGATTATCCTGATTTTATTACTGCAAGAACAAATAAACAGGCAGTGGATTATTTAACAGCCATGTTTCCTGCTAAAAAAGTAATCCCTTTTGAGTTGAAAAAATCAAATACGGAACCTAGAGACAATGCCTTGCATTTAGATTGTTGTTTTCAACCCATAGGACTTGATAAAGCGATTATTTATAAAGGAGGATTTCTAGAGGAAAAGCAATATCAATTTTTAGTGGACTTGTTCGGGAAAGAGAATGTTTTTGAAATTACTAGGGAGGAAATGTATCAGATGAATTCCAATGTGTTTTCGATTGCTCCTGATGTGGTGATCTCGGAAAAAAACTTTACGCGCCTGAATACATGGTTGCGTAGTAAAAATATTACAGTAGAGGAAGTACCTTATGCAGAAATAGCAAAACAAGAAGGATTGTTGCGTTGTTCTACATTGCCTTTAATCAGAGAATAATAGGAAGGGACTGGTAAGGCAACTGATTTCGATGTGCTCATAAGAATCGAGCAGGAATACTACTTACTAGTCCTTTTTTTAATGTGATAATAAGGACCTATTGGATTATTTTTTGAATCATAGGATTAAATGCTTTTGAAGATATTAATACGTGGTCCCCTATAGAAAATTCATGAATCTCACTTGGCATTATTACCGTGTTAACAATGCTATTTCCTATTAGAAGAGAGATGATGTAAAGTACATCTTCTTTTTCTATTTTTATAATTTCTCCCGTAAACTGAAACCCCCCACTCATATATTGATGTGTGAAAACGTCCATGGGTGCTCCTGATTTTACAATCAATCCATTTTCTAGTACATAGATAGTATCCGACATTTTTATGATTTCACCTATGTCATGACTGATCATTATGGTGGTTAACCCGTAGTGCTTGTGTACCAATAATAAATAGTCTTGTAATTTTTTACGCATGGCTAAATCTATTGCAGACAAGGGTTCATCTAGTAATAAAATCGTTGGCTTTTTTACCAATGCTCTTGCTAATGCGACTCGTTGTTGCTGTCCTCCAGAAAGTGTGTCTGGTTTTCTGTGTTGTAATTGTTTGAGCCCTACCGTATGTATTAATTCATCTATTATTACTGTGGACTGTCCTTTATTTAAGGCGAATTCTAAGTTCTCTCGAACTGTCATAGTAGGGAATAATGCATAGTCTTGAAATAGGACTCCTACATTTCTTTCTGAAATTTTTAACTGTTTTTTGACCGCGACATCATTCCATATTTTACTCCCCACAATTATGCGTCCCTTGTCTGGTTTTAGCAAGCCTGCAATCATTCTTAAAATGGATGTTTTTCCGACGCCAGAAGGACCATAAAAAGTAGTAAAGGATCCCTTTTTAATTGTAATGTCTATGCAAAGATCCATGTCTCCAGCAGCGGTATTTAATTTCTTTTCTATGGATAAATGAATCATTATAGAATGTTTTTATTCGTTTTATTGTTTAGTAAATATACCAGTAATAAAATGATGAATGTAATGGCAAATAGAATGAGTGAATAGCTATTAGCAAGTCCGTAATTTAAAGATTCTACTTCGTCGTATATAGCGATAGAAGCTACCTTGGTTTTATTAGGTATGTTTCCTCCAATCATTAAAACAAGTCCAAATTCTCCGATAGTATGGGCAAATGAAAGTACTATGCCTGTAATAATAGAGGGTTTAATATTGGGAAGTAAAACTTTCGTTAGCGTAGTGAATTTAGTTTTTCCAAGCAGCAGTGAAGCCTCTATTAAATTTTTAGGAATACTTGAAAAACCTGCTTGAATAGGATGAACCATAAAAGGTAAACTATAAATAATAGAGCCTATAACCAGACCTTCAAACGAAAATATAAGGTGAATTCCTAAATGGTTATTTAACCAATCTCCAAAGGCGTTTTGTGGACTAAAGGCAATTAAAAAATAAAATCCAAGAACGGTAGGAGGTAATACCAATGGCATACTTATCAATGTTTCTATAATGGGTTTTCCTTTGTTTTTGGTATAGGCTAACCAATATGAGATTGGAATACCAATAACTATTAAACATAGCGTAGTGATCAAAGCGAGTTTAAATGTAATGAATAAGGGAGTCCAGTCTATCATATCGATAGCATTATTTCATTAGATTTTATCAATGCTGTGACAGGAGTGTTTAGGGATAGCTTTAATTGTTCTACGGCATTGGTGTTAATTATAGATGATATATTTCCGAGCGTAGTTTTCACTGTTAATGTACTTAAAATTAATCCTTTATTTAGTTCAATGATAGGTCCTGTAAAGCTGTTTTGGAGGCTTGTGTTTTCTGCAATTCCTGTCGCAATAATCACGGCTGCTTCTTTAAATAAAACGGTCACATTATTACTTATTTTTATAAAGGAGTCACGGTCGTTTTTAAGTAAGATACTGGTGATAATACTGTTGTTTACATTAATTTTCACAAGACAAATACTCCCACTAGACCTTATTGCGACTATTTCTCCTTTAATTGTATTCATCTATTTATTGTTTGTTGACAAGATAGCCATGTTTTTCTAAAATTAATTGCCCTTGACGAGAACCTATAAAATTATAAAATTCTTGTGTTGCTTTTTCCTTGCCATTCTTTAATAAAACGATCCCTTGTTTAATAGGGGGATAGCTATTTCTATCAAGTGCAATCCAGGAGCCGGAAGTTGTTAAATGGGGAGAATACAAGACCGATTTAGAAGTGAAACCAATGTCCACGTTTTGTGTTTGAATAAACTGATTGGCTTGAGAAATACTTTCACCATACACTAATTTATCCTTTGTTTTATTGGTGAGTTTGTAATATTCTAACACCTTTTGTGTGGCATATCCATAAGGAGCTGTTTTAGGATTCGCCACAGCAATGTACCTTGTGGATTCACTGTCTAATGTGGAGAGTGATGGTTTTAGTCCTTTTTTACAGGTCCATAAAATAAGAGTACCGTAGGCGTATATTTTAGGCTTTGAGACGGTAAAACCATCCTTGTATAATAGTTCAGGATATTTCATGTCTGCCGATACAAAAAGATCAAATGGAGCACCTGCCTTAATTTGGGCTGTCAATTTTCCAGAGGAGGCAACTACTAATTGAACCTTGGTTCCGGTCTGGGATTCGTAAGCAGATTTAATGGCCATCATGGTGGTTTTTATGTTGGAAGCTGTCGCAATGGTGATATGATCGGAGTTTTTACCATTGCAAGAGTAGAGTATAGTAATTAGAAAAATTACCATCACATAGTTCATTCTATTTACTGTCATTATAGTGTGTATTTATACAAATATACTACGGAATTTTAATTCCCCAGAGCAATAAGGGCTTTGCTATGCGAAAATATTTTTATAGAAATAAAGGATAATGAGAAGAACTCATTTTGTTTTTAGTATTTTTGTACCCTATAATTTATAATATTTCTTAGATGAACCAAACTACCAATACTATTGTAATGATTCGCCCAGTATCATTCAGAATGAACGAACAAACGGCTGTAAATAATTATTACCAAAAAGTGTTAGATGATGTAACTCCGGAGACCATTCAGGAAAAGGCTTTAGCGGAGTTTGATGCTTTTGTCGCAGTTTTAAGAGCGGAAGGAGTAGAGGTTATCGTAATTGATGATACAGAAAATCCAGATACACCAGATTCTATTTTTCCTAATAACTGGATTTCGTTTCATGAAAACGGAACCGTTGGTTTATATCCTATGTTTGCTGAAAACAGAAGGTTAGAACGTAGAGAAGATGTGTTAGAAGTCTTAGAAGAAAAAGGATTTGTAATAGAAAATGTAATCGATTATACATCGGCAGAAGACGAAAAAGTATTCTTGGAAGGAACAGGAAGCTTATTGTTGGACCGTATTAATAGGAAAGCATATTGTGCTATTTCTCCACGTGCAGACGAGGAATTGTTTATTGAGTTTTGTGAAGATTTCGAATTTACTCCTGTGCCATTTGAGTCCTATCAGACGGTTGAAGATAAGCGATTGGCTATTTACCACACCAACGTAATGATGTGTTTAGGAGAAAAATTTGCAGTTATTTGTCTAGATAGTATCGATGACAAAAAGGAACGCAAAATGGTAAAGATGCATTTGAAAGAAGATGGAAAGGAATTGATTGTAATTTCTGAAGATCAAGTAAATAATTTTGCAGGTAATATGTTGCAAGTGCAAGGGAAAGACGGAGAGGCATTATTAATTATGTCAACTGCTGCATTTTCTAGTTTAACAGCACACCAAATTATAATGTTGCAAAAACACTGTCGCATCGTATCTAGTTCTCTAGACGTAATTGAAGCCTGTGGAGGTGGATCTGCACGTTGTATGATGGCAGAGGTGTTTTTACCGAGGCAGTAATAATTAATTATAATATTAAACGATGCTTTCTAAAAAAACAAAATACGGATTAAAGGCACTAACCTATTTAGCTAAAACGGACAAGACGGTTCCTGTCTCTATTTCAGAAATTTCTGAAGCAGAGAATATCTCGTTGAAATTTTTAGAAAGTATTCTTTTAAGTTTAAAAAAAGCAGGTTTTTTATCTTCCAAAAAAGGAAAAGGCGGCGGGTATTATTTTATTAAAAACCCGGACGATGTTTCGGTAGCATCTATTATAAGAGTCTTAGAAGGACCCATAGCAATGTTACCTTGTGCAAGTCTGAATTATTACGAAAAATGTGAAGATTGCCAAGACGAAACGATTTGCTGTCTTAATAATTTAATGATTGAAGTAAGGGATAGGACATTAGAGATTCTTGAGAATAAATCCTTGGGTGATTTAATGAAAGAGGCCTATCAAAAAAAGATTTTTTTAAAGAAATAACTCCTTTTTCTATAAAAAAAAAGCCAAGTTACTGTATAACTTGGCCATATAAAGTTCAGAATAGAAGCATTAAAAAACGCTCACAGATCCTCCAGAGGAAGTGTCCTTATCTATTGTTTTTGGGTTTCCTGCATAGTCAATATTTCCACCACTACTAGCCTTAGCTGTTAATGATTCGGAGGCATATATATCCATGTTGGCACCACTTGATACTTTTGCGGTTGTGTTTTTAGATGCTAATTCAGTGGCATGGATACTACTTCCACTGCTCGCTCTAAATTTAGAAGATAGAGTAGTCCCTGAGACGTTCATGGTTGCACCACTAGATGTTTCACATTGTACATAATGTGTTCTTATTTTTACATTGATAGAGCTTCCGCTACTGGCGTCTAAGTCTAAGCTTTCTGATTTTATAATGTTTTCAGAAATAATGTTGGCTCCACTGGATGTAGCCAAAGAACTTAGAGATCTAGTATTCAAATATACTTTTCGTGCGCTAGCATAATATACGTTTTTTTCAAAAGAGATATGAAGTGTATTTCCTTTAACCTCTGTTTTTAATAAATCCATAATATTTTCATCGGCTTCTACAATTAAAGAAAAGTCATCGCTTTGGCTGAGGATAAGCTCGATTCCCTGACTGACTTTAATAGCGTCAAAATCTGAATTAATTTTTCTGTTTTCAGAAATTATATTTCCGTTTCCTTTCACTCCTGTAAAATTATCAATTAAACAAGAGGTAGTACTGAAAAATAGTACTGTTAATGCGAGTACTTTTGCAATTGTTTTCATGTTATTTGTTGTTTAGCTTAAGAATAAGCTGGATTAAATGAATGGTTAGTAGAAGTAACCCCGCAGTCTATGTTCTTAAATGTTGATGTAAATATATGTTTGAAAAGAGGTGTCTAAAAATTTTCAATACCGAAGTGTTAATTTCCTCCCTTCAACTGTAATTAGTCTATTGTAATACCAGATTTATTTATTTTTATTGCAGTACTATCTGCGTTGTTTGACAATTTTACGAGGATACCGTTTTCGTCAATCTGTAATTTGAAATTATCATTGTTAGGGTCATAGTTATAACCAAAATCATCTTCATCACAATCTAAACAGTACAGATTTTCATCGGTCATTTTGTATAAATGAGTAGGCATATCTCTATCATGTACTTTTTGAACGTTTCTTACATCATCCAAAAAACTATAGGTACTTTTGTCTAAATATAAGGTTGTTCCTTCTGGTAAATACACGGTGATGTCAATGTATAGTTCACGGTATTTATTATTGTTGACGGTTAAGAAATAGCCATTTAACAGTAAGTTATTCTCTGTCAAGTCAAAATCATAGTCAATGGACTCCGCTAAGGTGTTTGCTTTTAAACGTGATTTTGCTTCGGCACTTTTTCTTATTTTTATCCTAGCCACATTCCCATCCGTATGTTTAATGTCAAATTGAACACGGTTGGAAAGTAATTTCATTTGATCTCCATCGAATACTGTTTCATAACCTTCGTTATAACGCAATCTTGTTTTATTAGAGAGCTCTTCATTTTCTATCATTTTAATGGTAAAAGTCTCCGACGGTGCTACTACTAAGTCTTGTTTGAAAATGGCAGCTCCTGTATGTGCTCTTTGTGCCGCAAACTCTATTCCTGAAAATGATATGCCTAAAATAGCAACGATCCATATCCCTAAGAAAGATAACTTTGTAGTCATTCCTATGGATTTTACATTACTAGATAATATGCGTAAGCCTAGAATAAATAATACAATAAAGGGGATTCCTGCTATTATAAAGAATAGGATACCTAATAACCAAAAGGGGATGATGGAATCATAGATAAATATAGGGAAATTTACCAGATTACCTCCAAAACCTATCACCTCAAAGCTAACCCAAGAAAAGAGTGCTATAATAAGGCATAAAAGCGTGGATGCCGCAATAAAAATAATGAGTACCCCCATAAATTTTCCTAAAATTTTAAAGAGTATTTTAAATATTTTTCCTAGGGTTTCTAAAATGTCCTGTAAGCCAGATTTAGCTTTCTTTTCATATTTTTTATAATCGGTATTTTTTACTTTCTCAGAAAAATCACTCGCTCCTTCTTTTACTTGTGCTGAAATATCCGTAAGCTCTTCCCTGATTTTTTTTTCGATATTACTGATATTTACAGCCTCTCCTTTCATCTGTAATTTCTCTGCTGTTGTTTGAGCTTCAGGTAATAAAATCCATAAAAAAGGATATAATAATAAATTCATGCCACTTGTAAACGGAGTAAGGGCAATCCATATTACACGCATCCAAAAAGTATCTATTCCTAGATAATGTGCCATTCCTGAGGAAACACCTCCTAAGAATTTATCATCGCCATCTCGGAATAATTTTTTATTTGAACGGCTTTTTTGAGTCTTTGGTTGCTCTTCAAAAAACTCTTCATCTCCAGCATAATCCTCTGGTTGCCCCATTATTTTGGTCACTTCGACTATGTCTGTCTCATTAATTACCTGACGTTCATTTTTAACACGCTCTGATAATAATTCTGCAATACGTGCTTCTATGTCTGAAATAATCTCATCTTTTCCTTGAGGATCATCACTTAGAGACCTGCGAATAGCCTCGAGGTATTGTTTTAATTTCTGATAAGCACTCTCATCAATATGAAAAAAGATACTTCCCAAATTTATATTAATTGTCTTGTTCATCGTTTGTTGGTTTTTTGGAGGTTACTGCCTGTACTGAATTGACTAGGCTGCTCCAGGTGTTGTTTAATTCGCTTAAAAATAAAATTCCGTTTTCTGTAAGGGCATAATATTTTCTTGGGGGCCCAGAAGTAGATTCTTCCCAGCGATAGCTTAATAAACCCGCATTTTTTAAGCGAGTTAATAGGGGGTAAATAGTGCCTTCTACTACGATTAGTTCGGCATCTTTTAGCTGTGAAAGAATCTCTGAAGTATAGGCATCTCCATGTTGTAATATGGAGAGTATGCAATACTCTAAAACCCCTTTACGCATTTGTGCTTTTGTGTTTTCTATCTTCATTTTTGAATGATTTTAGTGCCCTTAGCTTACTTGATAAATTCAATTGTAAATGGGTATTCATATGTTTCGCCATTATTTGCTCGTATACTAGCCGTAATAATGACAATAAATTTTAAAATGATGTAGGGAATACAGGCCAATCCTATAGTAATTAACCCGAGTCCTAATGTGAAAATGGTGATGGGAATAATTAATATGGCTAGCATGAATCCATAGAATAATAAACTCAACTGAAAATTAACAGCGGCTCTCCCATGGTGATTTATAAATGTGCTCTCCTCTTTTTTAATAGTCCACATTATTAAGGGAGCTAATATGTTTCCAAAGGGAAAAAAATAACCTGCAAACCCGGATAAATGAGTGAATGTACTGTAATTTCTATCGTTTTGTGAAATCATAATTAATTGGTTTTAGTAGTATCTATTGCAAATATATGTATTTAAAATAGTATTATGCAAAGCATAGTACTAAAATTAACATACTTTAACATTTGAAGATTGTTTTTTACTTTAGAATATTTGTTTATCTTGTCCTCTTTAAATAGACAGATACTATGGAAGTTACACCAAGAAAGATGAATTGGTTTTTTATGTTTAAGATGCCATCGGCCTTTTTTACAGGCGTTCGATTGAAAGAAATTAATGACACGAGTTCGATAGTGACCGTTAAGTATAGATGGGCCAATCAAAATCCTTTTAATTCAATGTATTTTGCCGTACAGTCCATGGCAGCGGAATTAACTACAGGTGCCTTGGTGATTAAAAAAATTCATGAAAGTGGTCGAAAAATATCGATGCTTGTAACCAATCATAATGGAAATTTCACCAAAAAAGCAACGGGTAGAATCACGTTTGTCTGTGATAATGGACAGGATATTGACGCGGCTATTAAACGTACAATTGAAACTGGAGAAGGTCAGAAAATAATATTGACGTCTATCGGTAAAAATTCCGATGGAGTTCAAGTTTCTGCCTATGAGTTTGAGTGGAGTGTTCGTGTGAAGGCCTAAGAGGAAGAAGATATAGATAATAGAATATACATAAAAGAGCTGTTTTTATACACAATGACCTATAGAGTTACGTGGTATTAATCGGTACCATTACTTTAAAATGGTTACGTGTTAATGAATAGCTATTATCCAACAATCCAAATGATCAAAAAACTCTCCGTTAGAATAATGACCATGGACGATGTACCACACATCGTTAATTATTGGCAAAGTGCCACTAAAGATGAGTTGTTAAGAATGGGGGCATTCAAAGAAAAGGTGCCTTCCCAAAGAGCAATGACGTCCTTCTTAGAAGCACAAGTCCTCTTAGCAGATATGAACAAAGAGTCGTTTTGTACGATATGGGAATTAGAGGGTAAACCAGTAGGGCATTGTAATGTGAATACTATTTCTTTAGGGAAACAAGCAAGCATGCATTTACATGTTTGGGAGGTATTAGAACGTAATAAAGGATACGGTGTTCAGTTTGTAAAATTGTCATTAAACTACTTTTTTAAGCAGTTGAATTTACAAAAAGTAATTAGTGAACCTTATGCTTTGAATGATGCTCCTAATAAAACATTGCAAAAAGTAGGCTTTAGCTTTGTAAAAGAATACATCACAATCCCTGGGAGTCTCAATTTTGAGCAACCTGTAAAACAATGGTCACTTTCTAAGGCTACTTTTTTAAAGAATATGCTATAATTATGAGGTGTGATTTTTTAGTTCAATTAATCCATCTCTAATAGTTCTTGATGGTTTTTATACAGTTTCTTAAGGAGTCTTCCATAAATTAACTTGTAAATATACCAAAGGATAAGGATAAAAAGCCCAATCACTACTAACATTATAATACTTGCAAATATCCATATTTTAAATGGCATGTGAGGATCCTGGATACCGTCTGCTATCATGGCGTCGTTGTAGCCTTTAGAGATACCAAATAGCATGGCTGTGGCACATACAATTCCTGTAGCACTTAGGTTAAATAAAATATAATAACGCACTACTTTTCTTGTATTGACTATAGTATGCATCAGTTGATTGATGTTTGCTGCAACTGATATTTTTTTGTATTGGTAAAAGAACATACCTATAAAACAGAGGATTACTACATAGATAATAAGGGATGTAAATTCAAAATAGCTATAAATTTTCTGTTCTTTCATCTGTTCTATTGCAGTGTGGTAGCTGTCAAAAAAAGCAGAAAAGACTCCAATAACAAGGCCTAATCCCAACTCTATTAAACTGATAATGAAAATCCACTTCACCGTGGTGGAGGATTTAGCATGTATCATTTTATAAATTTCCAAGGTCGATATTTTATCTGTATCACCGGTGGTTTGTTTGTTCCAAATATTTTTTAATCCGTCTAGTTCCATCTTCATTAAGGATTTAAAAGTTGTCTTAATTTGTTTTTTGTTCGGTTTAGTTTTACGCGAACATTTCCCTCACTTATTCCGAGTGTCTCTGCGATCTCTTTGTATGGGGTGTCTTCTAAATACAAGAAAATCAATGCTTTTTCTATATCAGAAAGCCATCTTATTGCCTTGTATAATTGTTTTAAGTGCTCATCATCTTCTGGTTCCTCATCTTTCAATTTAAAATGAATTGCATCTAAATCACTCGTTTTAATTCTTCTTGTTGATTTTCTGTATAAAGTAATTGCCGTGTTTAAAGCGATGCGATACATCCAAGTACTAAACTTAGAATCTCCTCTAAATTTAGGGTAGGCTTTCCACAACTGAATGGTAACTTCTTGAAATAAATCTTTGTGATCGTGTGAATTTGACGTGTAAATACGACAAATTTTATGTACAATGTTTTGATTACTTTCAAGTGCTTTTACAAAAGTTATTTCTAGGTCTTTATCCACGAAGCGTTTTGTTTTGATTATAAGTCCAATAAAAATACAAATTGTTACAGAAAAACTCAATAAAAAATGCAAATAGTTATACGCCTTAAAAATCAGTACGGAACTTGTTGAAATTTTATAAAATTATCACTAGTAATGGGGAGGCTTAAATAGGTTATTCCTGTGTTTTACGCTGTTAATTCGCTCTCAAAAAAAGAGTCCAATTAAAGAACTTAGAATTCTCTAATTGGACTTTTTTTAAAGTACAAAGTGATTATTTGTTCGCTTCTGACTTTTTAATAGTGTCTATATATTTTTGTAATTCCAATCCGTATTTAGAGTTTTTTACTTTTTTAGATAAGGAATTATTAATAGTATCCAATAAACTCACATTGGCATAGTACAAGTCTGTCAATGCTAAATAGGGAGCGATTTCACTTTTTCCATGGGTAACAGCAAAGTTGACTGTATATAAATACCTTCTCTTAAGTAGGTTTTTTTCTTTTTTACTGATGTCCTCAATCATTTCAAGATCACGGTCGCGTTGTGCTTCAAAATTAGCTTTGATTAAATCCAATTGCTTGTCGGTGAATTTTTTAATCATTTTAGAGTGTTGTTCTAGTAACGTTTGGTTTTTTGAGCCTTTTATTTTGGCAGCGTATACTAGTTTATCCAATTTACTCTCGATAGTAATTTCTCCTTTATCACCAAAAAAAGTAATGTGTTCATCTGATTTTTTATCCAATGTTAAGTAATATATTTCAGGACTCTTTACATTATCTACCAGTATAAAATTACTATTTCCATCTATCACAACAGAATCGACAATTACTAAGGCGGTATCTTTTACTTTTTGTAAGTAAATAGTCCCCTTTTTAAGTCCTTGAATATTTCCTTTAACGGTCATATTACCTTCCTTTGAAGTACAGGAAATTAAAAGAATCATGAGTATGGCAAAAACACTTAATTTTTTCATTTGAGTTTTATTAAAAATAGTTAGTTTCTTTTTATTAATTTATTGCGCAGCTACTTGCATTAATATTGTACATCCAATGGCCGCTACAGTTCCTACGGCGTATCCAAAGACAGCGAGTAAAACTCCTACGGTAGCTAAGGATGGATGAAATGCTGCGGCTACGATCGGGGCAGATGCAGCGCCTCCTACATTGGCTTGACTTCCTACAGCTAAAAAGAAATAAGGAGCTTTGATTAATTTGGCAACACCAATCATTAAAAGTGCGTGGATGGTCATCCATACAACTCCAATAGCAATTAGTCCTACATTATCCAAAATCATAGTTAAATCCATTTTCATTCCTATAGAAGCAACGAGTATGTAAATAAATACACTTCCTATTTTACTAGCTCCAGCTCCTTCGTAATTTTTTGCTTTTGTAAAAGACAATAATATAGCGATAATTGTCGAGAGACTAATCATCCAAAAGAATTTAGAACTTAAGAAAGTGAACATGTTTTTAGTAGTTACATTCTCAATTCCGTTTACAAAATCATTAAAAACTCCACTTAGGACATCTGCTCCAAAATGAGCAATACTAACCGTTCCAAAGGCAATGGCTAAGATGACCATTAAATCTGTTAAGGTTGGGTTTCTAGTCACACTTTCACTAAATTTTGACACTTTTGCTTTTAAGGCTTCGATAGCAGAACTATCGGCTCCTAACCATTTGTCTATTTTTTCTGTTTTCCCGATTCCTAAGAGTACAATAGCCATCCAGATATTTGCCACAACGATGTCTACAAATACCATTCCTCCATATAATTTTTGGTTGTATCCATATATTTCCAACATGGCGGTTTGGTTTGCGCCTCCACCAATCCAGCTTCCTGCCAAAGTAGATAGTCCACGCCAAACAGCATCCGGTCCAATTCCTCCAACGGTTTCAGGTGAGACCATGGAAATTAATAAAATGGCAATAGGCCCTCCTATTATTATACCTACGGTTCCAGCAAAAAACATTGCCAACGCTTTCCATCCCAAGTCAAATACTGCTTTTAAGTCAATACTCAAGGTCATTAAAACCAAGGCAGCAGGTAATAAAAAGCGACTGGTTATAAAGTAGATGTTTGATTTGTGTTGGGTAATTTCTCCTACAGCATTCGTAGTTTCCCATTCTGGGGCTATGATACCAAATGTAGTGAAAATGGCAGGAATCATATATGCCATAAATAATGCGGGAACAAATTTGTAGAATTTTTTCCAAAATGAATTGTTACTTGATGAGGTATAGAATACAGCTCCTAAACAGAGCATTAATAATCCAAATACCATTGTGTCTTGTGTGAAAAAAGGGACCTTATCCATATGTGAGTTTTGTTTTCGCTAAAATACCAAAAATTATGATTTTACTAGGAAAAAAATGACATTGGTTACCTATATTTGTTGGAGTAGATTTAAACACTTAAATAGGACGATTTTTATGACTGAAAATCTCAAGTATAATAGCGGTGTTAATCTTAGTAAGAACATTAAATTCAAACAAATGAAATTTTTAAAAGTACTCGTTTTTTTTATCGCCTTTAGTGCTGTAGCACAGGATAATGGTGGTATGTGGATCCCTTCCTTATTGGATGGATTTAACGAATCGGAAATGCAAGACATGGGAATGAAAATGTCTGCAAAAGATATTTATGATGTGAACAATTCTAGTTTAAAAGATGCCATTGCTCATTTTGACGGAGGATGTACATCAGAAGTAATTTCAAATTCAGGATTGTTATTGACTAACCATCACTGTGGTTACAACAGAATTCAACAACATTCAAGCGTAGATCACGATTATTTAAAAGATGGTTTTTGGGCGAAAGAACTAGAGGATGAATTAGCTAATGAAGGAATGGCTGTAACATTTATCAATCGTATAGATGATGTAACAGAGGCTGTTTTTGCAGGTATTACTGAAGGGATGGATGCCAAATCAAAAAGAGATTTGATGAGCCAAAACATTGAAAAAGCTCAGAAAAATGCTCAAAAGGAAGCAACACAAACTACCTATGTAAAGTCTTTCTTTAAAGGAAACCAATATTTATTATTTGTAGTAGAAGTGTTTACTGATATTCGTTTGGTTGGTGCGCCACCATCATCTATTGGGAAATATGGAAAAGATACGGATAACTGGATGTGGCCTCGTCACACGGGAGATTTTTCTTTATTTAGAATTTATGCCAATAAAGATAACAATCCTGCTGATTACTCTCCAGACAATATTCCTTATACTCCAAAACACTTTTTACCTATCTCTTTAGATGGTGTAGAAGAAGGAGATTTTAGTTTGATTTTTGGATTCCCAGGACGTACGAATGAGTACTTACCTGCAGTTGCAATAGACCAAACGGTCAATGTGTTAAACCCAGCAAAAATAGAGATTCGTGCGAACGCCATCGAAATAGTAGATGGATTTATGCGTAATGACCAAGCAATTAAAATTCAATATGCTTCTAAATTTGCGGGAGTTGCTAACTATTGGAAAAAATGGATCGGAGAAAATACAGGAATTAAAAAAGCGAATGCAATTGCTAAGAAAAGAGAATTTGAAAAAGAATTTTCTAAGAGAGTTGTAGCTAAAGATGTTGACGGATACAAGTCTTTATTATCAGATTTTGAAACTTTATACAAAGAAATTGAAGAAGTTGCTTTAGCTAGAGATTACTGGGTGGAAGTTGCCTTCCGTAATGTAGAGATGTTAAAATCTAGTTTCCGTTTGTATCAATTAGAACAAGCTTTTGTAAGAGGAGGAGCCGCTGGATTTGAAAAAGCAAGAACAGGGACTTTAAAAGGATTTGAGAAATTCTACAAGGATTATAGTCCTTTAGTAGACAAACCTGTTTTTGAAAGATTGGTGACCTTGTATAAAAACAATGTGCCTGCTGAGTTTGTTCCTGAAAATGTAAAAAATTCAGATATTACCGCAGTAACAAATGATATTTATGCAAATTCTAAATTGGTAAGCTTAGAAAGTGTAAAAGACTTATTGTCTGGAACACCAGAGGAAGCTATCGCGAAAATTAGAGCTGACAAAGCATTTGTATTCGGAAAAGGATTCCATGAAATGTTCTTCAACGTAATCAACCCGAAATACGGAAAGATTAACGAGAAAATAGCAGCCACACAAAAAGTGTATATGGCAGCATTGATGGAATTGTTCCCAGAGAAGAAATTTTTCCCAGATGCGAACAGTACCTTAAGAGTTTCGTATGGAACCGTACGTAGTACAGATCCTAGAGATGGAGTTACTTATAAATCTAAAACCTATTTAGAAGGTGTAATCGCAAAATACAAGCCAAATGATTATGAGTTTGACTTACCTCAAAAACTAATCGACTTATATAATGCTAAAGATTATGGACCTTATGCAGAAGCTAATGGGAAATTACCAGTTAATTTCTTAGGAACCAATCATATTACAGGTGGGAATTCTGGAAGTCCAGTTATTGATGCACATGGAAATTTAATTGGATTGGCATTTGATAGTTCTTGGGAAGGAACCATGTCTGACATGTATTACGATGTAGATATAGTACGTTGTATTAGTGTAGATATTCGCTATGTATTATTCATCATTGATAAGTTTGCAGGAGCAGATAGATTAATGAGTGAACTTAAATTAGTACACCCAAAGAAATAAGGAATCTATAAAATAAATAAAAGAAACATCCATTAGCTACATCGTATTCGTAATGATACCTGTCTATTGGGTGTTTGTTTTTTATCATTTAAATAAGTATATATATGAAGTTTTTAAAACTGATGACTTTTGCAATGGTACTATTTCTAGTAGCTTGTAAAACCACGCAAAATACGCAGGTAACAGCGGTATCTGCAAGTAAAATAGATGCAAAACAGGCCCAAGGTGGGATGTGGATACCTTCTTTATTGGAAGGAGTAAACGAAACTGAAATGCAGAATTTGGGAATGAAAATGACAGCGAAAGATATTTACGATGTAAATAACTCTAGTTTAAAAGATGCGATTGTTCATTTTAATGGTGGTTGTACTGCAGAAATTATTTCTTCTCAAGGATTATTATTAACCAACCACCACTGTGGATATGGACAAATTCAATCTCATTCTTCTGTAGATAACGATTATTTACAAGATGGTTTTTGGGCAATGAATAAATCTGAGGAATTAAAAAATCCTGGAATGTTTGTTACTTTTATCAATAGAATAGACGATGTAACTGCGCAAGTATTGGAAGGTGTGTTGGAATCTATGGATTTAAAAGCACAGCAAAGTTTGATAGATAAAAACATAGCAAAGGTTACTAAAAACGTGACGAAAGAAACGTGGCAAGAAGCCAATGTAAAATCTTTTTATAAAGGAAATCAGTATATATTATTCGTAACAGAAAAGTACACGGACATTCGTTTGGTAGGTGCACCTCCAACGTCTATTGGTAAATTTGGTTCGGATACGGACAACTGGATGTGGCCTCGTCACACGGGAGATTTTTCTATGTTTAGAATTTATGCAGACAAGAATAACCGTCCTGCTACTTATGCAGCAGACAATGTTCCTTATACTCCAAAACACTTTTTACCGGTTAGTTTAGATGGTGTTGCTGAAAACGATTTCACCTTAGTTTTTGGTTTCCCAGGTCGTACTAATGAGTATTTACCAGCGGTCGCTATTGATCAAATTGTAAATACCTTAAACCCTGTGAAAATTGACATTCGTGCGAATGCATTAAAAATAGTGGATGGGTTTATGCGTAGTGATAAAGCGATTAAAATTAAATATGCTTCTAAATATGCTTCTATCGCTAACTATTGGAAAAAATGGATAGGTGAGAATCAAGGAATAGCAAAATCAAATGCTATTGCTCAAAAAGTGACATTGGAAACGGAGTTTTCTAAACGTGTTGCTGAAAAAGACTTGGCAGGGTATAGTTCTTTGTTAAGCGATTTTGAAACCTTGTATGCAGAAGTTGAGAAAGTAGCATTGGCCCGTGATTATTGGGTGGAAGTTGTATATAGAAACGTTGAGTTGTTAAACGCATCGTTCAAATTATACCAATTAGAGAATGCGTATACTCGTGGAGGTGAAGCAGGATTTAACAAAGCAAGAATAGCTACATTAAATGGTTTTAAAGGTTTTTATAAAAACTACAGTCCTAAAGTAGATGAGCCTGTTTTTGCAAGATTGGTGCAAATGTATAAGGAAGGAATTCCTACGGAGTTTTTAAATGACGTCTTAAAAAACGGGAATGTTGCCGCAATGGCAGAGGATATTTATGCTAATTCTGCATTGGTGTCTTTCGCTAAAGTAGAGGTTTTATTAAATGGTACGCCAGAAGAGGTTATTGCAAAGTTAAATGCGGATTCTGGATATAAAGTAGGAAAGGCATTGTCTTCTGATTTTTACAATGTGATCAATCCTAAATTTAATGAAGTTAACATTAAAATAGCAGCCGTTCAGAAAAAATACATGAAAGCATTGACGGAGTTATTTCCAAACAAACGCTTTTTCCCAGATGCCAATAGTACACTTCGTGTGACCTATGGTCAGGTAAAAGGATACGATCCTGTAGATGGAGTTTCTTACGGGAATACTACCTATTTAGGAGGTGTGATGGAGAAATTTGTACCAGGTGATTATGAGTTTGATGTGCCTAAAAAATTACAAGAATTGTACAAAGCTAAAGACTTTGGACAATACGGAGTAAATGGTAAAATGCCTGTTTGTTTTATTGGAACCAATCACACTACGGGAGGGAATTCAGGAAGTCCTGCTATTGATGCACATGGGAATCTAATTGGATTGAACTTTGACCGTGTATGGGAAGGAACCATGAGCGATTTAAATTATGACGCAGCTATCTGTCGTAATATTATGGTAGATGTACGTTACATTTTATTTATCGTTGATAAATTTGCTGGAGCAACTCATTTGATTGATGAAATGAAATTAGTGCATCCGAAAAAATAGATTTGAGAAATTAGATGTTAGATTGTCTGTAGATTATATCCTAATTTTTATTAAAAATGAAGATTTTGAATCTATTTGAAAAGTTTTAAGACAAGACTGCTCATCTCAATACTGATATCTTATGATAAAAAGCCCTAGCTACGATGTGTAGTTAGGGCTTTTTTATTGTTAGAGATTCTGTGGGCTAACTGTATACGGAATGCTCCTTATTGCTTTTCGCGAATTTCTTTTTATTAAGTTTTTTGCGTTAGGGATAGTAGTGGCATCCTTTTTTTTTCTTTAAAAAAAGATATAGCGGATAGCCCGACCCCCTTGGGTAACGCCCAAAGTAGAGCGTTAGATGTGTGAGGAGGGGTTTTAATTAAGAGACGATGATTGTCTAGCTATTAGTAGGTCTTTTTTCGTAAAGTTGCGCATCTTAATACTCATATATAACGGCTAATTTTTCAATACAAAAAATCCCTAACTACAAACGTAGTTAGGGATTTTTATAGGCATGGTCTTAGAAACAGTGTCATTAATAAAAATGATTACTTAGCTGTTTCACCACAAAGATGCTTGTCTAAAATAGAACTTACCATCTAATAATTACACTTCCCCATGTAAATCCACTACCAAAGGCAGCTAATACGACAAGGTCGTTGTCTTTTATTTTTCCTTTTTCAAAAGCTTCAGACAAGGCAATAATTACAGAGGCTGCGGTCGTGTTCCCGTAGTTCATAATGTTATTGTATACTTGGTCGTCTTCTAATTTAAATTTACGTTGAATAAATTGTGCAATACGTAAATTCGCTTGATGAGGTACTAAAAGATTGATGTCTGAAACTTCAAGGTTATTGGCTTGTAATCCTTCTATAATCGCTTCAGAAAAACGAACAACGGCATGTTTGAATACAAAAGTACCATTCATGTGAGGATAGTAAGATTCGTCCTCTTTACTGTTATCTTTAAGTATTTCAGTCACCCAACGTTTACTACTAGGGCTTTCTACTATTAATTCCTTTGCGTGTTTTCCTTCAGAGTGTAAGTGAGTAGATAAAATACCCTTGGTATTGTCTTCTGTTCTTGATAAGACTGCTGCTCCAGCTCCATCACCAAAAATTACAGAAACACCTCTTCCACGAGTGGTCATGTCTAATCCAGAAGAATGCCATTCTGATCCTACGACCAAGATGTTTTTATACATTCCTGTTTTAATAAATTGATCAGCGACAGAAAGTGAATATATAAAACCAGAGCATTGGTTACGAACATCTAATGCTCCAATAGTTCTCATGCCTAGCATTTCTTGTAATTCTACACCACCTCCAGGGAAGTAATTGTCAGGACTTAAGGTAGCGAATACGATAAAATCAATATCATCACTTGTTAATCCCGCTTTTTCTATTGCAATTCGAGCAGCTTTCGCTCCCATAACAGAGGTAGTATCATCACTCCCTGGCTTAATCCATCGTCTTTCCTTAATACCAGTTCTCTCCTGAATCCACGCATCATTAGTGTCCATTAATTCAGATAAATCGTCATTTGTAACAATGTTATCAGGGACATAATAACCTAGTCCAGTTATTTTCGAATTATACATAAAGTTAAATTTTTTGATATATTTTATGTAAAATTACTAAAAATCGTTAGGGCGTACAACTTATTTTTAGGATTCCATAAAAGAATGGATTTTAAAAGGTGTTGGTAATGAGTTTGTTTAGAGGTTTATATGCATAAGATATTATGTTTCTGATTGGTAACAAGGAGGTTATACGGATAAAAGGCTTCGACGTGCAAGCTTACGAGACTGCGAGGGCTGGGAGAAGTATTTTTTATAAAACCAATAAAAAGACCCTAGTATATTTTGTAAATCTTATCCAATGGTTTCCTTTTAATAGCGGGTACATATACTTCCTTAGCGGGATAGCCCACGGGAAGTAGTAAAAAAGCACGTTCATTACTGGGTCTTTCTAGAATTTGTTCTAAGAATCGCATGGGGCTGGGCGTATGTGTGAGGGTGACGAGTCCTGCATTATGAATGGCAGCAATTAAGAGTCCACAGGCTAATCCTACGGATTCATTGACGTAATAGTTTTGCCTTTTTTCGCCATTTTTGTCAATTTCATAGGCTTTTTTAAACACGACAATTAAATAAGGGGCTATTTCTAAAAAAGGTTTATCGGTATTGGTTCCTAACGGTGCTAAATCTTGCAACCATGTTTTACTCATGCGTTGGGTGTAACTTTTCTCTTCTTCAGCTTCGGCAGCTTCCCTGATTTGCTGTTTTATTTTGGGACTTTGAATCAGGCAAAAGGTCCAAGGTTGCTTATGGGCACCACTGGGGGCGGTAGAAGCCGTTCTTATAATGTTTTTAATAATGTCTAAAGGAATTAACTTATCTGAGAAATGACGAACAGACCTTCTTTTATCCATAAACGTATAATACGAGGCTGTTTTTTCTAGGATTTCGTTTTCGGAGAATTGTTCTGGGGTGAAAGGGTAGTGTTTAAACCCATCAATAAGTAGATAGTCTTTGGTCATATATAATGGTAGTTTCCTGTAAGATAATGAATTAATTCTGTATCCTATGTTATTGTTCGCCAAGTTGTCTTAATTTCTGCCATCTTGTCAGAATAGATGGTTTGGTATTTTTTTTGACTATCACAGTACATATCATTATAAAAACTAAAAAAAATATATGGCAACAGGAAACATTAATGTAACGGCAGAAAATATTTTCCCTATTATAAAAAAATTCTTGTATTCGGATCACGAAATATTTTTACGTGAATTAATTTCGAATGCAACCGATGCAACCTTAAAATTAAAACACTTATCTACTTTAGGAGAAGTGAAAGGTGATATTGGAACTCCAATGTTAGAGATTAAAGTGGATAAAGAAGCGAAACAAATTCGCATTATCGACCAAGGAATTGGAATGACAGGAGAGGAAGTAGAAAAATACATTAACCAAGTGGCTTTTTCTGGAGCTGAGGAGTTTGTAGAAAAATACAAAGATGCAGAAACAGGAATTATTGGACATTTTGGTCTTGGATTCTATTCTGCTTTTATGGTTGCTGAAAAAGTAGAGATTTTTACCAAATCTTTTAAAGAGGGTGCTCAAGCAGTACGCTGGGAATGTGATGGGTCTCCTAAATACACTTTAGAAGATACAGAAAGAACTGAAAGAGGAACGGAGATTGTATTGCATGTAGATGAGGACTCTCTTGAGTTTTTGGAAGATGGACGTATTAACGAGTTATTAAGTAAATACAATAAGTTTATGCCTATTCCAATTAAATTTGGAACAAAGACAGAGACCTTACCTTTACCTAAAGATGCGGATAAAGATGCTAAAGCGGAAGAAATTACTGTAGATAATATTGTAAATAACCCAAATCCAGCTTGGACTAAAAAGCCATCTGATTTAACGGACGAAGATTATAAAAGCTTCTACCGTGAGTTGTATCCAATGCAGTTTGACGAACCTTTATTTAACATTCACTTAAATGTTGATTATCCATTTAACTTAACAGGAATTTTATATTTCCCTAAGTTAACACCGAATATGGATCCTAAAAAAGACCGTATCCAATTGTACCAGAATCAAGTATTTGTTACGGATAATGTAGAGGGAATTGTACCTGATTTTTTACAAATGTTACGTGGAGTTATTGATTCTCCAGACATTCCTTTAAATGTATCACGTTCT
This sequence comes from Flavobacteriaceae bacterium, assembly GCA_016764435.1. Lineage (GTDB taxonomy): Bacteria > Bacteroidota > Bacteroidia > Flavobacteriales > Flavobacteriaceae. The sequence goes on along the minus strand of JAESRX010000011.1, from coordinate 45,292 downwards.
TATTTACAAACGGATGGTGCAGTAAAGAAAATAGCAAGTTATATCACTAGAAAAGTAGGTGATAAACTGGCAGGTTTGTTTAAAAGTGATCGTGAAGCTTATGAGAAAAAGTGGAATGATATTAAAATGATCATCGAGTACGGAATGTTAACAGAAGACAAATTCTTTGAGAAATCAGAAAAATTTGCTTTATACCCTACAGTAGATGATACCTTCTTTACTTACACAGAATTAGAAGAGAAAATCAAGGCTAACCAAACCGATAAGGATGGTAAAATGGTGGTATTGTATGCTTCTGATGTGAAGGGACAACACAGTTTTATTCAAGCAGCGAAAGATAAAGGATACCAAGTATTATTATTAGATACTCAGATTGCTCCACATTTAATTCAAAAATTAGAAGGTGCTAAGGAGAATGTAATGTTTGTACGTGTGGATTCGGATCATATTGATAACTTAATCAAAAAAGACGAGGATGTAATTTCTAAGTTGAGTGATGCTGAAAAAGATACCTTAAAGCCTATTATTGAGGCAAATGTTCCTAAAGAATCTTATACGGTTCAATTAGAAGCAATGGACTCAGCGGCCAATCCATTTATAATCACACAACCAGAATTTATGCGTCGTATGAAAGACATGCAAGCTACTGGAGGTGGAGGTATGATGGGAATGGGTAACTTCCCAGACATGTATAACTTAGTGGTGAATACAAACAATCCATTAGTGAGCGATATCTTAAATTCAAAAGAAGCTACCGATCAAGCGAAATTAATTACTCAAGCATTTGATTTGGCGAGATTGTCTCAAAATTTATTGCAAGGTGAAGATTTAACAAACTTTATCAAACGTAGTTTTGAAATGATAAAATAAGGAGTCAGTTTTAATTGATTTTATTAAAAAATCCACCTGTAAAAGGGTGGATTTTTTTTGTTTAGTTGAAATTTAATGCCATTGCTATACACTGTAAATAAAGTGCTCACAGTATTAAAATTCGTGTAAGGTCAGGTTTTTTGATAGTTCTTTCGAGGACTTCGCTTTATTATAATAGTGCGGGATCTAAGGTTTTTAACGATCCTATATTACTCAGTATTACTTCATCTTTTACACTGCTACGCACTTGTTTTACCCTGCTTTCCCGTGTTCACCAGGGAAGAGAGACGGCCGTAAAATGTAGTACGTCTAGTGTGCTGCTGTTTTTCACTCTTATTGTTGGTCAACTTATTCCTTTTGGGAGCCGTTGGAGGCCCCGTGGCATTTACAAAATATAAAAGGTGTCCGTAGTGAGTGGTTCCGGTACATCAGGATCGTTAATCAACTGTTTTAAGTTAATTTCCAAGGTGGTTGATATGGCTGTAGAGGAGGTGTCAGTAGGTTTGTTTTCAAAAGGATCTTGCATGTCAAAAGCTATTTTTTCCAATAAAAAGAATGGAGTCGCGATACATATTAATAAGGGTGTGTAGATAAAAACATTGCTATGATCTAAATAAAAAGAAAATGACAAGGATAGTAAAAACAGGTAAATAAATAGGTGTAATGTAACACGATAGGTTTTAGGGAAATAGGTGTTTTTAATACGTTCTGCTTGTCCCATGCAGGTTCCTAAATTAGAGATGGTTTGATCTATTTGCACTTGTTGAAACTGATTGATAGCTCCTTCATCTAATAGATCAACTACGTTTTTGGATTGTTTATCCAATATTGCTAAGGGTATGTTCAAGTGTTTTTTTACTTCGATTGCTTCTTCTTTGTCTAAAAAATGGGCATGGTATTTTAAAGGTTCTTGATTTCTTAAAGAACGACTCAATGCATAATTCCAAGCAATTTGGCGGTAGGTGATTTTTTTTAGTAATGGACTGATATTTTCAGTCGCTTTGCTATAGTTTTTTATTTGAATGATTAAACTACGCGTTTCTATAAGGATGGTTCCCCATATTTTACGTGCTTCCCACCATCTGTCATAAGACTGGCTTAATTTAAAAGAGAGTAATAGGGAAATAGAAGTTCCTAATAACCCACTGAAAGTAAGCGGTAGTTTAAAAGAGAGATTGCCATAAGTAGTCGCAAAATAAATGATGATGGAAAAAATGGCACTGATGAGTAGGTCCCATTTTATTTTGTGAAAAAAGTATGAAATGGGGATGCGACTGTTGACGATCATAAAAGTGATTTTAGTATGTATTCTTGAAAAACGATTTGGTGTACTTTTTTTCAAGGTGGTAAAAGTACAAACTATCTTTACTGTGCGCAATTTGTTAGTGTAGTTTTTAAATTTTATCTGAGAGTTTCTTTTTTTAAAATATATTTAATTAATTTAGAATTTATGAGAGAGGCTCGTAAGTGTAGCCTCTTTTATAGGAGCTTCTTTGAGTTGTTATTTTTACAAATTAAGATTTAAAGAGTGCTGCCTATTTTTTAAAATAAAAGCGATCTAACTACTTTTGAGAGGGAATGTCCCTCGATTTTTAATAAGCAATATATGATCCTAGCCGCATCTGCCATCATTTTACAAAACAATAAAATACTGCTATTGCAACGGTCTAATTATACGGAGCATTATCCCTTATATTGGGGATGTCCAGGAGGTAGAGCAGTAGCAGGAGAAACTGCCGAAGAAAATGTAATTAGAGAGGTAAAGGAAGAATGTGGATTGGATTTTAAGCCTACAGAAATATTAAAGAAAGGTGTTTGGGAAGCGCGGGAATTCTTTCGGTTTTTGGGAACTTGGTCCGGGGAAATTACAATTCAAGAGGAAGAGGTACTTGCGTATGATTGGTATTCTTATGCGAAAGCAATGGAACTGCCATTATCCTTTGACTATAGAGAAATACTGGAATTATTACATGAAAAAGGCCTGCTAAAATAGCAAGCCTTTAGAAGATGTATTTTAGTATGTTTATCCAAAAATAGTATTCAATACTTTTGCTAATCTAATGCCTCCTTTTTGCAATTGACTGCGTACAGTTCCGAAATTTTCATAAGGATAGCTATACCATAATTTATCGCCAGATTTTGCGGTCTCGTACACTTTAATCGCTAGTTTTTGAGTGTCGTAAGCCCAGTCTAAAACGGTTCCTTTTTGGATGGATTTTACTTGTTTTTTTGTCAACTTATCTGCATTTGCAGCTAATTCAATATAGCCCATGTCGTAATGGTTTATCATATTAGAATCCCAAACTCGGTGGAGGTTGGTGCCTTTTTTAAACCATTGTACTTGGATGGTATTCCCTCCTTTATCTTCTCCACGTCCTACGTGTAAAGGTTGGTGTAAGTCACCGATTAAGTGGATGAGCATTTTTAAATAAATAGCTTTGGTTTCTTTGGTCTCCGTATCGCTTTTTATTTTTTGAATGCAGGTTTCAATCCCTACAATAAGGTCTCCTTTTGGGTTTTTGTTAGAATCTTCATACTTGCTGTTAAATGGAAAATTCACATAATGCCAACTGTAAAAACTACGGTACAATTCACTTTTGTCAGATTTTATCTCATCTCCAAAGGTCGATACAAAAGCCAAGCTTTTTCCATCTAGTAATTTTGAGATGTTTCGTTTGGCGCGTTTACTGAGGTATTTTTCTGCAATTTTACCTGTGGTTCTATGTCCGGTGCTTCCCCAGTCTTCTCCATTGTTAGCGTTTGTTATAAAAAAACTAGTTAAGAATAGAAATAAGAGTCCGTATGTTTTGAGTTTGTTCATATAATTGTTTTTTTGCAAGATAGGAAAACTTCAAAAAAACTGAAGTCAAACTTCAAAAAAATAGAATACCTTTATCGTATAAAAAAAACAACAGATGATACGTTCAATCAAAGAATATAAAATTATCAAACCAACGAGTAGATGGTCCATAAAGGATGAGGAGTTTATAGAGCTATTCAATGAAAACTCAAAAGAAGGTTGGGAAGTACTTAGTGTTGGTTATAATGTAGGGGGCAATATTCTTAAAGCGGTGTTAGTTCGTGATAAAAACGTATAAATGTCATTTATTAATATTTGTAGAATTCTGAGTCGTGTGTTCCCTGTAATTGGTGTAGTTTTGGCGATTAACAGAAACGAAACTTTTCAGGCTATCGGTCTAGGATGTATTGTCCTGACTATTGGACTTCGATGGTATATTTATAAGAAATCGGGCGATTGTTGCTCTCAAAACGAATAAGAATGAAAGAATACAAATTTATCAGTCAGAAAAGAACGCCTATCAAAAAAGATGAGGATTTTGAAGAATTATTAAATAGTTATGCGAAAACGGGATGGCAGGTGTTAAATACCTTTGTACATCGTGGTGTCGTGAAAGCGATTCTAGAGCGTGAGAAAAAAGAATAATTACTAAAGGCAATAGAGGAGAGCTATACCCAGTAATTACCGGATTCTTCAAAGAGATTGTAATATGCCATCGGATGAATTCTGTGTTGCCGATACTTTGTTAGAATGGATGTTTCTAATATAGCTACTGACAGGCCATGGTCTCTCCCTAAAAAATAACACAAAGACTTCCATGTTTCAAATTACCGAAAAAAACGATTCCAATACTTTATTAAATCAATGTGTAATCAGTCATTCAGAAATGGACTTTGAAGCGATTGTTTACCCTAATTTAGGTGCAACACTACAACAGTTAAAGTACGGAAAAGTGTCTTTAATAGCCGGTATTTCAAAAGATACGGAAGGATTAGCATCTTATAGTACTGGATATAATTCGTCTTTTTTGTTTCCTTTTCCTAATAGAATAGCGAAGGGGAACTACACCTTTGGAAATACGTCTTATCAATTAGAATGTAACGAAAACGGAAGAGAAAATGCCATACATGGCTGTATTGACCATGCATCTTTTACAGTGCAATCTAAGGAATGTACTCAGGAGCACGCCACTATTACATTCAGGTATAAACACCGTGAGAAAGTGCAGGGATTTCCTTTTGAATTTGATTGTTTCATTCGCTATCGCTTTTCTAAATCGGAGCTTTTAATTGCTGTTTCGGTAACCAATACAGATGCTGTTAGTTTTCCGTATGGTTTTGGATGGCACCCTTATTTCTTACTAGATAATTTTGACGATACAATCCTATCTTTTGATGGAGATAGCCAAATAGACTGTGATGACACTATGATTCCTGTGGGGAGAAGTAAACATGGATTAGCCAGTTCTTTTCCATTAGAAAACCATCAGTTTGATACCGGGTTTGTTCAAAAAACAAGTGTGAGTAGTTTGGAAACAAAAAACTATAAAATGACACTTTCTTCCGCTGCTAATTTTGAGGCTTATTTACAAGTGTATACACCGTCTGATCATAGGAGTATAGCGATAGAACCAATGACATGTATTGCCGATAGTTTTAATAATAAAACAGGGTTGCGTGTTTTAGAACCTAAAAAAACAGTGACTTGGGATCTGAAAATGGACCTACTGATTAAGTAGCCATATACGTGTGACACTTCCTGGTTTTTCGGAGGTTTCAGGAGAATTAAAATAATAAAACCGTACAGGTCTTGCTGTTTTCTAGGTGAAACCCAGGATTTTTGTAGCTCCCCAATAACGAACATGAAGTGCAATTTACTGTTCAGTTTTTACCACTTATTTTTTTGTAAAATGATTTTTTAATTCCCCTTAAATGAAGGTGCTTCTACGTATCTAAGTAAAGAGTATAAAATCACGTCTCTCTCCTAACAATGGTATTTTATCCTAAATAAACATTTTATTAACCTTTATTAGCGTACGGAATACGCTTAGTGTATTTTTATACGATAGTTAATAGTCAGTATAAAAAAACAGTAAGTATTTATGAGACACTCTCTTCTATTTTTTTCGTTAATTTTCAGTATGTTTTTTGTAATTTCTTGTGATAGTTCTGATCATGAAGATTCACTGTTGCGTTCTAATTATGTGCTAGAAACTGTGAATACATTAGACTATCTAGGGACGCCTACGCATCCAAAAGATAGGAATATGTTAATGTTTTCAGACCAAGGAGCTTGGTTTGCCTATAGTTTACCAAAGGTAAAAAGTTTAGGTTTTTCTGGGCCTTTTTTAATGACCCAACAAAATGGTGTTTGGGCAAGTGACATACTCTCAGAATTGCAACTTATAGAGCATGGGAAACCTGTAGTATTTAGTTCTCATAAACGAGATGGTTTTTTAAGTCATTTAGAGCAGACCTTAGCAAACGATCATCTAAAAGTGACACAACAATTATTCTTTACAAGTGGGCACACCGCTGTCTTGAATACTTATATCACCAATATTTCTGAGGCTAAAATTGTCTTAAGAAGTAATTGGAAAGGAATGCTATTTCCTAATCTAGGCTTAAAAATAACGAGAGAAGCATCTAATGAATTATCAATACGAAGTAGTAAATCACAAGCTGTAGGCCATCTTGTTTTTGATAAGGAGACTACATTATTTGTAAATGATTCTAGTTATATCTCCCAAGGAGATAATTTCACCTTACTTCCTAATGAGCAAAAAGAATTGCGACTGTCTCAAACGTTTATTTTTCCTGAATATGATTGGGAGCAAGAGAAAAGGAAATTGAATCCTCTTAAATTTTCAGGGAATATTACAGACAGAATTGAAGACAAAGAGATTCAGTTGGCACGTTTGTTTTCTTATAAAAAGGAGCAATTGACGGATAGTATCTATCAAATACCTTTGGCAAAATCAGTTTTTACCCTGCAAAATAATTGGCGTATTGCCGCAGGGGAATTAAAATTTGAAGGCCTGTTTCCAAGTTACCACTACAAATGGTTTCATGGGTTCTGGGCTTGGGATTCATGGAAACATGCGGCTGGGCTTGCCAAATACAACAGTGAGTTGGCGAAAAATCAAATGCGGACGATGTTTGAATATCAATCAGAAAACGGGTTTGTTGTAGATTGTATTTTTAGAGATACTAGCATAGAAAAACATAATTACCGAGATACTAAACCCCCATTGGCAGCATGGGCTGTGTCAAAAATCATACAGGAAGATGATGCCGTGGATTTTATCAAGGAAATGTATCCCAAATTAAAACTATACCATAGTTGGTGGTATAAAAATAGGGATTATGACCAAGATGGTTTGTGTGAGTATGGAGCTACAGATGGTACTTTAGTGGCCGCCAAATGGGAAAGTGGGATGGACAATGCGGTGCGTTTTGATACGAGTAAAATTTTAAAAACATCAGAGGACGCGTATTCCTTAAACCAGGAAAGTGTGGATTTGAACGCTTATTTATATGCAGAGAAATTGTATTTGAGTGAATTGGCATTAAAAATTGGATTAAAAGACGATAGTGATCACTACTTAAAGGAAGCCACCATACTTAAATTAAAAATTCAGTCTCAGTTTTATGATGAAGAGGATGGTTGGTTTTATGATACTTCCTTGGATGGAAAAACTAAAATTAAAGTAAAAGGTTGTGAAGGCTGGTTACCATTATGGGCGAATGCTGCCACAGCAACACAAGCGTCTAGAGTTAAAGAAGTAATGATGGACCCTGCCGAGTTTTTTACGAAAGTTCCATTTCAAACGTTGAGCGCAAGTGATCCGAAATTTAATCCCATGGAAGGATATTGGCGAGGTCCTAATTGGTTGGATCAATCGTACTTTGGGATTGTAGGATTGCAAAATTATGGATTTGATAAAGAAGCTCAAAAGGCAACGGTACAATTATTAAAAGGAGCGGCAGGAATACTAGAGAAAGGGCCTTCCATTCGGGAGAACTATCACCCCATTAGTGGAGAGGGATTAAATGCCCAGAATTTCAGTTGGAGTGCGGCTCATGTTTTAATGTTACTAACAGACGATAAGCAATAATGATGAGTTACCAAGCGATAAATATTACGACGAGTCAAGCGGTATTGATTTGTGCAGAACAATTTAATATAAAAGGAAAGGCTACGAGATTACCCGGTGAGCTTGATTTTAATTTTAAGATTAAAACAGCAGAGGGAACGACTTATATTCTAAAAATAAGTCGCCCAGAAGAGGCGGTTGATTATTTAGAGTTTCAGCAGCATTTATTACAGCATGTCGCAAAAGAATCTCCGGAAATTACGGCTCCAAAAGTTATTTTAGATAGGGATCGTCAGGCAATCAGTAGTTTTGTGGATGCTTATGGGAAGGAGCGTAAAGTACGCTTGCTCACGTGGATTTATGGGCGTGTATGGTCTCAGGTGAACCCACAGACTGCAATGCTGCGTTACAGCCTGGGGGAACAATGTGGTTTATTATCTAAAGCATTGCGGAATTTTGAACATCCTTTAGATACGCGGAATTTTGATTGGGATGTAAAGCAGGCTTCTTGGACGCTGGATCATTTACATGTATTTAGTCAAGACGAGCGAGATGTAGTCGAATTCTTTCATGATTTATTTGCGCAACAGGAACCCTTATTTGAAAATTTACGTCACCAAGTGGTGCATAATGATGCGAATGATAATAATGTGATTGTATCCTTGGATTTGGAACATCCTCGTGTAATTGCGGCCATAGATTATGGAGATGCTATCCGAACAGCACTTATAAATGATGTTGCCATCTGTTGTGCATACGCCATCATGGGACACGAAAACCCTTTGGAGGCTGCGTTGTCAATTGTAAAAGGATATCATTCAACGTTTGCGTTGGAGGAAAAAGAATTGGATGTGTTGTATACCGCCATTGCCATGCGTTTGGTTATTTCCGTGACTAAATCGGCGATTAATAAACAACAAGAACCTGATAATAGTTACCTGCTGATTAGTGAAAAACCAGCATGGGATGTTCTTGTAAAATGGAAGGCTATCCAACAAAAAATGGCCACTTATCACTTTAGAGAAACCTGTAATTTTACCGCGCATCCGCTTGAAAGAGCTTTTAAAAAATGGGGAGAGAATCAACAGGTCTATTTGGATGACTTATTTCCTTCAATAGCTAAAAAAGAGGTCTTCTCAGTAGATTTAGGCTTGGAGTCTGAACTTGTGGGGGCTTCCTTTGATTTTGAAAACGTACAATTGTTTCACTATAAAATGGAACAATTACAAGAAAAAAACCCTTCAAAAATAGTGGCAGGAGGTTATTTAGAAATACGCCCCGTTTACACGACGGATGCTTATAAACAGCTATCTAATCAAGGTATTGAATATAGAACTTGTCACCTTGGGATGGATTTTTGGTTGGCAGCGGGTACTCCCGTTCATACCTTATTTGATGGCGAAGTAGTCATCAGTACGGTACAACCTGAGGCTAAAAGTTACGGTGGATTACTACTAATTAAACACGAAACTAAAGCCCTAGTTTTCTATAGCATTTTTGGGCATTTATCTAAGAAAAGTATCTCTAATCTACCCGTAGGAACAAAGGTTTCTAAAGGTGATTTGATAGGGAATATTGGAGATCGTAGTGAAAATGGACATTGGAGTCCACACTTGCATTTTCAATTGACCTTGGATATTTTAAGTTTTTCTAATGATTTTCCGGGAGTCGCTTCACCAAGAACGCTCAATGTTTGGAAAAGTATCTGTCCAGACCCCAATTTATTATTTAAGTTGAATTCTTTAGCGCCTCAACCGTCTATTTCTAATGCTACTATTTTGAATGATCGTCAGCAGTATTTAGGAAAAAGTCTTAGTTTACAATATAAGATACCACTTAAAATGGTTCGTGGAGATGGAGCCTATTTAATAGATCAACAAGGACAAAAATATTTAGATACCGTAAACAATGTGGCTCATGTAGGCCATGAACATCCTGTAGTCGTTCAGGCGGGACAGTTGCAAATGGGATTGCTCAATACCAATTCGAGGTATTTGCATGAAAACATCAACCAATTGGCAAAAGAAATTATAGCCACAATGCCTCCAGAACTAAAGGTAATCCATTTTGTGAATTCGGGAAGTGAGGCCAATGAGCTCGCCATTCGTATGACTAAAGCAGCTACAGGAGCCACTGATTTTATAGCTTCGGAAGTTGGTTACCATGGGAATTCAAATGCCTGTATTGCGATAAGTTCCTATAAATTTGATGGAAAAGGAGGGAGTGGAGCTCCTGAACATACGCATATTTTCCCCTTACCAGATGCTTTTAGAGGGAAGTATACAGGTGAAGCTACAGGAAGTTTATATGCGGCTGAAGTCCAATTGTTAATTGATGAGGTACATGCTAAATCACGAAAAGTAGCGGCGCTAATTGTAGAACCAATTATCAGTTGTGGTGGACAAATTCCACTACCAATAGGTTTTCTTGAACAGGCCTATTCTAAGATTAGAAAAGCAGGAGGGCTGTGTATTTCTGATGAGGTACAAGTAGGCTGTGGAAGGCTAGGGAGTACTTTCTGGGGGTTTCAGTTATATGATGTTGTGCCTGATATTGTAACCATAGGGAAACCTTTGGGAAATGGACATCCATTAGCGGCGGTCGTTTGTACCCAAGAAGTAGCGGAGAAATTTGCCAATGGAATGGAGTATTTTAACACCTTTGGAGGAAACCCCGTTTCCTGTGCTATTGGTGCCGCAGTCCTTCAAACGATAAAAAGTCAAAAATTACAAGAAAACGCCTTGGAAGTAGGAACTTATTTGAAGAAACAACTTAAGACCTTAGCGCTTGAATATCCATTAATTGCCGATGTGCGTGGAGAGGGATTGTTTTTAGGGGTTGAATTGTTAGACGCTACAGGAAAACCTTGTGCAGACAAAGCGGATTACCTGGTGAATAGAATGAAAGATTTTAAGGTGTTAATGAGTACTGATGGTCCAGATAATAATGTGATCAAAATTAAACCACCCTTGGTGTTTACACGAGAGAATGCTAAGGAAGTATTGACGTATTTAGCTGTTATTCTGGCGGAAGATTTCATGAAATAGCAAAGAAGAAATAACAAGGAGAGCAAGGGAAGATCCTGCGGGATTTAGAAGGAGTTTTTTAATCAATTATAAAGAATGAATAGATCGTGTTTTTTTAGTTGCTGTTTAATTATGTGCTTATTTATAGCATGTGAGGAGCAAGGGTTGTCATTGATTCCTTCACAGGAAAATCATAACAATCATCAAATCTTTGAAGAAAATAAATTGGCGCCAAGGGCCACCTTTTTTGAGTTTGAATCCGCATCAGCTTCTGAAAAAGAGCCGGAGCAATCACAGCGGTTTTTATCGTTAAATGGGGATTGGAAATTTAAGTGGGTATCTTCGCCTAAGGACAGGCCTAAAACCTTTCATCATGCTACTTTTAATGACTCAGATTGGGGAACAATTCCCGTACCTAGTAACTGGGAAGTGGCAGGTTTTGGATATCCTATCTATTTAGATGAACGCTATCCTTTTAGTACAAAATGGCCGGATGCTCCCACGGATTATAATCCTGTAGGTACTTATCGTACTCGTTTTACAATCCCTGTAAATTGGAAGGAAAAAACGATATTACTAAAGTTTGAAGGGGCTAAATCTGCGATGTATGTATATTTGAATGGCCAGTATGTAGGCTATTCTCAAGGTTCAAAAACACCTGCGGAGTTTGTATTAAATCCATTTTTAAAAGAAGGAGAAAATGTCGTATCCCTACAAATGTATCGCTGGAGTGACGCTAGTTACTTAGAAAGTCAGGACATGTTACGCATGAGTGGTATAGAGCGTGAGGTGTATTTATATGCACAACCTATAGTTCATTTAGAAGATTATTCAGTGAAGGCTTCTTTGACGGATGATTTAAATGACGGAACTTTTGAAGGGAACTTTTTTATTAAAAATAATAGTAACAAGCCCGTAAAATCAACAGTGAGGATTTTGTTAACAAAGGACGATGCAACTGTTTTAGAGAAAATGATGAAGGTGACAATACCTGCTCATGAATCTACAAAAGTGCTGTTTTCTGATCTTGTTAAAAACGTAGCCCAATGGTCTGCAGAAATCCCCAATTTATATACGTTAAAAGTACAGGTAGACACTGCTAGTTTTATCAATCGAAACGTAGGTTTTAAACGTGTAGAAATTAAAAATGGTCAAATTTTAATAAATGGAAAGGCGGTTTATTTTAGAGGTGTTAATAGGCATGAAACGGATCCGTATACCGGGCATGTAGTTTCGAAGGAATCCATGCTAAAAGACATCACCCTTATGAAACAGCACAATATCAATGCGGTGAGAAGTTCTCATTATCCAAACCATCCGTATTGGTTGGATTTATGCGATACTTATGGATTGTATGTTATTGACGAAGCAAATATTGAAAGTCATCCTTTAGCGATAGATGCTAAAACTCAAATAGGGAACGAAATGTCTTGGTTGCCGGCGCACATGGAGCGCACTAAACGGATGTATTATCGCGATAGAAACCATGCGTCTATTTACAGCTGGTCTTTAGGGAATGAAGCGGGAGAAGGGGCTATTTTTAAAGCAACTTATGCTTGGTTAAAAGCCCAAGAGTCAAATAGAATTGTGCAGTATGAGCCTGCCGGGAAAGAAGCGTATACAGATATTTATTGTCCAATGTATCCAGCACCTTCCCGCTTAGTAACGCATGCGAAAAACAATGCAGATAAGCCCTCAGTAATGATTGAATATGCACATGCTATGGGGAATTCTGTTGGTAATTTACAAGATTATTGGGATATTATAGAGCAATATGACAACCTTCAAGGTGGGTATATTTGGGATTGGGTAGACCAGAGTTTGGAATATATAAACGATGCTGGACAGCCGTATTTAGCCTATGGGCATGACTACCATCCAGACCTTCCTACAGACGGGAATTTCCTAAATAATGGGCTCGTAGATCCGTATAGAAATCCGCATCCACACCTGTCGGAAGTGAAAAAAGTGTATCAACCTATATCCTTTGAATTGGATGAAAAAGGAATGCTTTCGGTGCATAATAAATGGTTTTTTAAGACGATATCTAATCATAAGTTATCATGGAAAATACTAGAAAATGGTCGAAAAGTAGCGAATGGAAGTATTAAAAATATGGAGATACCTCCACAGAAGACAGGTCGTTTTAAGCTGCCGTTTAATGTCAAAGAATTTTTGCCTAGTGCAGAATTAATATTGGAAGTAAGCATCCAGTTAATCACGAAAGAAGGACTTCAAGATTCCGGGCATGAATTGGCATGGGAACAATTTATAATTCAAAAAGCATCCGTAATAAAGTGGGTTCCAGAAGGTGAATTAGCACTGGGAATCGAAGAAACAAGTACGGAGTATGTTTTGTCAGCAGGAGGAAATACCCTGCGTATTGATAATGCTACAGGAGAGATTCAGCACTGGGATTTTAAAAAGTCCTTGATTACAAATGCTCCATTAAAAATTAATTTATGGAGAGCGCCTACTGATAATGACTTAGGAAATGGCATGGATAAATGGGCTAAAATATGGCAGGATGTCACTTATATATCACAACCTAAATTAGAAAGTAAACCCATAAAGACATCGCAAGGAATCATATTTTCTCAGGATTATAATTTGGGTGATAGTATAGCGACAGTAACCGTAGATTATATCGTAAATCAGCAAGGACTTTCGGTGGCTTATTTCTTTAAACCTCTGAAATCTGATTTGCCGAATGTCCCAAGAATAGGAATGTACATGACGCTACCAGAAGGACAAACCCATGTAGAATGGTATGGAAGAGGCCCCTTAGAAACCTATTGGGACCGAAAGTCTGGAAATAAGATAGGTCAATACTCTGGAGATCCATCCGAGTTGTTTCATCGGTATTCAAGACCTCAAGAAACAGGGAATTTATCTGATATTAGATGGGTTCGTATAACGAGTACCTCGGTTGATATCACCGTGATACCATTAGGAGATTACCTGTTGAATACGAGTGTGTGGCCTTTTAGTCAAAAAGAAATTGATTTTGATAGTGAAAAAGATGGCGCTGTTTCTGCATCTGGATTAGTCCCAGTGACTAAAAAACATGGTGCTGAAATTAAGCGGGCGAATTATTTTCAGTTTAATATTGACTATTTACAAATGGGAGTGGGGGGAGATACTTCCTGGGGACGTTTGGTCCATCCGGAATATACCATTCCTGCTAAGGAGTATCAGTATTCGTTTCGAATTACCCCTAGTTTATTAAATTAGTAATTCATACGGTTCCATAAAAGTAATTGTATTGAAGAAATAGTACTTGATTTTTTAGGCCAATGTTGCGTTTAGATGAAAAGGGAATCGTTAGCTACTTCCTAAGATTGTTTTAGGTAAAATCGCCTCTAAAATTAAGACCAATACGATGTTCAAATGATGGCTGTAATTGCTTACAAAATCAAGTTGTATTGTTCGTTTTTTAGAGGCGTTCTACGATACTTTAAATTGTTTTTTGAAGGTTTAATTTTATGCCCAAATAGTAATTAATTCCTTGGTTAGGTATTTCCATTTCTTTAAATCTAGAAAGATGGTCTGTATAGCTTTTATTGAAAATATTTTTGACGCCAAGTTTAATCTCAATTGGTTTACCTTTCGTATTCAAGGATAATTGACAACCGATGTCAAAGAGGTTGTAATCAGGAGTCGTTGTTTCAAAGAGACCTATTTCTTCCTGTTTGAATTTATAGTGATGTTTTATGAAAATTCGTTTAAGTGCGAGTGTTGTATTGCTTTTAAAAGCGGCACTTAATGTCGTCTGAATAGAAGTCTGTGGAATTAAAGGAAGCGCATGGTGTTGCTTATCCACCGCGTAAACTGCCGCAATATTACTTTCTACGTGTAGCCAATGGATGGCGTGTGGATGAAAATGAATACCAAATTCCCCTCCGTATAAATAGGCATCTGTTTGTAAATACTCATACACTGGATTTGTATCCATAGTCGTTCCTGTTGGGGATAAGTAAATGTAATTTTGAATGCGATTGTAAAAAGGATTGATGGAAAGGTTGATGTGTTCGTTTTGGTACGTTGCAGAAAAATCTACTTGAAGCGCTTTTTCACTTTTTAATAGTGAATTTCCTTTCTCGAATCTGTTTGCCCCTTCATGTACGCCATTTGATAATAATTCCGAGGTGTTTGGAGCTCTGAAACCAGAAGATATATTAGCCCTTAACTTTAAGTTTTTCAAACTGTAAATTCCTCCAGATGAAAAAGTGAGACCATTGTATTGTTTTTTTATTGCTGGAAACTCACTTTCGTCAGTAAGCATATAAACCGTTTGAAGGCGCCTTGAATCTACCCGAACACCTCCTTGTAAAGCTAACTTGTTTTTCTTGTAGTTACCGAGTATAAAAGTTCCTAGATCTCTAGTAGTGGCATCTGGGATTAGGATTTCCTCTCCATCGTTGCTGTTTTCTTGTGCCATTCCTTGGATACCAATAACGAGATCAAAATAGGATTTAATCACGGGTGATGACCAGTTAATATTATAGGTGAAACTGTTTAATTTTAGTCCTAATGCATGTTGGTTTTTATCTTCTTCAAATTCTCTTCTGTAATTAGACGTATAGCCTAAGATTAGGTTTATTTTGGAGTCGCCTGTAAAAAACTTATTGTCTAGACTAATGCTGTGGTTGGATATGTTTTGATACGGAAGTATTCTTTTTTTACGAGTAGAATTATGGTAGATGGCGTCTTCGACAATTCCAAAGTTGTTTTCTAAATAGCTATATCTTAGGTTTGAAATCCAGTTGTTATAGTTAAAACCAATAGCCGTTTTAATGTTTTTTTCATCAAACCGTGTGTTGAATATTCTTTTTAACTGTGGTGTTTGATAATCTGAATGGCTGGCTTGTGAAGCGAAAACATTAAATTTCAACTTGTTTTTATGGATCTTTAAACCTATGTTGTTTTGGAAAGCATTGGTATTAGAAAGATAGGTGCTTTCTAAAAAACTAGCGATAGTGTTGACTTGTGCATAACGTGCATCTTTAAAATATAAGACTCCACCTAATGCATCTGAGCCATAAAGTAACGAGGCAGGGCCTTTAATTACTTCTACACTTTCTATCCCTATTTCGCCTACACCTAAACCATGTTCAGATCCCCATTGTTGGTTTTCTACGCGAATTCCTTGAGAAAATGTCACAATTCTATTGCCAGATAATCCTCTAATTACGGGTTTTCCAATACCAGCTCCCGTCGTGTTTTGACTCACTCCTGGAATTTGACTGATGGCCTCCGCTAAAGAAATGGGGGCGTTTATTTGTAGTTCATGTATTTTTGATTGGGTGATATGAACGGTGGTACTGCTTTCTAATTTTCCTTTTGGAACTGAAAGGACAATTTCCTCTAAGGAAAAATGGCTAGGACTTAAATAGAAAATATGTGGTTCGGTAACGGGACTAATGAGCTTACTTGTTAGTGTTTTATAGCCCATAGCATGGATCTGTAATGTGACGTTTACTTGCTTGAAATTAGGAATTGTAAACGCACCTTTTTCATTACTAACAACTCCTGTGTTAAAATCTACGATGAATATTTCTGCGTAAGCAACAGGTAGGTTTGTTTCTTTGTCTATGATTTTCCCTTGAAAATCCTGTCCGTAAAATTGGAATGATAAAAGTATTCCGAGTAAAATTAATGGTATTTTTTGCATGTTTTTTATATATTTGTAACGATGTTGCAAATGTATAAAAGAATTTGTTAAATGCAACATTGTTGCAATAAATTATTATGACATTATTAAAAGAAAAAAAATTAAGCGAAACTCCCTTTAGAAAAGAGGTATTGGAACTGTTCAGAAGTTATAGCAATGCCATTCCTATGGCTGTAATAGAAAAGGGCTTGAAAACTTATAATAGGATCACCTTGTACCGAACCATAAAAATATTTTTGGAAAAAGGAGTGATTCATGAAATTGCCATGAGTGGGGAGCCATCTAATTACGCTTTGTGTAAAGAATCTTGTTCTTCCGTATTACATCATCATCAGCATGTTCATTTTAAATGTAGGCTTTGTGAAACGGTGAGCTGTGTAGAAATAAAGGAGTTTCCTACAGTGAGCTTACCGAATCATCAAATAGAACAATTAGAAATTCAGGTGTCAGGTGTGTGTAGTGGCTGTTTAGAAAAGGACGTTTAAGGTTTTTTCAGTGTGCTAAAGTTTTTTTATTTCTATTTCAATGATGGAGATGCGGAGCTTGAAGAAGGGGAGATTCCTTATGTCAGACATGCAATTGTATTTCGGATGGCAAAACTGTATTATTTCTTGTAAGGAGTGAAAATCTTGACTAAAATTATTAGGCGTTCTTTCTAGATGTAATTCTCTTTTAAAATAATACGAAGTAATTCCATGAGTTCTCTGGAAGTATAAAAAGAATATCCCTAATTTTATCGCCTAAAATAGGCGATGCTCAGCGTGTGTGAATTGTTTTGTTAAGGGCTTTGTTGTTGGGTGATTTTAACCGCTATTGGCAATTAAAAAAGAGTTGTTTTAGGTCACATCTAGTGATTTTATGCTTGATTCAATTGAGTTATATAATTAATATAATTAGCTTAGAGTATTGCTGTAAAGAAAGTTAGCTTCCGAGGAGGCGTGTTTGAAAAACAATGTCTTTAAAATTCACTGATTTTATCAAGTCTAAATAAGAATAAATTGTAATTTTGTCAATGTGAGCAGGGCGTTTGCTTTGTGGTATTCTTTCATGTTACAAATTAAAAGAGGCTTCTTGTTTACTGGTTTTTTAATTTTTAGAGGTGAAAATCAAGATGAATGGATGTTTTTAAAAATTCTTAGGATACTTAATAAACAAGTATTTTTCACGGTGAATAACGGAAATGATACGGTTTTAGCTCGTTTTTAGGAAATATGAAAATATGAAATTATCCGATACATGTGTCGAAAACTGGGGTTAAAATAAATTATAATTACAGGCTTAAAATAATAAAATGAAATTCTCCAAAATAATAAAAAAAACACATTTAATTCTTGGTCTTACGGTGGGATTGATTAGCTCAATTTCTGGACTCACGGGATCCATGTATGTTTTTGAACCTGAAATAACGGCTGTGATAAATAATGAGTTACTCTCGGTAAAACTATCAGGAAAACCGTCTTATGTTGCAAGTTTAAAAACGGTAGTAAGTTTACAAGAAGTACATAAAGATAGTATTAGCTCGGTGTCAATGCCTTTTAGGGGCCAACAAACGTTGGCGGTTCAGTACGGTACGAAAAACACCTATTATTACCATCCAATCACGGGAGATTTAATAGGGACAAATGCAAAAAGTGTTGTCTTTTTTGAATGGTTACTACAGTTACATAGGAATTTGCACCTCCCTAATTATGGTAAATATATTATAGGGGTCTCTAGTTTATTGTTTGCTTTTCTGATTGTTCTTTCTGGGTTTTATATGTGGTGGCGTATTTATAAAACACGATGGAAGCGCGGTGTTTCTTTATCTTTAGGAGATACGGCAAAAAAAATAAATTTTCATTTACATAGAATTGCGGGGATCTATTTCTTTATTCCCTTATTTATAATCGCAGTAACAGGTTCTTATTTTACGTTTGATGATGCCTACGAGGAAGCGCTGGAAAGCATTCCTTATTTTCAACAAACGACTATTTCGAAGGTGATACTCCCAGAAGTAGGGGAGGCTTTTAATCTTCTTGAAAGCAGTTTGTTAATGGAGGGATCCTATAAATTACGCCTGATTAATTATCCAACATCTAAAAGAGATGGATACCGTTTCAGGTATGTAAATAATTTGGAAGTTTCCAGTGGACTTAGAAAAAAAACAGACATTAAGACCGCTGTAAATCTCAAAATACTAAAAGTTTCCTCCTATGAAACGACCACATTGGCTACTAAGATTTTTAGTCAAATGTATCCGATCCACATGGGTGAGTCATTGGGAATTGGACATCGCTTGTTGGTGTTTTTTGCAGGCTTGATTCCCGTGTTATTATTTGTAACAGGACTGCGTTATTATCTCTTTAGAAAACAGTCATAAAATCGGCAAGACATTGCTTTTTTTATATTGTCTCTTAAAAGAACGAATATGATAGTATTGAAAAATAATGTTTGGAAGAAAAATGAATGTCATTATCATTCATGGAATAAACACCTGTTTTTTACAGAGGCATAGGTTAAAACAACTATAAAAATAACGCTAAGAATGTATGAAAGAGCTTTCCTTAAAAATAATGAATTCTGTTGTTTTTACCTGAGATATTTTATGAACATGGACTTTTAAGGCGTCTTGGTTATGTTGCTTTTTGTGTGTTGATAGAGACCGTAGGCTACTATTATTAAACAAAAACTCATGATTCCTAGTCCCGTAAATACATACACATCGGAATTGGCGCGGATACCGTAGAGCATTATTCCAAGGCAAAGCCCCGTTAGCATTAATCCTGTTAAGGCGATCGTTGTTCCTTTTAATTTTTTCATCTTTTTTCTTGGAAAGTTACATTTTTTTTTTGATACAAAAAACAATGACTACCATATTATAAGGTAGCCATTGAATTTGTAAGTACTTGTATACGTATACGTTAGTTTTAGTGTATTGTGTAGTCCGGGATAAATTAGAGAAGGTTATATAAAACCGCCTCCTCCTTGTTTTTCATTATTTTCTCTTCTCTTTCGTTGTTTTGCTTTGTTTTTTCCTCCTCCAAATCGGTAATTAAAACCAAGGTAAGCTGTTTGACTTTCCCAGTTAAATACACCTGTTTGTGGATAAGGTTTTTCAGTTTCGAATTGAAACTTCATACCTTTAAATATATCGTTAAAACGTAAACTTAGGGTTCCTTTTCCTTTGAGAACCCTATAGGTGGCTCCAGCGTTTACCATCCACATTGGTTCTGTTTTAAACTGTATACTTTGACCAGGGCCTCGGTACATGGAAAAAATATTGAAACGTAATTTTTTAGTCGCTGTAAAGCTATGGCTTATTCTTGCGTTCCATTGGACACTACTTACTGCTACTAATTTATTATCGATCAGTCCATTTTCATTGTTTTGGTAAAAGTCAAAGCTACCGTTTATTCTCCACCATTTTGCCAACCTTAAATTGGTCGAAACTTCTATTCCATAAGCATCTGTATCGTCGGTGTTTCTATAGGACAATTCAACTTTCTCTGAGTTGGTTGGATGTGCACTGATACTTCTACTAATATTATTGTTTATTAATCTATAGAAAGTACCTACAGTTATGGAACCATTTTTTAGACTTTTAGTGTAATTTAGCTCAAATGAGTTGGTGAATTGTGGTTTTAAATTGGGGTTTCCTCTGGAATCCATTGTCGAGGTACTCCATTTTAGGTTTGGATTCACTTGTCCTAAACCGGGCCTGTCGACTCTTCGACTATAACTTGCTTGAAATTGATGTTTTTTCGATGGGTTATAGGTTAAGAAGGCAGATGGATAGATGCTAAAGATTTCATCTGTATAGGTTTCTTCTTGGATGCCATCCGTTGAGAAATTGGCGGTTACATTGTATTGTTCTATACGTGCACCAACTTGTAAATTAAATTGATCCCACTTGGTATTATAGTTGGTGTAGAACGAGTAAATATCTCTATTGTAGGTGAATTTTTTCATTTCAAAATCACTTATGATTTCCTTTCTTTGATTGGAATCACGGTTGTTTTTTGTGTTTTGAGTTCTGTATTCTGCCCCTATTTCTAGTGTTGATGTTTTTGAAATTGGATTGGTATAATCTATATTTGCAATGGTGTTTTCTCTTTTATTTAGAGAGAAAACTTGGTAGTTTAATAGGTTGTTTTTCGAGGTGTATACTTCAGAGTATACTTGTAACCCTGAGGGAGTTGCCGTGGATTTGTTGAATTCAAAATCCAATTCATGTCCATCTTTATTAAACTTAGTAGTGTAATTAAAATTGTAGGTTTCACTTTTCGAATCATCGTTATTGACCATGACTTCTATCGTATTTGTACCATTTTCATTGTCGTATACCTTATTGGTAGTAGAATGTAAATAGCCAGTACTCCAGTTTTGTGTAGTGTAAAAAGAGAGGCTATTTTTATCGTTAATATCATAATCGATCCCTATTTTAAGTAAGTCAGACGTGTTGTCTTTTTCCATAGATATCTGCTGTCTACTTCCTAAATCTAGGCGTCTTACATCACCATTACTAGATCGTTTTCCTCTGTTAGCACCATAATTCATATAAAAATTCACATTATTTACTTTGTAATTCATGTTTAGAGATCCATTGGTACGTGTGTTGTCACCTTGGGTTAGTCCTAATTTTACGTTTCCGTTAAACCCAATAGTTGCATTTTTATGCAAGACTATATTAATAATTCCGGACATTCCTTCTGGATTGTATTTGGCCGATGGGTTGGTGATTAATTCTACCGATTTAATTGAACTAGAGGGGATTTGCTGTAATAATTGGGAGGCCGCAATATTGGTTGGTTTTCCGTCTACCAAAATACGTACGTTTTCGTTTCCTCTTAAGCTAATGTTTCCAGACTGAGAGTCTACGCTTACAGATTGTACATTGTTTAATAATTCGGCAGCAGTAGTTCCTGCAGCTTGTAAATCCTTTCCGACGTTGATTACTTTACGATCTACTTTTTGTGTGATAGTAGAGGTCTCTGCTATGATTAATACGGCATCTAATAGGGCAGAAGACTCTTCTAAAACAATTGTGCCAAGCTTGATAGCGCCTGTTTTGGTGCTTATCACTATCGTTTTTTTATATGTTTTGTAACCGATGTATTGAATTTCTATGAGGGTTTTTCCTCGGGGGATTTTTTTGATGATAAAATTCCCATTGTCTCCTGTTATTCCTCCGGTAATGATCTTGTTTTGTGCATCTTTTATTACAATTGTAACATAAGGTAGTGGTTCTTTAGAAAGGGCATCTATTACTTTTCCAGCGATAGATGTCAGTTTGGGAACAGTATTGTCGGCTTGTGCTGGACTGATGACTAGAAAGCACAGTGTTATGATAATAAGTAATTTCTTCATGATTAATTTGTTTGTTGGTTAGTGTAATGTATCTCTAAATGGTCATTTAGAGATCGTAGTAATTATTGCTATGCCTTGTGATATGTTTTTAAATTAATTGTTTGTGAGTTGTACTGAGTTTTCCCCAGCGTCGAGGTATACATTACTGTTGTGATCTTTCAAACGGAGATTTTTTAGGCGTATTTGTAGTTGATATGTTTTCATCATGTTTGTTTTAATGTTATACAAAGATATGGTATAAAGATAGTACTGTGCAAAACAAAGTACTAGTTTTAAGAAACAATTAACAATTGTTAGGTTTAGAACCTTTTGATTAATAGACTAAAGGGTAGGGGTAATGTTACTTTTAAAAAGTGATTTAACATCTTTTTAACATTTATAAGAGGGGGTTTCGAAGGGAGATTTTAGATAGAGATTCGTTAAGTTCGTTTGCCTATTGGGGTTTTCAATGTTTTATCCTAAGAGGTGAGTACTCCTGAAATAAAGGAATACGATGTATCCATATTTTCATAACAATACTGAGGAGTGTACTAGGATGTCGTTGTACTTAGTAAATGGATGAATGTTAGAAAATAGTGTTAGAATGTAAGGTTTAAGGAGTCGGTTGTGATTTCTAGACCTTAAATTCTTTTCCTGCTTTGGCCAGTTCGGTTGCTGGAAATTCGGCCATTGCTTCTTGCTTAAACAAATTAAGGTCTGTATATCGTGCTGAAAAATGTCCGATAATTAATTGTTGCACATGGGCTTTTTTTGCAATTATTCCTGCTTGCTGTGCGGTAGAGTGCATGGTGGTAGTGGCTAGTGTCTCCATCTCTTTTAGGAAGGTCGTTTCGTGGTATAGTAAATCACAATTTTTTATAATTGGGATAATACTCTCGGTAAATAGGGTGTCACTACAAAAAGCATACGATTTTCCAGGACTGGGAGCCAAGGTTATCAAGTCATTTTTCACAATACTACCATCACTATTTTTAAAATCTTTTCCTAACTGTAAGTTTCTGTAATCACAGACATCAATTTCAGTGTGTTTGATAATTTTGCCCATGTTTAATTTCCTATTTCCTTCTTTTTCTTTAAATAGAAAACCGTTGGTGTACACACGGTGTTTTAAGGGGATTGTGTGAACAGTTACCTTATCGTCTTCAAAAATTAATTCAGACGATTTTGAATTCAATTCATGAAAATATAGGCCGAAATTAATCCAAGTTTTAGAGAGTTTTAGTTGTAAAGTTATGACCTCTTTCAAGCCTTTTGGACCATATATATGAAGTTCTTGAGTTCGTTTATGAAGCATAAACGTAGAAATAAGGCCAATTAATCCATAATAATGATCACCGTGTAGGTGAGAAATAAAGATGCATTGTATTTTTGAAAAGCTCAATTTGTACTTGCGTAATTGCACCTGTGTTCCTTCGCCACAATCTATTAAGAAAGTACGATTATTGATAGATATAAATTGTGAAGTAGGGTGTGCGTTTACGCGAGGAGTGGCAGAGTGACAACCTAAAATAGTTAGGCTTATACTCATCTAATCACCAGTCGTTTCGAGACTATTTCAGTATCTGTTTGTAGAGAATAAATATACATTCCATTTTGTAAATTATCTCGTTTAAAAGGGACATAGTTACGTCCTTTTTTTGCATTAATACGTTCCATGTACACGGTGTTTCCTAAAAGGTTTTTAACGGTAAAGGTAACGGTTTGTCTAACGGTCGAATTAAAATTGACACGGGTTTCTGTGCTAAAAGGATTCGGATAGGCCGTGACTACAGTCAGTGTTTTTGGAGCTACATTTTTCACAACTTTACTTCCCCAAGTATGTTGCTGTGCAATTACAGGGGAGCTTAAGAATAATAATAAAGTTATAAATAGTAGTTTTTTCATCAATATGCGTTCGTTTTAAAAGCCTAATTCTCGTTCTATGGCGTCCATTTGTAAGATGTCTTCTGCTTCTGTAAATGTTGGTACAACTATCAATTCCTCAGGAAGTTCATCCATAAATATATCTGTAGAGACAATTACAAAAGACATGCCATTGTCTTTTTTTTGTGTACTTATACTCAAAAATAGTAATAATTCTTCAATTTTCACGTTATTTTTCTCAGAAAAATTAATGATTAGGTGTTGATTTTCAAATTCATCTTGTTTATTTACAAGTGTGGCATGGAAATCCTGAATAGAAACTTCAGTAGGCTCGATGCTTGTATACAATTCTTTTTTCGCTATAATCATAGTTTTATCTTTCAATTTGCTGTGCCAATAAATAGATAACGGCCATTCGTACAGCAACACCGTTTTCTACTTGATTTAATATAATTGATTGATCGGCATCTGCCACATCACTGGTAATTTCTACACCTCTATTGATTGGTCCTGGATGCATGATCACTATTTTTTTTGACAAGGAGTCTAGTAAATCTTTATTCACACCAAAAAGTTGTGTGTATTCTCTGGTCGATGGGAAATAATTAAGATCCATACGTTCGTTTTGAACCCGTAACATATTGGCGACATCACACCATTCCAATGCTTTTTTTAAATTAGGTTCCACTTCTACACCTAAACTTTCAATATGTGTAGGGATAAGTGATTTTGGACCACAGACCTTTACATTTGCTCCTTGTAACTGCAAGGCATAAATATTAGACAGTGCCACGCGTGAATGTAAGATATCCCCTACAATTACCACATTTTTTCCTTTGACAGACCCTAGTTTTTCTCGGATAGAGTAGGAGTCTAAGAGTGCTTGAGTGGGATGTTCATGTGTTCCGTCTCCGGCATTAATAATTCGCGCATCTACGTTTTTAGATAAAAAATCACAGGCACCTACATGTGGATGTCGCATGACTATTAAATCTACTTTCATGGATAAAATATTATTAGCCGTATCGATTAATGTTTCTCCTTTGGATACGGAAGAACCGCTTGCTGAAAAGTTGATAACATCTGCTGATAATCTTTTTTCTGCTAATTCAAACGATAATTTAGTACGTGTACTGTTTTCGAAAAACAAGTTTGCAATGGTTATATCACGTAGTGAAGGGACCTTTTTTATAGGGCGATTTATCACTTCTTTAAAATGATCAGCCGTATTGAATATCAGTTCAATATCGGAAGCTTTTAAATGTTTAATTCCTAAAAGGTGCTGAACGCTTAGTTGATTCATGTTCTTAGTTATTTTGTATGTAAACGGCGTCTTTTCCGTCTTTTTCTTGCCATTGGACGAGTACTTTTTCTTCATTGATAACATCCACTTGCCTTCCTAGATACGTAGGTTGGATGGGTAAATGACGGCTAAAACGCCTGTCAATAAGTACTAAAAGTTCTATTTCTAAGGGGCGTCCAAAAGATTGAATGGCGGTAAGTGCCGCACGTATGCTACGTCCGGAATATAAGACATCGTCTATAAAAACGACATTCTTGTTTTCTACAATAAAATCGATGGTTGTTTTGTTGGCTTCTATCGGAATTTCTCTTCTCCTAAAATCATCCCTATAAAAGGTAATGTCTAATTGGCCTAATTGAATGTCATTTATTTCGTACTTGTTTTGTAAGATGTAACGCAATCTTTCGGCTAAATAGATGCCTCGAGGTTGAATTCCAATTAAAACAGTTTCCGAAAAATCAGTGTGATTTTCGATCAGCTGGCATGCCAATCGATTTAAAATGATATCAATCTCTTTCGCGCTAAGCAGTATTTTTTGACTCATAAGTTCCAAAACGTTGTTTGGAATACAAAAATACATATTTTTTGTTAATTAGATTGTTAAAAAGATTTTTGTTTTTTTGAGAAGTTCATTGCTTGATTGCTTAATTTTGTACCGTAAAGAAACCCTATGGATCAGTCTTCAGAATATAATAAACCCTTAGAGAAGTTTGAGTCAATGCTCAAGACTAATAATGTGTACTTTTTCGATTCGTTGGAATTTGAAGGGATTATACAGTATTATATTGATGCCGGAAAATCGGCCTTGGCTAAAAAAGCCTTAGCCCTTGGTTTAGGGCAACACCCGATGTCGGTAGCTTTAAAATTATTAGATGCTGAAATACTTATTTTTGATGATAAATACACCGCGGCTATTGAAATTTTAGAGACCATTCAGGCCATGGAGCCTACAAATGAAGAAGTTTACATTCAAAAAGCCACTATTTATTCTAAAACGAACGATCACAAGAAGGCCTTAGTCGCACTAAACATCGCCTTGGATTATTCAGATGATAAAGCAGATGTATATGGACTTTTAGGTATGGAGTATTTATTTTTAAATAATTTTTCGAAGGCTAGAGAAAGTTTTATAGCCTGTTTAATGGATGACTTAGAAGATTATTCTTCCTTGTACAATGTGGTGTATTGTTTTGACATGGAAAATATGCACGTGGAAGCGATTGCGTTTTTAAACACATATATAGATAAAGATCCTTATAGTGAGGTTGCTTGGCATCAATTAGGACGTCAGCATTTTGTGCTGGATGAGTTTGATGAAGCCTTGCGCGCATTTGATTACGCCGTATTAGTAGACGAACTTTTTGTAGGTGCCTATATTGAGAAAGCAAAAACACTTGAGAAATTAGGGCGTTATAAAGAAGCCATTGATAATTATAAGACTACCTTAGAACTGGAGGATGCCACGTCTTTTGCATTGCTAAGGATTGGGGAATGTTATTTAGAATTGAAGGATAACGAGAACGCGCTTCAGTTTTATAAACGTACTGTACATGAAGATCCATTACTAGATAAAGGATGGATGGCCTTATCATCCATTTACTACCAACAGAAAGATTACGAAAAGTCCTTGTATTATATTAACAAAGCCTTGGATATTGACCAAGTGAACACAGCTTATTTGAGACGTTTTGGTGAAATTAATATCAAACTTAGCTTTTATGAAGAAGCAGTAAAGGTCTTTGAATTATGTATAGAGTTAGGTGATGATGATGTAGACATTAGAATAGCCCTTGTAGATGTTCATTATTTTTTGGGCGATTATGAGTTGGCATTAGCATGTTTAGAAGAAGCGGATACCGAAATTCCAAACACGGCCGCATTTAATTATAGATTGGCCTGCCTTCATTTTTTGTTTGAGACAGAAGAAAAAGGGGTTCATTATTTAAAGAAAGGCTTGGCATTAGATTTTGATTATCATGAATTAATGAAGGAAATGTATCCCGCTGTTTTTGATTTACACGTGGTGCAAGATATTGTTAGTTTTTACAAATTTTCTTTCTAATAAAAGACTACATTTGTGTTCAAAATTATCGAGACACATGCAGGAAAGACGCTTAATTGATTATCTATTTATTACCTTAAAAGGCGTGGCTATGGGAGCCGCTGATGTGGTGCCAGGAGTTTCTGGAGGAACCATTGCTTTTATTTCTGGAATTTACGAGGAATTACTGGAGTCTATAAGCGCTGTGAATTTAAATGCCTTAAAAATACTCAAGGAAAAAGGAATTAAAAGCTTCTGGAAAGTGATAAATGGTAATTTTCTAGCAGCTTTATTATTAGGGATAGCGATTAGTGTGGCTTCTTTAGCTAAACTAATTGCATTTTTATTGGATGAACACCCTGTTTTATTATGGTCATTTTTCTTTGGCTTAGTACTGGCAAGTGTTTTATACGTAGCCAAACAAATTACCAACTGGTCTCTATTTACTATTATTCTATTGATAATAGGAGCTTTAACCGCTTTTTATATTACCACATTGAGTCCCGTAACAAGTAACGAGATCTCTCCTTTATATTTGTTTTTATGCGGTGCTTTGGCTATTTGCGCAATGATTTTACCAGGCATTTCGGGGTCTTTTATTTTAGTGCTTTTGGGGGCATACCGTCCTGTCTTAGACGCAGTACATGAAAGAGATTTAAAATCTATAGCCATTATCGGAGCCGGTGCCATTGTAGGCTTGCTTACATTTTCTCGAATTTTAAAATGGCTATTTGGACATTATAAAAATGCCACTTTGGCAGTGTTAACTGGGTTTATTGTGGGGTCATTGAATAAAATATGGCCTTGGAAAAAAGTATTGTCGTTTAAAATGTTTGGAGAGAAATTAGTGGTGTTAGACGATGAAAGTGTGTTCCCTTCTAATTTCGAAGGCGATAACTTATTAGTTTACGCATGCATATTGGCTGTGTTAGGTTTTTTACTTATCTTATTACTCGAGAAATTAGCGACAAAAAAACAGTAAATGACCTCAAAAAGAACCATAGTAGATAAGATATTCCTGTTTGTGAAAGGCTTGTCCATGGGGGCAGCAAATAAAGTTCCTGGGGTATCGGGAGGTACGGTTTCTTTTGTGCTAGGTTTTTATGAAGAACTTATTTATTCCTTTAAGAAAATAAATTTCAAGGCCTTAAAATTGCTTTTCACAGGAAGGTGGAAAAGTTTTTATCACTATATAAATGCTGAATTTTTACTATTGGTAATGGGAGGAAGTATGTGTAGTTATTTTAGTATTTCCCTGGTGCTTGATTATTTATTGAATACCTACGAACTGTATGTTTGGGCTGCTTTTTTCGGCATGATACTAGGGTCTATTTACTATATAGCAAAGGATTTTAATGATTTCAAATTCACCAATGTGTTGAGCATAGTGATCGGTATTTCCTTGGGAATTGCCATAAGTTTTATGCCTCCTGCTCAGGAGAATACGAACCTTTATTTTGTGTTTTTTTGTGGTATTGTAGGCGTTTCAGGGATGACACTTCCAGGATTGTCGGGGTCGTTTATTCTTATTCTAATGGGAAACTACGTATTGCTGTTAGTAGATGCTGTTAACATGCTCTCAAAAACGATCCTAGATGTTTTTTCTGGAAATTTTGATTTTGTTAACAATGCAGAACGTATAAAATACTTAAAGATAGTCGGTGTGTTTACCGCGGGATCTACCTTTGGTTTGATTTTTATTTCTCATGTTTTAGGCTTTGTTTTAAAGCGATGGCATCAATTAGTAACGTCCATGATTTTAGGTTTTATTATCGGTTCTCTAGGAATTGTTTGGCCTTGGAAAACAGAAATTTTTAAAACCGAAAATGGTGCAGTACTTACAGATGTTAAGGGAGCTCCTATTATTCAGAACTACCAGCGTTTTTTGCCAGATATTTCTTTGACGGAAACGTGGTTGGCTATTTTATATATAAGTATGGGAATAGGTATTGTATTATTGATAGATATGTACGCAAAACAAAATATTACGGAGACTTATGATAGAAAAAAAACATAGATACGGATTGATTGGAAAAAATATTTCATATTCATTTTCCCGCCATTATTTTACAGATAAGTTTAAAAAATTAGCGTTAGAGGATCATAGTTATGAAAATGTAGATAAAAAATCGAAAGAGGAATTAGCGTCTTTTTTTGAAGAAGATTTCAAGAATTTTAAAGGCTTTAGTGTCACTATCCCGTTTAAACACGAGGTGTTTCGTTTTTTAGATGCTGTGGAAGAGGAGGCTGAAAAGATAGGAGCGGTCAATTGTATAAAGGTGACAGAAGATCATAAATTGGTAGGTTATAATACCGATGTTTATGGATTTGAAAAAGCAATAAAGCCAATGTTGAAACCGATGCATGTAAAAGCACTAATTTTAGGTACTGGGGGCGCTGCTAAAGCGGTGGCTTATGTGTTTGATAATTTAGGGCTGTCATATAAGTTTGTATCGCGTACGCCTGGAGTATCTAAAATTTCTTATGCAAACCTCAGTCAAGAATTACTTTCAGAATATTTGGTGATTGTTAATTGTTCTCCTGTGGGGACCTTCCCAAATACTGACAAGTGTCCAGAGATTCCTTATCCTTTTATTACTGCAAACCATGTATTGTTTGATTTAATTTACAATCCGGCCGAAACATTGTTTTTGTCCAAAGGTAAATCACAAGGAGCGGCAGTGAAAAATGGCTTAGAAATGTTAGAACAACAAGCTGAAAAAGCGTGGAACATTTGGAATTAGTATTTTTAGTGTCCATATGTTAAAAATCATCCTAAAATAATTTCTCATGTACCTTGCAATTAGTATCTTTAGATTTTAATTGAAGGAACCATAAACATTATAAATATGTTAGACGAAAAAAACAATGATATGTCAGCTGCTAAAGTTGAAGAAACAAGCGCAAAGACAAATCAAGAACTAAAGACAGATGCTGAAAAAGTTACAGTAGATCCTGTTGAAAATGTAAAAGAAGTGGAAGTAGAAACTGACGTTGCAAAAGTAGTTGAAACGATGGATGATGCAGAAAAGGAAGCCGTAGAAGAAGTACAAGAGTCCGTAACGGATACCGTAGCAACTACCACTCCTGAAACTTCAGAAAAAGTAGAGGACACAGATGATACGGCGATCAATGAAATTGAGGAAAAAGTAGCCGAATCCTCTGAGCTTGTCGAAGAAACAGAACAATTAGAAATGCTTGATTATAAGAGCATGGAATTAGAGCAATTGGTAACCGAACTAACAGATTTAGTTCATGGGAAACCAGTATTGCTGATAAAAAATAACATAAACGAAATTAAAACAGCTTTTAATAAAAAGTTTGGTGATGTTTTAGCGACAGAAAAAGAACGTTTTTTGACGGAGGGTGGCAATGAAATTGATTTTCATTATTCAAATCCATTAAAAACGACTTACAATGGACTGTTGTATGAATATAAGGTGAAAAGAGATGCCCACTATTCATCCGTTGAAAAAGAATTAACGACAAACTTGTCTTCCAGAAATCAGGTAATTGAGCAATTGAAATACTTGATTGAGCATGCAGATGGGAATACCATGTACAAGCAATTTAGAAGCTTACAGGATACCTGGCGTACTATTGGTCCCGTGCCAAAAGCAACCTATAACGATACGTGGAAAACCTACCATCATCATGTAGAGCGTTTTTATGATTTGTTACATTTAAATAATGACTTACGTGATTTAGATTTTAAGCATAATTTAGAAGAGAAACTCAAGTTAGTGACCAAAGCAGAAGAATTGGCGGAACATTCGGACATTAATTTTGCGTTTAAGGAATTACAAGTGATCCATAAGTTATGGAAAGAAGAAGTAGGGCCTGTTGGGAGAGAACAACGTGAAGAAGTGTGGAATAGGTTTAGTGCAGCAACTAAAAAAGTGCATGATAAGCGTCATGAACATTTTAAAGAATTACGTTCAGAATACGAATTAAATGTCGCGAAGAAATTAGCAGTTATCGAAGAGATAAATGCCTACGAAACGACTGCGAATAGGTCGCGTTCTGAATGGCAAAAAAGTATTAAAGAAATAGAAGCATTGCGTGATAAGTTTTTTAAATGTGGTACCGTACCTCGTGCTAAAAACGAAGAAGTTTGGCAATTGTTTAAAGATGCAACACATAAATTTAATAAGGCGAAAAATTCTTATTATAAAGAGGTGAAAGAAGAGCAACTTACAAATTTGAAGCGTAAACAAGCTTTAGTTGCACAAGCCAATGCTTTAAAAGAAAGCGATGATTGGGAGAATACAACCAATATGATGAAGAAAATTCAGTCAGATTGGAAAAAAGTAGGACATGTTCCTCGTAAGTATTCTGATAAATTATGGAAGGAATTTAAAGATGCTTGTAATCATTATTTTGATCAATTGCACGAAGTGCAGGATGCGGATAGTAAAGAAGAGATTGGTTTTTACGAAGCGAAGAAAGCAATGTTAGAGACCATTAAGAAAGCCATTGAAGATAAACAAGAAATTACTTTAGAGACCATCGATACTTATATCTCTACCTGGAGAGGACTTGGAAGAGTTCCTGGTGATAAAAAATACATAGAAGGTAAATTTAATAAAGTAATAGAAGCGGCCGCGGTCTCTTTAGATCTTGATAAGAACGCGATAGAAATGTTGAAATTTAAGAATGTAATTTCAGGTTATATGGACCAAAAAAATTACAGAAAATTAGATTCAGAACAATTGTATGTGCGTAAGAAAATAGATGACTGTATGAAAGAAGTACAGCAGTTAGAAAACAATTTAGGGTTTTTCTCTAATGCGAAGGCTGACAATCCATTGGTGATTAATGTGCGTAAGAACATTGAGCAATACAAGAGCAATGCTCAAATATGGAAAGATAAATTAGCGTATTTAAGAACCTTAAGTTATTCTTAAATAAGGCTTAAATATAGACCTAAAAAAACCTGCATTATGCAGGTTTTTTTAGGTACTAGTTTTAGCTATTTCACTACAGAAATGTACGTTGCAATGTTTATTTTAACGTCACTCCACGTTTTTGTAATTCCATCTGGACCTGTGTGTAATTCTTTACATACAGCATTTAAAGTACTTAGTGCCGTTTGTGCTTGCCAATTGTCTAAATCCATGGTGGCTTCCATTGTCGCCATCTGTCCATCTAAAAAGTAAGTGATAGGAAGTTCCTGTGTAATTCCATTTAAGGTCAACTCAACTTTTCCTGAAGTTTCAGTTTCCATAATTAGCTTTCCTTTAATTGTCACAGTTTCTAACATTGCTCCAAAAAAAGATGTTTTTAATTTGGCATCTCTTTCTTCATTGTTTGAGAATAAAGAAGAAATAGGGATTGAAAATTCTAAATTGTTAAGGGCTTCTTTTAAACTTGCTCCAGGTGTAGCCTTGGTAAATTCAACCACTCTAAACTCACCTTTTACCGGTAGTTTTGCACTCGTTTTATAAGCGGTCCATTTAACAGACGTCGTTTTATTATTGACCACATACATAGTGGTTTCTTTTCCTTGTTTTTCGGATTTTTTTGTGTTCTTACAAGAGCTTACCGAAAGTAATAGGACTAGTGAGATACTTAATAGACAGTAGTTTTTCATTGGATTGGTTTTATAAAATGTTAATTGTTAGCTACATTTCGTGAAAACGCATTCCTTTCTAGGGGCTTTAAAATAGAAGATTAAGAAGCAATGTGTTCATTCACAAGACGAATATACATTTTTTTTGCTTCATCAATACTAAGATTACTTATTTGCATCCAAGCGTTGAGTTTAAAGGCGCTTCGGACATCATTTTCCTGATTGTAAACGACAAAGTTATTTCCTCTTGTGGCTTGTTTATAGCAGGCGTAAAGCTGCAACATTACATCTGCAGGTTGTTTTTTTGAAGAAGCATTTGCTATTGCATATGCTTGTTGGAATTCTATTTCTAATGTATCTTTCATATAGATATTTTGAAAAGAAGTATAAAAGGTTTATACGGTCGCAATAATTTGTTCACCTCCGGTGACAACATCGTCTATTTTGACTTGTAATTTAGCGTCTAATGGTAAGTATAAATCTACACGTGAGCCAAATTTGATAAATCCAGCATCTGTTCCTTGAGTCACGGTATCTCCTTTTTTCGCATAATTTACAATACGTCTTGCTAATGCACCTGCTACTTGTCTGTATAAAATTTCACCAACAGTATTGTTTTTAACGACAATAGAAGTTCGTTCGTTCTCCTCAGACGCTTTAGGGTGCCAAGCAACTAAATATTTACCTGGATGGTATTTACTATATGTAACTTCACCGCTTGTCGGGTATCGTGTTACATGTACATTTACTGGAGACATAAATATAGATACCTGTAATCTTTTTTCGTTAAAGTATTCTTTTTCAAATACTTCTTCTATAACGACTACTTTTCCGTCTACGGGAGCCATGATGGCAGCGTCGTTTAATTCCGTGGTTCTTTTAGGATTTCTAAAGAATTGCAATACGATAATGAGCATTATAAAAACAACTCCAGTTAAGGCCTTGTTTAGCCAAAATTGAGT
Organism: Flavobacteriaceae bacterium; assembly: GCA_016764435.1. GTDB lineage: Bacteria > Bacteroidota > Bacteroidia > Flavobacteriales > Flavobacteriaceae. The sequence continues at coordinate 11,739 of JAESRX010000011.1, read as the reverse complement.
TGCGAAATTTTCGATTAGAATGATACTAATACCTGTTAGTATTATTGAAATCAATATTATTTTAAAACCTTCTTTATGAAACATATTAATGAACTAATTGTAAATAAATAAAAATAAATGGTGCTGCAAAAATAACACTATCAAACCGATCTAAAAAACCACCGTGGCCTGGAATAAAATTACTGCTGTCTTTAACGCCAGCTTGTCTTTTAAACATAGACTCTATTAAATCTCCTAAGACCCCGAATATACTGACAATTCCCGCGATAGAGAACCAATGAATAAGACTTAAGTCTGTAAAGTATTTTGCGATAAAAAAACAGGCAATAAATGTAAATACGAGGCCTCCTAAGAATCCTTCTTGTGTTTTATTCGGAGAAATACGCTCCAATAACTTTCTTTTACCTAGATTTTTCCCTACTAAATAAGCGAAGGAATCGTTGACCCAAATTAATATAAACACTCCTAAAATGGTGGTGTTTACATATTCAAATTTCCCGTTTAAAAATGGTATCTGAACCATTAAGGTAAAGGGTGCGACAATATAAACAACGGTTAAAAATATTTTTCCTAAATGAGAAATAACTTCTTCTTTTTTTGCAAATAGGATGGAAGCAAAGGAGGAGAAAATGACTAAAAACAACAATACACCTGCATATGTGTAAATGGTTTTAGAAGGTAGATCTTCAACATTTAAGATGTTTCCAAATATAAAAAATAAAACACCTATTAAATAAGGGAAAATACTTTTAAGTCCGATCATTCTCTTGAACTCAAATAAACAGACCATCATTAAAAAAAAGAATAATAATATAAAGGTGATCTTACTAAATAGGATACAAAAGACAAGTATTGATACAAATACAAGTCCGGATAAAATACGTTTCGCTAATGTGCTCATAAATTATAGGTCTTCGAAAAGCAATAGGTATAAATTTTTAGCATTGTTAAAGCCGTAATTCATAAAGTCTACTTCCTTTTCGTTAGGATTGTAATTTTTTACTGCGCCTATATTGCTTGGAATATTACCTCGGTAATGTGAATTTATCCCTGTCAAACCTTCACGTTGGTTATTGACTATTTGGCTTGTAGTGGCATAAACAATAAAATCTTCCGTTAAATCGGATAGTTTGATGTCACTTAGTTGGTTTGAGGAGAATAAAATACTTCCGTTTTCTGCAATTAAATGCTCGCAGCATGTAAAAAGCGGTGTGCTTTTACTAAAATTGGGGATTTTTTTGATGTTTATTGTACCGATGAGTTTGTGTAAATCATTATCTATACAGGTTACAGCCTCCCAGTGTTCGTTCTCATTAACTATATGTGTTAGGAACTCTGCGACTTCTTGTAAATTTGTACAATAAAGGAATTTACCTCCACGATCAATAAAATTTTTAACAAAAACACTATCAATTGATTCTTCTTTGATAGTGTTTTCGCTAGGCTTTTTATGATTTTCTTTTGATTTTTTAAAGATGTTTTTAAAAAAACTCATGTTACATTTTGAATAATTTCAAAAGTAAAGAAATACTAGCGATTAATCGTCAGATTCTTCTTTATTTTCAATTTTATTCTCTGTATCACTCGGTGTGTCTTCTTTTTTCTTCTTTTTTGGTGTTTCTATTACTTGCTCTTGAAACGGTCTTGGACCAAAAATGCTTTCTAAATCTTTTTTGAAAATCACTTCTTCTTTTAACAGTAACTCTGCTAAAATAGTTAGTTTATCCTTATTCTCATCTAGGATTTTTATGGCTCTTTGGTACTGTTCTTCTATGATTTTAGAAATTTCTTCGTCAATTTTTTGAGCAGTTGCTTCGCTATAGGGTTTCGTAAAACTATAATCGCCACTATTTGAAGAGTCATAATAGGTGATGTTTCCGATCACATCATTTAAACCGTAGACACTCACAATAGCACGGGCCTGTTTGGTTACTTTCTCCAAGTCGTTTAAGGCTCCGGTAGATATTTTATTGAAAATGAGACGTTCTGCTGCACGTCCTGCTAAGGTTGCACACATTTCATCTAACATTTGCTCTGTACGCACTATCTGACGTTCCTCTGGTAGATACCATGCAGCCCCTAAGGATTGCCCTCTTGGTACGATGGTTACCTTCACTAAAGGAGAGGCGTGTTCTAGCATCCAACTTGCAGTTGCGTGTCCTGCTTCATGAAAAGCAATGGTTTTTTTCTCTATGGGAGAAATTATTTTATTTTTCTTTTCTAATCCTCCAACGATACGATCTACAGCGGCTAAAAAATCAATATGGTGTACTGCTTTTTTATCTTCTCTTGCTGCGATTAACGCGGCTTCATTACATAAATTAGCGATGTCTGCACCAGAAAATCCAGGTGTTTGTTGCGATAAGAAATGAATGTCTACGTCGTCATGTAATTTTAATGGACTGATATGAACTCCGAAAATTTCTTCTCTTTCATTGATGTCAGGTAAATCTACATAAATCTGACGGTCAAAACGACCGGCTCTCATTAATGCTTTGTCTAAAACATCTGCACGGTTCGTTGCGGCAATAACTATTACGTTAGACTCTGTCCCAAAACCATCCATTTCGGTTAGTAATTGGTTCAAGGTGTTTTCACGTTCGTCATTTCCACCAGTCATATTACTCTTTCCACGTGCTCTACCAATAGCATCTATTTCATCAATAAAGATGATGGAAGGAGATTTTTGTTTTGCTTGCTTAAATAAATCACGCACTCTAGAAGCTCCAACTCCTACAAACATTTCTACGAAATCAGATCCTGATAAAGAGAAAAATGGGACACTGGCTTCACCAGCAACTGCTTTTGCTAATAAAGTTTTTCCTGTTCCAGGAGGTCCTACTAATAAAGCTCCTTTAGGTATTTTACCTCCTAAAGCAGTGTATTTTCCAGGGTTTTTTAAGAAGTCTACTATTTCTTGAACCTCTTCTTTTGCGCCTACTAATCCTGCTACATCTTTAAACGATGTTTTTACTTTGGTGTTTTGGTCAAATAATTTGGCTTTAGATTTTCCAATATTGAAAATTTGACTTCCGCCACCGCCACCACCAGACATACGCTTCATGAAATAAATCCAAAGTCCAATTAAAAAGATAAACGGAAGGTACATTAAGATTGAATCCATAATGTTCGTCTTTTCCACATGTTGGGTGTCCACGTCTAATCCTTTATCTTCTTTAGCTTTCTGAATTTGGTTTTCAAAATTTTGCAAATCACCAAAATCATACATGTATAATGGTCCTCGCTTGCTGTATAAAGCAGACTCAGTTGCCTTTTTATACTTCTCTTTATCTAATACGGCGTCTTTAATAAATATTTCAGCAGTACTATTATTTACAATAAGAATTTTCTCAATATCATTGTCGTAAAGGGTCGTAATAAATTTATTATGACTCAAGTTTTGATTTCCTAAGCTTCCACTGTTAAATACAGTGTAGCCGATGTATAACACAAATAAAATTCCATAAATCCAATAGAAATTGAATTTAGGAACTTTAATTTTATTTTTATTATCTGGCGATTTGTTTTCGTTCATATACGTCTTTCAAATATTGAAATATTATTAGCTAGTAGTGTTTATATCTGTGATTTTGGCATCACCCCAAAGGCTTTCCAAATCGTAATATTCTCTTGTTTCTCGTTGAAATACATGTACAGCTACGTTTACAAAATCCATCAAGACCCATTCTGCATTTCCTTCACCTTCTACATGCCATGGTTTTTCTTTGCATTCTTTACCTACCATTTTTTGGATTGATCCAGAAATGGCATTTACTTGGGTGTTTGAATTTCCTGAGCAAATGATGTAATAATCACACACTGTATTTTCAATCTCTCTTAAATCTAATAATTTAATATCTTCCCCTTTGACTTCGTTAATTCCTTTTATAATTACGGCAATTAACTCATCTACATTTACACTCTTTTTAGTCATCAAAAATTATTTATTTAATACAAAGTTATTATTTTTTTGTTAGTAAACGTGGTTGTCTTAACTTTGTTTCTATATTATTAATCATGAAGTTAATCAAACTTAGTGCCATTGGCTCTACAAACGCTTATTTAAAGGAACTTTGTCAGCAAGAAAAACAACAATCTTTTACGGTAGTTCAAACACATAAACAATCTGCTGGTCGCGGGCAATTGGGGACTGTATGGTCTTCGGAAGAGGGTAAGAATCTGACGTTTAGTGTATTGGTCAATTTCTTGAAATTTGATGTAGGAGATCAGTTCTTCATTAGCATGGCCGTTTCGTTGGCCTTGCAACAGGTATTGTCTACTTATGTAGCCAATGATATAAAGGTAAAATGGCCGAACGACATTTTGGCAGATGGTCAGAAAATAGCAGGTGTTTTAATTGAAAATAACTTGGCTGGAGGTCATTTAAACAGAGTAATTATCGGAATTGGCTTAAATGTGAATCAAGAATGTTTTCCTAAAGAGGTTCCCAATCCGACTTCTTTAAAATTATTAAGCGGTAAATCCTTTGATTTAGACCTTGTTTTAGATGAAATAATTACAGGCATAGAATATTACATGAACATTGTATTACATGGCCGATTTGAATTTTTAACCTCGCTGTATTATCAGGAATTATTCCGTTTCAAAACCTGGAATAGTTATACGGATGCTAGTGGACTTTCTTTTTCTGGGAAGATAATAGGTGTGACGCATGCTGGGAGGTTACACGTTGATATAGGACATGAAAAAACCCGAGAATTTAATTTAAAAGAAATCAAATTTTCGGGTGTGTAAATATAAAAACGCCTGTCAGTAATTAGCTGACAGGTGTTGTTTTATTATAGTTTTGAAATATTTTCTGACAAGGTGTCAATGAATTTTTGCAATGGTTTTTTCACCATCATAGCCATCATTGGATTGAAATCTCCAGTAAAGCTTAATGTTGTTTCACAGCTAGTTTCAGAAATTGCGTTGATAGTCGCAGTCAATGTAAAAGGTAACTTGCTACTAGCCGCTCCTAAAATTACTTTGTCAAATTCTTGCGCTTCTTTTAAAATTAATCTGATTTCTGGCATTCCTTTTAAAGAAAAGAGCATAGAATCTCCGTCAATTTCAAATTTCTCGGTGTTTTCTGGTAGTAATTGTTCGAAATTTTCAAGAGTTGTTAAAAACTCAAATACTTCTTTTTGTGACTTATTAACAGGGGTGTTGTTGCTTTCTAAATTCATTGTGTTGTTATTTGTTCCACGTACTAGGGTTAATACGCCATTGTTTTAAAGTTTCTAGTTCTTTGGTAGCGATATAGTTGTTCTCATTGGCTAATTCTAATAAGTTATCATAATCACTCAAGGTTGTTAATTCCACCCCATCATTTTCAAAATTACTGGTGGCAATGTCAAATCCATAAGAAAAAATAGCCACCATTCCTTTGACATCGGCTCCGGCTTCTTTCAATGCTTTTACTGCATTTAAACTGCTTTTTCCTGTACTGATCAAATCCTCAATAACCACGACGCGTTTTCCTGGTTCTAAAACCCCTTCTACTTGGTTTTGTCTCCCGTGTTTTTTTGCCTCTGGGCGTACATATATAAATGGTACGTTTAAGTATTCGGCGACTAAAACACCGATCGCAATAGCTCCAGTAGCTACGCCTGCTATCACTTCAGGTTTTCCATATTTTTCTTCAATTATTTTACCTAATTCCTCACGTAAATACGTACGGATTGTTGGGTAAGATAATGTTGTGCGGTTGTCACAATAAATAGGAGAATTCCATCCAGAAGCCCAAGTGAATGGATCTTGTGGACTTAATTTAATGGCTTTTATTTGAAGTAAAAGCGCGGCTGTTCTTTTTGCTGTATCTTTGTTGAAAATCATACTGCAAATGTATAAAGTTTTTGTGAATGAACGTCCTTTAATTTTTAGCAATACTAAGGAAGCGTTGGAAGTGGATGTTTTACACGATACCAGGGCTGTGGATTTTAAGGGAATTGTGGCTCAATTATTCGATAAACAACACGATAATCTTCATTTTTGTCATAGGGATTTACCTACGTTATGGACTGCTTTTAAGGCTTCTTTTAAAATAGAAAAAGCAGCAGGAGGACTTGTGTATAATGACAAGGAGGAATTACTGTTTATTCATAGATTTGGGAAGTGGGACCTGCCGAAAGGTCACATAGAAAAAGGAGAAGATAAAAGAGAAACCGCCATTAGAGAAGTGGAAGAAGAGTGTGGAATTACTGATTTAGAGATTCTAAATACGTTGCCTACTACCTATCATATGTTTAAAAGGAACGGGGAAGTAATCTTAAAAATTACTTATTGGTATCAAATGTTTTCTACAGATAAAGGGGACTTAGTGCCACAGCAAGAGGAAGGGATAGATGCGGTTTGTTTTAAAAGCAAGGAAGCCCAAGAGGTTGCATTGTCCAATAGCTATGAAAACATTGTATTATTGGTGGAAAGTTGTGAGGAACTAAAATAAAAGCTAACTATAAAAGCTGTACATTTGCGACTTTTTGAAAATTAATTGATTGACACCCTTCGGTGTCATGTAAAACATTGGAGTTGAAACTCCGAAATATAATTATGACTGAATTTGTAAGAAAGAGAGCATCTAATATTAAAAACGATGTATTGTCGGGTATTACGGTCTCTTTAGCCTTGGTGCCAGAAGCGGTAGCCTTTGCGTTTGTTGCTGGTGTAGATCCATTAGTGGGACTGTATGCTGCCTTTATGGTAGGTTTGATTACTTCTATTTTTGGAGGTCGACCAGGAATGATCTCTGGAGCAACAGGTGCTTTAGCGGTAGTAATGGTGTCTTTAGTAAAAGATGGAAATGCGATGGGACTTCCAGATGAGAATTTAGGATTGTACTATTTATTTGCTACGGTCATACTGATGGGATTGATCCAGGTTACTGCCGGATTACTAAAATTAGGGAAGTTTGTACGTTTAATTCCGCATCCTGTTATGATGGGGTTTGTGAACGGTTTAGCCATTGTGATTTTCTTTTCTCAATTGGGAATGTTCCCAGATGCTGTCGGAGAAGGGACCACGTTTTGGAATGATAAAGGAGCTTGGTTTACGGAGTTGTTTACGAATACCAATTTTTGGTTGATGACTGGATTGGTTGGATTGACCATGTTAATGATGTGGGGATTGCCAAAATTAAAATACACTAAGAAAGTACCAGAGGCTTTATTGGCTATTTTAGTAGTGAGTTTTTTAGCCATCTACTTTAATTTAGATGTAGCAACGGTTGGTTCATTTATTAAAGACGGTGGAGGTGAAGGATTAAAAGGAGGTTTACCAGTATTACACTTGGAGACTTTCCAAAAAATACCGTTTAACTGGGAGTCTATTAAATTTATATTTCCTTATGCATTAATTTTAGCAGCCATTGGATTGATTGAATCTTTAATGACTTTAAATTTAATTGACGATTTAACGGATACTCGAGGAAATAGTAACAGAGAATGTATTGCACAGGGTGGTGCAAATATAGTGACAGGTTTGTTTGGAGGAATGGGTGGTTGTGCTATGATTGGTCAATCGATTATCAATATTAAAGGAGGTGGACGTACGAGGTTATCTGGTATTGTTGCCGCGGTGTTATTATTACTGTTTATCTTATTCGGATCTTCATATATTGAGCAAATTCCAATTGCAGCTCTTGTTGGAGTAATGTTTATGGTAGTGATAGGAACCTTTGCTTGGAGTAGTTTTAGAATTATAAATAAAATACCAAGAGCAGATTTATTTGTTATAATTTTAGTGTCTTCTTTAACGGTTATTTTTGATTTAGCCATCGCTGTAATTGCAGGTGTAATTGTAAGTGCATTGGTGTTTTCTTGGGAGAATGCGACACGTATTAGAGCTCGTAAAAGAACCAAGGAAGACGGGACTAAAATATACGAAATATGGGGCCCATTATTTTTCGGGTCAATTACTGCATTTGTAGATAAATTTGACGTAAAGAATGATCCTGAAAGTATTGAAATTGATTTTGTAGAATCTCGTGTAAGTGATCATTCAGCGATTGAAGCTATTTTTAATATCGTAGAAAAATATGAAGCGCAAGGAAAGAAAGTGCAATTAAAACACTTGAGTGAAGAGTGTAAAGTATTATTACTAAAAGGAAGTCCTAAGTTTGCATCGGTTATTGTGGACGATATAGATGATCCTCGTTATCATTTAGCAGCGAATCCGGAGGCATTTACAAAGGGGCTGAATGAGTATTAAAACAGCATAAAAATAACGTTTATAAAAGGGATAAAGCACATGGCTTTATCCCTTTTTTTAGTGAACCGGTATTTTTCCGGCACACATCTTCGGTTTTCTGCAGTTTTGTCATCCTATTCCCGAAAGGGTAATACATTTTTTTGTGTTATTTTCATGCTTTAATTATTAAAAAACAATAATGTATGATTGTACCAAGAACCAGTCTTAGTATTGATGGGAAATCCATCGCTAGTTTTACTAATATTCACTTAAATTAGAAAATAAACGACCATCATTTATTTAAAATAATTTTAGACAATGATGTGGTGGAAGTTCGTGGAGGTCATACGGTGGATAAATCTAAAATTTGGTTAGGGAAGCCTTTGGTTATTAACTTTGGTTCCATGGAGTTTTTAGGCTATATAACCTCTGTGAATTTAGAAAACAAGGACGGGCATAACGGAAATTTAATTCTAAAGGGATATTCTCCTACCATTCTATTAGACGGAGCAGAACAATTATGCTCATGGGTGAATAGTTCCTTAGAATCTATCGTAGGTGAAACATTGGGCCGCTTAAATATAGGAACGGTTGTATGTCCTAAATTTAAAGAAACAATAGAATATCAAGTACAGTATCAAGAGAATAATTACCAGTTTTTACAACGTTTAGCAAAACAATATAACGAATGGTTTTATTATAACGGGACTCAAATAATCTTTGGAAAACTAAAACATGGTGAAGTACAGCGTGTAGAATACGGAAGAGATCTTTCCGAAATACAGTTAGAAATTAACGTAAAGGACCACAGACAAACAAATTTCTCTTACAATGCCACGGACCATAATTTACTAAGTGCCTCTTCAAAAAATCAGGTAGCAGGGTTAAATGAATTAGGAATGCACGCCTTTTATACTTCTTCAGAAATATTCACAACGGAGCAGAACAATTTTACCAATATTGAGACCAATGTGAAGTCTCAAATAGACGAGTTGGTAGCCCGCAAACAAGCCACCGCAAGTGCAGGGCTACATGTGATGAAAGCAAAAAGCACCAAGCAAGGCTTAACCGTAGGGACTGTTATTAAAGTGGCATCAGCGAAGGTGGATGGGAAATCTACCTTTGATATTCAAAATTATGGGGAATATATGATTACCCGTATTATACATACTGCGACAGAACGTTTAGAGTATTTTAACACCTTCGAGGCCATTCCTTCTGGGATCACAATTCCCGAAGAGCCTTTAGTGTCCCTGCCCAAAGCGGCCAGCCAATTAGCAACTGTTATCTCAAATAATGATCCGAAAGGAATGGGACGTGTTCAAGTGCGTTTCGATTGGCAAAGAAACACCATGAAAACTTCCTGGTTACGTGTAATGAGCGCTGATGCTGGAAGCAGTGAAAATCATGCGAAAAACAGAGGGCATGTTTTTGTGCCTGAAGTAAATGACCAAGTAATGATAGGTTTTGAATACAATAATCCTAACAGACCTTTTATTTTAGGAGCGATGTTTCATGGAGAGAATGGAGCAGGAGGGAAACAAGGTAATAATATTAAAACCATTATTACTAAAAGTGGTCATATGATTAAATTTAACGATACTCCTAGCAATGAGAGTATTACTATTACGGATAAAAAAGGTAATCATGTATTAATTGATACTCAAAATGAAACAATTAGTATCAATGCCTTAAAGGATGTCAACATAATTGCGGGGGAAAATATCAATATCAGCGCAGGAAAAAATATAGTGGTAAATGCAGGAGAGAATATTGATGAGACGGCTGGACGGAATATTTCTTCCAGAGCGGGGAAGGATATTACTATTTCTGCAACCGAGGATTTTAAACAGAAAAGTACATCGCATACAGAAATTGCTGACAAAAAAATGACACGTACCTCTGCAGTCTCTAAAGATATTGCGCAACAGATTTTGGTAAGTAGCACTAAAAAGGACATTCAATTACAAAGTGCTAAAGGAATCGTCCATAATAGTAATGATAAAACTAATTTGTTTTAAAAGAGAGCGTTAACTGAATTATAAGATTGCTTTTCTGTTATAAAAAAATAATTGTATGATGCCTAACAGAATCAGAAGTAATGGTATATATAGCAAGAGAAAGGTAACTAATATGAAACATTTTATTGTACATTTCTTAGCCAGTATCTACGCTTAAAAAGATAATAATAATAATAATAATAGTGCAATGAAATAGTATCAATTAGCACTAAAGAAATGCCCTTTTGTAAGAGGGGTAGATAGCTTTTATTGCCGATTATATCTTAAGGACAGGATAAACGAACTAACCATAGTAAACATTAATATGAAAACACTCACCATACTACTCTGTTTAGTACTAAGCAGCTGCCAAATCAGTAAAAATGACAGTATAGATGCACAAAGCCCAGACTACAAAGCCTATATGGCACAACAACACCGCTTTGCGCTTAATGGTTGCGAGCTTAGTTATAATAAGAAACCTTTTCGCCTAGGCATGACCCTGCAAGAAGCTGAACAAGTGTTTGGGGGATGAGTCTATGATTACGGATGATAAAGGAGCACGTATTTCTTTTAAGTACACAAGACTAAAAGGAACACAAATTAAATATTTATACGCAGGCGACAATCAAGAATCTTGGCAAATAGACGAAGAAAAAAATATGTCTAAGTTTTTTTGGAAGGATTCTCCGTCACGCCCATCGTCGGTAACTTATATGAAAGAGCAGCTGGAGTTAGCCTGTGCAAAAGGACAAAATAAAATAGGATTTAGGCATTTGGGTGCCGCACTACATGTATTAGAAGATTTTTTTGCACACACTAATTTTACCGAAATTTCCTTACGTAAGCAGGGGGCAGATGTATACCCTTGGGTACAATCCTATAAAAATAAATCGTATACAAAATTACCTGTGGTTAGCGGTACTTTTTTAACCGAAGATACCATCGCTAGTGTTGGACCAAAAATAGCAGATTTGTTATTCGATCCAAAAATTGGCGATTATAAACGCCGCATTCCTGGGCATAGAACCTTGTCGGAAATGTTTTTGCTAAAAGCATTAAAAGATTTTTTAAAAGGGCAAAAAAGTGATACAGCAAAAACAAACGGCAGCTATTTAGGGATTGAATTTTCTACTTGGTTAAATTGGTATGAAACTATTTTGACGTTTCAAGATTTTATGGCTGCCGAATATAAAAAGGCGGATGGTATGGAATGGTTATCTACAGATTTTTTCGAAAAACTGGGCGCAACTACAGCCGAAAATTTCTCAAAAAACATGGGCTACCTTGCTGATGTGCTCACTTTTATACCTAAATTAGTGTTAAATATTATTTTAGGCTCCTTTGATGAGGTAGTACCAGAGGCGCAAAGTCACCTGAGTCCTAATTACGGGAATAGTCCATCGCATTCTCAAATTGCTAAGGATAGCTATACCCATCCACTTAACAAACTTACTGCAGAGCTAGCCAAAGTAGCGGTGAAAGATGTAGGCGGTAAGTTTAAGGCTGGCTGTCAAGGCACTAAACTGGCAAACTATGTAGCCAATACCTA
>JAESRX010000010.1 GCA_016764435.1 Flavobacteriaceae bacterium | reverse complement strand
CTCTATCGAAACCGGTAAATTAGCCAAACAAGCACATGGTTCAGTGGTAGTACAAATGGGAAAAGCAATGCTTTTATGTACTGTTGTATCTAGCTATGAGCAAAGTAAACTTGACTTTTTACCTTTAACATTAGATTACCGCGAAAAATTTGCTGCGGCAGGACGTTACCCAGGAGGTTTCTTCAAAAGAGAAGCAAGACCTAGTAATGACGAAATCTTAGTTATGCGTTTAGTGGACCGTGTATTGCGTCCATTATTCCCTAAAGATTACCATGCAGAAACACAAGTAATGATTCAGTTAATGTCTCATGACGAAAATGTAATGCCAGACGCATTAGCAGGATTAGCAGCATCTGCAGCTATCCAGTTAAGTGATATTCCATTCGAAACTCCTATCTCTGAAGTACGTGTTGCTAGAGTAAATGGAGAATTTGTATTGAACCCAAGTAGAGCTATTTTAGAACATGCAGATATAGACATGTTAATTGGTGCCTCTGCTGATTCAGTAATGATGGTTGAAGGAGAAATGGACGAATGTTCTGAAGAAGAGATGGCAGAAGCGATCAAATTTGGACATGAAGCTATTAAATTACAATGTGCTGCTCAAGTTCGCTTAGCAGAAGCATTCGGTAAAAAAGAAACTCGTGAATACGCTGCAGAAGACAGCAACGAGGATTTAGCTGCTAAAATTAGAGAAGCTGCTTACCAAAAATGTTATGACATTGCTAAAAAAGGAACTTCTAAAGCAGAACGTTCTGCTGCTTTTACTGAAGTAAAAGAAGAAGTAAAAGCCTTATTTACTGAAGAAGAATTAGAAGAGTACGGAGCAATGGTTGGAAAATATTTCAACGCGGCTCAAAAAGAAGCTGTTCGTGAACTTACTTTAGCAGAAGGTTTACGTTTAGACGGTCGTAAAACTACAGAAATCAGACCTATCTGGTGTGAAGTAGATTACTTACCATCTACACACGGTTCTGCAATCTTTACTCGTGGAGAAACACAAGCGTTAGCTACTGTAACTTTAGGAACTTCAAGAGAAGCAAGTCAAATAGACATGCCTACTTACCAAGGTGAAGAAACTTTTTACTTACACTATAACTTCCCTCCTTTCTGTACAGGAGAAGCAAGACCTTTAAGAGGAACTTCTCGTCGTGAAATTGGACATGGAAACTTAGCGCAACGCGCCTTAAAAGGAATGATTCCTGCAGACTGTCCTTATACAGTACGTGTGGTATCTGAAGTATTAGAATCTAACGGATCGTCTTCTATGGCAACTGTTTGTGCTGGTACTATGGCCTTAATGGATGCAGGTATACAAATGACCAAACCAGTATCTGGTATCGCTATGGGATTGATTTCTGATGGTGACCGTTTTGCTGTATTGTCTGATATTTTAGGAGATGAAGATCACTTAGGAGACATGGACTTTAAAGTAACAGGTACCGCTGATGGTATTACTGCTTGTCAAATGGATATTAAAGTAAAAGGATTGTCTTACGAAATCTTAGTAAGTGCCTTAAAACAAGCCCGTGATGGACGTTTACACATCTTAGGAAAAATTACAGATACTATTTCTACACCTGCTGCAGAAGTAAAATCTCACTCTCCTAAAATGGTGACTAAAACCATTCCTGGTGACTTTATTGGAGCATTAATCGGACCTGGTGGAAAAGTAATTCAAGAATTACAAAAATCAACTGGTACTACTATCGTAATTAACGAAGACCCTATTACTGAAGAAGGAATTGTTGAGATCTTAGGAACTGAACAAGAAGGAATCGACGCTGTATTGGCTAAAATTGATTCTATCACTTTCAAACCAGAAAGAGGAAGCGTTTACGAAGTTAAAGTAATTAAAATGCTTGACTTTGGTGCTGTTGTAGAATACTTGGAAGCTCCAGGAAACGAAGTTTTATTACACATTTCTGAATTGGCTTGGGCTCGTACAGAAAACGTAACTGATGTGGTAAACATGGGTGACGTATTTGATGTAAAATACTTTGGTAGAGATCCAAAAACAAGAAAAGAAAAGGTATCTAGAAAAGCGTTATTACCACGCCCAGAAAGAACACCTGTAAAAAAAGAAGAATCTAAATAAGAACCTCCTTTTTTATAATCACCTAAAAAGCTTCACATCTATTTGTGAAGCTTTTTTTTGTGTGATAAAAATAGCCCATTCACGGCATCATTATTGTAACCTCCTGAATTCATACAGAATAGAACTATGAACTTTAATTACTTCCTATTAATCACACTACTCCTATCCTATAATTCTTTCTCACAAGAACAAGAAAAAACAAGAGGTCTATTTTATAAAATTTCTATCGCAGGTACTTTAACGATAAATGAACACTACACCATCCAAACAGACGATGATGAAAACCTACTGAAACTCAATGGTTTTTTTCTCAATAACACCTTTGGACTACAACTAGACGAGCGCGTATCCATAGGCTTAAATGCGGCCATAGTTTTTCACCAACGACAACAGTTAAGATTTGCTCCACTATTTTTAAGTACTCATTATAATGTTATTGTTGATGACGCTAATTATTTTGTAAGGGGAGGAATAGGGCGCCTTATAAAATTAGGAGAAAAATTCGAAAAAGGAAGCCTCTATAAAATAGGTGTAGGAATACAATTTTTTGATGAAAATTTTAAAAACTCCGTATTAGTCGGGCTCGATTTTAGCAGAAAAAGATTTGGCTATAGAGAAGAGAATAAACTATCTAGTATCGCTATTTTTCTTGAATACAGACTCTTTTAAGCACGTAATTCACTAGCAAAAAAACCAGTTAAAAATAGGGCAAAAAAATAACTGCTCCTAAGCAGTTACTTTTTAAAATCATACTATAAGAGATGCCCAATCATCCTCACTGTGGGGTTCAAATGACTGGACCTTTCTCTATATCGGACAGCAGTTACTAACCCAAATACAGCTGCCCAATTCTTCTCTTGATTGCTCAAGAATATGACTAAGAAGACCAAGAATAATACCTAAAATTATTACCATCTATAGCTTTCACAAGCTATAAAAGCACTTTTCTTTTCCCTTTTTCTAGTGTACAATTTCCCCTAGTACATTCTAAAAGGCCTTCCTGTTTTTTATTTACTTCAATTTTATGGCAACATCCACTACATCCTTAATAGGAAGTAGTATTGTTCCTTCATCCGTTTTCACCACTAAGGCAATATTATCGATCGCTGTCACCACGCCTTTAATTTCTCCTATCTCAACGGCCTGCCCGATTCCTATATTTTTCCGAGTATAAAAACCTAATAACAATCTTAATATTACATCTCTGGCACCTAGTCCAAATGCGATGGTAAATGCGGCTAACAAAGCGCCTACAATCATGGTAAGATTGCTAGTAATCATACTCGTATCGATCCCTGCTTGGTTTAAAGCTGTAATAGTCACGATTACTACAATAGCATAAAATGCGATATTACTCGCTAAATTAGATCCTGATATCTCCAAGCTCTTAAATGCTTTTTGAATCGCTCCTTTTACAAGAGATCCTAAATACACCCCTATCACAAAAATTAATAAAGCCGTAATTAGAACTGGTAAATAAGCGATAAAACTTCCAATCCCTTCTGTAACCATATGTAAGCCCAATTTTTCAGCTCCAATAACCACAAAAATCATGATCAATAAAAACTTAACAAACTTTAATATAATTTTAGAAGGCTGTACCGTGAAATCACTTTTCCCAAAAAGCTCCGCTTCATTTAACTTCGTAGTCAATGAATCAATATTTGTCACTTTCAATAATTTAGAAAGTACAAAATTTACAACTTTTAAAACAATCAATGCAACTATAAAAAATGCAATTGCTAATAATGCTTTCGGTATAAATTCCAGAAAACTATTCCACATGTTTTCAGAAAAACTAGAATTAAAATCACTTAACTGGGTTGTTAGTATCATCATTTACTTATTTTGGGTGGTAATTATTTTTATTATTATCTACAATAAATTCTCCAAGAGTACTCGGACATTTGACTAAAAACAGATCTGCGACATCCAGAGAGAGTTTTATCAATGCAATATCATTGATTACCTTTTCTCTAAGGATCTCAGGGACTTCTTCATTGTGCAATATTTTCTTAAACGGATTTTCCATTAACTAAGAGTATTATATACATGAACAACTTTCTCTCTCGCCCTTTTTAAGCGCATTTTCACAGCACTAGCACCAACTTCTAATACCGCCTGAATGTCAGCAATAGACAAATCATCTTGGTATTTTAATAGTAATATCATCTTATCATTCGGGTCAATTAAATCTAATGCCTTAGCCAGTTTATCTGACCTTAATTCAAACAAAGCACTTTCATCAACTTCCTCGTACGATTCATCGTTTATATCATTATTTTCTATGGATCTATTTCTACGATGCTTATCTCTATTTACATAATTTACACAAAAATTGTACACAAATGAATACAACCATGTAGAGAATTTTGAATGCCCTTTAAATGTCCTTAGTTTAATAAATAATTTGATAAAAATATCATGTGTTAAATCTTCCGCCTCATCCGATGAGTTTGCAAATCCTAAACACTTATTATATACAATACGTGAATACCTATCATACAATACGGCAAATAAATGCGTATCATTTGATTTCACAATACGATGAATCAATTCTTCATCGCTCAATTGCTGTATGTTTACTGCAGCTTTCAACGAATTCTTTTTCAGGGTTTTTAACTTAAGACACCAAAATAAATAAAAGTCACATTATTTTTAAAGTCGCAATTTTTTTAAAATTCTTGTAACATTTAGCAATTTACAACGTATAATATTATAAACAAGCCCTTTTAATTAAAAATATTAGATCCGTAAATGAGACAACTTAAAATTACAAAGCAGGTAACGAATAGAGAAACAGCATCCTTAGATAAATACTTACAAGAAATAGGTAAGGTTGATTTAATTACTGCTGACATGGAAGTAGAACTAGCTCAACGTATTAAGGAAGGTGATCAAGTCGCATTAGAAAAATTAACGAAAGCAAATTTACGTTTCGTAGTTTCTGTAGCAAAGCAGTATCAAAATCAAGGACTTACCCTACCTGACTTAATTAATGAAGGTAACTTAGGTTTAATTAAAGCTGCCAAACGTTTTGATGAAACCCGTGGATTCAAATTTATCTCCTACGCTGTATGGTGGATTCGTCAATCTATCCTACAAGCATTAGCAGAACAATCTCGTATCGTGCGTTTGCCTCTAAACAAGATTGGTTCTATTAATAAGATCAACAAAATGTATGCCTTTTTGGAGCAAGAAAATGAGCGACCACCATCGCCAGAAGAAATTGCAAAAAAACTGGACATGACCGTTAATGATGTAAAAGAATCATTAAAAAACTCTGGTAGACACGTATCCATGGATGCTCCTTTAATAGAAGGTGAAGATTCTAACTTATACGATGTATTAAACACCGGAGATTCTCCAAATCCAGACCGTGTATTATTACACGACTCTTTGAAAATTGAAATTGAACGTGCCTTAGAAACATTAACGCCGAGAGAAGCAGATGTGGTACAATTGTATTTTGGTTTAGGAGACGCTCACCCAATGACTTTAGAGGAAATTGGTGAAACTTTTGACCTAACTCGTGAACGTGTTAGACAAATCAAAGAAAAGGCAATCCGTCGCTTAAAACATACCTCTAGAAGTAAAATTCTAAAGACATACCTAGGATAGATTTTCTATTTTATTGATGATTAAAACAAATACTCCTGATTTTCAGGAGTATTTGTTTTAAAAGCCTATTTTTGCCCCATAATTCAACAACACACAACAATGAAAAACATTATTGCACCATCGCTATTAGCGGCTGATTTCGCTAATTTACAACGCGATATTGAAATGATTAACGAAAGTGAAGCGGATTGGTTCCACATCGATGTTATGGATGGGGTGTTTGTTCCAAATATTTCTTTTGGAATGCCCGTAATTAGCGCCATTAAAAAACACGCTAAAAAAACAATGGATGTTCATTTAATGATTGTAGATCCAGATCGTTTTATTGATGATTTTAAAAACGTAGGTGCGGATATTTTAACCGTACATTATGAAGCCTGTAAACACTTACACAGAACCATCCAAGCAATTAAAGCTGCTGGAATGAAAGCAGGAGTTTCCTTAAACCCTCACACCCCTATCTCTGTACTAGAAGATGTCATCCAAGACCTAGACGTAGTTCTAATCATGAGCGTAAACCCTGGATTTGGAGGACAAAGCTTTATTGAAAACACCTATAAAAAAGTATCTCAATTACGTCAATTAATTGATTTTTCTGAATCAAATGCTATTATTGAAATAGATGGAGGCGTGACGGATCAAAATATTGAAAAATTATCAGAACAAGGAGCAGACGCTTTTGTAGCTGGTAGTTTTATCTTTAAAAGTGACGACCCAAAAACAACAATTAAAAATTTAAAGACCTTGGTTTCTTAGAAAGTAGTTTTTTAGATTTTATAGTACAGTAAACCACCTTAATTTTAATTGAGGTGGTTTTTTTTGGAGGTATATTGAGCTACCCGTCACTACCAAAAAAACAAATTACACTTCACTGTCTCAAGTAGTACTAATAACAGCTAGCTAATTCCTTTATTTGAAAGTCAATGTAATTGACTATATTAGAGGCACAAACCACGGAAATATTTAACATTAATAGCTAGGAACATGAACATCCATAAACTGACCTTATATGGCTCAAATATTACAGCCTTAGCGTCATTTTACAGGGAGATATTAGGGCTTACTATTATTAAAAAGACCGCTATAAATATTCAATTAAAAATTGGAAACTCCATTTTAAGCTTCACATATAGAAAAAACGCCATCCCCTATCATTTTGCCATAAATATTCCGGCCAACAAAGCCTCCGAAGCACTTATATGGCTAAAAACAAAAGTAGAAATCCTAAAAAATAATGGACAAGAAATACAAGATTTTCAAAATTGGAATGCAGAAGCCATATACTTTTATGACGCTGACCAAAACATTGTAGAATTAATTGCCCGGAAAAACCTTGATAATAACTCTGATAAAAAATTTGATACAGACTCCTTTCTTGAAATTTCAGAAATAGGAATTGTCACTAAGGATATAAAAAAAATATTTATACAACTCACCGAGAAAACTAGCATTGATATATACTCGGGAAACTTCACCTCTTTTTGCGCCATTGGCGATGAACAGGCGCTGTTTATTTGTATGAATAAGAAGTATTGGTTTCCTACGGAGCAATGTGCTTATCCTGCTGATTTTATTACGGAAATTGTCGTGAATGGAAAGGAATTCAAGCTTGCATTTATAAATGGAGAAATTAGGCTTGGTTGATGAAATAAATACGACATATTTAAATGGAATGACAGCGTCATTTACGGTATTTCAAATTTTGATTTTATTATCATGTGAGAATTGTTGTGAAATACCTCCCCAATAAGCAACTTATTACATCACAACAACAAGACATACTAAATAGTTAAAATGAGGATTCTATACACTGTCCTATTTGAATTATAAAAACTAAAAATGTAACTAAAATCATGCTTTCACGAATGAGGATTCGCTACGCGATCCTCCAAAGCGCCGCTTTGAAAACACAAAGGGTACAGAAATTAACGAAAGCCTTGCTTTGCTAATTCCTGTACCCTTTGTGCTTATTCGTGACCAAGAGAGGATTCGCTACGCGATCCTCCAAAGCGCCGCTTTGAAAACACAAAGGGTACAGAAATTAACGAAAGCCTTGCTTTGCTAATTCCTGTACCCTTTGTGTTTATTCGTGACCGCGAGAGGGTTCGAACCTCCAACCCTCAGAGCCGAAATCTGATATTCTATCCAGTTGAACTACGCGGCCAAATAATAGCTTATTTCTAAGCTAATAATTTTTTAACGAGTAAAGAAATCATTTTTCCATCAGCTTTACCAGCCAATTCTTTAGAAACCATTCCCATTACTTTACCCATATCTTTCATGCTAGAAGCGCCTGTTTTCTCAACTGCTGCTACTACCACTTTTTCTACAGCTGCTTCACTCATTTGTTCCGGTAAAAACTTTGCAATTACAGCAACTTGTGCTAATTCCGGAGTTGCTAAATCTTCACGTCCTTGTTCGGTGAAAATTAAAGCACTTTCTTTGCGTTGTTTTACCAACTTTTGTAATAATTTAATCTCTTCCTCTTCTGTCAATCCATCATTAGAACCTGTTTTAGTTTGGGCTAATAATAATTCTGATTTTATAGCTCTTAGAGATTCTAATGCTACTTTATCTTTACTTTTCATAGCTTCTTTTAAAGAAACCATAATTTGTTTTTGTAAACTCATATCTTAAATTTTTACGGAGCGAAATTACTAAAAAAAAACCTCAAATGTAAATTTTAAACCACCTAAGAGGGTTTTTATTTATACCTTAATACTTCTATACGTATTTAATCTACATTATCATGTAAAAATGAATTATTAGACCTAAAATTCAGGGCTCCATCCTCTACATTTACAGTTGTACGAGATGATTTTACATCACTTGATGATGGTACATCATCTAACTTCACGTGCATCCTTTTGTAGGCAGGAACAGCATCATACTCGTCTAAATTACTTACTTTATGAGAGAATTTATAATTAAAACTCTTCATCTTATCCATTCTAGATTGCGTATGTTTTTGCAATTCAGAAATAGTCAAATCTAAAGGAGAGACCTCTTTGTGATCCACCACTTCTTGTTGTTGTATTACTTTCGGAGCTTCTGTTCTTACTTCAAACCGTACTTCCTCATCTATTTTCTCTTCTTTTAATGGTTTTTTAGTCGCAGAAAAACGTTCCTCTACCTCCTTATAATCATCTAAAGAAAAATGTACAATTTCTTCAACTACTTCTTTCTTTACAACGATAGGTTCTGCTGCCACTACTTCTATGGCTCTAATTTCAGGAGTCGTCACCACCATCGGTACTTCCTCTAAATTTTTAACAGGTAAATCAAAAGTCAAACTTGTTTGTGTTGCTAATTCAGACGCCACTATTGCCTCTTTTTGCAATACTATCTCAGGAGTAATTGTTGCTACATTTGTAATGACAAAATCGTCCACATTTACAGGTGTTACCATTACTTCGTCATAAACAACCTCTACAGCACGTATCCTTTCAGAAGTAGGGGTCAATACTGTTTTTTGCATTTCTTCTTCATCAAATAACTGATGAATAATGGGTTCATTGACGGGAGGAACTTGTCCTACACCTCCTCTATGTCTTTCTCTTGGAGTTTCAATTCGTGTACTTACAGGTGTCGTTATCGGTGTACTAATTGGACTTTCCTTGGTGAAATTATAGGTAACTCCTTGCTCTTCTTCAAGGGTATGAATTATTTTTTTAGCTTCTACATTAGAGATTTCATGTTGTTGGTCCTGATTAAATCCAGTCGCAACAATGGTTACCGCAATTGCATCACCCAGACTTTCATCTTCACCAACCCCCATTATAATGTTTACATTGGACTTGGCTTCATCTTGAATAAAATCGTTGATTTCTCCAATTTCATCAATGGTAATTTCGTCAGATCCACTAACAATTAGTAATAATACATTTTTAGCACCCGTGATTTTATTATCATTTAACAGCGGAGAATCTAAGGCACTAGAAATCGCAATTTCGGCTCTATTTTCACCTGAAGCAGTCGCAGAACCAAGGATAGCTGTTCCGCTATTAGACAAGACCGTTTTAGCATCTCTAAGGTCAATGTTTTGTGTATAGTGATGGGTAATAACTTCCGCAATTCCTTTAGCAGCAGTAGACAACACTTCATCTGCTTTGGAGAATCCCGCTTTAAACCCTAAATTACCATATACTTCTCTTAATTTATTATTGTTAATTACCACTAACGAATCTACAAAACCTCTCAAGGTTTCTATTCCTTCGATAGCTTGATCATTTCTTCGTTTACCTTCAAAAGAAAATGGCATGGTTACAATACCAATGGTTAATAAATCCATCTCTCTAGCTACTTTCGCTATTACTGGTGCGGCACCTGTCCCTGTACCACCTCCCATACCCACGGTCAAAAAGACCATTTTAGTATGTGTACCAAGCATCATTTTAATATCTTCAATACTTTCTCTAGCAGCTTCCTCTCCTACTTCTGGGTTTGCACCTGCACCAAGTCCTTCGGTTAAGGTAACCCCTAGTTGAATTTTATTTGGAATGGGACTACTGGACAAAGCTTGAGAATCCGTATTACAGATTACAAAATCTACTCCTTTAATTCCTAGTGAATACATGTGATTCACGGCATTGCTACCTCCACCACCGATACCGATGACCTTGATTACATTTGACTTATTCTTTGGTAAATCAAACGAGATGTTGTTAAAATTTGTGCTATCCATAATGCTAATTTATTCTGCGTTGTCTAAAAAATCACGAAATTTATCAGACCATTTTTCGAAAAATGGTTTTCTGACTGCTTTTGTTTCTCTGATTATTTCTTCTACTTTTTCTTCTTTTTTTTCTTCTGCCAATTGCTCTTCTGCACGTACGGCATTGATTCTTTGCGCTACTTTTTCTCTTTCTTTTCTTACTTCAACATCTCTCAACCCATTCATTAACAACCCTACAGCAGTCGCGTATTGTGGACTTGACAAACTCTCGTCAGATCCACTTGCTAAGTGTTCGTTTGGATAGCCTATACGCGTATCCATCCCTGTAATATATTCTACTAATTGCTTAATATGTTTTAACTGTGAACCTCCACCTGTCAATACTATACCTGCAATTAATTTTTTCTTTGGTTCGTCATAACCATATCCTTTTATCTCTGAAAAAACTTGTTCTATGATTTCTACTACACGTGCATGAATTATTTTAGACAAGTTTTTTAAGGTGATCTCCTTAGGATCACGACCTCTCAATCCAGGAATAGAAACAATCTCGTTATCCTTATTCTCTCCTGGCCATGCCGATCCAAACTTGGTTTTTAATAATTCTGCTTGCTTTTCAATAATAGAACAGCCTTCTTTTATATCTTCTGTAATTACATTTCCTCCAAAAGGAACCACGGCGGTATGCCTGATAATTCCATTTTTAAAAATTGCTAAGTCTGTAGTTCCTCCTCCTATATCTATCAGCACTACTCCCGCTTCTTTTTCCTCTTCACTTAACACAGCTTCTGCAGAAGCTAATGGCTCTAGGGTAATCCCTGCCAATCCTAAACCTGCACTTTTTACACAGCGTCCAATATTTCTAATAGAAGAAACCTGCCCCACTACTAAGTGGAAATTAGCTTCCAATCTTCCTCCATACATCCCGATAGGTTCCGTAATTTCTGCCTGACCATCCACTTTGAAATCCTGTGGTAATACATGTATAATTTCCTCTCCTGGTAACATCACTAATTTATACACTTGACGTTCTAAAAGTGTGATATCTTCCGTGCTTATTACTTCCTCCGGATTTGCTCTACTAATATAATCACTGTGCTGAATACTTCTAATATGTTGCCCTGCAATTCCTACAACAGCTTCCTTAATATTTAATCCAGACACCGCTACTGCTTCATCTACTGCTTGCTGAATAGACTGTATTGTCTGCGTAATATTATTTACAACACCTCGGTGAACACCTAAACTCTTAGCCTTACCCATTCCGAGCATTTCAATTTTTCCATGTTCATTTTTCCGTCCGATCATTGCTACAATCTTTGTTGTACCAATATCCAATCCTACTGAAATATCATTGTGTTCCATAACTTATCTTTTTGTACACACAACTTGATGGTTGTATTTTAAATTTATCACTGCGTATTTCTCAATACTTTTATCTGCCAATGTCTTTTTAAAAAACACATTCAGTTTGCTGATTTTTTCTTTTATTTTTGTCACCTTCCCAAATTGAACACGTTGTTTCCCTACACGTAATTGCAATTCGTACTCGTTGTCCTTCCGTTTCTGAACTCCCACTATTTGTTGTTTCAAAAATGCATCACTTT
This sequence comes from Flavobacteriaceae bacterium, assembly GCA_016764435.1. Lineage (GTDB taxonomy): Bacteria > Bacteroidota > Bacteroidia > Flavobacteriales > Flavobacteriaceae. The sequence goes on along the minus strand of JAESRX010000010.1, from coordinate 60,180 downwards.
TAATGGCCATTACTAATTTAAACACATCCTTAAAATCAGAGGTATCAATCCTCCCCGTGACTAATACTACACGGGCTGAATAATTAGCCGATAACGGCATTTTTTGTCCTAATCTATCAAGGTAATAGCTTCCTTTACTACTTAAAATTCTAGCAATAGGCTTGCGCTGTCTCACTTTAGTGACAAACTCATTATCTACCGTGAGATAACTCGTTGCACTTTCGACCATTGGATGCTTTAAAACATTGGATTCCAAACCCTGTAAATTTACCACAGATTTTGCTTGTTTCGCTACTGTTTTACCATTTTGTTTTAATAATTTATCAACCATGCCATAATCCATGAATAAATTCTCTCCATCCTCGAATATAACAGTCACTCTATCAACAGGTCGGCTACTATTTTTATGATTTGAGAACCCTAGTAACAGCACTAAAAATAGCACGAGTAAAAACCCTTTTATATATGTTTTTGTTAATTTCATACAGACAATGCTTTTACTACACTTTTAATAACCACGCTAATATCTCCAGCTCCCATCATTATTAGGACATCCGCAGCTTCTTTCTGTATCTCTTTTAATAAATCATCTTTGGAAACCAACTTCTTAGCATCCATTTTAACTTTTCCGAGTAACCACTCAGAGGTAATTCCTTCCAGTGGTAATTCCCTTGCTGGATAAATATCCAGTAACAATAAACTGTCAAACCTAGCCAATGCCACTGCAAAATCTTCTGAAAAATCCTTGGTTCTACTGAACAAATGGGGCTGAAAAACCGCCACTATCTTTTTCCTTGGATACATTTCCCTAACGGCATCTGCCACAGCATTTATTTCTGTTGGATGATGGGCATAATCATCGATTAACACAAAATTGTCTTTCTTTATCTTATAGCTAAACCTTCGCTCAATCCCTTTAAAACTAAGGAATGCCTTTACAATATCCTTGGGCGCTATTCCATATTGATGCGCCATAGCGAAAGCTGCCAAACTATTTAATACATTATGCCTGCCTGGTAAATGAATTTGTACATCACTAACTGTCGCGTCAGGCATCCTAATATCAAACTGATATTTACCATTTATAACCTTAATATTTATAGCACTATAATCTGCTGCTTCTTCAATTCCATAAGTCAATCCATGGATAGGCAATCCCTTTTTAACAATCAATACTTGAGATACCTTCGCTGCAAATTGATTAAAAGTAGCTACAAGCGCTGCTGCTGAACCATAAATATCTAAATGATCTGCATCCATCGATGTAATACAGGCAATGTCTGGTGATAATTCTAAAAATGAACGGTCAAATTCATCCGCCTCTACCACACTGACTTTGGTTCCTCCCAATATTAAATTGGAGTGGTAATTTTCTGAAATCCCTCCTAAGAACGATGTTGCATTAGTATTACAGACTTCCATCACATGTCCAAGCATGGTAGAAGTTGTTGTTTTCCCATGTGTTCCAGCTACAGCTAAACATGTAGACTCTTTCGTTATCAAGCCTAATAATGCTGCACGCTTTAAAATAGAAAATCCTTCTTTTCTAAAATACACTAACTCTTTATGGCCTTTAGGAACAGCGGGGGTATAAACAACCAAGCAATGTTCTTTATCTAAAAATTCACTTTTTATTTCAGCGACATCATCTATATAATGTACGGATACACCTGCTTCAACTAACTTTTTTGTCAATTCAGTTTCCACACGATCATAACCAGCCACAGCCACATTATTCGCGTTAAAATAACGCGCTAATGCACTCATACCGATTCCTCCGATACCTATAAAATAGACACTATGTACCTGATCTAAATTCATGAATTATCTCCTATTAATTTTTCTATTTCGTCCACAATTAATTTTGTGGCGTTTGGCAATGCTAATTTCTTTATGTTTTCTGAAAGTTGTGCTTGTAACAATGGATTGTCCAATAAGTCTCCAAATACTTTTTCAAATTGATCTTTGTCCTTTTCTGGCAATAATAAAGCGGCCTCATGATCTACTACGGCCATGGCATTTTTAGTCTGATGATCCTCCGCTACATTCGGTGATGGAATAAACAATACCGGCTTCCCTACAATGCATAACTCTGAAATAGAACCTGCACCCGCCCTACTTATAATAAAGTCCGCTGCAGCAAAAGATAGGTCCATTTTATTTAAAAACGCATGTACTTGCACTCCTGGATTCTGATGATATTGCTCGTATTGATCGAAATATAACGATCCTACCTGCCAAATCAACTGTACTCCTTTCTTCTGAAAAAACTCCAACTGAGTGGCTATTAATTTATTCACTTCTCTAGCGCCTAAACTCCCGCCTAAAACCAAGACCGTTTTTTGAGTCGGATCTAAGTTAAAAAAGTCCAAGGCTTCGACTCTTTTAGATTGAATATCTAATAAATCCTGACGTACAGGATTTCCTGTTTTAATCATTTTATTTTTTGGGAAAAACGATTCTAATCCGTCATAAGCCACACAAATTTTTTGGGTGATCTTACTCAGTAATTTATTCGTAATTCCTGGATATGAATTTTGTTCCTGAACCAATGTTTTAACCCCCATTTTTGCCGCAACAAATAAGGTAGGCCCACTAGCAAATCCACCCGTACCAATAACTACTTGTGGCTTAAATCTTTTTACAATCCAAAATGCATTCCAAACACTACTGATCAATTTAAAAGGGAATAGTAGATTTTTAAAGGTTAGTTTTCGCTCCACACCTGTAATCCAAAGTCCTTTTATAGGGTAGCCTTCATGCGGGACCTTTTCCATCTCCATACGTCCTTTCGCACCTACAAATAGGATATCAGCCTCTGTGTAACGTTTTTTTAATTCGTTCGCAATGGACACCGCAGGATAGATATGTCCTCCTGTTCCTCCTCCACTTACTATTATTTTAACCGATTGTTTCATGCAATACTTCTAAAGGGTTTTCTAATGATGGGTCTATATGTTGCACTTCTGTTTCTAATATTTCATTTTTTGCCGATGAAACACTTAATATAATTCCAAATGACAAACAAGTCATCCAAATAGACGTTCCTCCACTGCTTATAAACGGAAGCGTCTGTCCCGTTACAGGGAATAAATTAGTCGCCACAGCCATATTAATCATGGCCTGAAAAATAATGGGCAAACCGACTCCTAACACGAGTAAGGTTCCAAAAATGGTTTTAGCACTTTTAGCAATGACTAATATTCGAACCAGTAAAATCACGTATAGTAAAATAGTGGTCAAACCTCCTAAGAGGCCAAATTCTTCAATAATAATCGCAAAGATAAAATCTGAAGAGGATTGCGGTAAAAAGTTTTTCTGAATACTCTTCCCTGGACCTCTTCCATACAAACCACCCGTGGCAATTGCTATCTTAGCTTTTGTCACTTGGTAGCCTTCTACTTTATCATTTGAAAAATCATCTATTCTACTTATCCAAGTATCCACTCTATTAGGCATTGCATCCGGAAAAGCTTTTGCTATCAGCACAAAAAACGCCAAAGAAATCACTCCCATTCCTACAATGGCTCCTAATTGTTTCAGCGGATACCCCCCTAAATACACTAATAATAAAATGAGCATAAAAACAATGGCTGTCGTGGAAAAATTAGCAGGTAAAATAAGTCCTAACACCAGTGCTACTGGAATCCATAAATAGATAAATGACTCTTGAAAATCAATTCGTTTTTCTTTGTTTCTCGCTAAATATCTCGCCACGTAAATCATTAGGACTACACTGGCAAAAGTAGACGTCTGAAACGTCATCCCTACTACAGGGATTCGAATCCATCTACTGGCATTTGCCCCTCCTATTAAGGTCCCTTGTGCCAAGGTAAATAGTAATAATAAAATGACAAAAGGCAATAAAATAACAGAACCACCACTAAAAAAGCGGTAGGGAATTTTATGCATTCCATACATAATTACAAACCCTAATACTAATAACATCGCATGTTTAAATAAAGCCGCATAAGGAGAACTCGCAGCTCCTGCAACGTATACCAAATTGGTACTTGCACTAAATACGGGCGCAAAGGAAACAACGGCTATCAAAAAGATAGTCATCCATAACCCTCGGTCTCCTTTAAAGTTATTTAAAATTTGTGTCATTTATAAATTTCGTACGGCATTTTTAAATTTATTCCCCCTATCCTCGTAATTTTCAAACAAGTCAAAACTTGCACAACACGGGGACAACAACACTATATCTCCTTTTTCAGCAATTTTTGCTGCCACCTTCACAGCCTCTTCCGCACCAAGTGTTTCTACGATTAAATCCACCACATTTCCAAAGGTTTCTTTAATCTTTACATTGTCTACTCCTAAGCAAACAATTGCTTTTACTTTCTCACGTACCAATGGCATCAAATCAAAGTAATCGTTTCCTTTATCCACTCCTCCAACGATCCATACCGTTGGTGATTTCATACAATCAAGCGCATAATACGTTGCGTTTACATTGGTCGCTTTAGAATCGTTCATATACGACACTCCTCTTACATGCTTGACAGCTTCTAATCGATGTTCTACACCTTCAAAATCCTCCAAGCTCTCTCTAATCGTTTGCTTTCTCACCTTCATCAATTTCGCTACCATTGTAGCCGCCATAGCGTTTTTTATATTATGTTTTCCTTGTAGTGCTAATGTTTTTATATTCATTATAACTTCTTCTTTATTAAGCTTTATAAATAATTCTTGACCTTTTAAAAAGGCTCCTTGGCTTACTTCTTTCTCTAATGAAAAAGGAAGTAATTGAGGCCTTATTTTATGTGTTGCCAACCATGAATTAATCACGGAGTCATCTCCATCATAAATCAAATAGTCTTTTGCTGTTTGATTTTTAGTAATTCGAAATTTAGAGGCTACATACTCCATAAAATCATCATTATATCGATCCAAATGATCGGGTGATATATTTGTGATTACGGCAATATGCGGTGCAAAATCTACCACACCATCCAATTGAAAACTACTCAATTCTAAAATGTAATTTTCCGTTTCAGAAGTGGCTACTTGTGCGGCAAAACTAGTTCCAATATTCCCCGCTACACGAACATCCAATCCTGCTTTTGATAATACATGATGGGTTAATAACGTAGTGGTAGTTTTCCCATTAGAACCTGTAATCCCAACGATAGTAGCTTTGCAATATTTGGCAGTAAATTCTATTTCAGAAATCACAGAAATACCTTTTTTCAATGCTAAAACTACGATAGGCACACTTTCTGGAATCCCAGGACTCTTCATTAGAACATCCGCCTCTAAAATGGTCGCTTCTGTATGTTTACCTTCCTCAAAAGCAATGTCATTTTCTACTAAAATAGCCTTGTAATTTCCCTTTATGGCACCGAAATCTGAAACGAACACTTCATAGTTCATTTTTTTCGCTAAAATGGCCGTTCCTACACCACTTTCTCCTCCACCAAGAATTACAATTTTTTGCATCTTATCTCAATTTTAATGTTACAATACTCAAGACTGCTAACATAATTCCTATAATCCAAAATCGTGTTACAATTTTACTCTCATGGTACCCTGATTTTTGAAAATGATGATGTATAGGCGCCATCTTAAAAATTCGTTTTCCAGTTCCGTATTTCTTCTTTGTATATTTAAAATAACTCACTTGCATCATTACAGAAACTACTTCTATAACAAAGATGCCCGCTAATAAAGGAATTAACATTTCCTTACGTACCGCTATTGCCAATACCGCTATAATCCCTCCAATGGTTAAACTCCCTGTATCGCCCATAAAAACTTGAGCTGGAAATGTATTGTACCATAAGAACCCAATTAAAGCTCCCATAAAGGCAGCGATAAAAATGGTCATTTCACCAGAATTCGGAATGTACATGACATCCAAATAATTCGCCAGCAAAATATTCCCAGACACAAAGGTAAACACCCCTAATGCCAACACTATAATTGCTGATGACCCTGCAGCCAATCCATCTATCCCATCTGTTAAATTGGCGCCATTTGAAACTGCCGTAATAATAAAAATAACCACTGGAATAAAAATAATCCACGCAAAAGACTGGTAATTATCTCCTAAAAAGGAAAGCACCTCTGCATAGTCAAATTCATTATTCTTAATAAATGGAATGGTCGTTTTAGTAGAACGATGAGCTTCTCCAAAAAATGTTGTTTTCCCGCTCTCTACATGAACAATTGGTGTTTCCAATTTGTCTTTCATCGTAACATCGGGGTGAAAAAATAACATAGAACCTACAATGATCCCTAAGCCTACTTGTCCTAATATCTTAAAACGTCCTTTTAGACCGTCTTTATCCTTTTTAAATACCTTAATATAATCATCTATAAATCCAATTAAACCCATCCATAAGGTGGTAATGATTAATATAATGATGTAAATATTTTCCAACTTCGCAAACAACAATACCGGAATTAATGTTGAAAAAATAATAATCAAACCTCCCATTGTAGGTGTTCCTGCTTTCTCTACCTGTCCTTTTAATCCAAGGTCACGTACTAATTCTCCCACTTGCTTTCGCTGTAGATAATCAATCACTCTACGTCCATAAATGGTAGAGATTAATAGCGAAATAACAAACGCCATAGCGGATCTAAATGTGATGTACTGAAACACCCCAGCTCCCGCTAAATTATAATGTGAATCTAAATAATTAAATAAATAATATAACATCTTACTTCCCTAGTTGATTTAATAATTCCGTTACCGTTTCGTAGTCATCAAAATGACTTTTATGCCCATTAACATCCTGATAATTTTCATGACCTTTTCCTGCAATTAAAATAATATCACCTGAAACAGCCATTTTACAAGCCGCTTTTATCGCTTGCTTCCTATCTGCTATCACTAATGTTTTATTCAAGTCTTGAGCTGCAACTCCTGCTTCTATTTCTTCAATAATCACTGCAGGGTTTTCTGTCCTTGGATTGTCCGAAGTAAAAATGGTTTGATCACTCATTTGCGCTGCAATAGCACCCATTTTTGGACGTTTCTTTTTATCCCTATCACCTCCACAACCTACTACTGTCAATACATTTTCACTTCCCGTTCGGATACCTTGAATGGTTTGTAATACGTTTTTTAAAGCATCTGGAGTATGTGCGTAATCCACAATTACAGTAATGCCCTTCTTAGATACTAAATGTTCAAACCTTCCTGAAACACTTTCCAGATTGCTTATGATCTTCAATGCCTCCAAAGGTTCCATCCCTAATAACTGAGTCACTCCATAAATAGCTAACAAATTATAAGCATTAAATTGACCAATTAATTTGGACCACAATTCTTGCTGATTCATCACTAACAACATCCCCGAGAAAGAACTTTCTAAAACTCTTCCTTTAAAATCCGCCAATGTCTTTAAAGCGTACGTATGTTTTTTAGACGTTGAATTTTGCAACATAAACAAGCCATTTTTATCATCGGAATTCACCAAGGAAAAAGCTGTTTTAGGCAACTGATCAAAGAATATTTTTTTTATATCTCGGTATTCTTTAAAGGTATTGTGATAGTCTAAATGATCGTGTGTTAAATTTGTAAAAACACCTCCTGCAAATACTAATCCTACGGTTCTTTTCTGATGGATCCCATGAGAACTCACCTCCATAAAACAATACTCACATCCTTGCTCCACCATCCCCCTTAAATACTTGTTAATCACTAAAGAATCTGGTGTTGTATGAGAGGTCGTATAAGTCGTGTCATTTACCATAATTTTTATAGTAGACAATAAACCAACCTTATACCCTGCCTCTTTATAAAGAGAAAATAACAAGGTAGCAATCGTAGTTTTCCCATTCGTTCCTGTCACTCCAACTAATTGTAATTCCTTTGATGGATTTCCATAATAATTGGCTGCCATCACGGCTAAAGCCACCGAAGAATCTCCTACCTGAACATAGGTGACATGCGCTTCCAAAGATTCCGGAATCACCTCACAAATAATCACTGATGCACCTTTTTTAATCGCATCATTTATATAAACATGTCCATCTACCACCGTCCCTCGTTGTGCCACAAAAACATCGTTTTTGGCGACCTCATTAGAGGAAAAAGAAATCGCATTGATTTCCAGTGAATCACTGCCTATAATCTGGGCAATATCTACGGATTTTAATATGTTTTTTAACACTTTCATTAAGCCACTTTTAAATATATTGTTGCTCCTTTTTTAATTTTGACCCCCACTTTAATAGACTGCCCTTTTACAGTTCCTACGCCATCAATCCGTACCTTTAATCCAAGGTTTTCAAGAATAGGAATGGCATCCATACCAGCCATCCCTATTACCTTTGGGATTTTACTAAACGTTTGCTCTGATACTCTCTCAAATTTTTGATAAGATTTCTGAACACTTGTGAAACGAGGGGTCGTTTTGCTTATTTCATCTATAATATAATTAGATGTATATATTTTCTGAGCAATATCCTTAAATACAGGACCTGCCACATCTGCTCCGTAATAACCAAATTTACTAGGCTTATACACCATTACATAGCAGGTGTATTTTGGATTCTCCGCAGGAAAAAAACCCGCAAAAGATGCCGAATACGATGTTTTCTTTCCTTTCTTCCAGTATTCTACCTGAGCCGTTCCTGTTTTTCCTGCCATAGAAAAACTAGGAGAATACAAACTCTTTCCTGTACCTCTCTTTACTACATTTTTTAGGATTTCCTGAATCTTACGTACCGTTGCCTTCGAACAAATTTTATCATTGATCACTTCCGGCTCAAAAACCGTATGTGTCAATCCTTGTGCAGACAATTCTTTTACGAACCTAGGTTTTACCATCTTCCCATTATTGGCAATGGCATTGTAAAATGTAAGCACCTGCATCGGTGTCATAGACACCTCATATCCATAAGACATTTGCGCTAAAGACAAACCACTCCACAATGAATCTTTAGGGTTAGGAATAACAGCCGACCCCTCTCCTTTCATGTGCAAGCCTATTTTTCCGTCCAAGCTCATATCTCGCAATCCTTGAACAAATTTACCTGGATTGGATTTATAATGTTTTTGAATCAACTTCACAATCCCCACATTGGAAGAAACCTCTATCACTCTAGCTGCAGATATTTTCCCATAGCCTTTATGATTGGAATCCCTAATCGTATGATTTTTTACACGAAAAGCGCCTCCTTTAGTATCTACCACAGAAGCCGTATCAATAAGACCGTCTTCCATACCAACCATTAAAGCAGCCAATTTAAACGTTGAACCAGGCTCATAAGAAGAGCCCACTGCATAATTTAACCGTTCATAATAGGTTCCATTTCTACCACGTCCCAAGTTAGATATCGCTAAAATATCACCTGATTTTGTATCCATCACAATAGCACAACCATGATCTGCATCGTGTTTTTCTAACTGACGCAATAAAGAATGATGCGTAATATCCTGTATATTAACATCCAGTGTTGTTAACACATCCAATCCATCTACAGGCTCTCTTTCATTATTATCATTTATCGGTCTCCACTGTCCTTTGGCTATTTTTTGTTTCTTGCGAATTCCTGTTTTTCCTTTTAAATATTTACGATAAGCTCCTTCTATTCCTGGTGCTCCTCTATAATCGTCATAACCAATAAATCGTTCGGCAATCTTACCTAAAGGTCTCGCTCTCACACTGGACTGCTCGGCTATAAAACCACCACCGTATACCCCTAATTTAAAAATAGGAAAACCCCTCATTTTCATATAGTCGTTATATCCAATATTTCTAGTAATAAACAAGTAGCGATTTCTACTGCCACGTGCTCTTCTTAATTTATTTTCCCAAGCCCTTGGAGTATTTCCTAACATTTTCGACAATTCCTTTGCCAAAGCAGCCACATGTTCCTCGAACTTTTCTAACGGCACCGCTATAGGGTCCATGCGAATTTCAAACTTAGACATCGAGGTGGCTAACAAACTACCATCTGCAGCAAACACATTTCCTCTATTTGCATACACCGTATCTCTTTTTACATAAATTCTTTCTGCTAGACTGCGATACTTATCTCCCTCTTTAAATTGAATGGTAGTCATTTTATAAATAATCAACAACAAAAAAAGCACCATTCCAATGGAAACGATGATCAATTTATTTAGGATATCTTTTTTTTCTACTGCCAATTTATTGTTCTTTTTTATCCGTTACCCTGATTAATCTTGGTGGTACTACACTGGGAGCTAACCCTAAAGTATCTACTCTTTTTTTAATGCCAGACTCGAGGCTTAATTGCATTGAAATAGTCCTCGTATCTACAAAATATGCTTGCAACTCTTTAATCTCCTTATTTAACTTTGCAATTTCCATTACTTTAGAATCAGAGCTATGTGAACTCGAAATCATAATGAGGATCAACAACACCACAAAAAAGATAACACGCCAATTCCGCATCCCCTCTTCTTCTGTTAAAAAGCGACCTTTTAACACATTAAAAAACCAATTATTGATCAATGCTATTAACTTTTAGTTGCTATTCTTAATTTTGCACTTCGTGCTCTGTTATTTGTTGCAATTTCTTCTTTCGTAGGAATTATAAGTTTTCCTACTTTCTTCATTGGAACTTCTACATTTCCAAAAAAGTCTTTCTCCGGCAAGCCATCAAATTTCCCGTACTGTATAAATCTTTTCACTAATCTATCCTCTAAAGAATGATAAGAAATCACACTCAACCTTCCTGTATCTGAAAGAATTAACGGCATCTGTATTAAAAAATCCTTTAAGACTTCTAATTCCTGATTCACCTCTATCCGTACCGCTTGATAAATCTGAGCTAAAATCTTATGCTCCTTACTCGCTGGTAAAAACTGCTTTAATACAGCTTTTAAATTAAAACTAGTTTTTATGGGCGTTATCGCACGCTCTTCTACTATTTTTTTTGCGATGGCTCTATTATTACGCAACTCCCCATACTGAAACAGTACGTTTGCCAAATCCTCTTCCGAGTAGGTATTGATCACTTTAAAAGCGGACAATTCACTCTGCTGATTCATACGCATGTCTAAATCACCATCAAAACGCGTAGAAAATCCACGCTCTGAAGCATCAAACTGATGTGAGGACACTCCTAAATCTGCCAACACTCCATCTACTTTTCTTATGCCGTAAAAACGTAAGAATCGTTTTATGTTCTTGAAATTTTCTTCTATTAATATAAAACGGTCATCCTTCAACTTGTTAGCGACCGCATCAGGATCCTGGTCAAAAGCAAATAACTTACCTTCAGGCCCTAAACGATTCAAAATTTCTTGAGAATGCCCACCTCCACCGAAGGTTACATCCACATATATTCCTGAGGGATTGATATTCAACCCGTCAATACTTTCTTTTAATAATACTGGATTATGATACATCTTGTCCAAAATTTAAATTTCCCATTACTTCTTCGGCCAAATCACCGAACCCTTCATCATCATTAATAACCGCCTCATACTTGTCTTTATCCCAAACCTCAATCTTATCATTTTGACCAATCAAAACAATGTTTTTTGAGATTCCAGAAAACAACAATAAATCTTTTGGAATTAAAAATCGTGCAGACGAATCTAAGTCTACTTTTTTTATTCCCGCTGTCAATTGACGCACGAACATGTCATTTTTTTTATTAAATCTATTTAGTTTTCCGACTTCCTTCATCACCACATCCCAAGACTTTTTCGGATACAAATCCAAACACTTAGCAAATACTGCGCGCTTTAACACAAAGCCATCTTCCAACAACTCAGCCAGTTGATTACGAAACCCCATAGGTAAAGCTACACGCCCTTTAGCATCTACTTTACACTCATATGTTTCGATTAAATTAACCATTCCGAATTTATAGATTGAACCCAAAAATAAGAAAAAAAACCCATAATTACCCACAATTACCCACTTTGTTAATAACTTTTAAAGTAAAGCCCCACCTACAGATATAAAATTGAAGTACAGCCAGTTAAAAGTAATTTTAACACAAGACCAATACTATGTCTAAAAAAATCGTATTTTGGCGGAAATAGGCTACCTTTGCGTAGTTAAAAAACCAACCATAAATGACCCAACAACTAATCAAAGAAGATAAATTTAGCTATTTAGAAAAAGGCGAAGGGCAACCTATCATAGTTTTACACGGACTGATGGGAGCACTAAGTAACTTTGAAGGTGTGTTAAATCATTTTTCTGAAATAGGTTACAAGGTATTAATACCTGAATTACCAATTTTCGAACTTCCTTTGCTAAAAACTAATGTTAAGAACTTAGCTAAATTTGTAAAAGAATTTATCGAGTTTAAAAACTTAGAAAATGTAGTTTTATTAGGAAATTCTCTGGGAGGTCATGTTGCTTTATATTTCGCGAATAACCACCCCGAAATGATAAAAGCCATGGTACTTGCCGGAAGCTCTGGACTCTATGAAAATGCCATGGGAGATTCATACCCGAAAAGAGGAGATTATGAATACATTAAAGAAAAAACATCCAATGTTTTTTACGATCCAAAAGTAGCAACTAAAGAGCTAGTGGACGAAGTGTACGACATGGTAAACGACCGTAGAAAAGCAATTAAAATTATAGCACTTGCAAAAAGCGCTATCAGACATAACATGTCTAAAGACTTACCAAATATTAAAACTAGAACCTGCTTAATTTGGGGTAAAAACGATATCGTAACACCTCCAGAAGTAGCTTTTGATTTTGAAAAATTATTACCAAACGCAAATCTATTTTGGATAGATAAATGCGGACACACTCCAATGATGGAACACGTTAATGAATTTAACGGAATCCTAGAAAATTGGTTTAAAGAACACACTATTTAATATGAAAATTAAAACAGCCAGCTTTATTATTAGCAATACCGATGTTAACAAATGTCCAAAAGATGCTATTCCTGAATATGCATTTATCGGAAGATCTAACGTTGGAAAATCATCGCTAATTAACATGATCACTGACCATAGTAGATTGGCTAAAACCTCTGGTACACCAGGAAAAACACAGTTAATTAATCACTTTAAGATTAATAACGAATGGTTTTTGGTTGATTTACCAGGATATGGATATGCAAGAGTTTCTAAGAAATTACGTTCAGGATTTCAAGGATTTATCAAGGACTATTTTGAGCAACGTCAACAACTAGCCTGTACTTTTGTACTGATAGACTGTAGACACGAACCTCAGAAAATAGACTTAGAATTTATGGAATACTTAGGTGAAAACGGCATTCCTTTTTCTATTGTTTTTACAAAAACAGATAAGATAAAACTTTCTGAATTGAATAAAAACATTGCTTTTTACAAACGAAAAATGACACAAGGAGCCTGGGAAGAAATGCCTAAATATTTTATAAGCTCTGCAAGTGCATCAGAAGGAAAAAAGGAAATATTAGATTATATCGACCAAATAAACGTCGACCTAAGCAAGCTATAAAAATGGCATCTACAGTAGATACCCTTGAGGTTTTATTCGAAGACAATCACTTGGTAATTGTCAATAAAAAAGCAGGAGACATCGTTCAAGGTGATAAAACCGGAGACACTCCCCTGAGTGATATTGTCAAACAATATATCAAAAAAAAATACAACAAACCAGGCGATGTCTTTTTAGGTGTCGCCCATCGTTTGGACCGTCCTACTACAGGAGTTATTATTTTTGCTCGTACCTCCAAGGCACTAGAACGTCTTAATAAAATGCTCCGTGAGCATGAGATTAAAAAAACTTATTGGGCCTTAGTCAAACAACTACCTCCTTTAGAACAAGATACGTTGGTTCATTTTTTAAAAAAGAATCCAAAAAATAATAAATCTACCGCCCATACTTCCGAAATAAAAGAAAGTAAACGTGCTGTATTGCATTATAAGGTCTTAAAATCACTCAATACTTTTCATTTATTAGAAGTTGACTTGGAAACAGGAAGACATCATCAGATTAGATGTCAACTTTCAAAAATAGGAAGTCCTATTAAAGGGGATTTAAAATATGGATTTGCAAGAAGTAATAAGGATGCAAGTATTAGCTTACATGCGAGGCATATCCACTTTATACACCCCGTAAAAAAGGAACCTATTTCTGTAACTGCTCCTTGCCCGAACGATGTTGTTTGGAAGGCATGTGAGAAGAAATAAACCCAATGTATTTTCTACATGGATTCCTCCTTCCATAGAAGTTAGTAGGCTTAGGAAAGAATTTCGATACAATTTTCTTCTGATTTTTTATTTGAAAACCAATAGAAAACATCTCGACTTGACGAGGATATAGTCATCGTCAATATATGTTTCTTTATAAATCTAGCTTCTACTATTTGTAGAATTTAACATTACGGTTCTTTTAACTTCTTTTAAAAAACTACTTTTTCATTAAATTCATTATTACACTATTTAAATCATCACCCGTTAGAATGTGTCTATTTCCTCAAAAAACAAGTGACAATACTGATGGATCCTTAGCTACAATTCACGTGATTTTATAAGGAACAACTAAAATTACATAGTGAACCAAAAGGTTTAAAAACATAAAATAGAAATTTCATAAACATCAATTTTAACAATTTAAAGCACCTTTCATTTTTTCTTTTATTTCCTCTAAACATAAGTTCCCTATACTCCCTTCATGGGTGTGATTTACCGTTTTCCCTGGGTTAAACGTACCGTCTTGGATCTCTTTTCCCACCATTTTATAGGCATCTCTAAAAGGAACCCCCTGCTGCACTAATGTGTTTACCGCTTCCACACTAAACAAATAAGTGTATTTTTCATCCCTTAAGATCGTCTCATTCACTTGAATATTTTCTAAGGAGTAATGCAACATCTCCAAACAGGATTTAAGCGTAGAAAAATTAGGAATCAAACTCTCTTTTAATAATTGTAAATCTCTGTGATAACCACTTGGTAAATTATTAGAAATCAAGGTCATCTCGTAAGGCATGGCTTGTAACTTATTACATTTCCCTCTAATTAATTCGAAAACATCTGGGTTTTTCTTATGTGGCATAATACTAGACCCGGTAGTTAACTCGTCAGGAAAAGCAATAAAACTAAAATTCTGGCTCATATACAAACAAATATCCATGCTCATTTTAGACAGTGTAGCTGCCACACTACTCATTGCAAAAGAAATAGACTTCTCTAATTTCCCTCTCCCCATCTGCGCCGCTACTGAATTGTATTTTAATGTTTTAAACCCTAATAACTCCGTTGTCATGGTTCTATTAATTGCAAATGAACTTCCATAACCCGCTGCGGAACCCAACGGATTTTGATCCGCTACTTTAATCGCCGCATTGATAAAATACATATCATCTATCAAACTCTCCGCATAGGCAGAAAACCACAGTCCAAAAGAAGAAGGCATGGCTATTTGAAAATGTGTATACCCAGGTAATAATACTTCTTTATATCGCGCGGCAAGCGCCATCAATAAGTCGAACAGTGATTTTACATCTTCCTTCATTTCCTGTAACTTATCCTTAGAATACAATTGTATATCCACTAAAACTTGATCATTCCTAGAACGTGCTGTATGAATTTTTTTTCCTGCATCCCCCAGTTTTTCTGTCAATAAATACTCTATTTTAGAATGTACATCCTCAAAAGTATCTTCTATAGTAAATGAACCTTTGTGAATACTTTTACCTATGTTTTCTAGCTCTTGAACCAGTAATTTACATTCCTCAGCAGTCAAAACACCGATGCTACATAACATTTTTGCATGTGCTATATTTCCTATCACATCGTATTTTGCCAATTCTAAATCTAATTCTCTATCATTACCAACGGTAAAAATATCTATCTTTTTATCTGTCGAAAATCCTTTATCCCAAAGTTTCATCCTTCTTATTTTAAACTTGTTATTAATTTTTATGGATGTTACAGAATAACATCATTGAGTAATTTTATATACATTTCTATACCTTCCTCTACCTCTTCTATAAAGATATATTCATCTGCCGCATGAGAACGCAAAGTATCACCTGGTCCGATTTTTACAGAAGGGCAAGACAAGCATGCCTGATCAGACAAAGTCGCAGAGCCGTACGTAGTCAGCCCTAATTTAAGTCCCGCCTTGACTATAGGATGTTCCATTGGAATGGAAGAAGAATTATGACGTATTGAACGCGCTTGAATATCACAGATCGTATTTTTTTGAATGATCTCTAAAACCTCCTGATTGGTATAAGCATCTGTCACACGAACATCCACCACAAAGTTAGTTACGGCTGGAATTACGTTGTGTTGAGTCCCTGCATGTATCTGAGTCACCGTCATTTTTACAGCTCCTAACAGCCTTGATTTTTTCTTAAACTGGTGGTTTTTAATCCAAGAAACATCTTCCATGGCTTGATAAATGGAATTAAGCCCCAGTCCATGTGCGGCATGTCCAGGAACTCCTATGGATTTCCCGTCTAACACCAATAGTCCTTTTTCTGCCACCGCCATTTGCATTTTTGTAGGCTCTCCCACAATAGCGACCTCAAATGCTGGCAAGACATTTAAGATTCCTCTTAAACCATGCTCTCCAGAATTTTCTTCTTCTGCAGAAGCAACTATTAACAGGTTGTATTTTAAATTTTTACGACGGTAAAAATGAGTAAAAGTAGCCATTAAAGACACCAAGCAACCTCCAGCATCATTACTCCCTAAACCAAATAATTTCCCTTCTCTTTCAAAAGCATCCCATGGATCATTTGTATATCCTTTATTCGGTTTTACCGTATCGTGATGTGAATTTAATAGTAAGGTAGGTTTGGATATATCATAGTATTTATTCACCGCCCAAACGTTGTTTTTTACCAATTGAAACTTAATATCATGCTCTGAAAACCACTGTGATATCACCAATGCTGTTCGCTGCTCTTCACTAGAAAAAGAGGGCGTCTTTATCAACTTCTTTAATAAAATTATTGCGTTCGTTTTTAGTTCTTCCATCTTATAATATAATTTTAGTAAACACATCATAGCCCTTACCTATCATGCTTGTATTTCCTATTTTTATGACCGAAACACCTTGCTGTAAGGCCTTAAAACAGTTTTCTAATTTAGGCAACATACCTACTGAAATAACACCTTGCTTCAAAAAACGTCTATAAACACTAGTGGTCAACTCTTTAATTACAGAATTTCTATTTTTAATATCGCTTAACACACCTTTTAATTCAAAACAGTACAGTAATTCTACTTCAAACTCCTCCGTCATTGCAATGGCTATTTCACTGGCCACTGTATCAGCATTGGTATTGAGAATTTGCCCATTAGTATCATGTGTTAAGGCACAAAAAACAGGTGTAAACCCCGCCAATAACAAGGCCTTAATATTCCTAGAATTCACTTTTTTAACATCCCCTACAAAGCCATAGTCGATCGTTTTTACAGGGCGTTTAACGGACTCAATCGTATTTGCATCCGCCCCCGTTAAGCCGATAGCATTACACTTGTTTTTCTGCAAACCTGCTACTATGTTTTTATTTAACAACCCCGCATAGGTCATAATTGCAATGTCTAAATTCTGTGCATCGGTAATTCTTCTCCCCGCTATTAGGGTAGGATTTAAGCCCAATTTATTCGCTAAATTTGTGGCCGATTTCCCTCCACCATGTACTAGAATTTTCACCCCCTCAATACGAGAGAAATCAATTAAAAACTGATGTAAATCTTTTTTATTTTCGAGGCTATGTCCTCCTATTTTCACTAGAGTTAGTTTCATCATTTTCTAATATTTTTTTCAACACAATCTGTGCTGCAAATTCTCTATTTGCAGCTTGCTTTATCACTAAGGAATTTTTACTGTCGATTACTTCATCCGTCACTACCACATTCCTTCGCACGGGTAAGCAGTGCATAAATTTCCCGTTATTTGTTACTTTCATTTTGGATGCCGTAATCATCCAGTTAGGATCTGTACATTTAATTTGACCGTAATCCCGATAAGAACTCCAGTTTTTTACATAGACAAAATCAGCATTTTCAAATGCTTTTTCCTGGTCGTATTCAATCAGAATATCCTTGGTTATTTTTGGATCTAACTCATAGCCGATGGGGTGTGTAATTACAAAATCGGCGTCTTGCAACTGCATCATATTAATAAATGAATTGGCGACAGCATGAGGTAATGCTTTAGGATGTGGTGCCCAAGACAATACTACTTTTGGTTTTCTTCCAACTATTTTATATTCTTCCATGGTTATGGCATCCGTTAGGCATTGCAATGGATGCTGTAATGAACTTTCCATATTTACGATAGGCACGGAAGCATATTTCACAAAACTATTCAACACCAGTTCCGCTGCATCCTTTTCTTTATCCTCTAAGCCCGCAAAAGCTCTAATTCCAATAACAGTTGCATATTGAGAGACCACTTGAGCTGCTTCTTTTACATGCTCTGATTTCCCTTGATCCATCACTGTTCCGTCATCATATTCTAAAGCCCAACCTTCCGAACCAAAATTCATAACGATGACGTCCATTCCTAAATTCTGTGCTGCTTTTTGCGTACTCAATCTGGTACGGAGGCTATTATTAAAGAACAATAGGCAAATGGTTTTATCCTTTCCCAATGCTCGATACTTAAGCTTGTCATTTTTCAACTCAAGCGCCTCTTTCACGGCTTGTTGCAAATTCCCTATATCATTAATTCCTGTATAATGTTTCATCTTAAGGTGTTGTAATTTTAGTAAAAACAGTCGTTTTATTCATCGCTTTGATTAAAAAACGATCTTCCAACCCGTTTACTATCCAAGTTTCTATACCTGCTGCTTGAGCTATTTGAGCTGCTTTTATTTTTGAGTGCATCCCTCCTGTTCCTTGGCTTGAACATGCTGATATTACCTCTTTTTCAATCTCCAAAATATCACTAGTTTCCCGTACCGTTTGAGGTTTTCCGTGTTGTAGTGATTTCCTCGTATACACGCCGTCTGTATTGGTCCCAATCACTAATAAATCCACTGATAGTAATACCGCCGTCAAAGCGGCCAGTTTATCATTATCACCAAATTTAATTTCATCGGTAGCTACAGTATCATTCTCATTGATAATAGGAATGTAATTATTGGCTACTAAAACATTAATCGTATTCACTATATTTTTTCTTGACTGTTCCTTTTCAAAATCAGAATAAGACAATAAACACTGAGAAGTAAGCAAGCCTAACTCCCTGAAGTTCTCTTGAAAAATACGCATTAAATGAGGTTGTCCTATAGAAGCCAATGCTTGCTTTACATTGATTTCTTCTCCATTACTTTCTAACTGCACAAACTGTTTAGCTGCCGCAATGGCCCCTGAACTTACCAGTATAAACTCATAATCAGCAGTCAATAATTTTATTTGACGTGCAATATCCTCAATTTTCCCTCGAGAAATATACTCCGACTCTTTCGTCAATACATTGGTTCCTATCTTAAGTAAGATTCGTTTTTTATCGTGTCTGTCCATTCCCAAAAATATACCATTTGTTAGTCACTAAATGTTGCAATCCCATAGGGCCTCTATGGTGTAATTTATCAGTACTTATGGCCAATTCTCCCCCTAAGCCAAACTGTCCTCCATCCGTAAATCGTGTGGAAGCATTCTGATAAACAGCGGCTGCATCTACCCCCGTCATAAATACCGCTGCTTTCTGTTCATTGGTTGTGATTATAACCGCAGAATGTCCACCTCCATACCTGTTAATTTTATCAATAGCCTCCGAGCTACTCGCTACTTGACCTATCACAATTTTATAATCTAAAAACTCTTCGTACCATACATCATCATTTTTTATCAAGGTAACCTCTTCTAAAGAGCTTATTTTTTCATCTCCATAAATAGTGACATTCGAAGCTTTTAACTGCAGTACTAATGCTTTTAAAAATGCTCCTTTATGAGGTAAACTAGCATTTACCAATACTTTATCTAGCGCATTACATGCCGATATTTTGGCTGTTTTTGAATTCATTATTATTCGCAAAGCTATTTCTACATCCGCCTCCGAATCTACATACAGAAAATTATTTCCTCTGCCACTTACGATGACAGGACAGTTCGCATTCTTTTTTACAAATGCAATCAATTTCTCTCCTCCTCGGGGGATTATCAAATCAATTTTTTGAGTTGGATTTTCTAAAAACTCCTGTGTTTCAATTCTAGACAATTTTAAATACTCCACCCAAGTTGTATTTATAGCGCACTGCAATAAGGCCTTGTGCCATAGTTCTACCAACTTTAAATTAGAATAAATGGCCTCTTTACCTCCTTTTAAAATAATTTTATTACCTGATTTAAATGCGATAGCTCCAGCCTCTACAGTTACATCGGGACGCGATTCATAAATGATCATCACCGTTCCAAAAGGGGCCGTTTTATTAATTATTTTTAAACCGTTTTCCTGTATTACATGATGTAATTCCTTTCCTAAAGGATCTGATTCATCCGCCAATAGACGTAACGATGTTGCCATATCATTTACCTTTACGGCATCCACTTTTAAACGATCCAACACTGACAGATCAGCGCCCTTATAATGGAAAACATCCAAACTGTTTGCTTGAAGTATCCCTTCTTTATTCTCCAATACTAAAGAAGCCATACATAACAACACTTTATTCCTTTGATTGATCGTCAACGTTTTTCTTGTACTCATACTAATTTTTTTAAGGCGGTTATAAAAACATCTATTTCATTGAAAGTGATATTTAAAGGAGGTAAAATTCTTAACATTTTTTTATTGGTAGCGCCTCCAGTAAATATATGCTCTTCATAAATTAATTTCCTACGTAAATCCCCCACTTCATTTTCAAATTCCAGCCCTATCATCAGGCCTTTTCCTTTGATATTTTTTACGGCATCAATTGTTTTTACTTGACGCACAAAATAGTTAGAAACGTCCGTTACATTCTTTAGTAAACCTTCTTCTTCTATAATTTCTAATACCGCCAACCCTGCTACACAGGCTAAATGATTTCCGCCAAAAGTAGTTCCCAACATCCCTAAAGAGGCTTTAATAGTTTCATGAATAAGCACCCCCGCCATAGGATATCCATTCCCCATTCCTTTAGCGACAGTAACTATATCTGGTTTTATCTGATGATGCTGATACGCAAAAAAAGCACCGCTCCTACCATAGCCAGATTGTATTTCATCTACAATTAATAACGCTTCGTATTTCCAGCATAACTGTTCCATGCCTTTAAAAAACTTCGTTGTTCCTTCATCTAGCCCTCCAACTCCTTGAATCCCTTCAATAATCACCGCACATACATCTCCCTTTTCTAACGCTTTTTCAAGTAAAAACAATTCATTCAAGGGTAAAATAGTCACTGGATTAAACCTATTGATTGTGGCCTGTATTTTTTTATTATCTGTTATAGAAACACTTGCAGATGTACGCCCGTGAAACGAATTCTCAAAGGAAATTACCCTACTTTTCCCCGTCACAAATGAGGCTACTTTTAAGGCGTTTTCGTTTGCTTCCGTACCTGAATTACACAAAAACAAGTTGTAATCTTCACAATTAGAAACGCTTCCTAATTTTCCTGCTAATTGTTGTTGCAAAGGATTTTGAACCGCATTGGAATAAAACCCAATTTTATTTAATTGCGCAGTTAATTTCTCCACATATTTAGGGTGTGAATGTCCTACAGAAATAACTCCATGTCCTCCATATAAATCTAAATATTGCTGGTTGTTTTTATCCCATACTGTACTTCCTAGCGCTTTTACAGGAGTGACATCATACAGTGGATACACCTCAAATAATTCCATATTAAATCTGATTAATTTTATTAAAAGAAGCCACCAATCCTTTGATCAATGCACTACTCAACCCTTCGTGTTCCATCTCATTCAGTCCAGAAATAGTACATCCTCTAGGTGTGGTTACTTTATCTATTTCTGCTTCTGGATGACTCTCAGATTTCTTTAATAAACTTGCGGCTCCCAAGCAGGTCTGCACGGATAATTCCTGAGCTTCAGCAGCATCAAACCCCAATTGAATTGCACCCTGCGTAGTGGCCCTAATCAAACGCATCCAAAAAGCAATACCGCTCGCACATATAACAGTTGCGGCTTGCATTAATTCTTCCTCAACACACATGGTTTTCCCTAAAGCTCCAAAAATTACGGTCGCAAATTCTATCTTTTTTATCCCTTTTTCATTCGCACTTAAACAGGTCATTGATTGCCCAACAGAAATGGCCGTATTTGGCATGCATCTAATAAGAGCATGATCCTCCCCTAAAACAGCCGCTATCTGTGCTATCTTACGCCCTGTCACCACGGAAATTATAGTGTGTTTATCCGAAATTAAATACGGTTTTATTTCTTCTAAAACACCTTTTAATTGTCCCGGTTGTACCGCTATAATAATGATTTCCGATTTTTTAACTAAAGCGATATTATCCGATGTTATACTTACTCTTGGAAGTTCTGACCAAGCATGTAAGGACGCTACGTTTCGCTTCGATAAATACAAGGACGTAAAACGAATAGCCTCCTGATTTAAAATTCCTAAGGCAATGGAATAGCCTAAATTCCCAACTCCAATAATTCCTATTTTCATTTGTTGTAATTTTTAAAATGAGGATGCTTTGAGTCTAAGACCTTCCCTTTGGTCCCATCCATACATCAAATTCATATTCTGTACTGCTTGTCCAGACGCTCCTTTTAATAGATTATCTAATACCGTTGTAATAAATAATTGCTTGCCATGTTTTTCTATATGTATAAAACAGTTATTTGTATTTACCACTTGCTTCAAATGCAATTCTTTTTTACTGATATGTGTATAAACAGCGTCTTTATAAAAGGCTTCAAACAAATCATAAGCAGCTGTTTCTGTCAAACTGCTCTCTAAATAAATACTTGCAAAAATCCCTCTTGAAAAACTCCCTCTATTGGGTATAAATAATATATCATCTGTCTTATTTACTGGATCTTTCTGTTTGTCTTGCAACTGCTGAAGACTCTCAGAAATCTCCTCTAAATGCTGATGATTAAATGCTTTATAGACAGAGAAATTAGCTGCTCTCCAACTAAAATGCGTTGTAGAAGTAGGAGAAACACCTGCTCCTGTAACTCCCGTCGTAGCATTTACATGGATGGTTGTCTCTAATTTTTGAGCTTTTGCTAATGGCAGTAATCCTAACTGTATCGCTGTCGCAAAACATCCTGGATTTGCAATATTAGAGGCTGTACAAATCGCTTCTTGTTGCAATTCTGGCAAGCCATAAATAAAGGTTCTTTTTCCAAAAACATGGTCCTTTGACAATCTAAAATCATTGGATAAATCAATGATTTTTGTAACCGCTAAAAAGTGATGCTTATTTAAAAACGCAGTTGTGTTCCCATGCCCTAGACACAAAAAAACCACATCTACATTCAAATTAACAGTCGCCGTAAAGGCCCCTTCCGTTTCCCCTAATAAATCTTGATGAACATCCGCTATTTTATTGCCCGCATTAGAGGTGCTATACACAAAATCAATGGTAACATTCTTGTGATGCACTAACAATCTGATCAATTCTCCTGCGGTATATCCAGCCCCTCCAATTATTCCTACTTGTATCATAATTACGAATTAACCTGGTGATAAATTTTATTTTGTGTACTTAATATCTTGATAAACCCTTTGGCATCATCTGCCGTCCAAGCTTTATTCATTTCTCCGTATTCTCCAAAATCTGACTTCATTAAATCGTGTTTAGAATCGATACCATCTACTCTAAAATGATAGGGCATCAAGGTCACAAATACTTTTCCTGTGACCGTTTTTTGGGAATCCGTTAAAAACGACTCAATATTTCGCATTACGGGGTCCAAATACTGCCCTTCGTGTAATAACATTCCATACCAGTTCCCTAATTGTTCCTTCCAGTATTGCTGCCATTTAGAGAGCACATGCTTTTCTAACATATGATGCGCCTTAATTGTCACCATTGCCGCTGCGGCTTCAAAACCTACTCTTCCTTTAATTCCGATTATCGTATCCCCCACATGCATGTCTCTTCCTATTGCATAGTCAGAAGCAAGTGCTTCCAATTTTAAAATAGCATCCACCGGACTTAGTAACTTCCCGTTCAAGCCTACTAATTCCCCTTTTTTAAAGTGTAAAGAAATTTTAGAAGGTATTTCTTTTTTAAGTTGACTGGGATATGCTTCAGAAGGTAAATTCTGATGAGATGTTAAGGTCTCTATCCCTCCAACACTGGTTCCCCAAATCCCCTTATTAATGGAGTATTTAGATTTTTCCCAAGAAGCGTCTACCCCATTTTTTTTCAGATAATCAATCTCCTCTTGTCTCGACAATTTCAAATCTCTAATAGGGGTAAGAATCTCAATCTCTGGTGCCACTGTTTGAAAAATCATATCAAATCTCACTTGATCATTTCCTGCACCAGTACTTCCATGAGCAATATAATCTGCTCCAATACTCTTCGCATAATTAGCAACTTCTATGGCTTGGAATACTCTCTCTGCACTCACCGATAAAGGATAAGTATTGTTTTTTAATACATTTCCGAAAATCATATACTTAATCGCTTTTTGATAAAATGCTTCCAGTATATTGATGCTTTTATGTGAACAAACCCCCATTTCATAGGCCTTTTCCTCTATCATCTCCAATTCGGACACTGTAAAACCACCTGTATTAATTAATACACTATGAATTTCTAATTTCTTCTCTTTGGATAAATATTTTACACAGTATGATGTATCCAATCCTCCACTATATGCTAATACTACTTTTTTCATCTTAACTATTTTTTCGTAGACTTTCACCTACCATTAGTATCTTTTTAATCTGTCTTCTTTCTTTTTTTCAAAAACAAGGCCTGTTTTATTTTCTTAAGTCTCTTGAGTACTTTCAAGTTCACAGGCTGCCCTAGGCTTCTCTTTTCCTGTATTGGATCGTACAGCATTCCCGTACACAAACACATTTCCTGTTCCGTTCTTTTTAAAACGTCAAAATTTACACAGGTTTTACATCCATCCCAAAAGGCCTTATCTGTGGTCAATTCTGAAAATGTTACTGGTTGGTAGCCCAACTCATAATTAATTTTCAATACTGCTAAACCCGTCGTAATTCCGAATATTTTTGCATCGGGATATTTTGAGATAGAATAGTCTAAGATCTTTTTCTTTATCTTTTTAGCCAATCCTCTTTTTCGAAAATCAGGGTGTACAATCAATCCAGAATTCACTACAAACTCCTTATCATCCCATGTTTCTATATAACAAAACCCTGCAAAATTATCCCCCTCAAGGGCAATAACTCCATTGCCTAATTCTATTTTTTGAATGATATATTCAGGGGTTCTCCTCGCTATTCCTGTACCTCTATCTTGGGCAGAAACAGCAATAGTATCACAGATAATACCTGCGAATTTTATATGAGACCTGTTAGCAACTACAATTTCCATTGCGTTTATTTATTTAAAAAAGTATATAAAACGAGTATTAAACACTCATTTTTGATGCTTTTTGGTATTAATTAGTATGTTTTTTTTTGAAATACGAAAGCGGACTCACCACTTTCTTAAAGATATAACGCCCTAGGGGCGACGGCGAAAGCGTCGTAAAATAATAGGTGCAACCACAGAAGCTACACTAACAGATGTTAGGGTATATAAAACTTGTATGTTAAAAAAATGTTGCAAAATGATACTGTTGATAATGAAAATAAATAGTTAAACTTCCCTACTAAAGATTAGCGCAAGGGGCGACGGCTCTCAAGGCGACAGCGGCGAATGTTTGTAAAACTATATGTATTTGTGTTTTTCATCTGGACAATGATACAACAAATAGTTGAACCTGCAAGAGAATTGATATTTTTTTTACTTTTTAACAATGAAGAGATCTATGTATTTATTTAAGTAACTCACTATAAAACAACACCTCACGCATATCACTTCATGGTGTCAAATCATACTCTCTTCCACTCCTGACATTTCCTCCCCTTAAAACAGGAAGAATACTATGCTAAAAAACTTCGATTTACACAATCATTCCACCCTAAACATACATTATATACACCTGAATTTTATAGCTAAAAATAGCGAACTAAATAGGCCAAAAATATAAAATCAGAGGTGTTCCCACTAGCACAATTAAGATTTCCAAAGGGAGCCCCATTCTCCAATAATCTGTAAATTTATAAGCCCCTGGTCCCAGTACCAATGCATTACACTGATGTCCAATAGGTGTCAGAAAAGCACACGAAGCCCCTACTGCTACACTCATAAGAAAAGGATCCATGCTCAATCCTAAAGATACTGCAATCTCTACGGAGATAGGCGCCATAATAAGTGCGGTGGCCGCATTATTAATTATATCCGAAAGGGTCATGGTAAAGATCATAATGAACGCTAAAATAAACCAAACCGGAAACCCCTGTGTAAGGCTTAACATCCCATGGGCAATCAATCCCGTAGTACCCGTGGACTGCAATGCATTACTCACAGGAATCATAGCTCCTAATAGCACAATAATAGGCCAGTCTATTTGTTTGTACAACTCACGAATAGGTAAAATCCCCGTAAAAACATACATCAATATAGCGGCTACAAAAGCAATAGTAGTAGGAAGAATCCCAAGCATACTTAAAACAATAGCAGTCCCAAAGATCAATAAAGCCATAGTCACTTTAGAAAAAACGCCGACCTTCACATTCCGCTTCGCTAAGGGAATCAGTTCCAATGAACTTATTGAATCATCAAGATGATCCATATTCCCTTGTAACAATAACACATCTCCCACATGAAAAACAATATTCCCTAGCCGTTTACGTATGGGTTTTCCGCGACGCGCAAGTGCCATTAGAATCACTGTATCGGAAGTTCTTGTCCGTAAAAACGCTCTATTTTGTCCTTCTAATAAAGACTCCTGAGTCACTAAAACCTCTCTAAAAATAGTACTTTGTTTATCTCTTAATTCATTGATCCGTTGACGCATAATCTTAGTAAGACGCAAACCGTATTCATTCATCATCAATCGCAATTCTACCGGATCCGCTTTTATTTGGAAACGATCACCTTTCTTTATGACATGGTCACTGTTTGGTAAATGAATCCTTTCATCTTCTAAAATATGCCCGAAAATAGTCAGCCTATCTTTCGTAAACTCCTCAATTTCACAAACACACATCCCTATAAACGTACATCCCTTCGGAATTCTCACCTCGGTAATATACTCCTCAATAGAAAACAAGGTACTCTTCCCTGGCTTTTTTAAAGATGTTTTAGGAATTAATCGCCAACCAATTAAAGCAATAAATAAAACTCCCACAATTGAAATTATACCTCCAACTGGGCTGAAATCTAACATCGAGAATGGCTTCGGGTCAATCTGAGAAAGCTCCATATTTTGAATTCTAAAATAATGAGCAGCCATCGAATTAACATCCTCTAGTGCACGTATTTTCAAATCCTCTAATTGTGTTTCACGAAAAGCGGCTATAATAATATTCGGAGGCGTCCCTATCATAGTAATCATCCCTCCTAAAATACTGGCAAACGCCAAGGGCATCAGAAGTATACTCGGCGATCTTTTCCGTTTCACAGCACTCTTAAGTGCCACCGGTAACATTAGTGCAAGTGCTCCCACATTATTCATAATCGCAGAAAGAATCATTACAACGCTACTCAAACTAGTAATATGTGTAATTTCATGCTTAGAAAAAGGGGCTATTTGTCTCGAAATCAAATCCACGACACCTGAATTACGAAGTGCCCTACTTATGATAAGCACTAAGGCTACCGTAATCACCGCAGGGTGCGAAAAGCCTATAAATAAATTACTGCCTTCTACAATTAAATCAGATTGCGCTCCTCCGAGTAATTTATCGACGATAAACAAGGTTCCTAAAGCTATGACTGAAACAATGTCATACCGCAATCTCCCCCATATAAAAAGAAGAAAAGTCATCGTGAGGATTGATAATATAGCTATTTGATCTGTGCTCATTTTTTTAAAAATAAAGACTTTATATTCAGTGAATATTTCTAAAAAACAACCATCCATCACTTAAACGAGGAAGCATTGCATACGCCTATAATTATAGCCTTTTTGATTTTTCAGAAACCTAGTATTTACCCATAAATTATTAAGAAAGAAACCTCATCCATAAAAATACAAGCACCTGATTGAAAGGTACTCATTTTAAAACAAACCCATTACAGCAGTAACTATTAGGCGTCAGAAACACTTACTTCACAGCTATAAGTAGCATTGTGTAGCTGTAACAGTTGAATCCTGAGACTCCGTAAACAACCTCAACTTTACAGAAACATAATTACGGAGAATCTCCTGAATAAACACCTGGCTTATTAAAACAGCAAGTACTCGTACAAGATTTAATGATACATTTCTATTCGAAAAACGCCCTTGTGTACCTATGTGAAATAGACAATATAACCCAAAGAAAATACCGCAATAAAAACCCATAAACTCACTGCCAAAACAAGTGGTCTATACCCTACATGCTTCATATCTTTAATCGAAATACTGGTTCCTACTAAAAACAAAACAAGGACTAATAACCTTTTTGAAAGTAGCACTAATAGGTCCGTTGTTCCTTCCGATAACCAATGAAAATCAGTACTAAAAACAGCCATTATAAACAACAAGATAAAATAAGGAATTCGTATTTTTTTTACAGAAGTTTTAAATAGAAATACAGAAAAAACAGAGAGCGGGATAATCCATAATGTTCTCGATAATTTCACCGTAGTTGCTATTTTTAATGCTTCCTCTCCATAACTTAAAGCCGCACCTATAACCGAACTTGTATCATGTATAGCAATGGCACACCAGAGTCCAAAATCGTGCTGACTTAAACCCATATAGTGACCTAATACGGGAAAAACCAATAAGGCCACAGAATTTAATAAAAAGACCAGTCCTAATGCAATGCTAATTGTTTTAGGAGGTGCATGAATAACAGGTGAAATAGCGGCAATAGCACTTCCTCCACATATCGTTGTTCCTGAAGTGATTAAATGTCCTAATTTTTTATCAATATTTAAAAACTTCGTCAATAAAACACCTATTGTTACAGTCGCCATTACGGAAAATAAGGTCAACTTAAAACTCGTAACTGTGGCGGTCATTGTTTCAGTTACATTCATTCCAAATCCCAATCCAACAACCGCAATTTTCAATAAAAACTGAATTCCTACATGAAGATTTTTTTTAAAAGGCACCTTGAAGCACAGGGAAAAACAGATTCCTAAAATCAAGGCCGTTACTCCATTTACCAACCCAAAACAAGCCACTATCACCATTCCAAAAAACAGTATTCTCTCTAAAAAAATTCGCATTTCACATCCTTTTTACACCACAAAGGTAGCCCTGATAAATAACTAAACCGCAAATTAAAAAGTAATTCGATATAACTATAAGTTATAGTTCTTTTTGGAGAAATCTTCAAATTGATCCATTAAAACAGACTGATACCCTGTACGTGAAACAAAATAAAACCAACGTTCAATAGCAAATCCTTTCACATCAATAACCTTCAGTTTATTCGCTAATAAATCTTCGCTTACAGCATGAATAGAAATAAATGCATAATTATCTGAATAATACAGGTAATGCTTGATAGCTTCCGTACTACTCAATGTCACAACAGTAGTAAGAGAAGGTACTTGGTGTTTTTTTAAAACAGACTGAATAATATCCCGTGTTCCAGACCCGAGTTCTCGCATTATAAAAGGCATTTTTTGCAATGTTTTTTTATCCACCACATCATTTTTAAACCGTTTATTATTCGCATTAGTGACTAGTACTATTTCATCTTTTACAAATTTATTAAATTGCAATTGCGGATGGGTATCCTTCCCTTCTGTAATTCCAAAATCCAAAGTTTGGTTTAGAATCAATGTTTCTATGGTCTCTGAATTCCCGCTTTTTATATCAAAGTTAGTCTGAGGAAACTGTGTACGGAAATTCGCAATCACTTTTGGGATCACATAACTTGCCACGGTAGTACTGACACCAAACTTAATATCACGGGGTTGACTGTTTCTTGAACTCAGAAAATAATCATCAATTTCTGCATGTACACTTAAGATTCGATGTACATAGGTCAAAAACACGTTCCCTTCATCGGTCAACTCAATGGAATTTCTTTTGCGTAAAAAAAAAGTACTTTTATAGGATTCTTCTAAATTTCGAATGGCTTTAGAAACGGCAGGTTGAGAAATAAACAGTCGCTCCGCTGCCTTCGTAAAGCTAGCGTAGTAAGCAACGGTTTTAAAAATATGTAATTTGGTTTTCATGTCTCTTCTAAAAACACAAATATACACTTTTCAACTCCATGGTTTCACCAAGAGAATTACGGAAGGTTCTCTTTCCTGTTTTTCAAATTTAAACAACTTATATTCAAAAATACAACCTGTTAGAAAAGATAAAATCACCCCTAAAAACCTAGGTTTTATCTATCTTGTTTTTTACTGTTTTAATACAAAGAACAAGCAACATACCTCCTAAACAAGACACAAGTAAGTTAATAATAAGTAAGGAAACATCTACGGTTCCTGACTCCATTATTTCCTTAGGTCCGAACCCTAGCCTTCCAATTGATTTTATCAAAAAGGCACTTCCGAAAACACCTAAAATAGTGTTCCCGATAAAACCCAGTGAATATTTTAGAGAAAATACCGCTATAGAATTGGCACCAAGTATGCCTATTAAAATACTAATAATGGAGATAAGCGTTGCTGTCATAGTGCTAAATTTTAATGTCCATAATCCATTTTATCAACCTTTCCACCCATCAATCTTTTTTGTACCACTAGATAGACAAATAACAAGATAAATCCTATAATCCCCCAACCCATTGCCACAGACATTCCATACTCTGTAGTCGCCGTATTATAGATCGTTAACGAGTCATTTACGGTATTCGTAGAAGGTAAAATAACGGGAAATATAGATGCTAAAGAAGAGGTTACTCCTCCAAACACCAATGCGGTAGAACATATAAATCCGTAGATATCTTTATCAAACTTCCTGACAAAAAACAAGCCTACAATTCCTAGAATATAAATAAGCGGGAATATTAAAAGGTAAGGTTTGTCCATAAAATTATCAAAACAATTGGGGTTTATCCATTGCCAAACAACTAAAGAAATTAAAGTTAAAGCAACCAAAACACTATTTAGTTTTAGAATGGTAGTTTTCAATTTTGGATTAATAGATGCATTGGTTTTTAAAATAATCCAGTTTGCTCCATGAATGGCCAAAACCACTACAGAAATAAAACCTATAATAATCGTAAACCAATCTATAACCCCTGGAGATTCCGCTAAAGGACTAAAACTTGCATCCCATAATGGCAAGAAAAAATAATGACCTTCGTATTTAGAAATTCCATTTTCTACACCTCCTAAATTCACTCCTCGTATTATATTTCCAAGGGCCATTCCAAAAAACAAGGCCAATAATAAACTAGAAACACCAAAGGATTTGTCCCAAATATCTCTCCACATTTGATGAGAAAACTGACTTCTAAATTCCAAGCCTATCGCTCTAAAGATAATAAGCCATAAAACCATCATAAGTGGCAAGTAAAAACCACTAAACACGGACGCGTAATAGACGGGAAAGGCCATAAAAAGAAGCCCTCCTGCCACGACAAGCCACACTTCGTTAGAATCCCAAAATAGCCCAGCAGATTTTGTAATCACTTCTTTATCTTTTTCTTCTTTTGCCATAAATAAGTGGATAATTCCCACTCCAAAATCGTAACCATCTAAGATAAAAAATACGGTTAAAACAATCGCAACTATGATAAACCAAAATAATTCCATAATTTAATGTGTTTGATGTTTAGGGCCTTGATAAATAGTTTTCCCTACTAATAATAAAAATAATGCCCCTAAAATTAAATACAAACCTGCAAATCCAAGCAGTGTAAATAATGTATTTCCAGAAGATACTGTGGGAGAGATCCCTTCACTTGTTTTTAACAATCCATAAACTAAATACGGCTGTCTCCCTAATTCTGCTACATACCAGCCTGTGATATTTGCGATATAAGGAAATGGGACTAAAAACATAATAAGCCATAATATTTTTTTAGTGACAAATAGTTTTTTCCTCCATAACAGGAAGGCTGCTAAACTCATTACCCCTATAAATATAGTCCCTAGCCCGACCATCATGTGATATGCATAGTAAAGTGCAGGAATATTATCTGGTAATTCTTCTTCTTTAAACTGATCCATTCCAACTATCTGACGATCCCAATCTTGATACGTTAAAAAACTCAGCACATTAGGAACTGCTATCTTATTGTCTAATTTTTTCTCCACCATATTCGGTTGTCCAATCAATACAATTTCTGCTCCTGCATGTTCAGTTTCAAAAATCCCTTCCATAGCTGCAAAAGCTGCAGGTTGGTATTTTGCCACATTCTTAGCATTTAAATCTCCCGTTGGAAAAGCAATAAGCATCGAAGATACGAGCCCAAAAATCACTCCTGTTTTTAAAAACAACTTTCCAAATTCTACATCTCTTTTACTTAGGATATAAAAAGCACCAATACTCGCTACTACAAATGAAGATGTAACTACAGAGGCTACTTGATTGTGTAAAAACGCAGGTAATAACCAAGGGTTTGTAAATAATTCCGAAAAACTAGTCAATACAAATACACCATTCTCTAAGATCTCATATCCCACAGGATGTTGCATCCATGCATTGGTCGCTAAAATAAACCAACCACTAGCCCAAGAGCCTAAAAACACTAAGAATCCCGTTAGGAAATGTAATTTTTGCCCCATTAATTTTTCTCCAAAAATGAAAAGCGCCAGGAAAGAGGATTCTAAAAAGAAAGAAAACATCCCTTCCATAGCCAAGGTCTGACCAATAATTCCACCGGTAAGCTCTGAAAACTTAGCCCAATTGGTTCCAAATTGGAACTCCATAGGGATTCCTGTTACCACACCCATCGTGAAATTAATTGCAAAAATTTTCATAAAAAACTTTGCTGCATCATTGTATTTCTCCAGTTTATTCCTAAGATACAAGCCCTTATAAAAAACAATAATTAGAGACAAGCCCATTGTTAATTGAGGAAATATATAATGAAAGGTTATTGTGAATGCAAATTGTAATCTATCGTAAAATAGCATATCTTCCATACTGTTCGTATTTAAAAACCCAAAGTTCAGGGTTCAAATTAAGCCATCAAAAGTAGTATATTAAGGATTGAAATTAACTGATTTTAATCATTAATTTTTTTTAAAAAGAATCAATTTTTTAATTACGTAAACCCTTTACCTATCCCGATTTCACAATAGAACACTTCCTATTTACAATAACTGTATATCCACTATAATAAACCCTTAAACACGAAGGCTTCAAACAGTTCTTATTATTCACAAAATTAGATAGATTGGAATAACATACCCTGTATTGAAAAGATTTTTATTATTTTTGCCCCTATTAAAATGAAACTTTATGAAAGCATATATTTTTCCAGGTCAAGGAGCTCAGTTCACAGGAATGGGTCTCGATTTATACGAAAACTCACCATTAGCCC
This sequence comes from Flavobacteriaceae bacterium, assembly GCA_016764435.1. Classification (GTDB taxonomy): domain Bacteria; phylum Bacteroidota; class Bacteroidia; order Flavobacteriales; family Flavobacteriaceae. The sequence continues at coordinate 26,704 of JAESRX010000010.1, read as the reverse complement.
AACAGTTATTTGAGCAAGCAAATGAAATTTTAGGCTTTTCAATTACCGATATCATGTTCGAAGGAACTGCGGAACAATTGAAACAAACCAAGGTTACACAGCCTGCTATTTTCTTGCATTCTGTAATTTTAGCAAAGACGTTAGGAGACGATTTTAAACCTGAAATGGTCGCTGGACACTCCTTAGGTGAACTATCTGCCTTAGTTGCTAATAATGTACTTACCTTCGAAGATGGCTTGAAATTAGTTGCAAAACGTGCTATGGCCATGCAAAAAGCATGCGAAGCACAATCCTCTACAATGGCAGCTGTTCTAGGACTCGCTGATGATGTAGTAGAAGACACGTGTAAAGAAATAGACGGAATTGTGGTTCCTGCAAATTACAACTGCCCTGGTCAATTAGTAATTTCTGGTGAAGACGCAGCCATCGATAAAGCCATTGAATTATTAACAGAAAAAGGTGCACGCAGAGCATTAAAGTTACCGGTTGGTGGTGCATTTCACTCGCCATTAATGGAACCTGCTCGCGAAGAATTAGCGGCGGCTATTGAAGCAACTACTTTTAGCACTCCTTCTTGCGCCGTGTATCAAAACGTAACTGCTAGCGCAGTAATGGATCCTGAGGAAATTAAGAAAAATTTAATTTCTCAATTAACAGCCCCTGTGCGCTGGACTCAATGCATCCAAGCAATGATTACTGATGGCGGAACTGATTTTATAGAAGTTGGCCCTGGTAAAGTACTCCAAGGATTAATGCGAAAAATAGACCGCTCTGTTACAGCTAGTGGCGCCACATTTGTAATCAATTAATTAATTTTGGCTGGGTTTGACTCCTGTCAACCTTCAAATACAGCATAAAAAACCCCAATATAACAGTGTAAAAAGATTGTAAATTTATTTTTACAATCTTTTTTTTGTTTTTATTTAAAATAAAAACAAATACACAAAGGATTAATAAACAGATGATTACTGTCATTTTACTCCCCGTAAAGAAGTAAAAACAACCAACAATAGACGATTGTTTTTCAACAAATTGTGACCTCTCAAAAAAAAGAGTGTCTAAAAAGTATACTTATTTAGAGTAATTGAAAAATTTGGGGAAAGGTTTCAATAAAAAAAGGTCGCTACTTAGCGACCTTTTTTGTTTTTATTGAGTATCGTGTAAAAATATAGGAGTGAAAATTACTTCAATCATTCATCATAATATGAACAATATAGAAATAACCGCAAGTAAAACTCGCTACTCAGATTTCACCATTCGATACTAACTTATAATGTTTGTTGCCATTTCCAAGCATCACGCAATGCGTCATCTATCGTCTGAACAGCTTTCCAACCTAGTTCATTATTCGCCAAGGTTGTATCTGCATATGCTGCCGTAATATCACCTTCTCTACGACCTACAATCTTATAGTTTAATGATTTTCCACTTACTTTTTCAAAGGCTTTGATCACTTCTAATACGCTGTTCCCTTTTCCTGTTCCGATGTTAAAAGTCTCAAATTGGGTTTTATTAGTCCCTTCCATCAGTCTTTTTAAGGCTACAATATGAGCTTTTGCCAAATCAACTACATGGATATAATCACGTACTGCTGTTCCATCAACCGTAGGATAATCATCCCCAAAAACAGATAATTCAGCACGAATACCAGCTCCTGTTTGGGTAATAAATGGAATTAAATTTTGAGGAACTCCGATAGGTAATTCTCCAATAATTGCCGATGGATGTGCACCCGTTGGGTTAAAATAACGCAAAGCAATGGCATTTAAATCGCTGGTCTTAGTTGTATCTGTAATAATTTCCTCCCCTATTTGCTTGGTGTTTCCGTATGGAGACTCCGCAAATTTAATAGGAGCATTTTCAGTAATAGGCAATTCATCTGCTTGACCATACACGGTACAAGAAGAACTAAAAATAAAATTAGACACCTTATTTTTCTGCATTGCAGACAGTACATAAATCAAGGAAGCAATATTATTTTCGTAATATTCCAACGGCTTTTGAACACTTTCCCCGACCGCTTTTGAGGCTGCAAAGTGAATAACACCATCTACATTCTGACTGTTAAAAAACGATGTAACTGCCTCTTTATCTCTTAAATCTAAATTCACATAGGCTGGTTTAATGCCGCTAATCTTAGTAATATTATCTAATACTTCAATTTTCGAATTGTACAAGTTATCGATAATTACAACTTCAAATCCTTCGCTTTGTAATTCTACTACGGTATGTGAGCCAATAAACCCCAAACCTCCAGTGACTAATATTCTTTTTGCCATACTTATAATTTATACACTATAAAAACAAGACCTGCGTCTTGTTTTTATAGTGCTATGTTTATTTTGAAACGAATTCCAATAGTGTATTGGTAATAAACGTTAGCTGTTCTTTATCCAATTCTGTATGCATTGGCAAAGAAATAACCGTGTTTATTAATTCGTTGGTTACTTTAAAATCTTCTTCTTTATAACGTGCATCTACATATGCTTTTTGGCTATGTAACGGCACTGGGTAATAAATAGCATTTGGGATGTTGTTATCTAACAAATGCTGGTGTAATGCATCACGGTCTACACCTCCAACTATACGCAAAGTATACTGATGAAATACGTGGCTAGAAAACGAACTAGTTACGGGTGTAATAATTTTTTCTGATGCAGCAAAAGCATCATTATAAAATGTTGCTGCTTTTAAACGTGCCGCACAATAATCATTTAACAACGGTAATTTAATACGAAGCACTGCGGCTTGCATACTATCTAAACGTGAATTCACCCCAACTACATCATGGTAATAACGCTTGTACATTCCATGATTTACAATCCCTCTGATAACATGTGCTAAGTCATCATCATTCGTAAAAATAGCGCCACCATCTCCATAGCATCCTAAATTTTTAGAAGGAAAGAAAGAGGTTGTCCCTACATTTCCAATAGTCCCTGCTTTTTTAACAGTTCCATCAGCCGCCGTATAATCTGCACCAATTGCTTGAGCAGTATCTTCTATCACAAATAGATTATGTGCTTTGGCTACTTCCATAATCGCATCCATGTTTGCACACTGACCAAATAAATGTACTGGAACAATGGCCTTTGTTTTAGGAGTAATCGCTTTTTTCAAAGCATCAATATCCATATTAAAGGTCGCCGCATCCACATCCACTAATACTGGTGTCAAATGCAATAATGCAATTACCTCAACAGTTGCTGCAAAAGTAAAGTCTACTGTAATAACCTCATCTCCTGGCTCCAAACCAAGACCCATCATAGCGACTTGTAAAGCATCCGTTCCGTTTGCACAGGGAATCACATGTTTTACACCTAAATACGCTTCTAAATCTGCCTGAAAAGTTTTCACATCCGGACCGCCTACATAATAAGCAGAATCCAACACACTATGCAATGCCTCATCTACCTGAGGTTTAATTTGTTGATACTGACCTTGTAGGTCAACCATTTGAATTTTCTTCATGTGTTCTATATTTTATACTGACACCAAAAGCAGTTAAAAAAGGACGTATCAAGGGATTGATTACATCCATCGCTTTAAGCACCTATTTATAATTAAAAATTGTTTCGTTGATATCGTATATCAACTAACAAAAATACAAATAAATCCTTAGTTAAGCGCCAACAAAAATGCAGATAAAATCACGATTTTATGGGGGACAAATTAGTCAAAATGCATTCCATATTGAACAAAAACAAAAAACACCGCTTTCAAAAAATTGAAAACGGTGTTTTTTAACCACAATACGAATACCTCTGATCTACTTATATAATGGTAGATTGACCAAGGTCTATATTGTGTTTATTATAATTTGTTTTATCCTCATCCATTACATAATCACTGATAAAACTCCCTACATTGGTCGTTGAAAAGTGATTGGTATTATTTAAATCTGGTGTGGTTAAATTTAATTCTATTGATTTTTCTACAGCAGCTCTAATATCTTGTGCTTCCTCATTTAATTCGAAATGATCTAATAACATAGCAGCAGACAAAATAGAAGCCAACGGATTGGCTATGTTTTTTCCTGCAGCCTGAGGATAAGAGCCGTGAATAGGCTCAAATAGGGCTGTTTTATCTCCTATCGATGCAGAAGCTAATAAACCAATAGATCCGGAAATCACACTCGCTAAATCTGATAAGATATCACCAAACATATTCTCTGTTAAAATCACGTCAAACTGTCTCGGGTCTAAAATAATTTGCATCGCCGCATTGTCTACAAATAAATACTCTACGGTAACATCTGTGTAATTTTCGGCTATAATTCCAACTCGTTTCCTCCAAAGCCTTGAGGTTTCTAACACATTCGCTTTATCTACCAAGGTCAGCTTTTTACGTCTAGCTCTAGCGGCTCTAAATGCTAAGTGTGTAATTCTATCAATTTCCATGGCTGAATATTGACAATTATCAAAAGCGACAAGCCCATCAGCACTCAAGTTCTTTTCTCCGAAATAAATCCCACCCGTAAGCTCTCGATAGATGACAAAATTTGTCCCTTCAATTACTTCTTGTTTTAAGTTGGATTTATGCAATAGCGGATTATAAGTATGTAAAGGTCTAATATTAGCATATAAGCCCAATTCCTTCCTTAACTTTAATAAGCCTTGCTCTGGTCTTACAATAGCATCTGGATTATTATCATATTTAGGATCTCCAATCGCTCCAAACAAAATAGCGTCAGATTTCACACAAACATCCATCGTAACTGGAGGTAATGGATTTCCTGTACTTTCTATAGCACAAGCTCCTACTTCTGCTCTTTCATAACTAAACGTATGCTCGTATTTGTCCGCAATGGCGTTTAATACTTTAATAGCTTGTTGGGTCACTTCTGGTCCAATTCCATCGCCCGCTAAAACTGCAATTTTTAACTTCATGAGTCTCTCTATTTTATTAATTTGATCACCTTCACTATCCTACTAATACTTGGATAATTTTAAACCTCTATTTTTTAAGACAGTCCTTTAGCGACTCTCTTTTTCTTCGTATTCTTTTACCGCGTCTAAGATACTAACTAAATAATCCATATCATCATATCCGCTTAACAAACATAGCTTTTTATACGGATTTATTTCAAATTTTTCTGAAAGATTTAAACCGCTTACAGTAATTAATTCTTGTTCTAAATTAACGGAGATACTCATTGTTGGATCTTCAGAAATCCCCTTTAACAAGGCTTGTAAAAATGACGCTGAAACCTGGACAGGTAACAATCCGTTATTCAATGCATTCCCTTTAAAAATATCAGCAAAAAAACTAGAAACAACCACTTTAAAACCATAATCACCTAATGCCCAAGCGGCATGTTCTCGGCTAGAACCACATCCAAAATTACTCCCTGCCACTAAAATACTTCCCTGAAAAGCGTCTTTATTTAGCACAAACTCATCATTGACAGTACCATCTCTATTAAAACGCCAATCCTTGAATAAATTTTCACCAAAACCTTCTCTACCTGTCGCTTTTAAAAAACGTGCTGGAATAATCTGGTCTGTATCTATATTTTCTACGGGCAATGGAATTCCCCGTGAGTGTATTGTTTTAAATTTCTCCATCTACTTAAACTAAATTACTTATATCAACTATTTTTCCTGCGACGGCTACCGATGCTGCCACTAATGGACTCGCCAGTAAAGTCCGCGCCCCTTGCCCTTGTCTCCCTTCAAAATTTCTATTAGAGGTAGAAACACAATATTCCCCGTCCGGAATTTTATCATCATTCATTGCTAAACAAGCCGAACATCCTGGTTGCCTCAATTCAAAACCAGCGTCTTCAAAAACGGCTTGCAATCCTTCTTCCCTAATCTGTTTTGCGACTAATTGTGAGCCAGGGACAATTAAAGCCGTCACATTATCCGCTTTTTTCTTCCCTTTAATAAAAGCAGCTGCTGCTCTAAAATCTTCAATCCTAGCATTGGTACAACTTCCAATAAACACATAGTTTACTTGCACATTCTCCAAAGAATCTCCTTGCTTAAAACCCATATATTTCAATGATTTCTTATAGGATTCATTGGTGTTTTTAGGTATTGATGCTGTTATTTTCATCCCCATCCCTGGATTGGTTCCAAAGGTTATCATAGGAGCAATATCACTTGCTTTAAATGTATATTCTGTATCAAAAACAGCTGTTTTATCCGTAGCTAGTGTTTTCCAAAAAGCAACTTTCTGTTCAATCACCGTTTCTTTTGGGGCAAACTTCCGCCCTCTTACATAGTCAAAAGTAGTCTCATCTGGCGCAATCATTCCTCCACGAGCCCCCATTTCTATACTCATATTACACACCGTCATCCGGCTTTCCATACTCATGTTTTCAAATACTTCTCCTGCAAACTCTATAAAATGTCCTGTTCCTCCATTGGTAGAAATTTCAGCTAAGATATAAAGGACTACGTCTTTTGATAAAACACCTTTATTTAATTTTCCATCAATGGTAATCCGCATCGATTTCGGTTTTTCCATCACTACAGATTGTGTTGCAAAAACTTGTGCCACCTGACTTGTGCCAATCCCAAAAGCAATAGAACCAAATGCCCCATGAGTTGAAGTATGACTATCTCCACAAACAATGGTCATCCCCGGCTGTGTAACACCTAACTCTGGCGCAATTACATGGATTATTCCATTGTATTTATGTCCTAATCCATACAATTCAATATTATTATCTGCACAATTTTTAGTCAATGCCTCCAATTGCTTCCGCGACAATTCATCCTTTATAGGTAAATGCTGCTCCTTGGTGGGCGTATTATGATCTGCCGTTGCTAAAATCTGATTCGGTCTTAACAGCGAAAGCCCCCGCTCCTTCAATTCATTAAATGCTTGAGGACTGGTGACCTCATGAATCAAATGCTTGTCAATATATAATACTTGAGGACCCTCTTTTATCGTAGTCACTACATGACTATCCCACACTTTATCGAATAATGTTTTTCCCATAATTAAGCCGAAGCTTTCTTTTGTATATGATTTAATTCCATCAAATGGACAACATCCTCATCGTCCACTTCTTTTTTATTATCTGCAAATTTCAAAAACTGTGGATAAATATCGTCCAACTCTACCTTTGTCAAATCAAAACCCACTATTTCCGCTCTATAGGCCAATGCTGCTCTACCACTACGTGCTGTTAACACAATGGAAGACGCATTTACACCTACATCTGCAGGATCCATAATCTCGTAAGTTTCTCTATTTTTTATCACGCCATCTTGATGTATTCCCGAACTATGTGCAAACGCATTTTCTCCGATGACGGCCTTATTTGCCTGTACTCGCATCCCCATCAAATCTTGCACCAACTGGCTCGTACTGTATAACATTTTCGTATTGATGCCTGTATCCAAGTTCAAATAAGGATGTTGCTTCATAATCATCACCACCTCTTCCAAAGCCGTATTTCCAGCACGTTCCCCAATTCCATTGATAGTACATTCTATCTGACGTGCTCCATTGGTAATTCCAGCAATTGCGTTAGCAGTAGCCAGCCCTAAATCGTTGTGGCAATGCGTAGATAAAATTACGTTATCTATTCCTCGTACGTTTTCTTTTAAGTATTTTATTTTTGCACCATATTCCTCTGGTAAACAATAGCCCGTAGTATCGGGTATATTCAATACCGTAGCACCAGCTTTAATCACTGCTTCACAGACCCTGGCCAAATACTCATTATCAGTACGTCCTGCATCTTCTGCATAAAACTCTACATCCTCTACAAAAGTTTTCGCATAAGAAACCGCTTTTATCGCCCGTTCCATAATGGCCTCCCTATTCGATTTAAATTTATGGATGATGTGGGAATCTGACGTTCCAATGCCTGTATGGATACGAGGTCGCACTGCATATTTCAGCGACTGTGCGGCTACTTCAATGTCTTTCTGATGCGCTCTTGTTAAGGCACAAACTCCTGCATTTTTCACCAATTTAGAAATTTTTTCCACGGATAAAAAATCACCTGGAGAGGAAATTGGAAATCCAGCTTCTATGATGTCAACCCCTAAAATATCGAGGCGTGCGGCAATCACTAATTTCTGTTGCGTATTTAGCTTGCATCCAGGAACCTGCTCACCGTCTCTTAGTGTTGTGTCGAATATTTGAACTCTATTATTACTCATTTCTAATTTTTTTTTATCACTTTTGATATTTCAAATATAGTTGAGATGTATCTCCATAAAAGAATTAGATTCATCACTTTTACATTATCCATCTAAAAAATAATTCAACAACTATTTGATATTTAGTATATTACATTAACTTATTGCACGATGGCTACGGAACAAAAAGATGTGTTATTTTTATTGATAAAATCCTTATCTAAATCTGAAAAACGACAGTTCAGCCTGTACGTACGAAGGCTAGGCGCAAACGACGATGCTAATTTTATGGCTTTATTTAAAGTCATTGATAAAATGGACCGTTTCAACGAAAGCTTAATACTTCAGAAAACCTCCATAAAAAAAAGACAATTGTCGAATTCTAAAGCACATTTATATAAACAGTTGTTAATAAGTCTGCGTTTAAATCCTTTACATCAAAGTCCTATCACTCAAATAAGAGAGCAATTAGACTTTGCCAGTATTCTTTACAATAAAGGCTTGTATAAACAGAGTTTAAAAATTTTAGACAAGGCAAAAACCCAAGCATTGGACTGCGTAGAAACCAATTTAGCCTATGAAATTGTAGAATTTGAAAAAGTCATAGAATCGCAATATATAACGCGTAGCATGAGTAATAGAGCTGATGAATTGGCCATTCAAGCTAAAAATTTAAGCTTAAAAAATGTATTGACCAGTAAGCTCTCTAACCTATCACTACAACTCTATAGCTTGTTCTTAAAAATGGGCTATGTACGCAATGATGACGACCATAAATTAGTGCAATCTTATTTTGAATCTCGACTCCCAGAATACGTTTTTGAAAACCTAGATTTCATAGAAAAACTCTACTTATACAAAGCCTATTTATGGTATAGTTTTATGATGCAAGACTTTTCTTCCTGTTATAAATATGCGCAGAAATGGGTGGATTTATTCGAAGAAAAACCAGCAATGAAACAATTACATCCTGTATTTTATATGAAAGGGTGTAATTATTTACTCGAAGCATTGTACCTAGCACAGCATCAAAATAAATTTGACAGCGTCTTTAAAAAACTAGAGATGGACATGCACCAGAATAAAATAGCCACTAACGAAAACACCGCATCACTCTCGTTTTTATACATCTACCAAAACAAAATAAATCAGTTTTTTTTAAAAGGAGATTTTATTGGAGGTATTGCTATGGTTCCCGATTTATTAAAAAACATTGAACGGTACAAAAACAGAATTGATGCACATCACATTATGGTATTCTACTATAAAACAGCCTGTTTATATTTCGGAAATGACGACCATAAAAACTGTATTTTATACCTGGATAAAATCATTAGTAATAAAGAATTAAAAATGCGGGAAGACCTGCTCTGCTACTCCCGAATTCTTAATTTGGTTTCTCATTATTCTGCAGGCTATGACCACAACATAGAATCATTGATAAAATCTACTTATAGGTTCTTGCTAAAAATGAATGAACTGTATGAAGTCCAACGCAAAATAATCACCTTCCTAAAAAACTTAGGCCGTTTATATCCACATGAATTAAAAGATGCCTTTAAAAAATTACATACCGAGCTTAAAGTGTACGAAAATCATCCTTATGAAAAACGTGCTTTTTTATATTTAGATCTTCTCTCTTGGTTGGAAAGTAATATAGAAGGGGTTTCGGTAAGCAAAATTGTAGCACGTAAAATGCGACTGTTGAGGAAGTAGGTTTTTTCTATTGTCCCCATTTTCACCAAGAAGGTGTAGTTACTAGGAGTAAAAAATCAAAAAAAACAATCTAAGATAGACATTAGAACAGTCTCTCATCCCAAAAATAATGTTCAGTTCTTACTAACTGGACCTTATCTATAAAATCTGGATGTTCCGTATTAATAATATAATTAGATTCATAAGGAATAATGGCTGAAGGAACTTTCAAAAGCAATGATTCTTTACGATTATACCAATTACTTCCTATTTCCTGTAGTTTTGAATACATTTCAAATTTACGCCACTTTAAAGGTAGATCTTTTGTCCCAAAACTTTTAACTAAGAAGTCGTCATCAGGTATTGATAAGATCATGACTTTATACCGAATGTCCGGTTTTATAAAATTTCTATGCACAATTAATTCCAAGGTTGCTAAGGATCTTGATGAACCCGCATAAATCACATACTCGCCCTTTTTATTCCACCTATTGGAAGCCCCTGAAGCATGTAAACTAGTTGCGTATTTTTCAGCAGAAATTCGATATAACTCCATACTTTAAACGTTATCTCCGTATTCCAATGCGGTTAATCTATCATTTACAAACCTAATACCTGTAATTGTTTTCAGGAAACCAATCGGCATTTCCCCGTCAAAATAAAAATTTTGCGTTTTTAACCATTCTTCGAATTTGTGTACTGAATTAAAAACAGCTTTACCATGTTGCATCAGTGACAACAATACAAGTACATGTTCTTTTATATTTACATTTATTTCTTGGTCTGGCTTTTTATAAGAACGAAATGTCTTTACGCTCACGTTTAACCAACTTGATAAAACTTCATCATTAAAATCAGTGATTCTTTTTAATGTTTGCACATATTCCCAATTAATTTTCTTCCCCTGTAAATACAATAATATATCAATATCATTTATTTTATCAGGAATTTCTTGCAGAATTTTCAGATGTCTCGTTTCTATGGCTACCATTGTCAACTGTTTTAATAAGCTCTAATATAGGTAAAATTACCTCATCCAACAAGTAATTTTACCTGTTTCTGTAAAAGGCATTTTATTTTTCCTAAAAAAAGCCTTAAATTCCCTTATTAGCCTATAATCTTAAGCATTGATTTCAATAATTTATATTTCCCTTTATACGGCGCATATCGAATCGGAAGGTCCGGCCAAGAATATCTTTTAGTAATGCTTTTATGATGTGAAAAGGTATCAAAAGATCGTTTTCCATGATAAGCCCCCATACCGCTATTCCCTACTCCTCCAAATGGTAAACGATCGTTTACAAAATGAATTAAAGTATCGTTGATACAACCACCTCCAAAAGAGTGTTTTTCTAAAATAGAAGCAATGAACGCCTTGCGTTTACTAAAGATATACAAAGATAATGGTTTTTCGTAATGCGTCATAAACCTATCGATATCCGCTTCATTTTCGTAGGAAAAAACAGGTGAAATTGGTCCAAATATTTCATCTTTCATCACTTCACTATCCATCGCTGGGCTATCAATCAATGTGGGACCGATAAAAACATCATCTCTATCTTTTTTTCCGCCGTAAACAATATCAACACCTACAAGCATCTTTTCTAACCTATCAAAATTACGTGTATTTATAATTCGTGGATAATCGGGAGATTTTTGAGCATCCTCCCCGTAAGTTGCGTTGATTGCTTTTGAAAACTCCGCTATAAAATCACTTTTAATACTGCTGTGTACTAAAAAATAATCGGGGGCAATACAGGTTTGTCCTGCGTTTAAAAACTTCCCCCAAACCAAGCGTTTAGCTGCTAATTTTAAATCTGTAGTTTCATCTATGATACAGGGATTTTTACCACCCAATTCTAAAGTTACGGGCGTTAAATGTGCCGCTGCTGCTTTTGCTACAATTTTCCCAACGGCCACAGAACCTGTAAAAAAGATAAAGTCCCAACGCTGCTTTAATAAAAACTGAGAAGTCTCTACGCCTCCTTCTATCACTGCTACATGTGATTGATCAAAAACAGTTGAAATAATACGTTGAACAAGAGAAGCCGTATTACTTGCTAATTCTGAAGGTTTAAGCACTACGGTATTCCCCGCGGCTATAGCGCCTATAACTGGTGCCAATGCTAACTGAAAAGGGTAATTCCATGGCGCAATAATCAAAACCTTACCCAATGGATCCTTGTAAATTTTACTATAAGAAGGAAAATTAAGCATCGCAGGAAAAACAGCCTTTGGCCTCGCCCATTTTCTTAAATTCCGAATCACTTTATTTAATTCTATCAATACCACACCTGTTTCAGATATTAAACTTTCAAATGCAGGTTTCTTAAAATCAGCATACAATGCTTTATTAATTTCTTCCTCTCTAGAAATTAATTCCGTCCGCAATTTCTTAAGTAATCCTAATCTAAAACCGATACTTTTAGTAATTTGAGAGGTGAAAAAAGAATCTTGCTTCGTTATGATTTCTGTGATATGTTCCATGATATTTTGATAATTCATCAAATTTATAGCTTTCTTTTAAAAAAGTATCCAATGAATTTTGTTTTTTAATATTTAATTTCAATATTTGCTGCGTACTTAACAAAACAGACCGTACAGTATCATAAATGGAAAATTTTAACTCACTTATTATTATTTCTTTAATTAACGTCGTTGTAATTCGAATTACAAGGATAAGGGAAGGGATGGTATAATGTGAACAACAACATATTTTATAAAAAAAACCTTCCTTAAACGGAAGGTTTTTTTTTGGTCTAAAGAGTGTAAATAAAAACACATAAACCACCACATAACAATTACTTAACTCAAAAAACCACGACTTGAATACTGTAAAAACATTAAAAATGAAATACAGAGCCCGCAAAACAAAAGTACTTTCGTTCATTAGAATTGCTATTAATTAAGGAATCAATCACCGAGACTATTAAACCATCAATAATCAACTAATAAGCTAAGAGATTACAATCGTTCCTTTTAATTTATTGAGATTCATATAAAAAACAAACAATGCATTTAAACAAACACAGCAGAAGAATCACCCAAGACGAAACCCAACCAGCTTCTCAGGCCATGTTATACGCTGTAGGCTTATCTGAAGAGGACATGAATAAGCCACAAGTGGGAATTGCAAGTACTGGATACGATGGTAACCCGTGTAACATGCACTTAAACGAAATGGCTAAGGAAATAAAAGCCGAGGTCAATAAATTGGAACAAGTAGGATTGGTATTCAATACCATCGGAGTGAGTGATGGAATTTCCATGGGAACTTCGGGAATGAATTATTCCTTGCCTTCCAGAGATATTATTGCCGACTCTATGGAAGTAGTCTGTAATGCTCAAAGTTACGATGCACTGGTTCCGGTAGTAGGCTGCGATAAAAACATGCCTGGTTCTGTGATGGCTATGTTGCGCTTAAACAGGCCTTCTCTTATGGTGTACGGTGGAACTATTGCTTCTGGCTGTCATGAAGGAGAAAAATTAAATATCGTATCAGCCTTTGAAGCTTTAGGGAAAAAAGTAGCGGGTATCATTGACGAAAAAGAATACAAAGAAATTATAAAAAAGGCCTGTCCTGGACCAGGAGCTTGTGGTGGTATGTATACCGCTAACACCATGGCTTCCTCTATTGAGGCAATGGGGTTTTCCTTGCCTTTCAACTCCTCTATCCCAGCAGAAAGTGAGATGAAATCACAGGAAGCAACACGGACGGCTAAGGCCATCAAAAACCTGTTAGAGTTGGACTTGAAACCCCTGGATATCATCAGTAAAAAATCTATAGAAAACGCCGTAGTTTTAGTAAATGCCTTAGGAGGATCTACCAATGCTGTACTCCATTTCTTAGCCATTGCACATGCGGCAGATATAGATTTCACCCTAGATGATTTTCAACGAGTAAGTGACAGAACACCGGTGATCGGAGATTTAAAACCTAGTGGAGAATACCTAATGGAAGATGTTCATAGAGTTGGAGGCACTCCAGCCGTAATGAAATACTTACTAGAAGAAGGACATTTACACGGAGACTGTATGACCGTCACGGGAAAAACAGTCGCAGAAAACCTAGCAGATGTACTTCCTTTATCTTTTGAACAAGACGTGATTCATTCGAAGGGCGTTCCAATAAAAGAAACTGGAAACCTTCAAATATTATATGGAAACCTTGCCGTCGAAGGATCTGTCGCCAAAATAAGCGGAAAAGAAGGAGAATTATTTAAAGGACCTGCCATTGTTTTTGATGGAGAAGATGCGGCGAATCAAGGGATAAGAGCAGGTAGGGCAAAAAAAGGAGATGTGATTGTCATCCGCTATGTAGGTCCTAAAGGAGGTCCTGGAATGCCAGAAATGCTAAAACCAACCTCTATGATTATGGGAGCTGGGCTTGGAAAAACGGTCGCTTTAATTACGGACGGTCGTTTCTCCGGAGGAACCCATGGTTTTGTAGTCGGACATATTACACCAGAAGCACAAAGTGGCGGCATGATAGCCCTACTAAAAGATGGAGATCAGATTACCATTGACGCCACTAAGAATATCATTAGTGTTGCTTTAAGCGATGCTGAAATTACGGAAAGAAAAAAGCGGTGGTCAGAGCCAGCTCCCAAACACCTAAAAGGAATACTATACAAATATGCAAAAATGGTAGCCACGGCATCGGAAGGATGTGTTACCGATAAATTTTAAGACTATGGAAACAAAAAGCACGCTAACAAAAACTTCAGACACGTCAAAGTCCGTTCGAATTATTGGAGCAGAAGCCGTTGTAAAATGTCTATTGGCTGAAGGGCAAACATTAGGATATGGATACCCTGGAGGTGCCATTATGCCGGTCTACGACGAATTGTACAAATACCAAGACCAGTTTACACACATTCTTACACGTCACGAACAAGGCGCCATTCATGCGGCCCAAGGACACGCCCGTGTAACAGGAGATGTAGGAATTGTTTTTGCCACTTCCGGACCTGGTGCTACTAATTTAGTCACAGGAATTGCAGATGCGCAAATAGACTCTACCCCTCTAGTTTGTATTACTGGACAAGTAGCTTCCCATTTGTTAGGAACCGATGCTTTTCAAGAAACGGACATCGTCGGTATTTCCACCCCCGTTACCAAGTGGAATTACCAAATCACCAAAGCCTCTGAAATCCCAGGCGTATTTGCAAAAGCGTTTTATATCGCCAAATCCGGTAGACCAGGACCCGTATTAATAGACATCACTAAAGATGCACAACTAGAAGTATTTGATTTTGTCTATAAAAAATGCACCTCTATACGTAGTTATAGGCCCGTACCACATTATGATATTCATAAAATTAAAGAAGCTGCCAACCTTATAAACAACGCAAAAAAACCATTTGTTGTTTTTGGTCAAGGAGTGATTCTTGGTCAAGCAGAATCCGAATTTAAAGCAGTTATTGAAAAAGCCAATATCCCATCCGCATCTACAGCCTTGGGCTTATCGGCTATAAATTCAACGCATCCTTTAAATGTAGGAATGGTGGGAATGCACGGACATTATGCACCTAATAAACTCACCAATGAATGTGATGTTTTAATTGCGATCGGAATGCGTTTTGACGATCGTGTTACGGGAGATTTAGCGCGCTATGCGACACAGGCTAAAATAATCCATTTTGATATTGACCCTTCAGAAATAGATAAAAATGTACCTACTACTGTAGCCGTATTAGGTGATGTAAAGGAAACATTAGCGGAGTTACTCCCCTTATTGAATCCAACATCACATGAGGCATGGTTTGACAAATTTAAAAAATTACGCTCCATTGAAAATCAAGAAGTAATTGATCCACAATTGAACCCAACCAAAGAGGGATTAACCATGGGTGAAGTACTCAAAGGTATTAATAAAGAAACTAAAGGAGATGCCATTATTGTGTCAGATGTAGGGCAGCACCAAATGTTTGCATGTCGCTACGCAGATTTTAAAAAAACCAGAAGTAACATTACCTCCGGTGGATTAGGAACCATGGGTTTTGCCTTACCTGCAGCCATCGGCGCAAAACTAGGAGCCCCAGAAAGAGAAGTCGTCGCCATTATTGGCGATGGAGGCTACCAAATGACCTGTAACGAGCTAGGAACCATTCTACAAACAAAGGCTGCTGTAAAAATAGTAGTTCTTAATAATGGATACCTAGGTATGGTAAGACAGTGGCAAGAATTATTTTTTGACAAACGCTATGCTTCTACAGAAATGGTAAGTCCTAATTTTGTAAAATTAGCAGGAGCTTATGATATAGAAGCGATACGTGTTTCGAAGAGAGAAGACCTTCCTAAAGCTATCGAAAAAATGATAGCTTCAGACCACGCTTTTTTCTTGGAAGTCATCATAGAAAAAGAAGATAATATATTTCCAATGATCCCTACAGGATCCAGTGTTTCAGAAGTTAGACTTAAATAATTATGGAAGAAAAACAAAAATTTACGATTTCGGTGTATACCGAAAATAACATCGGACTATTAAACCGAATATCCGCTATCTTTTTAAAACGTCATATTAATATTGAAAGTTTGACGGTATCAAAATCAGAGATAGAAGATGTACATCGTTTTACCATCGTAGCAAACATGACCGAAAAAGGAATTAAGAAAATACTTGGGCAAATAGAAAAACAAATCGAAGTAATTCGCGCGTTTTACCATACCGACGACGAAGTAATATTCCAAGAAACAGCAATGTTTAAAATATCAACAGAACACCTGTACGACGAAAAAATACAAAACAAATTAAAATTACGTCGTGCGCACATGGTAACTATAAACGAACGCTATTTTGTAATTGAAACTACTGGAACCACCGAAGATATTAACAGATTATACGACCGATTAAAACCTTACGGTTTATTACAATTTGTACGCTCCGGACGTATCGCAATTACCAAAGAAAAAATGGCAATATCAGAATTATTACAAGAATTTAAAGACTAAACACAAATGGCAAATTATTTTAACAGCTTACCATTACGCTTACAATTAGAACAATTAGGAACCTGCGACTTTATGGATGCCTCAGAATTCCCTAATGGAGTAGAGAAACTAAAAGGAAAAAAAATAGTCATTATTGGTTGTGGAGCACAAGGACTAAACCAAGGATTAAATATGAGAGATTCTGGATTGGATATTTCTTATACCCTACGTGATGCCGCTATCAGCGAACAACGTGCATCCTATAAAAATGCAATTGATAACAAATTTAAAGTAGGCACCTATCAAGAAATGATTCCTAGCGCAGATATGTTAATCAATCTAACGCCAGATAAACAACACACAAGTGTCGTATCTGCAGTAATGCCTCTGATGAAAAAAAATGCAATTCTATCCTATTCTCACGGTTTTAATATTGTGGAAGAAGGGATGCAAGTTCGGAAAGATATTACCGTAGTTATGGTAGCCCCTAAATCACCCGGAACAGAAGTTCGTGAGGAGTACAAACGTGGATTCGGAGTCCCTACATTAATCGCAGTACACCCAGAAAACGACCCAAATGGTGAAGGATTTGAAATTGCAAAAGCCTATGCAGCCGCCACAGGTGGTCATAAAGCAGGTGTTCTAAACTCCTCCTTTGTAGCCGAAGTAAAATCAGATTTAATGGGAGAACAAACCATTTTATGTGGGTTATTACAAACGGGATCCATCCTGTCATTTGATAAAATGGTAGCCAATGGATTGGAAGCATCCTACGCCTCCAAGTTGATACAATATGGATGGGAAACCATTACAGAAGCATTAAAACACGGTGGAATCACCAATATGATGGATCGATTATCAAACCCATCTAAAATAAAAGCCTTTCGACTTTCCGAAGAATTGAAAACTATTATGCGTCCCTTATTTCAAAAACACATGGATGATATAATGTCAGGACATTTTTCTAAAACAATGATGGAAGATTGGGCCAATGATGATAAAAATCTACTGTCTTGGAGAGCCGCAACCGGAGACACTTCCTTCGAAAAAACCGAAGCTACTTCGCAGGAAATTTCTGAACAAGAATTCTTTGACCATGGAGTATTGCTAATTGCCTTTGTAAAATCAGGCGTAGAATTAGCCTTTGAAACCATGACAGAAGCTGGAATTAAAGAAGAATCTGCTTATTACGAATCTTTACACGAAACGCCTTTAATTGCAAACACAATCGCAAGAAAAAAACTATTTGAAATGAACAGAATCATTTCCGACACGGCAGAATATGGTTGTTATTTATTTGATCACGCCTGTAAACCATTATTAGCAGACTTTATGAAAACAGTAAAGACCGATGTTATAGGAACCGCTTATGACACCCAAGGAAACGGTGTGGATAACATAGAATTGATCGCGGTAAACAAAGCCATTCGTTTTCATCCTATTGAAATTATTGGAGACGAATTAAGAGCCTCTATGACAGCCATGAAAAAAATAAGCTAGTCGCTGATAAACACATTATTACAATCACCACATAAGAAATACAACAAACTTCTGTGGTGACTTTATTCAAAATCAATTATTGTGAATACACTTAACAACACCATCTCTTTAGAAAAAATATACAAAGCACAACATCAAATTAAAGAGGTTGTAGAAAAGACCCCTTTGGTGTATATGAAAAATTTTTCTGAACGGTATAATGCCCATATATATTTTAAAAGAGAAGACCTTCAAGTAGTTCGATCGTATAAAATTAGAGGTGCATTTAACAAAATAAAAGGGCTCTCTAAAAGTGAATTAGCCCATGGTATTGTATGTGCCAGCGCAGGAAATCATGCGCAAGGCGTTGCTTATTCTTGTCAAAAGCTACAGGTAAAAGCAGTCATTTTTATGCCTGTAACCACGCCCCATCAAAAAATAAGTCAAGTACGTATGTTTGGAGGAGCCTTTGTGGAAATAAAATTAATTGGTGATAGTTTTGATGACAGCTCAGAAGCCGCCAAAATTTATTGCAACCAACACAATAGCAATTTTGTACATCCATTTGATGATTATGACGTAATCGCTGGACAAGGAACTGTAGGACTCGAAATACTAAACGATTCAAAAGACCCCATCGATTATGTTTTTATGCCCGTCGGAGGAGGAGGATTAGCTTCCGGACTTTCTAGTGTTTTCAAAGCCCTGAGCCCAGACACTAAACTCATTGGAGTGGAACCAGAAGGAGCCCCCTCTTTAACAACCTCCCTGAAAAACGGAAAAAACACACGTTTAACACACATTGAAAAATTTGTAGATGGTGCCGCCGTAAAGCACATGGGAGAGATCACTTTCGAAATCTGTCGCAAACAGCTAGATGGCACTAATTTAATATCTGAAGGACTCATTTGTTCCACTATTTTAAAAGTATATAATGAAAATGCCATGGTCGTAGAACCTGCCGGAGCACTATCCATAGCCGCACTGGAAAAATACAAAGATGAAATCATAGGAAAAAAAGTAGTCTGTGTAGTAAGTGGCGGAAATAATGACATCACCAGAATGGAAGAAATGAAAGAAAGAGCCTTGTTATATGAAGGTCTTAAACATTATTTCATCATCAGATTTCCACAAAGAGCAGGCGCATTAAAAGAGTTTGTAGTGGAGGTATTAGGAGACACTGACGACATCGCATATTTCGAATATACCAAGAAAAACAATAGAGAAAAAGGACCTGCAATAGTCGGTATTGAATTAGAACATAAAGACGATTTTCAACCATTATTAAAAAGAATGAAAGAAAAAGGCTTTTTAGGTGAATACCTAAATGAAAATCCCGAACTTTTTCAATTCTTAATCTAATTTTTTATTAAAAAAAAGACTAGATTAAGGAATCCCCTACCCTTTATCTAGTCTCTATAATGCAATATAATTTCACACTAGAAAACAGAAAAACAAAGGAATACTCTGTGAAAAAACGCAAATCCCTTAGCAACTATAGAACAATAATAACTAGGAATACACAACGCATCCCCTTTTATAAAACCATATCAACTAAACTCTATAATCATCAGATTTCCATGTACGAATAGCCTGCTTAATTTCTTTTTCAGAAAGTTTTTCAGCAATAGCTTTTGTCACTAATTCCGGAAATTCTTCATCCGATGCAAACCTTAAGCCTATAACTTGACGCATTTTTAAAGTCACTGGTAATTGTTTTCCTGTTAATAAGTAATGTCTAAAATTTTCCTCGCATCTAATCGCTCTATCTTGCGCGCGCAATGCAAAAATTCGGACAAAATAAAATAAAAATAATAGCACAAAACTTATAAGGAGTAATAAAGTCCCTGTATAAACACTTTGATCTGAAAACAACACTAAATTACGTATACTTCCAACGATCAATACTCCGATTGCTAAAAACGTTATCAAATGATATCCAGGCACCCATTTACTATGATTTTTAAAATTCTGTTCTTCCATTTTGAATGTTCTTTTAATTAAGAAGTAAATATAATATATTTTTATTCCACAGTATCATTCCATTACTTGAGTAAGAGGAAAAACTAAGCGTACACAACCAGAGCCCGGTTTTAATAAAAAAGAAAAAAATCAGAAATGATAGACTAATTTGGGCGTTCCCCAAGGGTCGGGCTATACGCTCATACGCTTCACTTTTTTAGAAGAAAAAAAAGTTGCAGGGTAACCGCTTCTATCCCTAACGCAAATGAAAAATAAGATGTAAAAATATCGATATTAGAAAAGAGATAAGACCAAAAAATAGAACTTTAAACACAGAAACACCCCTAATTTAAAGAGGCCATTTAGGAGGTATAAATGTTTCAGAAACGAATGCCTAAATCCTACTAAAAAATAGCAATCAACACCTAAAAACAATACAAACCGATCCCTACGAAAATGAGTAGGAAAAAATGACCTAAAACCAGTCATACCTATTAAGGTATTTATAGGTAATCTCTTCATTAATTACACGCAATCCACTTAGTAACTACTTTTTACATGAAATTATCAACAGGATGATCATATCGGAAGCTAGGTCATCGCACAAACATTTAGTTATTGTATACTCATTTTTTTATGCAATTTTGTTAACAGTTATAACTCTAAAAGTAGTAGAATTAATCGTTATTTTAATGTTATTCTCTTTATTCGTAACATAAAAGTTTTTCCCATTTTTTAAAAAGAAAACATCCTCAGTTTCTTTCAAAACTTGAGCTATAAATTTTTCAATTTGTTTTTTTGAAAAACTAAGATTTAGTTTCTTATTTATTCTTTCGTAAACAAGTTCTGTATAACAAATATTCTCTAGAATTTCTAGTTTATTTATATTCATATCAACTCAGTTTTAACTATTTACTTGAATCATCTTTTATAAAACATCTTTATTAGACTTAACCAAAAAAGCAACCGTTTTTATCGTGTTCAATAACTTCAATGATTTTGTCCAAGTGAGTTGATTTCGGAAAAGGTTCATAAAGTTCCCATTTTCCACTTGCTCGCATCCAATATAAATTCCACAATTGCTTTGTCTTATAAAAGACAATTTTCACAAAGGGAAATTGTTGTTTTTCCGTTGGATTATCCCACAAAGGCCTAATTTCATGAATTTCAATAATTTTTCCATCATAAGAATATCCAAAATCAACTTGAGCACGTATTTCTAAACTTTCGGGTCTTATTGATTCCACATATTTTTTTATGGTGGATTCATTAATGTTTATTATTTTCTTTGTCATTGAGTTCTATCTTTTCACTTGTACACAACACTTAACTAAGCGGAGCACGGAGTTAACATACTTGACCTTACTTACTTGCAATTATCCTGAACTTTTTAGTTGTTCTATCTTTTCTTATTAAAACCAACTTTAAAATCACGAATACCTATATTAAAAAAAAGGCAAGAAAACCAAAAAATTTGACGGTCTTTGTCAAAAGTAAGAAACTTTGCACTAAGTACCAAAAACCCGTATTTCCTCTAGTTTCTTGTTGGTAAATAGATTTATAATTTTTCTTTTTCTATTAAGTATTGTGTAATTTGATAAATGGCTTCAACAGGAGTGTCTAACCGCTTCATTTTTAAAAGTTCAAATTTAAATTGTTCCTGAGGATATAATGTATAATGATTAATATTATCAAAATAAGCAATTGGAGATCCTTTTGAATTGGTTATAACTAAATATGGTCGTGAGCTACTGATAGAATATTCAATAAATGCATATCCAATTAAAGCTCTATTGGTTTTGTCTTCACCTTGCAAAATTTCATATTTCAAATGTGTGGAAGATGTTTTTGGCTTCAACTTAAGTTTAGCATTTATAGTTTTTTCTACAAAAACAGGATTGTTTGTATCCCTATTTACTTTGAAGTTTATATTTTTAATGAGTTCATCCTCAATTTTAAAATCGTCCAAAACAAAACTAGGTTTTGAAGTAGTGTTCGCTAATAGCGTATTTAATTTTGAATTATTAACTCCCTCTGTGTTAATTAATTTATTTTTAACAAGATATTTGACTACTTTTTTTTGCCCCAAATAAAAGCCTAGGTTTTCTATTCCAATTGTATCTTTTTCTTTTACGCAGTCAATCATAAAATAAACATGCTTTTTTTTATTCCCATATATTTTAGAGTCTTCAACTATTAATTTGGCGTTGAATATGACATTTTGATTATTGTCTTTAATTTGCAAATAATTATTAGCTCCTTTTACTTTTATTTTCTCAATACTACCAAATTTTTGTCCATCTAATAATATATTCCCTTTTTTCACTTTGACACTCTGAGAATTAGAGATAAATGGGAACAGAATAATAATTGTAATAATGATGATTTTCTTCATGTTATTTTTTAAAAATTAAAGGCACCCTGCATATCCATCCTTTCAACCCGAAAATTGATGACATATATCCAATAGAACCAAGTGATTATCGTTTTTCTTATAAATATAAAAAAAATCATCAATAATGAAGAACAAATACTTCAATGTGCAGAAATCCACAATTTATCATACAAAAAATAAAAATATAATAGCCATATGTTACATTTTAGGCAATAATTTAGTGAAACTTACTCTTTTTAAAGTGGAACAAATAGAACCGTGGCAGCCATTTAGCAGCAGAGGAGAGCCTGCTTATTGAATAAAAGAAAGTACGAATACGTACATAAAAAAACGTAGCCACGTAATGGGAAACACAGGCATAAACGCTACTGACCAACAATAATCAGTAGCGGAAAACCGCACAAACCGATTCCTACAAAATTGAGTAAGAGCAAATCATCTAAAAACAGGTAGTATCTATTAAGGTCTTTGTTGATAGCCTCTTCACTAATTACATACAATCCCTTTAGTAGTTGTTTTGAGCTGTTACAGTTAACAGGATGTTCATGCTGTCCGCTACGAACCGAAAAAAAACGCTTAGTTGTTACCAATAGTGCTTTTTTTAGTGGTTTTAATCCGTTTTGTTTGGATTCCTATTTTTATTTTATCAAAATTTGAGTAAAATTCAATACAGAAATTAATTCAGATTTTGAATGAAAACATCTGCGTTTTTATTTTGCTACTTTATAAATTTAATATTTCGAAATAAAACCAAAGTAGAATAATGATAGCAGGTAATAAAAAAATCATAATTAAATTACCATTCCTCTTTACTTTCTGTTTTCTTTTAATTAAAGAAAAAAATTCATAAAACAAACATAAAGACCAGAGTAAATAGAAGCCTAAAAACCAAGGAATAAAAGAAAGAACATCTCCTGTGCCACATCTCCTATTGGGATTTAATGTAGATAACCCAATAAATACTGAAACAAACGTAAGTATTATGAGTATCATAATTCTAATTAAAACATGTTTTATAATACTTCCCTTTTCCATTATTTAGTTCAATTTTAGTTGTAATACTCTCGTATTATTGGCTACTATTTAAATTTGAGAAGTTCCGTATTTATAGCACTACTTTTCACCTCAAAAAAAAATGTATGTTTATATCCTAATTTTTCTTTGTACTCAATTACTTCTATTTTCGTATTGCAAGCAGTTTTTAATTTAATTCGAACATTTCCCCTAATTGATGTAAGTCATATTTTTCAGAATCCCATTTTGAATTATCTGTTTTTAAGGTAATCGAAATTACGGTAACTGTAGGGGCAACGGATGAACTATAATAAAAACTCCTATAAATTATTCCAAGAGTCATTGTCATTTTTTCTTCTACATACTCATCTGAAATGTTTTGTTTAGTGTTAATTGTAAGATGAATATTATTGTTTATATTTTGAACTGAATAATTACTTTCAGGAAAATGCTTTTCTATAAATGGCCTAAGGTCACTTTCAATTATTTCAGTGCTACTACTACAGCTTATTAAAATGATAACTAGAAATAATAGTATATTTTTCAAAAGGTATTTCATCTTTATATTCAATTATACAGATGTTCTAGGTGTTATAACTATATTTAAAATTAATCACATATTTAGAATCTTAAAAATTAACGCCAAAATGATTTTACATATTCGAACATTATTACAAATTTAAAGTTTCTAAAACCCCATAGATCACGGTTAACAAACCAACTACAAACAGTATCTTACTCCAAAGATTTAATGAGATAAAGAATAAATGATTATTCATTTCAATTTCTTCTTTCTCTCCATTAACTATATTATAATCAGTTCTTTTCAAATACGTCCAAATACCTGAAATTACGAGTCCAATTCCTAGAATTATATTTTTGTCATAATTTGAGGCGAATATTCCTCCAATATTTCTTTCAAGTACTCCACTTAAAATTAAGATACCTACAACTGGTATTATAATAAAAACAGGAACTAATATCCCTCTATTTTTGTAGATGATTATCATATTTTCTTAAATTGGTTACAACAGCCATATATCCATACCTTAAAGCCAAAAGATGACAACCTATATCCAATAGAAAGCAGGTGATTATTGTTTTTTTTATAAAAATAGAAAAAACGACCAACAATGAAGAATAAATACTTCAATGTGCGGAAATCCACAATTTATCTTGCAAAAAAGAAAAATGTAATAGCCATATATTGCATTTTAGGCAATAATTTAGTAAAACTTACTCTTTTTAAAACTCCATAACTAGAACCGTGTAAACAATTTAGTTCCAGAGGAAAGCCTACTTATTGTTTGCACACAATCCCTTTAGCAGTTCTTTTGAGCTGTTATAGTAACAGGATGTTTATGATGGGTACTACGCACCGGATGAATACTTAGTTATTGTAGCCAGTTATTTTATTAAGCCTTTGGAGCGGTCAAATTCTCGGACACATTCATTTAAATTCTTAAAATCCATGGAATACAAATAATGAGTATCATTAATTTTTAAATAGCGTAAAAGGCGATACATATCAGAGTGAGGAACATAAATATAACCTGTTTCATCTGTATCTATTAACTTATAATAATTTGTTGTTTTAAGTACGTCAATAGTTTCTTTTATATAGTATGTTGCGGTTTCTTTTTTTAAAACATTTAACACGCCATTAGCTTTATCGTAGTTGTCTTCATATTCTATGTATGTTGTATCTCTTATTTGATATTGAATAAGGTTTTCATCACTATTATCAAAACTCAGACTATTACTTAATGAAAGGGCATACATCCCTACTGAATTTTGTTTTTTAATTTCGTATCTAGAAGGAAAAGTGAAGGTTATATTTTTATTTATTTTTAAGATCCTTTCCTCAGATTTATATTTGATTTTCCTTATTTCTTTTAATTCAAATAAGAACTCTTCATTATAGGATTTTTCATTTTCTATATCCATTTCTTTAAGTGCTAATTCATCTAAGGTAGAATTTAAAGTTTTTAATTGCGCTTGTAGAATTTTAATTTCGGTATTATAATCAGCTAAAGTCTTTTTGGGATAAACATATTTAGTTCCATTTTTAAGAACTATTTTATATGGTTTTACTTCTATTCGTAAATCATATTCTTTTAAATTGGTAATAGGATATTTAGGGTTTTGAAGTTGTTTCTGTAATCTCTTACTATTTTCTATTATTGGAGACAAAGACCTTGATATATATGCAAAAAAATCATCCTCACCTTTTAATTTACCCTCTTTATAATTAGAGCCAGAAACAACACGATCAATTTTTTTATTTTGAGAAATGGAATAGACGGTTAAGTCAAACAGATATTCAGTTATTTCCGTTAGGGAGCTTTTGTTTATTATTTTAACACTAATAGTCGGCTCATCCCAGATTCCTTTTATGATTTTAATTTCAGTAGGCTTAAAGGCTTTTAATAGTGTAATAACAGAATCAGCTTTTTTTCGATTTAGTTCTATTTCTGAAATTTTGATTTCAATTTTTTTTATTTCCCCTTCATTCTCTTGTTTTAAAAAATCTTCTGCAAAATTAACAAGGTTATCGTACGTTTTATTATTTATAACATCTAGTGAGATTTCATTTATAGATTTATCGATGTACTTGTCAGAATTGTTCCATTTCTCTTCCATTGCATATAAAGCAACAACCCTAAATGCTTTTTCTAATTTCTCTTCTTCTATAGATGTTAAGTCTTTCATCACTTCTATTCGAGATGATTTAAATTCTTCATCTGAAGTACCGGAAAATTTTTCTTTACAACTAACAATATTTAGTCCTAAAAGACAAAAAAAAATAAATTTTAGTTTCATGTTTTTTTTTTAATTCTGACTAACGTTTTGTGTTTTTATAAAAATCAATCGCCAGTAGTTCTGTTTTTTAATCGTATTTTTTTTCTTTTGTTGGCTAATTAAATGTTAGCTTAACGTAATTATTTGTTTTTTTTCCACAAAGGGATGAATTAGCTACAACATTAGTATAAGAAATCGTAGGTTGGCCTGGAGTTCCTACTAAATAGGTGACTATTTTACTAAGCCACTTTCTTAATTTCCTTTTTTAGTTTTATTTCCATTTCAAGCGGTGATAAATACCCTAAACTTGAATGTAATC
>JAESRX010000033.1 GCA_016764435.1 Flavobacteriaceae bacterium | reverse complement strand
GGGGATGGCTGAGATACATTCCAATCCTGTTATATCCGCTGGTGCTGTTCCGGTGGGTGCAATTGTATCTTCTACGGTAATGGTTTGTACCAAATCTGTTGTTAAGCCTCCGATATCTGTTAAGGTGTAGGTTCTTGTTACAATGTATGGAGATCCGTTACAGCCTGTTGCTCCATTATTAATGTCTGCAACTGTTATGTTTACTGTCCCTCCACAATTATCAGTTGCATCGGTTATCGCTTCAATAGTTGCTACGGGGATGGCTGAGATACATTCCAATCCTGTTATATCCGCTGGTGCTGTTCCGGTGGGTGCAACGGTGTCTAAGATACTATATATACGCGTACAATCTGTCGTGTTCAAAATAGTATTTTCCCCTGGGTCTCTAACATTATTATTGTTAGCATCTTCATATTCGGTTACTGTATAAGTACGTATAATTGTACCATTATATGTTGGAGATATACTATTATTTGCTGTAATTTCGATAATTCCACAAGGAAAATCTCCGATAGACCCATTTCCATATCCTAAAGCTTCAAATTGTGCTATTCCCAAAGTACTTACCGTTGGCACATCCGAAGCACACTCTACAGTAATTCTTGGAAATGCAGGGCAGTTTACTTCGTATAAACAACAAACTTCAGGTGCAGTACCCGTTACATTTAAAGTATTACACGCATTCACATCTTCTACATTTACATTGTAATCTACTTCTGTAGAAATATCATTAGAGGTCCAAGTAGTCCCAGACCATATTCCTGGTCCTCCTGTACCTACAATTGTAAATGGTGCTGTTCCTACAAAATCTATAGTTACTTGGTAACTTCCATTTGTTTGACAGGTTGTAAAAGTTGTAGTTGGATCGCTATTTAGTGCTACGTTTGTATGTATTACAATCTCAATAGTATCTGAACCTCCAGCTGTTGATGAACAACCTAATGTAGTACTTAAAGCATATTCTACAGTATAAGTAGTTGTTGTGGCTGGAGTTACAACTACAGAACTTCCAGTACCTATAGTTACGGAACCATCTTTCCATGTAATATCATAAATACTTGTAGGTAATCCGATAGATAATGTAGTGTTTTCTCCTAAACAAATACCTGTATCTGTAGCTGTTGGGCTTGGATAAGCTGAAGTACCTTGTTGTAAGGTTACCGTTTGTTCTGTAAAACCACAATCTGTAATTACACGTACTTTATAGGTACCTACACTTAGGTTTTGAAATACATGAGACATCTCCGTTAGGGTTGTTGTGGTATAAGTTTGAGTAGGAGTATCAGTAGTTGGATTTAGTGTATCAACCCAAACACTATAGGTAATTTCTCCTACAGGGATACCTGTTGCCGAAATTGCCATGATTCCTGAGTCGTCATCAGAACTATCGCAAAATAAATTGGAGACATTAAAAGCAACTGGTTCATAAGGAGCTACGGTTATTGGGACTTGAAATTCTGTTTTACCATCAAAAGCCATTTGTGCTGCATCAAACATTGCTGCATTTCTAAAACCAATACTCGGAAGTGTAGGATCTCTATATGCAAAATCAGAGAAATACATAATATAATCTCCTGGAGGAACCGCACTAAATTGTCCCACATTGGTATTACTAGGATTCTCCGTAAAGTCCCGTACTAAGGAACCTATACTACCTCCATTATTGGTATATAAACGTGTTTTCGTGTAATTTGTAACATGTGTAGCGCCCAAATCAAATAGAACATCTGAAGCAGCACAACCAGGAACAATTGTAATACTAGGGCTATAAGTTACTGGTTCTACTAAGTCTATAATATTCGTCACACTATCACCACAGGCATCCGTAAGTTTTACTTCATATTCACCCAAAGGTAAATTAGACATTACACTTCGGGTATGCCATTCATTAGTCCCTCCATCATTATCATGGTAAACGGCAGTCAAAGGAAAAGAATAGGTATATGTACCGGCTTGACTATAAGGATGTGTTGGATTAATAGTTGTGCTTGTAGTACCGTCTGTAGGTGTTACTACAGCCGTAATAGGCCAATTGAATGAATCTGTGGACCCCCATGGACCTCCATTTTTTCTAATTAGAAAAGAAGACGTCCCTTCAAGCATACTATTTGTTTCTTGAAGTGTTGCTTTTAATAATGGATTATTGTAGGTTTTACTTGGTGTAAAAATTCTCTCTACAGTATGGCAATCATCTTCTGCTACCAGTTTATAGGTTGCTGTAGGGTCATCTCCCGTAAATATAGAACTACCACCATAAAGAGAGAGATGTGATACATTATTCTTCGAGTCTACGAACACAAATGAACCTGAACCTACTGGATCTTCTTTATATAAACTTAATGTATTTATTACTTGAAAAGCAAAAGCCGATCTGCCTACAGGAAATCCATTATCAATTCCAGCATCCACTTGAATATCTATGGCCGCTGAACAATCAGAATTTTTAACAGCGACTAAAAAATAATCTAAATAATTATTTGGTAAAGTAGGAATTACCAAATCCGGTCTTGTTACCGTATTACAACCATCAGTAACCGTTATATTACTTAAGGTATCTCCTGGAACTAAGCCTTTAAACTCAAAATAAGAAGAAGTCGCGCCTATAGCACTTTTACGCTTCCCATAAACAACAGTTCCATTTAGTATGGCACTAGAAGCTGTAACACTACCTAAACCTGTAATAGTAGAATTCCCTTTACCAACTGCAACCCTATAAGTAACTAACCCACATGTGTCTTCATCCGGTCTGATACGCTCATAGTAATAATACATTGGTATATATATAGTTTCTACTACCGTTGCACCCCGTATTTCTTGGCTTGTACAGGTAGCATTGTTATCTGTAACACTTACATTATAGTTGCCTATTCCTAAATTATTAAACGTATTATTTGTTGCTGTTATTGATCCAGAAGTTTGAACTATAACACCTTCTAATATAAGTTCGTAAGTAAATGGTCCCGTACCTCCCGTAATACTTATACTTACTTCCCCGTTAGTTGGATTGTTTGAATCTGAGCTACTACAAGTAGTATTAATTGAATTAGTTGTTAATACCATTGGTACATACGTACTACTAACTGTAACTTGTCTAATAGATGACACCGTAGAACCTTGTTTTAACAGAACATCATAATTTCCAGGTGCTAGGTTTAAAAACGTCCCTGTACCTGTAGTTGTGAGACTAATAAAATCTAAATTTTGACTTGCACCCGTTTCTCTAATATATGCAAATACTTGTATTGAGCAATCAGTTGCTCCTGTTACTTCCACGTTTACGGCTCCATCTTGTACACAGGAACCTTCTATTTGCGTAGCTGTAAAAATGTTAATATCGCATTGTGCATGGATGTTTTCAGGAAGTAAGCTCAGAAGTACAATTACAATAACTTTTAAAAAAGTGTTGTTTTTTTTCATCTTTTCTCTATTTTCATTAAATCATTATCAAATAAATTTGTGTTTTTGAAAATTTTAAATTTACAAAAACTACAACATACTGATTTCAAGAAAATAGGAAAGCTATGCACTACACGTTACTAAAACTAAACGACTAGTAGTGAGGTCACAAACCTATCTTAAAAAAATCGATTATACAAATTTTATTATTTATTTTTAAATAAAAACACACAGCTATCCAAAGTTTGATTTTTTAAAAGCCTAATAATTCCATGTTTTTATTATGCAAAATCAAGTTCCACTCTGCGTTCATTTACAGATGTTTAATGAAAAATAATTAGCATAAAAACCAAGGTAAACCCATGGTTTTATTGTACTTTTAAGTTCCTACACAGAAAAATGTCGGTCTATTAATTTTGATATTTAAATCGCACAAATAAGCATTATAATGGTTCAATATTTACCCACTAGTATTCGATAGAAAACAAGCTAAATATCAGAACATTAGAAGTTGTCAGTTTGATCATTGACGTTTTAGAAAATAGGACTTAACCCATTTATATTGAATTAATTACACATAAAACAATAGCAAATATTGCGGTTTTTGGACTCCTAGTAAACACTTTTAATCTTAACTACCAACAGGTTGCGTAAACCCATCTAAGTACACAACTTGAGTAATATTCCTATTTTCAGTAAGTATATTTTTTTAATAAAGCTGTTTTTAAATAGGTCCTAAATTTACAATTCTAGGATTGGACACGTAACAAAAACAAGACGAATACTACCAGGAAGCCCCTCGTTGTATTCGGAAAAATCACCTGCTAAAAACAGGAGGAATTGAACAGAGGAATTTCCTGTTTTAGTTGTGTCAATTAGGAGAAGGAAAAATGAGATTGCCCCCTTTCCCCTATCAGAAACGACAAACAGGATCAAGAGCAATGAATTTGACATTTCCCAATACAGGCATGCGTATTTCAACCAACTTTAGGCATCCTTCCAAAAACAATTTTGAACTCTTTTTAATCCTAAAAAACCAACAATTATCCTGAAATATCCGTATTTTAGCCTTCAAAAAAAATCCTATGAAACACTTACTCGCATGTACCCTATTACTCGTCTTAAGTTTAAGTTCCTGTAGTAAAACGGAAGACATTCAAGACGTAGCAGACACTGAAAACTTTATAGAAACATTTAAAAATAGCGAAAAAACATTCGAAAAATGGATGGAAGACGCTTACAGTTTTGGAGGAGATTTTACAGTTGAAAATGGAATTTTAGCGATTAAAAATCATGCCAATCAATCAGATCGTACAAAGCTAAAAACCAAGAAAAACAGCTATGGATACGGAAGTTACACTTGGGAAATATACACCTCAAAACGAGACTTATTCGACCAAACCAGTCTCGGTGCCTTTTTATATTATAATGACGAGCACGAGATAGATTTCGAAATAGGCTCCGGAAAAGAAACAGAAAGAACTAAATTAAATGCACAAGAGGATGATCAATTGATATACTGTGTCATTCAGGGTAACCCCGATGATTCTCACCCTTATTTAATCAAAGAAGAGCAATGGCATACCATAATGATCAAACTAAGCCCCGCAAGCTCTGGTAATTATTTAGCTACATGGTTTTTAAATGGAAATCTATTGCAAAAAGTAGTCTTAGAATTCAATGACGAATTTAGGTTTCACGTTTTCTGTAGCTTAGAAACGCTTAATTTTATAGGGGACACTATACCCAACAGAGAAAACAAAGGCCTATTTAGACGCTTTACATATACGGAATAACACCCCTCCTTTTAGAGAAATCCTAAAAACGAACGAGGGATATCTCAACTATTATCTCCTTGAAATTTTCACCTAAGGCTGTGACATTTCCAATTTACATAAAGATTGGAAATGTCAAAAAACAAACAGTAACTGTGCTGACCTTTTCAGCATCAAATAGAGAGCCTCGTTTTTTTTAAAAAAATACGAACCGTATATCCTCGTTAAATTAAGTGATTTCCTACTTAGTTCTTAAAGAAAAATTCTCAGAAAAGCGCCGCAAAATTATTTCTAACCTTAAGTCTTAATGGCAGTAAATTTTTCATCAAAAATTTATATTGAGAATAGCAGGTTTAAGGAAAAACATCCATGAGAGTAACTTTCCTACAATGTTTCTTTTTAAAAAGACAGCTCCTACAATTACACTTATGGTCGCAATCATTCGATGTGACGCTACGTGACTACCATCCATCCAAACGACCGTTTGAGACAGGAGGCTTTTTACTAAAATACAACTGTAAATATTGACAGTATATCCTCGTCAAATCAAGTGGTTCCCTACTTAGTTCTTTAAGAAAAAATCATCAGAAAAGCGCCGTAAAATTCGTTCTAACCTAAAGTCTTAATGGCAGTAAATTTTTCATCAAAAATTTATATAAAAATAGCGGATTTAATAAAACACAGCAATGGTTGGTTTTTAAAAAAAGATCATTGGCAAAAATCAAACAGGAATATTCAGATTTACAAAACACAGATACTAAAAACTGTGAATTCAGCAATTTAATGTGTGTTTTAGTAGCTTAAATTGTGGATTTCCGCACATTGAAGTATTATTCCTTATTTATAAGCTGTTTTATATATATTTATAAAAAAAATGACAATCAACTGTATCTCTTGGATAGATTCCTTCAACTTTTGAATTGAAGAGATGGGGATATAGTGTATGGGTATTCTAATCCCTCAAAAAAAATAGACGTTAAAAAAAATGAAGAATATTACATTCGGAAATCAATACGAAAACACAATAGAGATCGAGAAAGACGGTAAACGGATTCGTTTCTATGCCGTTGACTTGGTGTTTAAACAGCATGACAAGATAAATAGATTGTCCTATACAATAAGAGTACAATACCATAAGCAAATAGATCGCTCATCTTGGATTGTGAGCATGAACAAATCAGATGTATACCTCAATAATAAAATTCCTCATACTTATAAACAAAGACTTGACCTAGAATTCGGGATAAACGTCCTCTACCCTCTTCAAATGGTAGTAAACGATAAAGGAAACTTAAAATGGATTACAAACAACAGCTATAAAGCTTTATTAAAACGTTATGAGATTTTTAAAGAGACATCTTTAAAAGAAAACACAGGTATTTATATTGAAAATTATTTAACCAGCTTGGAGAAGAAAATACATTCAAAAAAATTATTAACTCATCATTTTCAAACTGATTGGTTTTGGGGATTGTATTTTCAGCCTGTTAGAGGACATACTAAAAACACCTCATGTACGTTAACTTTACCTTTTGAAACCTATAAAGAACCTCTTGCCTACAAAGGCTTAATACTACCTATTAAAGAACAAAGTTACTACAACACTAATCAGGTTAAATTTAAAGGAACGATAACACCCAATCCGTATTCAAAATACTATGCTAACGGCAAAGGAAAAGGTATTATTAATGTTCTCTATGATTTTGATATCGATACTCACATGATTCAAAATATAACCGCTAATCATCAAGTATTAAATAATAATAAAAGCGTTATAAAAGACGTAGTGATTAAAATTTTGCATCTAAAAGAAAAGGATTTAGAATCTAAGCCCCTAAAGACAAAGCGTAGCTTTAGTGAGAAAATGGCAGATTGGTTAAACAAATAATATATTATGAGTAAAGAAGGACACTTAGTATGCCACGGCGCAGACTGCGAATGCCAGTTCGGGACAACTCCCGATAAGCTTTCGGTAAGCACCATTACAAAACACTACATTAACGATAGTGAAGGAGAAGAAAAGCTAATAGCAACGAACAAAGAGATAGGGCTACCTTTTGAAAAAAAGACCTTTGGCACTTGCAAATTCTCCTACCCCAATAAGCCATGTATACCCAATATCACAGAATGGCAAGACTTCTATGACAAGATAAGTTATAAAGAAAATGGAGGCAATCCTTTACTGGAAGGAAGCAAATCTATTTGTGCCATTGCAGGGACTCCATGTGTAAGCATCACATTTCATGGACAGGTTGCTGAACCTACTGCCAGTAACTTTGAGGAAACTGAAGAAGAACAAGAAATATCTCAACAAATTAACCCAATACCAACAGATGTTGAAGCAAATCAAAAGAAAAAATTAGGATTTAAGGCAATTTAACTATGGGAATCATTACCAAATACGACAATAATATTATAGAGGACAACTCTCTTAATTTAGATTTCAGAAAAATGTCAAGTGCTATCGTTCATTTTGAAATAGCTTTAGACAATGGCATTACCGAAGAACAATGTAAAGACATTCAATGGGTACTCTATCAAAATGATAAACGGGTGGATGATGAGGACTATACAGGTGGACAAAAAGCAGAACTTATCCTTTATAAAGACCAAGCAGGGGCCGTAGATTTTCCGTCTACCATTCTTATTCATGCATTAAAACCTGACGATAGTATTATAGACAGTGTAACCATAAATCTCTTTGATGAATCTGAAATCACAGAAGCAGTTTGGCTTAGCACAAAGAACTATCAAGAGATTACAGAGGCAGACTTTAACGAGACGGTGGAATTAAAAGTTGATGGAAAAGGTATTTTCGGAATCAACCTCAATGTTGAGATATTTCTAAGTAAAGATAATCACAAGTTGGATTCTTTTATATTAATAAAAGATAGAACTATTGATAGAGTAAAATTAAAAAAGGAATGGAATACCGAAAAATCAAACTGTTTCTTCGCTAAAGAGGAAGTCTATTTCGTGGTTTCCTATAATGGTGAAAAAGGAAAGACAATTTTATTTAATGGGAAGGAACAAGGAAAACTACTTGTGATAAATGGCAATTGTTTTACTAGCCCTGAACCTCCTGCTACAGGTTTAATGACAGTAATGATAAGAGATAATGAACAATATTTCACACAACGCCATGAATTATGTAAGTATAAAACCATTAAATACAAGTTTGGAAGTCAGGACGAGATTATTTTATTTGACGAGAAGGAACAGCCCGTAAAAAACCCATACAAGCAACCCAGTGCAAATATTATGGTGGGAGCACATAAAAAACCATTCAAAATAAGTGTTACAGGACACGAACCTAAGAGCAAATGTTCTGCTGTTGAAAAAGGAGACAAAGCCCATACTACCCGAATAATAGACACTACAGAAATAGACGAGGCTAACATTACTACCTACGATGGGGCAAATTTAGAGTTCACTCCGTATTACCCCTATAAATACCATTCGAAAACAGGAGTAGCTGACACCGACTACTTAAACTTTTTAGGGGATTATTTTATTCCACCTGTCACTACCGAGCTGACGATACCCATAGAAACCTGCCGATATAGAAAAAACATACGTCTTAAAATAATCCCTGATGTGGCTTGGGCATTACATTTTCAACTAATGCTAGACCCTTCACAATTAGAGAATAAGCCCGACGAATTAAAAATAGCAGACAAAAAGGACATGTATTTCAGGGAAATATCCGAGATCAAGCTACATATAGGTATTAAAGAAATGGCAGAAAAGTACAAGGAGACTATTCTGAAATACATGAGTTATATCTCCATAGTGCCGTCACCTATAATGGTTTTACCCTTTAATAAAGATCTTAATAGTTTCATTTTTGAAATGATTTATGATTATATCTACACTATTGGAAACCACATGGGCATAGGCTTACATGGGTATTACAATGAGGATGGAACAACTAGGAAAATATTGGATTATACAGCCCGTTATCCACAAATAGGCAACGTTATTTTTTCCTCTATTATACTGATTTTGGTCATTGCAGATATTTTGATACTTATATTTTCAGGAGGATCTTCCGCGGCTGCAAGATTGGGATTAAAAGCCTCTATAAAAGGAGTAAAAGTCGCAAAAAAAGTACAAAAATTACAGGATAGACACCAGTGGATTCAACGTAAAACAGAACATAGTGTTTTTGACATAGCATTTCCTATAATTACACGTTCTATAGGTAAGGGCTATAAAATATATAGTGATGGCAGTAGCGGTTATAATTATGAATTAAAACTAAGTGCCAACCCCCTTTTTGGTCTAATCGCAAAGTTCGATGGTCATACGGGTGATTTAATTTTAGGAGCAACAGGTATAAGTAATCTTTTTTCTATTACCCGTACCGTTATAGGATTCTGGGGTAAATTTAAAATACTTAAACGTTTTAAGAACAATAAAAATCTTGCAAACAGAACCTTTAAAATGAAGCGTAATGCAGGAAGTGGCTTATTAACCAGCAGCTCAGTTGCTGCCAAAGCACTTCATAAGAAAGGTCCAAGAGCATTTATCACTCCAGGAGATATTATTGTAATTCTCAATAAAGCCGAAAAAAATCTTGCCGAAAAAGCAAGAAAAATCGCGAAAGAATTAGGGCAAGAACTCAAATACTATCTATCGGTAGAAGGCGTATATAAAGCCCAGTTTAAAGTAGACTTTAACTTTCCTGACGATGGAGCACCTATCCTTGAAATGAAAAATAAACTGCCCAACGGAGAGGTGCGTACAAGTAGTTTAGAGAATAATGAAAAAACCGTGTCCTTCAGCCGTAAAAAAAGCATAGATGTGTATGCTTTTATGAAAGTGAGTAGCAAACTTACCTTTACTACCGATTGGATAGAACCTTATATACCCGAATGGTTAGGCGCAAAAGTAGAGGACTATATAAGTAAGGACGCTAAAATAAATGCCAAAGGTGAAGCCATGCTTATGGGAGGTATCTCTTTTGAACGCAAATACGGAATAGACAACGACCTGAACCCCTACTCTCAAGACATTACTCACTTCTCGGGCATAGCTGGACGGTATAGTTATTTGTTAAAAAAGGATGAGGGAGAAAAAACTGACTGGCAAAACGAAGAAGAAAACAACACTAACTTTGAATTAAAAGGCGAGAACCCACAACTGGTCATCTTAAAACCTTTTGATATAGAGGGTGAAAAAGTGTACCTTTTTAAAAAAGACGATATAATAAAAGGACTATAATATGAGATTAATAGCAATTATAGCAATTTTAAGTTTATTAAACTGTAAGACCATTAATAAAAAAGAAGAACTACAAGAAATGAGAAACAAAACAGTTACAGAACAGATAAGTCTACAAAACATTAATGCTGAAAACTTTGTAGAACAAGTAGCCAGCAGGGTGAAACGTTATAAATGGGAGCCTCTGTATTATTTACGCATTGGCAAGGCAAACTGCTTAATTGAAATTTTTGTTAATGATATGCCAGTCTATAAAAGTTATAGTCTTTCTAATTTGGCAAGCCCCTTGAAAATTAACAAACGTATTTTAAAAACAGGGACACATACGGTTACGGTGCGAATGTACCCTGTTGGTGATTTAATAAAAGAAGCATACGACTATGGTGAGACGGTTACCCATTTGGGCGATGCCTCTTCAGTGTCTGTTAAGGTAGTTCGCTATAACAATCAGGGCGATATGGGCTTCGATGACGAGTTTGAGGTAAAAAGCCACCAGAGCCCAACTAAGGATGCCAATGGCGAAGTATTTGCAGGCTGTGGTTTAACCTATTTCGAGTATAGTTTCGAGTTTCATGCTGATGTACCCTACAATCTTAGTGAGAACTCTTGGGGAAATGCTGCCGATTTGCGGAAGGTAAAAAAAGAATATTTGAATGATGCTGTTTATGAATATTACCAAAACTATATACACGCATTAAAAAATAACAAGAAGGACTACATTGCTCAAAAAGATTTTATAGCAACACTAGTTCAAGCACAGGCATATTATAATACAGAAGAAGAGGTGCAAGAAATTTGGGATGAAACCACCGAGTTTATGAACAATCCTAGTCTTGAACCTCAGCCTATTACAAATTATGAATTAATATTTTATGCGGACGGTGAGGTTTGTCAATTACGACATAAAAACCCCAGTGATAAAAGGTTAAGAAATAAAAGTTCGGCTTGGGTCTTGTATAAAAATAATGATAGAGAAGGAGCGATGTTTTATAATTTATATCTGTACTGCAATAAAAAATCATTCAATAAAAAGGATTTAAAACTAAGGCAAATATGATCAAATCTTTAAAGATTCTAAGTTGTTGTTTCTTGATTTTGGTGGCTTGTGCTTGTGAAACTCAGAGCACTCAATCAACAAAAAAAGAACAAACAATGGCAGTAGCAGCAACAGAAATTAGTTTACAAGACATCACTTCAGAAAATATTGTAGAAGTAATTAGCGCAAATGTACAACGCTACAAATGGGAACCTCTGTATTATTTACGCATAGGCAAAGCAAATTGTATGATTGAGGTGTTGGTTAATGATATGCCAGTCTATAAAAGTTATAGTCTTTCTAATTTGGCAAGTCCTTTAGAAATTAATCACAAGATTTTAAAAACAGGAACACATACGGTTACGGTGCGAATGTACCCTGTTGGTGATTTAATAAAAGAAGCATACGACTATGGTGAGACGGTTACCCATTTGGGCGATGCCTCTTCGGTGTATGTTAAGGTAGTTCGCTATAACAATCAGGGAGATATGAGCTTCGATGACGAGTTTGAGGTAAAAAACCACCAGAGCCCAACAAAAGATGCCGATGGTGAAATATTTGCAGGCAGTGGTTTAACCTATTTCGAGTATAGCTTCGAGTTCCATGCTGATGTACCCTACGACCTTAGTGAGAACTCTTGGGGTAACGCTGCTGATTTGCGGGAAGTAAAACCAGCTTATTTAGAAAAAGAGACATTTAATTATTACCAAACTTTTTTACGAGAGTTTAAAAAGAGGAATAAAGACTATATAGCCAAATTATATTTTGAAACTTTGTTAGTACAAGCACAAACATATTATAAAACAGAAGGAGGAATCAAGGCAGGGTGGGATGAAGAATTAGAACTATTAAATAACCCTACAATAGAACCTCAGCCGATCACTAACTATGAATTGGTTTTTTATGCAAGGGGCAGAGTTTGCTATTTACGACTTAAAACAAAGGAAGACTTATTTTATAGAAATAAATGTGCCGGTTGGGTAAAGTATACAGAGGATGGCCTAGAATACGGAACATTCTTTGGTCTTTACCTCTATTGCCCTAAACATGGCTTTAGCAAACGAGGCTTTAAACTAAGGAAGGCTTAAACATGAAAGTGGTAGTACTTACAATGTAAATAAAAACAGTATCATTCAGCCGTAAAAAAAGCAATGTTTTTTGGTCTATATCTGTACTGCAATAAAAAATCATTCAATAAAAAAGATTTAAAACTAAGGCAAATATGATGAAATATTTAAAGATTCTAAGTTGTTGTTTCTTGTTTTTGGTGGCTTGTG
>JAESRX010000066.1 GCA_016764435.1 Flavobacteriaceae bacterium | reverse complement strand
AGAAATGATGGACGTGTTAAATGAGCAATTAGTTGCCTCAAATGATGAACCTATTGCCTTTGACCACGATTGTCGTGAAGGAATTTGCGGTATGTGTTCTTTATTTATTAATGGAGAGGCTCATGGACCTGACAGAGGAATTACCACCTGTCAGTTACACATGCGTACTTTTAAAGATGGAGACACCATCTATATTGAGCCGTTTAGAGCGAAAGCATTTCCTGTAATTAAGGATTTAGTTGTAGACCGTATGGCTTTTGAGCGTATCCAACAATCTGGTGGATATATCTCTATCAATACTTCAGGAAACACACAAGATGCCAATGCAATTCCTATTTCAAAATTTGACGCAGATTTATCTATGGATGCTGCCTCTTGTATTGGATGTGGTGCCTGTGTAGCTACCTGTAAAAACTCAAGTGCTATGTTATTTACCGCGGCTAAAGTAGCTCAGTTTGCTTTGTTACCACAAGGTAGAGTTGAGGCTATTGAGCGTGTTCAAAACATGGTTGCTCAAATGGATTTAGAAGGTTTTGGTAACTGTACCAACACCGGTGCTTGTGAAGTGGAATGTCCTAAAGGAATTTCATTAGATACCATCGCACGTATGAACCGCGAGTATTTAAAAGCAAGTTTAGTGAGATAAGTAATTCATTACATATTTTATATAGAATCCCCGAACCGTTGGTTTGGGGATTTTTTTTGTGTGCTGTTGGCGTGTCTATTCTCTTTCACAAATATCATTTTTTACTCTTTTTCACACTAGAACAATCATCAGAAAATCAACACATAAG
Organism: Flavobacteriaceae bacterium; assembly: GCA_016764435.1. Lineage (GTDB taxonomy): Bacteria > Bacteroidota > Bacteroidia > Flavobacteriales > Flavobacteriaceae. Next base: position 73,728 of record JAESRX010000066.1, on the reverse strand, counting down.
TAACCTTATATTTCAGTACCTTCACATCACTAAAATATAACATTATGAAAACCCTCCATGAAGTACTAAATGCAGTACTAAATGCAGTAAAACATTTCCTGCTAAATACAGAAACCCAAGTCTTAGTGAATTTGAAATAACAGAGAAATCTGATTTATTTCCTTCATCAACTTCTAAAAATGATTTTCATTGGCCCAGTACATGGCCAAACAATGGACGTTATGGCGTTTATTTAATCATTGATAAGGATGAATGTAATTTACATAAGAGAATCTAAAACACAGGAAAAAGATTAAGTGATTATTTTCAGTATGGGAATGATAAGTCCTGTAAAATAACCCATGACTGGAGTTCTATTCCAAAATATGTATGTACCATCGCAGTAGATAGCAAAACATGGTTTCGACGGTTATCTCTAGAAGAATATCTTATATAGAAATCACAGCCAGTTGATAATAAAATAAATATATAATTTACAAATGAAATTCATCCAAATACTCATATTATTGACCGTTTCTTTCGGGTTTTCCCAAACTTCCAAATATGGCCATTTGTTAAAAAAATCTAGCTTTAAATCTTACATAACTAAAGCAGGAAACACGTTAAAAATTGGCGACACCTTGATCATTGGGATTCCGACATCTGAATTAGGATTTAAATTTATATCACAAGGAGGACAAAGTGTTGCAAATAGACTGGCTGGTAAAAAAATAATTATCCATAAAATGAAAACGTATGGAGAGCCCCAAAATGGTTTTAAGATGTACCCTCAATTTAAAGGTTATGGATTACTCCCTGTTTTGATAGATTACGAAATTGCTCTATCTACAGGTGAAATAAAAAACCCAACAGCGAAACTAACTAGAAAGGAAGCCATCGAAAAACTATCTGAACACAAAAAACTTCTTGAGCTCGATGTAATTAGCTTAGAAGAATATGATAACCTAAAAAAGAAATTAATAATTATTATAAAAAAAGGGTAACAACTACCTGGAGATTCTATTTTATATATAGAATCCCCAGACCATTGGTTTGGGGATTTTTTTTTGAGGTGATGTTGGCGTAGGTGCCTGTGTGCTTCAAGGAGTATTCTTGAAGACTGCTAATTTTTTAATTGTAAAACCCTCCTTCATCACAATTATACCCACTCACATCTAATACCTCATCTCTCACATCTATCTCTTATTTTGGGCGTTCCCCAAGGGTCGGGCTATCCGCTATATCTTTTTTTTAAAAGAAAAAAAAGGATGCCACTCCTATCCCTAACGCGAAAGCACAGTAAAAGAGTATTCCGTGTATTTCGTTCTACTAAAAACACCTATTAGGGAAAAGAACTAGCTCCGTACGGATTCCTCCAGTTATTTTGATGTCGTAACTATAATTAGTATCTCCTTCTGTTGATCCATAACCACTAGACAATGCCGCGTAAAACACTTTAAATCTTTTTGCTCAAACCGATAGGTATTTATAATTGCGTGCCATCTCTTATCCCTATATAAAACACCCCCATATTAAAAAGAAAAAGAATCCTATTCACCCCCCTAAAGAAAACAGTTTCACTGCAAGAAAATAAAATCCATTTCTAAACCGACTCTTGGAAATGTATTTGCTAGTGCAGATAGGATCTCTTAACCTGTTGTTTTTTTGTTTTGGGTGATGTTAGCGTGGTTAGGAGGATGTGTAGCCACGCAATGCATTGCGTCACTACTCATATCAACATATCAACAAGGATTCCCTACCTTTGCCCCCAAAGCAAATAAAAAAATAATGTCGGAACTAACACTAAATAAACCAACGCCAATTCTTTCTACACCAAAAACAATCCCATTTAAACGCGGATCGGACAGTAGGGCTGCCATACAAGAATTAGAAGCAGGAAACGCCGTTTTAATCACCGCATTTTACGGAAACGGCTTGGATCTAATGCTAGAGTTAAAGAAGCATCTAACACGTAAATTCCCAAAGAAAACATTTTTAGAACAACGTAAATACAGAGAAGCCTATCACAGACTCTCTAGTTTGGTATTCATAGAAATTAAAGCACATAAATTAGCGGTAAAAAAAGAACCTACTATTGGTTGGTTGGAAAAATTATATCCAGAAACCCCTAATTTCTTCTTAACATTTCCACAAGTACAAGGACTAAACAGTTCTTGGCAATGGTACACTAACGGAATCACAGTTCCGGTACTAAGAAATAAATTACACCCTTATTACGGAACCTACTTCCCGACTCGATTCGATCACTTGATCCTTTTTGACAATTGGTTAAAACGTTACGAAGGCCCTAAAAAATCAGCCATTGATGTAGGAATTGGAAGTGGAGTACTCGCTTTTCAATTAGTAAAGCACGGTTTCCAAAAAGTTTTTGGAACAGACAGTAATCCTAATAGCATCCTTGGAATCAAAGATTTTATGGGATCTACCAAACTGTCTAGAAAGATAGAATTAGACCATGGATCTCTTTTTGGAAAGTGGACAAAACAAACCGAACTTATCATTTTTAACCCACCATGGATTCCTAAATTAAATGATATAGAAAGTGTAGACGAAGCTATTTATTACGATGAAGAACTCTTCCCTGCATTTTTCGAAAAAGCAGTAGACCTATTGTTACCTGACGGTAAATTGGTGCTTATATTTTCAAATTTAGCACAAATCACCAATGTGACTAAAAAGCATCCAATTGCCAGAGAAATATCTAAAGGAGGCAGATTTAAACTAGAAAAATGCTTTAAAAAATCCGTAAAAGTTGCTTCGGACAAAACAACACGCGATCAAAACTGGCGTGGTTCTGAAGAAGTAGAATTATGGGTACTTGTAAAAAAATAAGCATCTTATACCAACCAACAGCCTCGCTCATTATATTAAGCGAGGCCGTTCGGTAAGACACCTACTATATTGACCCCATACTTTTTATAATTTCGGCATTCACTTCATGCCCTCCATCAAAGGGAACAATAGTCACATTCAAAAACAAGTGCTTCGCTTTCTTGGTTTCTTCCGCAATGCGTTCCGCATTCAAATAAGAATCCTTTGTTCCGTAAATCAATGACACCTTTGCATCAGAAAAGGCAAAATCTTCGGAAATTAATTCTTTAGGAATCCCTCCAGAATGTAAAATTAACTGCTCACAATTCAATTGTCGTTTCGCCACATATCGCGTCGCAACACTCACGCCTTGAGAGAAGCCTAAGACGATTAAATTCAAGTCACAGTCCAAGTTTTCCATCTCAAAAATAGCATCAAAGTAACGCATCACGTTTTCTGTCTCTTTACAGGTGTTTTCTTTTGTCAGCCAAGTCGCTCCTACATGCTTAAAGTTTTCCCCTAAGTAATACAAACTAGGCGCTTGGGCCGCAACTATATAGTTTTCTTCCGGATTTAAGTCTTTAAAATAACGTAAAAAATACCGACTTAGATGTCCCATACCATGACAGACAAACCACACGTTTTTCGTCTTTTCAGTTCGTTTATTTAGCGTAGAATACGGTTTTCTAATGCTGTAATCTATTTCTTTTTCTGTGACATCCATAAGAGAGATTTGTTTAATGAATTTACCGGCTTACGTTTTATAACGATGTAGCGCTATGCAATAGTACAAAAAAGAGGACTGAAAGCCTCTGTCACCATCGGAAGAAATCAAAACAAGCCCTACGCTCAAAAATCAATATATGACAGTGAAACCCTAAAAAACAAGACAGAATTCGCATTCAAAAAGCAACAAACAACTCTTTATCACACACAATGCTTATCGGCTTCCAAGGGAGCACCCTATTAAACAAACATAAATGATTTTTAATAAGCTCAACTCAACTATTTTATCTATTTTTGCACGCAATTTGAATTATTACACATGAAGCGTATCAACGAATACAAGAAATTATTTAAGGTAGAAGGAGTTATCGAATTAAGAGAGTTGAAAAAAACTTACAGAAACTTAATTAAAGAATGGCATCCAGATAAATTTACAGACGAAGCTAAGATAGAAGAAGCGGGTAAAGTAAGTTTAAAGATCATTGATGCATATCATTTCTTGGTAAGTATTGCTCCAGCGACGAAAGAAGCTAATTTAGAAGCCTACGCTAAAACTATTTCTGAATCTCACATTGATGATTTCCACCACAAAAGTATGATGATGGAAGTTACTTTTACAGACGGAAACACCTATGAGTACTTTGGTGTAAACCAAAAATTATTTCAAAAGTTTGTAAATGCTAAAAGCAGACCTAACTTTGGAAAAAGAAAATTATTCAATTCTTTCTTATACAGAAAATCTAAAAAAGCAACGGCTATCGCTTAAGCTTTTACTATAATATTATAAAAGTCGTACATTTTTTGTACGGCTTTTTTTTATGCCTATTTCCGAGTAAAAGGACAGCAACCACCATCCTCAAAGCGCCATGCATCCTCTTTTATCATCCTGCTATAAAATCACCGCTCCTACACGTCTAAACGATCGTAAGACCAAAGAAACAACCACACCTAGAAACCCCGCAGGCATAAAACACAGCATTGCTTTTAAATAAAAAGAAAAGGACAGCTAAGTCCCGAGAACAATTCCATCTCCAAGCCCCTCAATGGAACCACACTGTAACTAAAAAAAGGAAGTAGTTGTACACATACAACTACTTCCTTTTCAAACAGTATTTCTGTTTTATTTTAGTGAGCGCGTCTGTAATGACGACGTCTACCACTGTCTCGTTTACTCTTTTTTCCTTTGTAAGATTTTAAGCTATAGGTAAAACTCAACATTGCATAAGTTCCTAAATTAGTACTAAAACTCTCTTCAATATAAGTGTCTGAACTCGTACGGCTAATTCCTAAATCCTTATCTAAAATATCAAAAACTTGAAATTTCAAAAGACCTCTTTGCCCTTTTAAGAATGCGTATTCCACTGCCATATTCCAAATAGGCGCCGTTTGTGAAATAAAATCATCATCGGAATATAAGGTGTAACTGAACTGAGAATTTACCGTTAGTTTTTCAGTAATATCCACGTCTACTTTGGTGAAATAATTTTGTTTTATGTACCTACGATCATAATTTTTCAAAGAATAATGAGTATTGTTAATGGCTAAATCCGCTCCAATTAACACATCGTAATTATTTTTAGAATCGTTGCTAAAAGTGAATCCAACCTCCGTAGTTTTACTTGTCGTTTTACTATAATCACCTTCCAAAACGGTGGTGAAGTCATTCACACTTCCTACTAATTTAGCCGTATACCTAACCGGAATTCCTTTAAATTTCCTACGTAAATACAAGCGACCACTCAGGCTCGTTTTATCGCCATAATTCATATAAGTAACATGTTTTACATAATCCGCATCTGTCACTTTACTGGTAATAATAGCATTGTCAGTTTTTCTATAGGTGATCATCGAGAATAAACTATTGGCCGACGCATAATTATGATTGTAAAACATCACGGAATAATTATCCACATCCTGCGCTGTTAAAGCGCTGTTCCCTGTTCTAATAAAGCGCGGATTAAAATCATTAATCACAGGTGATAATTGATTCACACTTGGAAGGCTTACAGATTTAGTATAACGAAGCCTTAATTTCTTCCCTTTTTTAAATTCGTAATTCGCCGTTATTTTGGGTAAAATATCCGTGTATTTTTTAGTAACCACTTGCAACTGATCCAACTCAATTTTTTGTTCATTTTGCTGATAATCTCCTGTTAGCGTTACCTGTACTTTTTTATTACTGTAGCGATACCCAATGGAATTAGACCATTTATTTTTAGTGTAATCCAATCCATAGATTAACGGGTCCTGTACTAGACCATCCCTTCTTTTTTCTTGATTTAAGTCCTGATCACTGGTATTTCTAGTAAACTTAGTCGCTACAAACAGGTAGTTGTTTTTAAAAATAGGCTCTGTAAATTTCAGAGCGGCATCATAATTTAAGGATTTAATAGCATCTCTTCTCGTACTAACTTCTAAAACCTCCACCACTTCACCCAGCGAAGCCAAATCAGAAGCATCTGTAGAAGTTTGGTAATTTACATCCTTATTATCTTTAAAAGAAAGTCCCATTTTAACGCTAAAATTTCGCCCTTTTTCATTGATTTTTTTCTGAATAGATGCTTTTAACTTCCCACTAGATCTATCATCTTCACTATAGGTAGTTCTTTCACTTGTCGCATCTTTTACTTGGTCATCATCAAAAAACACGGTGTTATTTCGAGTATCAGAAGTACGGTCGTCCTTTTTAAAATCTCCACGAAACTCTATATAAGTTCCTTTTTTAGAACGATCACGAAAACTGAAATTCACATTGTGATTTTTTGAAATATTCTGACTATCACTTGCCGAATTCCGAGTAAAGGAATCGTCATTTCTAAACTCTGTACGATTGGATACTGTCTCTTGCTCCTTATCCGAATATCCATAATGATAATCAATATTGAAATTTTGATTCTTCTTAAATTCGTAATTATAATTGGCGCCAGCCGTCCCAGTAGTTAAAAATCCACCGCCAGCACTTCTGCTCCCATCACGGGTAAATACCGTGGCTCCAGAATTATTTATATTGTTTAAATTCCCAAAAAGTGCCAATTGCGTTTTACTAGAAAAACGGTTGATATCAAATTTGGTACTATACCTATCTTCTGTTCCAATACCAGCTCCTAACTTTCCGAAATAGCCTGTTTTTTTATCATCTTTCAGTACCAAGTTTATCACTTTTACTTTTTCTCCATCCTTAATCCCAGTAGTTCTAGTCCCATCACTTTCTTCGTCAATAATCTCAACACTTTTAATCGCATCCGCGTTTAGATTTTGTAGCGCAATGGTAGGATCGTTGTTAAAAAACTCCTTGCCATCTACCAGTATCTTTTTAATATTATCACCTTCTGCTTTTACAGAACCATCCTTGTCTATCTCAATACCGGGAAGTTTTCTCAATAAATCACTTACATTATCACCGAGCTTAATTTTAAAAGCCTTGGTATTAAAAGAGACCGTATCTTGTTTGATTTTTATAGGAATAACAGCCGTTATCACTACTTCTTCTAATGCATTTACTTCTCGTTTCAAAATGATTGTCGAAATATTCTGAGGTGTTTTCGATACTTTTAGTACCCGTTGATCTGCTTGAAAGGTCATTAAGTAAACCTGAAACAAATATTCTCCTGGTTTAAATCCACTCAGTTCGTATTCTCCTTTTGGACCTGTAGAGGTATATTTTACTAATAAAGAATCCTTGGTCTGTAGCAATGCTACGGAAGCAAATTCTAAAGGCTTGTTCTCTTCATCTAATACGATTCCTGTGATTTTTTGGGAAAACAGTTGAGAAGAAAGTAATAAAAAAAGGCTCAAAAACAATAATTTGGCCGTCGAAAATAAATAGTTCATAGTATTAGGTAAAGGTTTGTCCTCTATAGACTCCAAAAAAGTACAAAGGTTAAATCCCTAGTTCTTAATAAAATGTTAAAATTAGTGATTCAAATCCAATCAAGGATCACTAATCCCCGAAACAGCCCAGAAACACGTACAAATAACCCACCGGAAATTCATTGTTAAATTAAGAATAGCTCAAGAAAACCAACGAGTGAATACACAGTCTAACGCAGAGAATTTCTATAACATCCACAGGAATACCCAACAGAAAAAGGGAACTCTAAAAAACAGCATGATTTATTTACAACTCTTATTTATGCCTTAGTCCCACTATAAAAATCCTATCTTTGAACTGCGAACAGCGTATCAAATGGAAAAAACACCTCTTTATAAAAATAGCACTATCGACTTAATTGCCACATTAACCAATACTCCTCTTTCAGAAATAACAGGATTTCACCTAGAAAAAGAAAGTCAAAAATACCACGCCTGTAACTTTCAAATTAAAGGGATTCAATTTAGGTGTAGGCAGGCTTTTACTAGCCCTAAAAAAGTAGGGCAATTTGTTACTTTCTGGAAACGAAATGCTCAAAAACAAACAGCGCCTTATCATGAATCTGATGCTTTTGATTCTTTAATTATCATTTCTAAACACCAGGAAAACTGTGGGTATTTTAAGTTTCCAAAATCAATATTGATAGAAAAAGGAGTGATTACAAGCACGCACAAAGCAGGAAAAAGAGGTTTTAGAGTCTATCCTCCTTGGAGTATCACCAATAACAAACAGGCAAGGAACAGCCAACAATGGCAATTGAATTATTTCACAAAGCACCAGGAATTGGTCTAGCACTAAAAAAAGACCCCTTTTAAAAGCGCTCTTTTACCGAAATTACACTTTCTTAAACAAAAAAAACCGAGCGCTAAGCTCGGTTTTTTTTATCTATAAATTCTTCAAATACTATTCTCCTAAGAATGGGTATCTGTAGTCTTTAGGTGTTACAAACGTTTCTTTAATAGTACGTGCATTTACCCAACGTAGCAAGTTCCAAACAGATCCAGCTTTATCATTTGTTCCAGAAGCTCTCGCTCCACCAAATGGTTGTTGTCCTACAACAGCTCCAGAAGGCTTATCGTTGATATAGAAGTTACCTGCAGCGTTTTCTAACTTGTTCGTTGCATGTTCTATCACATAACGATCTCCACTAAAAATAGCACCTGTTAAAGCGAATTCTCCAGTTTCATCTATCAAGTCTAAGGTTTCATCCCAAGCCGCATCCTCATATACATAAATAGTAATGATAGGGCCGAATAATTCCGTACACATAGTTTCGTATTTAGGATTGGTTGTCAATAATACGGTAGGCTCAATAAAGTACCCTACTGAATCGTCATAACCACCACCAACAATAACTTCAACATCGCTGTCTTTTTTAACTTGGTCTAAATATCCTGATAATCTTTTAAATGCTTTCGCATCAATTACGGCATTGATAAAGTTAGAAGGATCTTCTGGCGACCCCATTTTGAATGACTTCACATCTTTAATCACTGACTCCTTAATTGCTGGCCATAAACTCTTCGGTAAATACGCTCTAGAAGCCGCAGAACATTTTTGTCCTTGGTATTCAAAAGCACCACGAGAAATTGCGGTAGCTACTTCCTTTGCATTTGCCGTTGGATGTGCCCAAATAAAGTCTTTCCCTCCTGTTTCTCCAACAATTCTTGGGTAAGATTTATAGTTCTCCATATTGTTTCCTATAGTTTTCCAGAAACTATTAAATACTGGAGTAGACCCTGTAAAGTGAATTCCTGTAAAATCTGGACTCGCTAATAAAGTATCTGTAATCATCCCAGAATTTCCAGTTACCATATTGATAACACCATCAGGTAAACCAGCTTCTTTAAACAATTCCATAATAACTTGTGCAGAATACACTTGCGTTGCTGCAGGTTTCCAAATTACTACATTCCCCATCATCGCAGGTGCTGCAGGTAAGTTACCAGCAATAGCAGTAAAGTTAAATGGCGTTACAGCATATACGAATCCTTCCAATCCACGGTATTCCATACGGTTCCAAACCCCACGAGAAGATGTTGGTTGGTTTGAATAGATCTCTGTCATAAATTCTACGTTGAAACGTAAAAAATCGATCAATTCACAAGCCGCATCAATTTCCGCTTGCATTACATTTTTAGACTGTGCAATCATCGTTGCAGCATTCATTTTATAACGGTATGGTCCCGCTAATAAATCAGCTGCTTTTAAAAAGATAGCGGCACGGTGTTCCCAGCTTGTAGCTGCCCATTTAGCACGTACTTCTAAGGCATTTTCAACAGCCATTTCAATATGCTTTTTCTCAGCAGTATGGTATTGACCTACACAGTGTTTTGTGTCAAATGGAGGATGAATCTCAACAGTATTTCCTGTTCTGTACTCTTTGCCACCAATATAAAAAGGAATGTCTACTTTTTCTGCATACATCTCTTTAAATTTAGCTAATAACGCGTCGCGCTCTGGAGTTCCAGGTGCATACGAATTAACAGGCTCGTTAATTGCTTTCGGTACTTTATAAAATCCTGATGCCATAGTATCTATTTTAGTTTTTCTTGTTAAATTTGTGTTGCAAAGTTACAAAATCGATTCGACTTGCTCAACGTCCTACTAATACTCAATATCCAAATACTTATGTTATGTGTACAGTAACTTTTTTAGCCTTAGAAAATAACGGGTTTATTTTGACTTCTAGCAGAGATGAACGCCACAACAGAAAAACAACACCTCCAAAGACTTATCTAGAAAACGGCGTAAAACTCACCTATCCAAAAGATGAATTAGCAGGGGGAACTTGGATTGGCCTGAGTGATAAGAAACGATTAGTTTGCGTCTTAAATGGTGCCCTCACAAAACACATTCGAAAAAAAAGTTACTTAAAAAGTCGCGGTGTTTTAGCCAAGGAAATTTTAAAAATGGACGTTTTAAATGATGAAATAAACAGCCTGAACTTAGAAGGAATGGAGCCCTTTACCATGGTAATAATAGACTGGAATAAGGGACTAAATCTCCAGGAGTTAATTTGGGATGAAACACATAAAACATACACCAAACTACCCATCGCTTCCACTATTTGGTCGTCTGCAACTCTGTATTCAGAAAACATAAAAAAACAACGTGTAGACTGGTTTAAAAACTGGACGGATAACACCACTAATATCCAGGATTCCATCCTTGCTTTTCACCATTCAGAAATAGGTAGTAAAGAAAACTCTTTAGTCATGAAAAGAAGTACTGTAGAAACGGTAAGTATTACTTCTATCCAAAAGAACGCGGAAGGTATTTCTATTATTTACAATGATTTATTGACTCGAAAAACCAATAAATCCATCATTCATTTATAAATTCACATAGCAATCCCTACGAAAAAAACAGGGAAACTCCAAAGATTACAAAACCGCCTACAATTCCTAAAAAAACATACATCCCATTTAGTAAAACATACTTAATTAATGTTATAAAGAAGGATTGTTGATAAAAACCTCTCAATGCTAGAAATAAATACAAGGCAAACAATAAAAACGAAAGTCCCCATTGGTATTCCGTCCCCATAATTAAATCGACAAAAAAGAAGATTAATAGTAATAAAAACAACACCGTTTGCGTATTAAAAACAAAGACCAAATGTTCCATATATGAATACCGCTTTTTCAGGTAAACAAGCCAAACAAAAAGCGTAAAAAGAGGCATTAATAAGAACAATGCCAATGAAATATTTGACAAAAAATAAGTAGTAAACGCCTTCAAATTAGCCATTACATTATCCCCACTAAAATCCTTCACCTTGTGGTAAAACGTTTTATTAAAAAAAGTAGGCGCCAATTCCAAACTATCGAGTACAGAAACCACACTCATTTCTTTATTGTTTTTAAATAAACCATACGCCGTCGCAAGTTCTATTGGAAACGCATTCGATACACTATGATCTCCATCAGGATCCAAAGAACGTATTTTATTTTGCGATAAAACCGAATCTGTTTTAAACATAACTTCCTCTATCACACGCTTACCTTCCGCTGATAAATCATCCGTAATATTCATTATACCACTGTTCTTTCCTTTTTCAAAAGAAGTATTTAAATCCTCCCATTTTGAATTCAACCCAATCACTAAAAAATAAATAATGGACACTATAAAGTAAAAACGAAAGGGATTTATATACGATTTTCGACGTCCTTTTATATACTCCAACGATACTTTTCCTGGACTTAATAAAATAGGTTTTAAGGTACGCCACAACGTAGAATCATAGGAAATAAAACCCGCTAAAAACTCCGTAAAAAAATGGGAAACACGTAATTTGCTCACCTCATTTTTTTGACCACAGTTCTCGCAAAAATTTTCATCGCCATGGAATGGCATCGAACAATTAAGACATTCTAATCCCTTGGAGTTTTTCCGTTTAAATAGCGTTGGTTTTTTCATGACAGGAAAAGTAATACTTTTTTAGAGAACAATACCTCCCTTTTTAATTAAGCGCCATGGAAACCATTAATTGAAAATTAGGAATGTACACTTTAAAAGATTTGGCGGAAGTAAAGTTTACCATGGTATAAAAACCTTTCATGGCCCCTACCGGTGAGATTAGCATCGCAAAGGAATTGTACGTATAATTTTGTCCCGGTTTTAGTACGGGCTTTTCTCCTACAACTCCAATACCTTCTACCAGTTCTACATCATTCAGAGAATCAAAAATAGTCCAACTACGTTCCAATAACTGTACGGTATCATTACTGTTATTCTGGATGGTAATCGTATAATTAAAAACAAAATACAAACGATTTTCCCGAAAAGCAGTTCCTTCAAAGAACGGCTTTACGGAAATAGTAATTCCATTTGTAACTTGTTGAATCATAAAAGCAATATTTCACCTCAAAGATACAACAATCTGAGTTTGATTAGGTGAAGACCCCGAAGAATCATTTACGTCCCGTAAAATATGTTCGTTTTACACAAAGACTACAATTAGGAATTTACAAAAACCCCTCTTAAAACTACAAATCCAAGCAACCAAAACTACTATTTGTAGCTATTTTTGCAGTATGTTTGTAAACAATCACACCTATTACAGCCTTAGATATGGCACCTTGAGCCCACAGCGATTGGCTACATTATCCGTCGCCATGGGCGCTAGCACACTTGTACACACAGACATTAACAGTACCGCTGCCAGTTTAGACATGGTGCGCTTAGCCAAAGCGCAACAGCTAAAACCCATCTTGGGCATCGATTTTAGAAATGGCGCCACACAAGCATTTATTTTACTAGCTAAAAACAATAAAGGATTTGAAAATAGCAATCAGTATTTGACCAGTTTTTTACACCAAAAAGTCTACACAATCCCTTCTAAATGCGTGCCAATCCCTGATACTTTTGTAATTTATCCTTTTCAAAAAGCAGGCGTTTTTCAATTAAAGAAACACGAATTTATAGGAATAAAAAAAGAGGAACTCAGCCAGTTAAAATTCTCTCCCTGGAGGCATCAACTTTCTAAATTAATAGTCCTGCAGACCATTACTTTCGAAAATAAAAAAGGATTTAACAGCCACCGTTTATTACGCGCCATTGACAATAACAGCCTCTTAAGCAAGCTTCCGACCTCCGAACAAGGAAGTGTAAACGACACCGTAATTTCCGTAGAAGATTTACGCCTTGCTTTTTCTGAATTCCCGCAGATAATCACAAACACAGAGCGTTTATTATCTCAATGCAGTATTCATTTTGACCTCTCAACAGAAAACTCAAACAATCAAAAATTTTACAGTTCTAACGAGACTTTAGACTATAAATTTTTAGTAAAACTAGCGTACGATGGTCTATCCTATCGCTATAAAAAACCAACAAAAGCAGTCTACGATCGCATTAAAAAAGAGCTAGGAGTTATCAAAGAAAAGAACTTTGTTTCTTACTTTTTAATCAATTGGAAAATTTTAAAATACGCCCGTTCCAAAAATTATTTTTATGTAGGAAGAGGAAGTGGCGCCAACAGTATCATTGCCTATTTACTACGTATTACGGATGTAGATCCCGTAGAATTGGATTTGTATTTTGAGCGATTCATCAATCTATACAGAAAGAGCCCTCCAGATTTTGACCTTGATTTTTCTTGGCGAGACCGCGACGACATCACCCGTTACATATTTGAACATTTTAAACACACCACACTTATTGCGGTGTACAATACCTTTAAGTACAAGGCATCGGTACGAGAATTGGGAAAAGTTTTTGGCTTACCAAAAACCACCATTGACACACTTACCACAGGCCATTTTAAAGAGAATGATTTAGACCAACTTTCAAAACTTGTCCTTAATTACAGTAAATACATTCAAGGATTTCCTAATTACTTAGGGATTCACGCCGGTGGAATTTTAATCTCCGAAACACCTATTTATCAATACACCGCGACCTTTATGCCACCAAAAGGCTATGCTACCACGCAATTTGACATGGTAGTCGCAGAAAATGCTGGCCTGCATAAATTTGACATTTTAAGTCAGCGAGGTTTGGGAAAAATTAAAGAAGCTGTGGATATTGTTGCTTATAATCAACCAAACATCCCGCCTATTGACATCCATGATATCAAACGATTTAAACAAGACGAACGCATTAAAATCATCTTAAAAAAAGCAGCAGTCATCGGGTGTTTTTATGTGGAATCTCCCGCCATGAGAATGCTCTTAAAAAAATTACAAGTAGATGATTATTTAGGCTTGGTCGCCGCTAGTTCCGTGATCCGTCCCGGTGTCGCAAAATCAGGAATGATGCGGGAGTATATTCTCCGCTATCGCTTTCCCGAACGTCGTAAAGAAGCCCATCCTGTAATGCTAGACATTATGCCCGAAACTTTTGGCGTGATGGTCTATCAGGAAGACGTGATAAAAGTAGCCCATCATTTCGGAGGACTCTCTTTGGGAGAATCCGATGTATTGAGACGTGGAATGTCTGGAAAACAACGCTCTAAGACCGAATTCAACAAGGTAAAGGAACAGTTTTTTACCAATTGTAAATCCAGTGGAAAACCAGAGAAACTAGTTCGTGAAATATGGATGCAAATAGAGAGTTTTGCTGGCTACGCTTTTGCCAAAGGACATTCGGCTTCCTATGCCGTAGAAAGTTACCAAAGCTTGTTTTTAAAAGCGTATTTCCCCTTGGAATACATGGTGGCAACCCTTAATAATTTTGGTGGATTTTACGGCACGGAGTTATACGTACATGAAGCACGTATGCACGGTGGCATCATCCAGCCACCCTGTATTAACAAAAGCTATACTCAGACAGTTATTTACGGAAAAACCATCTATTTAGGCTTCCAACTTTTAGATTCGTTACCGTCAAAAACGTACAAGAGAATAGTCGAAGAAAGAAGTGCAAACGGACTTTTTAAACACCTCAACGATTTTATAGACAGAGTTCCTATCTCGATGGAGCAAATGGCTATTTTAATTAAGATTGACGCCTTTCGCTTTACAAAAAACAACAAGCGAGAATTACTCTGGGAGGCCCACATGAAAATAAGTAAAACCATTGTAAACGAACCGAGCATCACCCTTTTTAAGCCGGAACACATCACGTATACTATGCCTGAATTAGTCTCCACGGCACAGGAAGATGCCTTTGACCAAATTCAATTATTAGGCTTTCCTATTTGCTCTTTTTTCGAATTACTAGACACGAAAATAGCACTGCCTTTACGCGCCAAGCATTTAATGGCACTCAAAGGAAAGCTCATTCAGATGGCGGTGTATTTAGTGACCGTAAAAAAGACAATCACGAGCAATGGAAAATACATGTATTTCGGCACTTTTTTAGATGCCGATGGCGATTTTGTAGACACGGTACACTTCCCTCCCGTCGCCCTGAAATATCCATTTCGTGGAAAAGCCGTCTATAAAATAACAGGAAAAGTAACCGAGGAATTTGACTGTATAAACATAGAGGTAACCGCCATGGAACGACTTGCCATCATAGAAGACCCAAGATATACCGACAGTAGAAAAGCACAAAGACCCAGACCAAATTTAACCCAGATAAAATAAAATGAGTACAGAACGCGCAATAGTACATATGGATTTGGATACTTTTTTTGTGTCCTGCGAACGCCTGATAGACAGTCGTCTGGAAGGAAAACCCGTATTAATCGGTGGCACCTCCGACCGTGGCGTAGTAGCCGCATGTAGTTACGAAACACGGATGTTTGGCGTGCATTCCGCCATGCCCATGCGCATGGCAAAACAGCTTTGTCCAGAGGCGATTATACTCCGGGGAAATTCCGGGACCTACACTAAATTCTCAAAAATGGTCACGGAGATTGTAAAGGAAAACGTGCCATTGTATGAAAAAACATCCATTGATGAGTTCTATATAGATTTGACCGGCATGGACACCTTTTTTGGAAGCCATCAACTAGCCAGTGAGTTGCGACAAAACATCATTAAAAACACGGGACTTCCCATTTCCTTTGGACTTTCCATCAATAAAACGGTTTCAAAAATTGCCACCGGAGAAGCCAAGCCTAACAACGAGATAAAAATAGACAAAGGCCTCGAAAAACTTTTTTTATCGCCCTTATCCGTAAAAAAAATTCCTATGGTAGGTGAAGTTACCTATCGCACTTTATGTGATTTAGGGATTAAAAAAATAAAGACCATACAGGAAATGCCTTTAGAAATGATGGCAAAAGTTCTGGGGAAAAATGGCATTGCTATTTGGCGAAAATCACAAGGCATAGATCCAAGTCCCGTACTGCAATACCACGAGCGAAAATCCATTTCTACAGAACGCACCTTTGAAAAAGACACCACAGATGTGGTAAAATTAGAAGGGATTATTGCCGCCATGGCAGAAAACCTCACCTATCAATTACGTCGAGGAAATAAACTCACCGCCTGTGTAACATTTAAAATACGGTATTCTGATTTTCAAACATACACCTTGCAACAAAAAATCCCTTATAGCGCTGCCGACCATAAAATCATCCCTTTGGTAAAAGAACTGTATAAAAGACTCTATCAGCGGAGGCTACTCGTACGATTAATCGGTGTAAAGTTCAGTCATTTAGTAGAAGGAGGCTGTCAAATAGATTTGTTTGACGATCATGAAAAAATAATCAAGCTAAGCCTTGCCATGGATAAAATGCGTGAACGTTATGGGGACAGAGCCGTTATACGAGCTGTAGGAATGAGCGCAAAAAGCATCAATCGATGGAATCCTTTTAATGGAGAACCTCCACCGTTACTGGCGCATCGGAAACGGTAGGTATTCACAAGAAACAGGACCATTTCAAGAGCTGAGATTTCGCTGAAACCTCCCTGCTATACCTCCTGATTTAAAGACATAACACCCCACCATTAACCCTAAATATTTAAAGCATTTACGACAGCGATACTTTTTAGTTAAATGTATAGCTCATAACAAGCGCATTTAGTATTTTTGGCCTTAATTTTAATATAAAAAAATAATGGCGAACTACTTTAAAACAACACTTGGTTTCTTACGATTTATAGCCTTTGTAGAAGGAATGTCTTACTTGGTGATCTTATTTATTACCATGCCTATGAAATATCTATTTGATATGCCAGAACCTACACGCCCTGTTGGAATGGCCCACGGTGTACTTTTTATCCTTTATGTAGCCTTAGTATTATTGGTTCAGTCTAAATATAAATGGTCTTTAAAAACAACTTTTTGGGCATTATTAGCCTCTATAATTCCATTTGGAACTTTTGTAGCAGACGCTAAGATTTTTAAGAAATATCAAAAAGCATAAGTACAGCCAACCTATATAGCGCAATTATTGATACTCACACTTCATTTCTAGTTTTTATCAATAATTGCTTTAGTACTTCCTTGAATTCTCTTAACCTTACAGCTTCCTTTCTATAGAACAACTACTGTATAAAAAGTTCCAATAGAGAAGCAAGAGAACTACTCACTTAACACACTCCTTCGTTAAGTTATAAAACAGGCCTCTATCTCTTAGCTCCCCATACATTTTCTTGACCTTGAGTACCTAACGAAACAAGTATTACTCTCTGTTTTTCAACTGCTTACACTTATTATTTGCCTCGTCAAATCTCTTGTGCATTTTTATGAGTCAATTTCTGTGTTTTTCTTCCCTTCTAAAAGGTCCTTTTTTTATCTTTGCACACTTATTTTAGAAGAACAGAGATGAAGCAGCGTTTAGCCCCAAAATATGGATTGGGAACCACCATTAGTTTAGTAATAGGATGTGTAATAGGATCGGGAATTTTTTTTAAGGTAGACGATATTTTAATCGCTTCCCAGGGAAATTCTTTAGCAGGACTAATCGGATGGGTTGTAGTTGGACTGTCTGTAGTTTTAGGAGCCATTTCATTGGCCTACTACGCAATATTATTACCCAACGAAGGTGGATTGATAAAATACACACAATACAGGTTTGGGAATAAAAGTTCCTTCTTTGTAGGCTGGTTTTACATGTGCATCTATTACCCACTTTTAGGGGCCGTTTTATATACGGTTGCCGGAATTTACATAGTGAATCTCTTAAAAGAATTCATGGATTTCACCCCTAGTTTTATCCAGTACACTTCCGTAGGGTTTTTCTGCTTTGTCTGCTTATTTTTTATCAATATTAAAAAGCCATCTGCAGGAGCTCTAATTCAAGGGATCTCTACAGTTATCAAGGTAATTCCTTTAGCATTAATAGCAGGCGTAGGTATTGTAAGTTTATTTAAAGGCGATGTAAACGAAGTAAATACATTAACCTATGCAGCGACTCATATCCCGGACCACACCAGTTTGTTTGCCTTAGCCTCAGCTACATTTATCCCCATCGCTTTTACATTTGATGGATGGTATGTGGCCACACAAGTATCTGGAGAAGTTATCAATCCAAAACGAAACCTTCCATTGGCATTAATTACAGGAACCTCTTTGGTACTCGTAATTTATGTTTTTTATTACTTAGGAATTGTCTTTGGAATGGGAAGTGATGGTGTGATCGCCTATGGCGATGCGTATATTGCCGAATTTGCACGTAATATCGCCAGTGATTTTGGGGCTATCGTGATGCAAATAATCATTATAATATCGGTATTAGGTGCAGGAAACGCTATCTTAATTGGAGCATTAAGAGTGCCTTATCAATTAGTGAATTCCGGAAATTCTGTTCATTTTCTTCAGGTGCTTAACATTGACAAAAAAACAAATATGCCCTTAAATAGTGCGTACCTAATGTTTGGTCTGTACACCCTCATGTTTGTCCTTTATTATTTCACAAGTACGCTTCCTTTATTCGTAGAAGCAAAATTCGAACTCTCAAACCTGCCGATAACATTTATGTATTTAATTAATTTAAGTTTATATGTTGGTTTATTTAAATTAATTAAATTAGGAAAATTTCCAGGAAACAAATACATACAATACATCGTAAGTGTAGTGGCCATTTTCGGTGCTATAATCGTTTTATATGGTGGTATCACTACCTCTAACGGGCTTTTATACATCACAATAGTGGCAGGAGTACTACTCCTAGGAACCGCCTTATTTAAGAAATAACGCAATTTAGAGGCTTCTCTCAAGGAGGAACGAATTGTTCTTATAGGAGAACATATGCACTATATTTTAAAAAAACGATATCTTTACAAAAGAGTAAACATATCATTCCCCTTCTAAAACCTCAGCTACTTTATAAATTTTAATGCAGCGTGTCTTGCCGCTGTTTTGGTATAGTAGTTGTATAAACACTCTTAAAATAGAAAGACCAACTAAAAAATTAGCATATGAAAAAAACAATCTTAGTATTGCTCGTATCCATTATTTTATCTTCTTGTGGAGGTACAAAAGTGATACGCCAATCCAAAAAAGTAATGAAAGGAGCTTGGGAATTATCAAGCATTACCTACAGCGAGTCCGGAAACTTTAACGTCCGTATTTTTAACGATCTTACTGCAGCCTGTTTTAAAGGGAGTACCTGGAATTTTATTCCGAATAACAATTCAGGTAGCTACACCATAGACCAAGGAACCTGTGAACCAGGTACCCGAAATTTTATCTTTAAAATCCAGGAGATTAATGTACAAACAGACCTGTACGATTTTTTATTAAAACCAACAGATGTAAATCACAAATCAGATAGCAATCAAGGGTATAGATTGTGGTTAGAACAATTGTCCGCAGAGACTATGAAATGGAGACAAACCGTAACTTTAGAAGGAAAACCCTTCCATATTTACATGAATTTCAATAAAATAAATTAAAAAAGATATGAAAAAGACGATCAAAAAATTAGGAATGGGTTTATTAACCTTATTGGTGACATTAAACCTTGGAGGATGTAGTTCCCTTCAAAACGCAAATAACAAACAAAAAGGAGGAGCTATTGGAGCGACCGGAGGAGCTATCTTAGGCGCCATCATTGGAAACAATACTGGAAACAAGAAAAACTCGGAATTAGGAGCCATCATAGGTGGTGTTGTAGGAGGTGCTGCTGGAATCTTAATCGGTAAAAAGATGGATGATCAAGCACAACAGATAGAAACAGAAATTCCAGGCGCTGTAGTAGAACGTGTTGACAATGGAATTATCATTACATTTGATGAGAAGAGCGGTGTGTATTTCGATACAGGAAAATCTAATATCAATTATTCTTCCCAACAAACACTGGACAAATTAGCAGGTGTATTGCGTGAATATACGGATACAAACGTACTTGTTATCGGACATACAGACAGTGCTGGTGCGGACCAATTAAACATGAATTTATCTAAAAAAAGAGCCGAAGCTGTTACTCATTATTTTGTAGCATCTAAAGGATTAGCTGGCCAACGATTTACAACACAATGGTATGGTGAAACCCAACCTAAATTTGACAATACTACCAGAGAAGGTCGTGCTAAAAACAGACGTGTAAATGTAGTAATTGTTCCCAATGATAAAATGAAAAATGACGCAAAAAAACAGTCAGGAGGCTATTAATCCTCTCTTAAAATAAGACCTAAAAAGCCTCTTAGATTTTTTCTAAGAGGCTTCTTTATTTTATAAGTAATTACAGTACTCTACATAGTTTAATTCTTTTTATCGTCTAAAAAAGAGGAGAATAAACACCGTTATCCTACCTGTTATTTTTAAAGCCCCAGAGAACACGATAATGGCATGCACTCAACTTGATAGACTCTATTAGTTACATTCGTCATTTTGAATTATTTTTGAGACAACACAAAGTTCTCCCAGGACATCACCTGCCATTTCATAACCAAAAGCAATCATTTCTGCAGACTTCTCAAACTCCAAGGTATTGCATTTATTCCGAGGAATATTTATAATATAATCAGGTGGATACATTTTCATTTTTTGCTGCGCGATGGCATTTTGCATGGCATTAAACGACTGATCTGCTACATACATCATACTCCACTCATTGGACGTTTTATTCCGGTACTTTTTCATCTTATTGATATAGACATCAAGTTTTCGTTGCCATGGATCTTTTCGAATCACTTTTTCTGGCAATTTCAATTCTGGAGTTCCTCCTAAATTCACTACAATGGTAATGTCTGTATCATCCTTTAATGTCGGCTCTATAGGTGTCGGATTTAAAATTCCTCCGTCTAGTAATTTTACCCCATTCAATTCGTAAGGAGTAAAAAATAAAGGCAACGAAATGGAGGCTCTAATAGCCTGGCATAAAGCACCCTCTTGTAACCATACTTCTTCTTCATTCGCGATATCTGCTGCTACTGCCGTAAATTTTATAGGAAGTTCTTCTATCAAGCCTACTCCTATCTGTTTCTTAATGGTTTCCAGTACTTTATCACCCTTTACAAAACCACCTTTCCCAAATATAAAATCGAGCATAAAATACATATCACTACGCTTATATCCTGTAAGCCACGCAACAAATGAATCCAAGTTTCCCATGGCATAGGCACCTCCTATTGCCGCTCCAATAGAACACCCAGAAATGGATTTAATTTCAAAATCATGTGCTTCTAACCATCGGATAACTCCTACATGTGCAAGGCCTCTAGCCCCGCCACTACCCAAAACTAATGATACTGTTTGTTTTTTTATTGCGCTCATATATTCTTAAAGAAGGACTCTGTGCTCTTATGTTGTTCTCAAAAATACACTCGTTCTAATTATTTAGAAATGAGAGTTGTATTTTATGATCCTGGTGAATTTATGGAGAATCTATTCCTTTAGATCATACGAAATCACTAAATTCCTTTGCTATTTTTAATGCACAATATATAAAGAGTCTTTTAATAAACGACTTCAAAAACCAGTATTTTACAAAGTATCTCCTAAAATTAAGTGTTTTAGGGATGAAAATGTGCTTTCAGAAAAATTAAAAAGCGCCACACTTCATTTAGAATGAATGTGGCGCTTTTCTATTAACACAATTGAGCTTCTTTTATTTTATCTTCAAAGGCAGAAAGTGCTGCTTTTGAACCTTCTCCCATTGCAATAACAATTTGCTTATAAGGAACTATAGACACATCACCTGCGGCATAAACACCAGGGGTTTTAGTTCTACAGTGTACATCAATTTCTATTTCACCAATTCTATTGGTTTCAACAGTCTCCTTAAACACTTGGCTATTTGCTGTCAATCCAATTTGAACAAAAATACCATCGGTACTAAGTTCTTCCACTTCCCCGGTTTCTCTGTGCTTAAACTCAATTCCAGTAACCTTGTTTCCGTCCCCAATTACTTGAAGCGTTTCTGCAGATGTGATGACGGTAACATTATCCAATGTTTTCAATTTTCTTTGTAACACTTCATCTCCTTTTACGGTATCCATGAATTCCAACACCGTTACTTTAGTAGCAATAGATGACAAGTCAATAGCGGCTTCCAATCCTGAATTTCCTCCTCCTACAACGACTACAGTTTTGTCCTTGTAAAATGGACCATCACAATGTGTACAAAAAGCCACTCCAGAACCAATATAATCACTTTCTCCAGGAACATTTAACTTTCTCCAGCTAGCTCCTGTAGCTATAATTACAGCCGGACTTATCAATTCTTCTCCTAAAGAAGTATACACATGTTTAATCCCTTCGATCACTTCAAATTTCTCTACCATTCTATTTTCAAGAATAGTAATCGGATATTCATCTAAGTGTAATTTCAGGTTACTTGCAAGCTCACTTCCTGTTGTTTTAGGAATTGAAATCATATTTTCAATCGCAACGGTCTCTGTTACTTGACCTCCAATTTGTTCTGCGATAATGGCCACAGAAAATCCTTTTCTTGCAGCATATACAGCCGAAGAAACTCCTGCAGGTCCACCACCAACAACTACCATGTCGTATTCTTTCTTTGTAGCTGTTACCGCAACACTCTGATCACTTCCTACTTGTTTTTCTAATTTATCCAAGAGTTCACCTAAAGAAGAACGCCCCACATGTAATAATTCACCATTCGCATACACTGATGGTACGGCTTGAATGTTTAAACGATCTACCTCTTCTTGATGAATGGATCCATCGATAATTTCGTGGGTGATATTTGGATTGTATATCGCAAGAAGGTTCAGTGTTTGAACCACATCAGGACAATTAGTACAGGTCAAAGAAATATAACTTTTTACTGTAATTTTTCCTTGAAGTGCTTGGATGCGTTTAATAATTACAGCATCCGGAAGGTTTTTCCCTATCCCATCCATATTTAATACTGCCAAGAGTAAGGTCGTAAACTCATGTCCTGTTGGCACTGTTTTAAATACAATGTTAGATGTAGTTTCAACTCCTTTTGCAATAGCAAAAGAAAATCCTTCTCCTGTCCTTATATCACAGTGGATTTTATCAGAGCAGGTCGCTACTTCTGTTAAGAAATCTATTAATTCTTCTCTTTTTTCATGAGAAGGGGCAATATTTATAATAAAGGTATAGTCCTCTTTAAGGTCTTTAAATACCGATGTAACTTGCGTTTTTAGTTGTGCATCTAACATATTGTATGGGTGTTATACCAATTAAATTTTCTAGTGACGGTTTAGCAATGGAATTATTTTTTATTTGTTCTCCGACTGGGCGGATAGCTAGGTAAAAAACTGAAGGATAGCTTTAGCTATCGCTCTATTTTTTTAACAATGCCAGAACATAAAATAAATTATTTGTATCGGTCATTTTAGGTTTTAATTGCTGTTAAAGGAAGGAGAAAAAATAATTATTTTACTCCTTGTGAATTGTGTTAATAAATCAACAAACTCCGCCAAAGGACGGAGGTTTGCTTCCTAAATATTCTTTTCTATTTCGTAACGATCCTCGAGGTATTATCCCCTATAAGGATTTAAATTTTCCCAACTAAGTCAATGCTTGGTTTTAATGTTTCACTTCCTTCTTTCCATTTGGCTGGACATACTTCTGAAGGATTTTTCTCTACAAATTGTAAGGCTTGTAATTTTCTGAATAATTCATCTGCATTTCTACCTACATTTCCTGCAATTACTTCATAAGAAACAATCTCTCCTGCTGGATTTACAATAAAAGTACCTCTTTCAGCAAGTCCAACTTCTTCAATCATTACATCAAATCCTCTAGCCAATACACCTGTAGGATCTGCTAACATTGGATACTGAATTTTTTTAATTGTATCAGAAGTATCATGCCATGCTTTGTGTACAAAATGTGTATCCGTAGATACAGAGTAAATCTCACAGTCTACTTTTTTAAATGCATCATACTTATTCGCTAAGTCTTCTAATTCTGTTGGACATACAAAAGTAAAATCAGCTGGGTAAAAGAAAAATACCGACCATTTCCCTACGACATCTTCCTTAGTAACCGTTTTAAAATTATTAGCTACGAATGCTTGTACTTTAAAATCTGTAATTTGTTTTCCTATTTGTGACATGTTTTTATTTATTTAAATTGTTGTTTAATTACTACGAGGCAAAGTAACGCTCTTTATACATATTTATCAAACAGATAATTTCTATATTTGTATTTATAATATCTATATCATGACATTACAACAATTGGAATACGTGGTGGCTTTAGACAAATACCGCCATTTTGTACGCGCCTCGAAGAAATGTGGCGTATCTCAACCCACCTTAAGTTTGATGATTCAAAAAATGGAATCCGAGTTAGGGATTCCTCTTTTTGACCGTTCAAAACACCCGATAGAACCCACTAAAATGGGCGTTCGATTAATCAATCAGGCCAAGGTTACCTTAAGAGAGATGAAGAAGATAAGCGAACTGGTAGCTTCCGAAACAGAAAACTTATCAGGAACTGTGCATTTAGGGGTAATCCCAACCCTCGCCTCCTATATTGTCCCAGAATTTATATATCAATTCAGAAAAGAACATCCACAAATCACATTAATAGTTACGGAAATGAACACCGAAAGTTTGATAAAGGCATTGCAGGAGGATACGGTAGATATGTTTATAGCGGCAACCCCCTTAGAACAGCCTGATTTTTTTGAAATTCCTATTTATTATGAGAAATTTGTCGCCTATTTTTCGGAGACTCCCTTAGTAGATACAGAGGATTTATCTGCGGATAATATGCCCAAGGATAACCTATGGGTTTTAGGAGAAGGTCATTGTTTACGGGATCAAACCTTCAATTTCTGCAAGGGAAGCGTTGTGTACAACCAAACTTTTGAGGCCGGTAGCATAGAAACATTGATCCGAATTGTCGATAAAAACGGAGGCTATTCCGTAATCCCAGAGCTACATATTTCCCTATTAAGTGATGCTCAGAAAAAAAAGATCCGCCCCATTACGAATCCACCGGCTATCCGTGAAGTTTCTATTGTCATTAAAAAAGATTTTATAAAAGAACGGCTGATCAATGCGGTGTCTGACACCATAAAAAAAATAGTTCCCGAAGAAATGATCGACAGTCGATTGAAAAAATTCGCTATAAAATTATAGGGCTTTAATCGTTACTAAATAATGGCTCCTTCACATTTTATGGGCCTGAGAATAATTAAGCCTCAATTTCGCTAATCTAAAGAGCAATAAATATCTTTATTTTTAATCCTCAATCACTTAGGTCGTTGATTTTTGTGATTGCGGCTAGTTTCTTTCACTCTTTGGTCTAAGAATGGATGGTTTCACACTCTTTATCCACGCGCATCCGTCTTCCTCTCGGAGGTGGGAGTCCAGCGTTAAAAAGTGACATCCAACTGAGCGTCTACTAGATAAAATCCACTTTTTATTTACTAAAAAATATTTTTTATACACAGAATAGTACTCTGGATTCTGAAATATAGATGTTGAATCCTCAATCACTTAGGTCGTTGATTTTTGTGATTGAGGCTAGTTTCTTTCACTCTTTGGTCTAAGAATGGATGGTTTCGCACTCTTTATCCACGCGCATCCGTCTTCCTCTCGGAGGTGGGAGTCCAGCGTTAAAAAGTGACATCCAACTGAGCGTCTACTTGATAAAATCCACTTTTTATTTACTAAAAAATATTTTTTATACACAGAATAGCGCTCTGGATTCTAAGAGTGGATTTTTTTTGCGTTAGGGATAGTAGCGGCATCCTTTTTTTCTTTTTAAAAAAAGATATAGCGGATAGCCCGACCCTTGGGGAACGCCCAAAATAGGTGTTTATTAATGGAGGGATTTAGACAGCGAGAAACATTTTTTTAACTGAAAACCCCGCTTTTGTTCTTGCCAATTACTACTTGAATTTAAGATGTAATTTACGTTGTTACTGGAATAAGATAAAAAAACACTTAAGGGATTCCTTAAGTGTTTTTAGTTTTTTAATATTGTGTATAGGTATGTACGCTCGTTTTGGCTACGGGCAAGTAATTTACCCCAAACCAACACACTAATAATACCACAAATGCCAAGGCCAAAATGGTCAATGCCTGTTTGTTTTTCTGCGGATGAAAATGGCGGTAATGGATATAGATCA
Source organism: Flavobacteriaceae bacterium (assembly GCA_016764435.1). Classification (GTDB taxonomy): domain Bacteria; phylum Bacteroidota; class Bacteroidia; order Flavobacteriales; family Flavobacteriaceae. Next base: position 47,452 of record JAESRX010000066.1, on the reverse strand, counting down.
GGTAGCCCATCCAAGTTAAAAACGCCCAAATTTCTTTAGGATCCCAAGTCCAATAATGCCCCCAGGCTTCTTTAGCCCACAAGGCTCCGAATAACAGTCCTAAAGTTAGAAAAGCAAAGCCAATATACACCAAGTTATCAGCGAGTGCTAAGGTGCTTTGTATCGGTTGCTTTTTATAATGATCATACCATCCTTTTATAGCTACAATACTGGATGCTGCTAGCACTGCGTAGGATAATAAATACACCAATACATGGGGTACAAACCACGGACTTTGCAAGGCTGGCATTAAGGTTTTAGAATAGGTTTCTGGGTTCATATAATTGATCCCTAAGAACAACAATGCCATTAGAACACTGTACGCCAAGAACCATTTATAACGCCATCTCAAATAGGTCAATCCACCAATAACGGGCAAAAACAAGGCGTACCACAAACGGGTTTCACCTAAAGTTCGCATCGGAGGTCTTTCTAATTCCAACCATAGCTGGACAACAAATAATACTAATACTCCCCAACCTATTGCAAATAAAATTGTTGCAATTTTAAATGTAGCCGGTTTTTTATAAGAATAGCCTAAAACTGCCAATCCTATCAGAAAAAATACGGCAACAAGACCGCTGTATAAAGGAAAATTAATCCAAGTCATAATTAGTCTTTTTTAGTTATTTTATTTCCTACCCAAAACATGTAAAACGCACCGAATATCATCATAAATATCCCTGTATATATGGCAGGTAACCATGGGTCACGAACAAGTTCAATAACGCTCGTAGTGGACCATTTCCCCATACGTTTGTTATAATCTAGCTGGTAAATTTCCCATAAATCATGATTGTGTGCTTTATTTACTTCAATTATGGTTGAATAACGTTCGCCATCGCGTGTTAAAACCTCCAGTTCCGAACTGAATTTCTTTGCTTCAGGAATGGTCATCACTAGTGAGTATTTATCACTTATTTTTAAGGACCTGTATTGCTGTGCAAAACTACCACAGGAGATCCAGTTTTCAATACTATTATCCGTGGCTGTTGTGGTTACTTTTAATAGTGCCGCTGGTGAAGACCCCTGTTCATTTACACGCAGATATCTACTCCCAAAAGGGGAAGACATGGGCAAATAACTGAGTACTTCTATTTCAAATCCCTCGAAGCTGTATTTTTCTCCTTCAGAAATTTCGTATAAGTTTTTTCCTTGATTGTGTAATATTTCTCCACTCTCGTTATCGATCAAGGCTAATTTAGGAGCGTATTCCTCCAGTTTAAAATCTTTGAGTAACATGGCAAAAGACAATTCTACAGGACGACCTGTGGCCTGATCTGTGGCCATATAATTAGCTACGTTTTCTTTGAGTTCTATAGAAACACGTTGTATATCTCCCGAGCCTAAAATCCCAGCTGTAAGGGCTAGAAATAAACCGATATGATTCAATATAAAACCAACATTATCCGTACTAAACTGCGTAATACGTTTGACAGAAACCAATCCCAAACAGGTTAAAAATAGGCCTATAATTAATAGAAAGGCCCAGTTGGTGGTGATGTGATTTAGTCCCAATAGATTTACGATATAGTTGTCGCTTGCTATTTGGGGAATTATTCCCATAATCATCACTAGAAAAGTTACAAAAACGATGCTCGTAATACTCGCTGGCACTTTACTCAACCATCGGACAACAGGATGGTGGCTTGCCCATTTATAAAGGGCTATAAGTACAGCGATATAGACCACTAATAGTATAAGGTTATAGGGAAAAATAAGTGATACAGCTGTTTGTGATCCCAAACTAGCTTCCATTAGAAAACCGGTAATCAGGAGTCCGAAAGCTATTAAAAAAGATTCGGCATAGCCCCAAGGCGTATCCCATAAATTCTGGTGAGGTATTTTTTTGTTGTTAGTCATAAGTGGCAAATATAATACGCTGAATTTGATGTAAGAAATTTATTTTAAAAATGATGTTTTTTTTGAAGCGTTCGTTGCCTCCTTTTTTAAATAAAAGATCCTTCGTTTTAAATCCATAAAAATTCGATTAAAAAAAATGGCGAATGCATTAAAAACACATTCGCCATTTACTATAATTTAGTACCGTTTAGTACTTGCTTTCGCGTTCTTTAGCTTCAGCTTCCCACTGAGGAAGTAATTCTTTTAAGAATTTCTCTTTTTCAGCTTTCAATTTTTCTATTGGTAATCCAATAAATTTCTGAGCTTTTTCTTTTGTTTCAATATCTGGATAAGGAACATCACCTTTGAATCCTAAAGTCATTAACAATTTCGCTAATTTGATTCTAGTTTCTTGAGTTACATCAATACCTGTACCTATAACACGACCTAATTCAACAGGAGCGTGGAAAGATCCACCATGTGAAGCGGCTGCATAATCCCAACGCCATTGACCCAATCTAATTCCGTGTAAAATATCTTTCATTTGTGCTTCTGTAGCACCTAATTCCCAACATTTTCCAGCTTCAACGTGAGCACGAACTAACAAACGTTCTAATTGATCTCTGTTTCCAATGATTTTATCTTGGTTATCAAATACATTTTGAATCAACTCTGCAGTTTCTTCACGGTGACACACTTGACAAGAATTAGCCACGTTGTTTAATGGAGATTGAATATGGTGATCTGTAAATTTCTGTCCACCTTCTGTTTTATAAGGCATGTGACAATCTGAACAAGATACTCCACGTTTCCCGTGAATACCCATTTGGAAAGTTTCATATCCAGGGTGCTGTGCTTTTAACATCGGCGCTTTACTAATTTTGTGCGTCCAGTCTACGTGACCAATTGCATCGTAGTATTTTTCCATGTCTTCCACAGTTTGTCCTTCATCCCAAGGGAATACTAAGTAAGGAATTCCTTCTTTACCGGGTAAATTCTTGTTAAAGTAGTACTCTACGTGACATTGCGCACATACTAAAGAACGCATATCGTTATGAGATGCTTTTGTGATGTCTTTTCCTTGACGCTCGAATGCTTCAATTAAAGCAGGTTGTGTAATGGTTAAGTTCATTGATTTTTCATCGTGACAGTTTGCACATCCAATAGGATTTACAATTTCAGCCCCTTTACTTGCCCATTTTCCACTGTAGTATTTATCAGTCCCGTTTTCGTTAATATAACGTGGCACATCTGGAGATTTACACGTCCAACAAGTAGAAGGCATCGGTCCATCATCTGGTCCTGTAGGTCCACCTGTTCTTAAAGTGTTACGTACATCATCTATTGCATATACATGTCCACGTCCTTGATTATAGTCTTTAGAGAAACCGTAACCGGCCCATAAAACAACCAATCTAGGATCTTCTTCCAACATGTCAATTACTGCATTCCCGTTATACTTAGATTTAAAAGTAGTGTCGGCAGTTTTGTAATAAGACTGAAACTCACGTGGGAAATTCTCTCCCCATACTTCGTTTCTAGGTTCTAATTTTTTAATATCGTTTACTGGAGTATAGGCAAATTTAGCCTCTACTTTGCGTTCTGTAATTGTAGATACTAGTAATCCTAATAAGAATACAACAACTAACGATGCTATAAAAAGCATCCAGTTCATCCAAGGTTTTCTTTTGTTACTCATTTTATTTGGTTTTATTTTTTTCTTCTGATTCTTTTGTTAAACTCTTCAACCAAGCAGGCACCGTTTCTTGATGCTCTTTGGAAATTTTCCCGTAGTATTTTACGGATGATAAACTATGGACAGATCCATGTGGTACTTCCTGGTGACAGGTCCAACATTTACGCTCTGTACGGTGTTTTTTATGATCTTTAATCATCCCGCTTAATCGGGCATCTGTAACCTGATCTTCGTGACAGCGGATACAGTTTTCCTGTACCACTTCTATACCGGCTTCTTTCATTCTAATTACCTCTGGCTCTTGGCGCGTGGTAAACATATAGGAATGATAAAGTCCATCCTTCGCTTTAAAGAAATATTTCCTAAAGATATTATCCTGAGGTACGTGACAGTCGTTACAACTTGCCCATTCTCTATGCGAACTTTTTTGCCAAGTTGCATATTGAGGTGTCATTACATGACAGTTGGCACAGGTCTTAGGATCATCTGACAAATAGGATATCGCCTTAGATTCAATTAAAACGTATAAGGTGAGTCCTGTTAATGCACCCATTAAAATGATCACTGGTAAGCGCCATTCTGGAGGTGGTAATAAAAATCTAATAAAACTCATATTATGTTATTATTTAGAGATAAACAAACTTGGTTTGATAGTCAACATGATCCATCCCCAATCGTTTGTGTTTCCGTCCGTATTTCCTTTTAAGTATTCCAATCCATCTTGAGCAAACATCTGAGAATATCCAGCTGCTATAGAAACATCTTTAGTTACTTTATGCTTGTACACAAGGTCAATTTCCGTTCCCAAAGCTTTGTCTACACCTGCAGCAATATCCGCCTGTGCAGAGAAGTGATGTACAAAAGCAGTGATGCTAGATGACTTTCCTAATTTAGCAGATGCTTTTAGATATAAATCAACTAAACCAACCTTATTACCATGGTTTCCTACATAGAAGTAATCCATAAATCCATTGAATTTGTGGTTGGTTCCGTAGAAAGGAGTAAAAGCTTTATTATCGGTAGATGTTGCATCATAAGCATTCCCTGATTGCATTTCAAAACCAAGTCCTAAGTTCCAAGTATCGGTTGCTTTGTACCCTAAATCTAATCCTACTAAGAAGGCGCTTAAGCCATTTCCTGCTTTATCTTCACCCCCTTGGTAATACCCATTAAAAGCAATATTTAAGTTAGAAGCGGCTTTAAATTTTAAATGTGTTCCGTACGTTTGGCTATAATTGATATTCGCCTCTGGTGTCAATACCAATCCGTTGTTTAAAAACAAAAAACTAGCTTTTACGTTACTATACTCTTTATGGAACCATGCGTATTGCATTGCTTTGTAATTCCCTACTACACTGTAGTCAGTTCCTTTAGTTGCTTTATCAGCATCTTGATTGTAAGCAATCCCTAAGTCTAATTTATAGGAATCATTTCCTAATTTAAAAATCAATGCATCATGAGAACGTCCCTGTTGTGCCCATCCTACATTACCAAAAATACGACTATCATCCAAAATAATTTCTTGACGTCCTACTTTTACAGAAAAATTAGGTGCAAATTTAACCTGCCCCCAAGCTTGGTGTAAAGATAAGCTATTTCCATTATCTGCTAATTGTTTTACATCACCCCAAGTTCTTACATCTTGCATGCTTACATAAAATGTATAAGCCTCATTTGTAAACTGAGTGTTAATACGTGTACGTTGCGATACAAATAAAGCAGCGTCCGTAGCCGTTGCATTTAATGTTTTAGCATCGTTTTGGTATTCAGCTCGTGGACGTAACTCCCCACTAATAGTAAGCTGCGCATAACTTTGTACGGCAACCAACCCTAAAATCCCTAAAAAAAGTTGTTTTAATCTCATGTTTTTGATTGATCTAATTTTTTACAAAATTCGACATTTTAAGATATATTTAACATGATAATTATCATCTCAAGGATAAAAAGGTCTTTTTCTTATTTTTTATAAAATCACTAGATAAAATACTGTAGAACACCTTGCTACAACAGGGTTTCTAGCCGTAAAATTCACAAGAAACACAACTTAGAATCAGTCTAAATTGTGTTTCTTGTGAATTTGCCCATTATCCTGTAAAAACCGACATGATAAATAACATGAAATATGTCAAATTAAGGCGCAGGGTTTGGAATTAGTTCATTGATTTGGTCAATCCTCGCAAGTATTTCTGGAGACAGCGTCGTATGAATGGTTTCAATATTTTCTTTTAACTGAGCCATGGTTGTGGCACCAATAATACAACTCGTAACCCATGGTTGCTGTCTTACAAAAGCCAAGGACAATTGCGTTAAAGTAAGGCCGTTCTCAAGTGCCAAATTATGGTATAATTCCACCGCACTACTACATTGTTGATTCGAATACCTGTCAAACCTTGGAAATAAGGTCACCCTTCCTTTCCCCGGCGTTTTTCCGTTTCTATATTTCCCGGAAAGCACCCCAAAAGCAAGTGGGGAATAGGCAAGTAATCCGATATTTTCTTGCATTGAAACTTCTGCTAAAGCTCCTTCAAATGTTCTATTTAAAAGGGAATAGGGATTTTGGATTGTTTTCATACGTGGCAAATTGTGTTTTTCCGCCTCACTTAAAAATTTCATCGCTCCCCAAGCTGTTTCATTGGAAATTCCAAGGTGTCTGATTTTTCCTTCTTTCACAAAATCATTCAGTGTCTCTAAAATATTTAGAAAGCCATCCTCTTGCTGTGCGTCTTCTACACGTGAATAATTACGCACTCCAAAATAATTAGTAGTACGTGTAGGCCAATGCAATTGATACAGGTCTAAATAACTTGTTTGCAAGCGTTTTAAACTACGGCCCAAGGCTTCTCTTAAGGCTTTTTTTGAATAGCCCGTAGTTCTTATATGGGCGGTATAATCACCAGGCCCCGCAATTTTACTAGCAAGCACCACTTTATTCCTATTTCCAGTTTTATGCAACCATGTCCCAATAATAGTCTCCGTGGACCCATAGGTTGCCGCTCTCGAAGGTACGGAATACAACTCCGCGGTGTCTATAAAATTCACCCCTTGTTCTAAGGCATAATCTAATTGTTGATGCCCTTCAAATTCATTGTTTTGTTCTCCAAAAGTCATGGTTCCTAAGCAAATATCGCTTACTTCTATGTCTGTATTTGGTAGTTTATTAAATTTCATAATATGGAGTATTTTAAGTTGGTGAATCGTTCAAGAAAACACGTTATAGATGTCTTCTATTTTTAGAAAACGTATGGAGAAATATTCATTATCAGCAACATAGTTTACTACGCTGTATTTTCCAATTTTAATTCTATAAGGCAAAGGGTGCTTCTTAATTCTTTTATTTATGTGACAGCTTCTCAATTTCCTATTAAAAAACAACTATTGTTAGTTGGAAACTAAACTTTTGCCCTTTATTATTTCAGCTCTTTCGTCACAAATTTAGTGTAAAATAGTTTTATAATTCACCCTATTTTGTATTGTTAAGTACTTCAAAAAAACGCATCTTTTGAAATCCATTTTTTCATCCGGATACTGCATCAAAAGATACAATCCAGCATCCTCACGTGCTTCCTGACTCATTTAATCGTACCGTTCTTTTTCCTTGTGTTCCTCAAAAAAACACACCGCTTTTTTCATCAGTGCTTTTACACTGAAATTACTTTTAATTTTGTTAATGTAATGGCATCTATATCCATGTTTATTCTCACAACAGTTCTTTTGCACAAATATACAACATGTATACGATACACCTTAAACATCGTCCTCTGTCATTTTTAAACAGAAAAAAACCATCTTTACACTGTGTAAAGATGGTTTCTAAATGGGCAATCTAACCAGATTAAACCCTTATAATTGTAATATTGAGCTTAGTTTAAAATAGCTTCAATTCCTGGTAATTTTTTACCTTCTAACATTTCTAACATAGCACCTCCACCAGTAGAAACATAGCTTACTTTATCAGCAAAACCAAATTGTTTAACYGCKGCAACAGAATCACCACCMCCTACTAAAGAGAAYGTWCCTSCTTGAGTAGCTTCGTCWATTGCRYKTGCAATTTCGATGGTTCCTTTTCTRAATGCTTTCATTTCAAAAACWCCWACAGGTCCRTTCCACAATACWGTTTTAGAMKCKGCAATTACAAAAGAAAATGCAACATTAGATTGTGGTCCACAATCYAAKCCTTGCCATCCRTCAGGRATTTCGTTTGAWGGTACAATYTGMGTRTTTGCAGTTTCACTRAARTCATCWGCWGCAATWACATCTACAGGTAAGTAAATACGWGTTTTCTTTTCTTTWGCYAWGGCTAAAATTTCYAAWGCAGTTTCTAWTTTGTCATCTTCACAAATAGAWTCTCCAATYTTWCCTCCTTKTGCTTTGATAAAAGTGTATGCCATACCACCACCAATAATGATGTTGTCCACTTTATCCATAATATTTTTAATCACATCAATTTTAGAAGAWACTTTTGCACCTCCAATAATTGCTGTTACAGGTTTTTCRCTGTTGTTTAAAACGTTATTGATGCTYTCAATTTCTTTTGCCAATAACAATCCRAAACATTTRGTRGTAGGGAARAAYTTMGCRATAATTGCAGTYGAAGCATGYGCACGGTGAGCCGTTCCAAAAGCATCGTTTACATAGATATCTCCATGTGCAGCTAATTTCTCAGCAAACGCTTCATTTCCTTCTTTTTCTTCTGAATAGTAACGTAAGTTTTCTAATAATAAAACCTCTCCGCTTTTTAATTCAGATACCATCTTTGTAGTATCCTCACCAATACAGTCCGTAGCAAACTTTACAGTGACTCCTAAAACTTCACTTACTTTAGCGACAATATGCTTTAAAGAATATTTAGCATCTACTCCTTTTGGACGACCTAAATGTGACATTAATACCACCGCTCCTCCGTCTGCTAATATTTTAGCTATTGTAGGTTTTGCAGCTTCAATTCTCGTAGTATCTGTTACTTCTAAAGCGTCGTTTAAAGGCACATTAAAATCTACACGGATTATTGCTTTTTTATTATGAAAGTTAAAATCATTTATGGTTTTCATCAGGATATATTTTTAAGTTGTTGATGCGAATTTTGCACAAAGATACCCCAAAAAAAAGTCTGATGTTTTTTTATTTACGAAACCGTTTTCTGTACTGATTATCAGTGTGTTTTAATAAAGAGCCTCTTTTAAAAACTACCTATTTTTTTTAGTATTACCTAAGCGAACTCCCCTATTAAAAACACGCCACGTGACAACGAACACTTTCCAAATTCCCTTAGGATGGTCCTTTCTTATTTACTTCACAAATAATGAGTCGGCTAGACCCTTTAAAAAAATGATTGAAGAATTCATTGCCTTCCCCATAAAACAGTAAAGATTACAGCAGTGGCATTATAAAACTCTACTCGCTGGTCAGGCACATTATGAATAGGGATCCCGTAAATCAAATCATAACTATGATGTTTAACTTCCAACCTCTTCAAATAAGCTGACTACAATAATATACTCCCGATACAGTACACGACCGCTTAGAGTAGTTACAATTAGTGCTGGAGGTTAAATTTATTTTCGATAAACACGGCTAACTTAGTCGTTATTTTCAATGATTTATACTTCATAAAGACACTTGTTGTAGAAGAATTATTAGTAAACTCACTGTTTAGTAATACATGATTGGCATTAAACGTGTTTTTTACAAAAACAGTACCCGAATCGGTTTTAAAGGTGTGTTTCAACGTTATATTTGAATACTTAGACCCTTCAAAACTACCGGAAGAGTCTTGATATAAACTGTCCAATACAAATGATTTTCTGGGCCTTAGAAGCATTTTATCAAAAACTAAAAGCAACTCCTTTAGGTCTAAATGAGCTTGAATTTCAGGAGCTGGATCATATCCGTTTTTTACGGAAATTTCCTTCAAGGGAAGTTTTACAGAAGGATAAAAATAACTACTGTCCTTTTGAACTATAGAAAACCTAAAATTCTTAATCCGTTTAAGATGCGCTAAGGCTTTTTGTTGTTCTGTCCTTGCTTTTTCCCCAAAGGAAAGTTTAACAGGCAGCTGTTCTATAATCTGAACGCTCTCTAATTTCGTGTCAAATAAGAGCGTAAAAGCTACATTTGGGACTAAATAACTAATATTTAACAATTCAAATGTATAGATACTGTCTAAACGTATAAGTTTCCATTCACTTAGACTAGAATAATTAATCTCGTATGGAGGATAGGCACCTCTTACCTTCTGCGAAATAAATTTATCTTTTTTCATCTCGAAAAAAGTAGTGTCATTTTTTTGAGAATTCAACGCGAAACTTCTTGTTTCAATAGAGCCAGGTTGCTGTATGTTTTTAGAATCACCAGAACATGAAACAATTAAAATTAATAATACAAAATAAGACACTATTTTTCTTGTGTAATTTACAGTCATCATACGCTTGGCAATTTTATAAAAATATCAAAAAGTATTTCGTAAACTTAAGCTTTTACGGCAATAATAAATCGAACTTCCCTAAATAAATGTAGCTACTTAAATAAAATCAATCCACTGTAGTTCAATACTGTAAGTATTGTACTTAGAAACGAGAACGTTAGTCAAAAACAACATAATTGTAATTACACCTTATTCATCGTATCTAATTTAGATGCTCATTCAATCTTTTTTGGCCATTGATTTATTCCAAACACCGTAATCTAGCCACGTTTTCAAATTTAGAAGTAGTATTTTCAGAAAAGCTGTTTCTTCTGATCGTAACGATAAGGATTTAGAAGGCCTATAGAAACAAGGATACAGCCCTCTTTCTGCAGTCTTTCCAATCTTTAAAATAGGAGTGATACTTTTAAGATGGATATGTATGTTTTGAGTCTAGTATTTTGTATTTTTGTCCATGCTTTTTTCAGACATCTTAGGACAGGAACACATAAAATCACATTTGCAAACATCGGCAGATAATGGTAGAATCGCACATGCACAACTTTTTGTAGGAAAAGAAGGATGTGGGACCTTGCCCATGGCCTTAGCCTATGCTCAATACTTATTGTGCTTGAACGCTAAAGACCCCGAAGCTTCCCATATGAAATGTACGAACATGACGCATCCCGACATGCATTTTGTTTTCCCTGTAGCCACCACTTCTAAGATTAAAAGACACCCCATAAGTAACGATTTTTTACAGGAGTTCAGAAGTTTTATTCACCAGACACCTTATGGAAATCTATTTGATTGGTTTGCTCTATTAGAAATTGAAAATAAGCAGGGAATTATCAATGTCGATGAAGCAGAAAACATAGTAAAATCGTTGCAGTTAAAATCCTACGAAGGAGGCTATAAAGTAATGGTGATATGGATGGCCGAAAAAATGAACATCGCCGCGGCTAACAAATTATTAAAACTACTAGAAGAGCCCCCAGAGAAAACTGTTTTCATTCTCGTTTCAGAACATGAAGAACAACTTCTAAATACCATCAAGTCTCGCTGTCAACTAATTAATTTCCCTGGTTTAAGTGAACAACAGATTGCAGACTCATTAGTCAAACAAAAACAGTGTCTTCCTGACAAGGCAAAAAACATAGCACATCAGGCTGCAGGAAATTACAATAAGGCCTTGCATATTTTAAACAATAGTAATTCGGATGCTCAATTCGAAAAATGGTTTATTACCTGGGTACGTGCTGCCTTTAAAGCAAAGACAGATGCGAGTGTCATAGAACAGCTCATCGGATGGAGTACTGATATTGCGGCTACCGGAAGAGAAACTCAAAAGTATTTTTTACAGTACTGTTTGCAATGTTTTAGACAGGCCTTAATGCTGAATTACGGAGTGGATAGTTTGGTTTATTTACAACCAAGTAATTTTGAACTCGCGAAATTTGCTCCTTTTATACACGGTGGAAATATCTTAGAAATCTCTAAGGAAATAAATGAGGCCATGTATCATATAGAAAGGAACGGAAATGCCAAAATAATTTTATTAGACACCTCTATTAAGTTAACCCGATTGTTACATAAAAAATAAATTAATGAACACCTTACTTGCAATTGCTCCCTTACTAATGGTAGGCCTATTTTTATTCATAACTTTTGTGTTTTCCATAGGAGAAAAACTAGCAGATTGGAAAGGAACCGTCTCTTTTTACACCCAACATTTTAACGGAACTTTTATTGCTAAAATAATTCCTGCATCCTTAATAATGGTGTTGCTCATGGAGTTTATTACCGTCGTATTATTTCTTATTGGCTTTTACGATTTGTATCAACTGACCGGTTTTACATATATTTTATTAGCCTTAACTTCGTGTGCAATTACCCTATTAGTACTATTAATGGGTCAACGTTTTGCAAAAGATTACCAAGGAGCCATGTCCTTAGGCGTTTATTTTATAATTACCGTTTTAGGATTGATCGTAATCCCTTAAATAATCTCAATTTCATCATCCATTAACAACGGTTGATTGTTAAATCTCAATAATAATTGCGCCACTGTGATGGTATCTTTCTCACAGTAGACTTTTATACGCTCTAAATTTTTCTCTTCATAATACACCTGCGCTACTTGACTCCCATCTATATCCTCTTTAGGTGAAGGAATGTCTAAAATTTCTGTGAGGAGTTTCAGCGAAGTATAATGCTTATAATCTCCAAATTTCCACAATTCCAAGGTATCTATATGTGGTACTTCCCATGGTTTTTTACCAAATAGATTTAGTTTTTCCGGCAAGCCGATGCGATTTATAATCATCCTACGCGCAATAAAAGGAAAATCAAATTCCTTTCCATTATGCCCACATAACACATATTCCTTTTTGAAGTAATGCGTATCTAAGAGCGCTTTAAATTCTTCCAATAAGATCCTTTCATCCTCATTATAAAAAGAGGTCACTCTGAATTTCCTAGGTGTAACATTACTTCTAAAGTAGCCCACAGAAATACACACAATTTTTCCAAATTCAGCCCAGATCCCCGCACGGTGATAAAATTGGGCTGCGGACTGCTCTTCTCCACGCTGATAGGCGGTTTTTTTTTCAAATAATTCCTGTTTCAGCGTACTTAATTCAGAGAAATCTTCATTTTCAGGAACAGTTTCTATGTCCAGAAACAGGATTTTCTCAAAGCTAAACGATAAATTCATAATATTTTTTTGTCTTAAATTTACAGTTTTCTAGACAAATCGAGGTTTTATGTTAGCGCAATGTTAGTAAAAGGTTACTTTTCAACTCCGCAGGGCATCTGAGCTAGTTTTTAAATATTAAATGTTATTTTTGAACAACGATTGAAATCAATTAGCAAATGAACAGTAAAGACATTAAGATATTATTGGTAGACGATGAACCAGATATTTTAGAAATAGTTGGCTATAACTTAAAAAGCGAAGGGTATACTATAGCAACTGCCACCAATGGATTAGAGGCCGTAAAACGCGCTCGCACTTTTCAACCCCATCTTATTTTATTAGACATAATGATGCCAGAAATGGACGGTATTGAAGCCTGTGAGAAAATAAGACAACTAAAAGGATTTGAAAAAGTAATGATTGTCTTTTTCACTGCCCGTGGCGAGGATTACTCCCAAGTTGCAGGTTTTGATGCAGGCGCAGATGACTATATCACCAAGCCTATTAAACCGAAAGTTTTAATCAGTAAAGTAAAGGGGCTACTTCGTAGAATCGTAGAATCAGAAGCTGAAAACGACCAGGTAAAAGTAGGAAACATTATTATAGACAGGGACGAATATATGGTTATAAAAGACGGCCGTAAATTCAGCCTTCCTAGAAAAGAATTTGAATTATTTTCTCTCTTAGCTTCCAAACCAGGAAAAGTATTTAAAAGAGACGATATTTTAGATAAAGTATGGGGAAGTGAAGTCGTTGTAGGAGGCAGAACTATAGATGTACACATCCGAAAACTACGTGAGAAAATAGGAGAGAAAAATTTTAAAACTGTAAAAGGTGTCGGATATAAATTTGTGATAGATGAAGCTTAAAAGAACCTATTTTTTTGCCTTTTGGTCCTCATTATACATCACAACATTAGCAACATTCGTGTTGCTAATGTTATATTATATATCGGTGAGTCATGTGATTAATTACCCTTTTTTCGCAAGCTTTTTTGGCGTCGTATTTCTAGTTTCTTTTTTTATAATTCAATATAGAGTTGAGCGTTTTATATACTTACGTGTAAAGAAGATTTATGAAGATGTCTCTTTATTCGACGTGTCCGACATGTACCAAACAACGGTCACTAGCGATATGGAATCCTTATCTCGAGAAGTTCGGAAATTTGCAGAAAACAAACGACAACAAATTGAAGTTCTAAAAGAAAGAGAAAGCTATCGCCGTGATTTTTTAGGCAATGTATCTCACGAACTTAAGACCCCACTATTTACTGTACAAGGATTTATTTTAACCTTATTAGACGGTGCGATTGACGATGAAACCATTCGAGAAAAATACTTACAACGGGCTAATAAAGGGGTAGAACGCTTGATAGCCATTGTCAAAGATTTAGACATGATTTCTAAATTCGAATCAGCGGATTTACACTTAAACATACAGCCGATAAACATGGTAGTTTTAGTACAAGAAGTTTTTGATTTACTAGAAATGAAGGCCAAGAAAAAGGACATCTCTTTAAGTTTTGATGCTATTTATGATGCGCCTGTAATGGTCATTGGCGATGTAGAACGCTTGGAACAAGTCTTGATTAACTTGTTAGTAAACTCCATTAAATACGGAAAAGTAGGAGGAACCACCTTAATTAGTTTAAAGGATTTAAACAGTAAAAAACTACGTGTTTCCGTTGCTGACAATGGAGAAGGAATAGAGGAAGAATTCCACGATAGACTTTTTGAACGTTTTTACAGAGTAGATCAAAGTAGGTCTCGTGCACAAGGAGGTTCTGGTTTAGGATTGTCCATTGTAAAACATATTATTGAAGCACACGGAGAGAGTATTCGCGTAAAAAGTGAACTCCATAAGGGCTCTGAGTTTTCCTTTACTTTAAAACGACAGGACATTGTGTAATGGTAGAATTAATCCAATAGAAGCTTTTAAATAGCTCTTTAAAAACACTTCTCTTCAAGGGTTTTAATTCAGTTAACATTGAAAATAAAAAAAAGGCTTCCGATAGTTTCGGAAGCCTTTTTTATTGTGTAGAAAAAATCTACTTATTTTTTTGCGTCTAATCTTTCGATTACTTTTCCGTAAACAATTAACGAAATAGCAGATGCTAATGCAATCGCTGCAAAGTAATACCAGATATAATGTGCATTAGAAGACGCTACTTCCCATGCTTCATGTGTGTCAAATATTCTTGGGTCCGGACAGTATTTAGATAATAAAACTCCTGAAAGTCCAAAACCTAAAATAGAAGAAATAAATGAATGCAAATGACTAAAGCCTAAATACATGGCTTCTTCTCCTTTAGGAGCTTGCAATGAGAAAAATTCCAAGAACCTTGGTGATATAAACGACTCAGCCAACGCTTGAAACATAATACCTACAATCATCATTAAGGCAATCGGGTGCATGCTAATAAAACCTAAGTCAATTTCTCCTCCTGAGAACCAGTTTCCTGAGGCCATCACTAAGGCCGAAATAGGCATAATAAACATCCCAATAGTCATAGAAAACAACGGTGTTTTACTCGCCATCATTCTCGTAACAAATGCCACGGTTAATACCACTATTAATGGATTCACGTTTGCATACCAAGAAGGTGAGGCTGCTTCTCCAGCCATTCTCAATACATATTTAGGCATGGTAGCGTATAACTGCCCCTGTACCATCCAAAAACCAGTAATAATAAGGATAAGAGAGATTAAACGTCCATTAGTAAGTACACGTACAAATCCATCTAACACGTCTTTAAAGCTTTTACTTGGTCCTTCCTGTTTGGCTCCTTTGTAGAAAATAATAATCAATATCAATCCTAAAAGCGTCATTCCAGCAGAGAAAAAGTTCAAATATACCAATCCCATATCTCCCATAGCTTCACGCAATGGTTTTACGATTGTTTTCCCAGAAAAAGCCCCGATGTTTACCATCATATAAAAGATAGAAAAACCTTGTGCTCTAGTAGCTTCTGTAGTTTCTTTAGCAATAGTCCCTGTAATAACGGCTTTGATAAACGAACCACCGATCATTAACACCACTAATACTGGAACAATAGACCAACGTTGAGAAGACTCATTTAATCCTGTAAATGTGATCTTATCTGAATAGTCAACTAAGCCTGCAGACTCTAAGAATGTAGGAAGAATCCCCAATCCAAAATAACCAACAGTCAATAAGGAAAAAGCGATTAATAAAGAGCTTTTAAATCCTATTTTATCTGCCAATGCCCCTGTAAATGTAGGTAATAGGTACAATCCTCCTGAGAAAAATCCTGCGATTAAAGCAGATTCAATATCGGAAAAACCTAAGATTCGAGATAAGTAGAGTGTAATTACGATAAACACACCATAATAGGCGGCTCTTTCTAGTAATTCAACGGTATTGGCTGTCCAAAACGCTTTGGAAAAACCTTGTAATCCTTTAAACATAAGATAATCTAATTAGAGTTATAATTCGTTTCGAAGATACGTTTTTTGGTGGATTTAAAACTAGGTTTTTATCATAATTACAGACCGTTCTATATATGCATTCCTAATTGCTTTTAAAAGTCCAATAGCAGGACTATAACAACCGTAAATACCCTTATTTTTAGCCAACTTAAGCCACTCTTTTAGACCACTTTGTCAGGATTTCTTCCAAGTTGATAATCGCGTCTTCATAGTCGGTAGTTTTCACCATAAATCCCGCAATACCAAGTTTGATACACTGAGAAATTTCTTGTTGCCCCTTATGAGAAGAATGAATAATGGTAGGGATATTCTGAAGGTGTTCATATTCTTTAATAATTTCTAAAAACTGTATCCCATTTAATTCTGGCATGTCCAAGTCTAAAAAGATCAAATCAGGTAAGGGTTCATCTTGTAAGAGAGTTATGGCTTCTCCCCCATGCATTGCATAACTCACATCACACTTAATCCTTATTAATTCAATTATTTTTTTAAAGCGTAATACTTCAAAACGATTGTCCTCTACAAACAGTATTTTCATTGTTTTTATGGTCTTCATATTCGTATATCTAGGCGGAAGATCTACAATTCAAAGCACTAAAAAACAACTTTTCGTTAAAGTGTACTATGCATTCGACCAAGTGTAGTTAACCGACGATTTCGAAAAATAAAACGAACTGTTTTCAATGGAATAATACCCCGTTAATACTCAAATGATGCACTAGGTAGTATACTTAGGAAATTTCACAGTGAAAAACGAAAGACAACCTTCGCTATTGTGCTATTTATTTTAATCGATAAAAAGAATTGGTTTCCATCAGATTTGTAAGGATATATTGAGGGATTCTATGGGATTATTATAGGAATAACAAGTACTTAAAATAAAAAAAACCGATACTACAAGTAGCATCGGTTTTTAAAAATAATATGTTTTTCAGGATCTTATCCTCCAAAATCATCAAAACGTACATTCTCTGGTGGTACACCAAAGTCATCGCACATTTTAACAACTGCTTGATTCATTAATGGTGGTCCACAGAAATAGAATTCGATATCTTCTGGAGCATCATGTTTGCTCAAGTAGTTATCAATTAATGACTGGTGAACGAATCCTACGAATCCATCCCCTTCAGCATCTACATCCGCTTTCACTTTCCAGTTATCCTCTTTCATTGGTTCACTTAAAACTAAGTGCATTTTAAAGTTAGGGAACTGCGCCTCTAATTCTTTAAAGTAATGCAAGTAGAATAATTCACGTTTAGAACGACCTCCGTACCAGTACGATACTTTACGACCTGTTTTCATGGTGTGGAACAATTCGTATAAGTGAGAACGCATTGGTGCCATACCAGCTCCACCACCTACATAAATCATTTCAGCATCAGAATCCTCGTTGATAAAGAATTCACCATAAGGACCCGAAACAATAACTTTGTCTCCTGGTTTTTGGTTAAAGATATAAGAAGATGCAATCCCTGGGTTCACATCCATCCATCCGTTTTTAGCTCTATCAAAAGGAGGAGTTGCAATACGAACATTCAGCATAACCTTACGTCCTTCTGCAGGGTAAGAAGCCATTGAATAGGCTCTTTCCACGTTCTCATCATTTTTCATTACTAGTGGCCATAATCCAAATTTATCCCACTCTTTTTGGAACTTATCAGGTTCTCCTGGGTGATCTAATGGATGCGCAGAAATGTCCATATCTTTAAATTTCACTTCCGTTTCTGGAATTTCAATTTGGATATATCCACCTGCTTTGTAAGGCATATCTTCTGGTAATTCAACAATGAATTCCTTAATAAAAGAAGCTACATTATAGTTACTAACTACCGTTGCTTCCCATTTCTTGATTCCAAAAATTTCGTCTGGAATGGTAATGTCCATATCACCTTTTACTTTTACCTGACAAGATAAACGAATTCCAGTTGCTAATTCCTTACGTGTAAAGTGAGGAGTCTCTGTAGGTAAGGCGTCTCCACCTCCACTATTTACGTGACATTCACATTGGATACAGGTACCTCCACCACCACATGCTGATGGTAAAAATATCTTTTCGTTTCCTAAAGTTGTTAATAACGAACTTCCAGAATCTACTTCTATTACTCTTTCTCCGTTAATAGTAATCTTTACTTTACCAGAGGGCATCAGCTTTGCTTTTGCTACTAGTAAAATAGTTACTAGAACTAAAATGATCGCTAAGAAAAATACGACACTTGCTACAATAATACTCATAATCTTATCTTTCTAATTAAATTTTAATTCCTGAGAAACTTAAGAATCCAATTGCCATTAAACCAGTAATGATAAAAGTAATTCCTAATCCTTTTAAAGGGGCAGGTACATTTGAATAGGCGATCTTTTCACGAATTGCAGCAATTGCTACAATAGCTAAAAACCATCCAATACCAGAACCAACTCCAAATACTGCAGACTCAGTTACTGTGTTAAAATCCTTTTGTTGCATAAATAATGACCCTCCTAAGATGGCACAATTCACAGCAATCAATGGTAAAAAGATCCCTAATTGACCGTATAATGCAGGTGCAAAACGCTCAATAATCATCTCAACTAGCTGCACCATAGATGCAATTACAGAAATAAACATAATATAACTTAAGAAACTCAAGTCGTATGCTGCATATTCTTCACCTAACCAAGATAAGGCTCCTTCTTGTAAAATATATTCATTTAACAAGTAGTTGGCAGGTACGGTAATGGCCAGTACAAATACTACAGCCGCTCCCATTCCTACAGAAGTATTTACTGTTTTTGATACAGCAAGATAAGAACACATTCCAAGGAAATATGCAAATACCATGTTATCAATAAAGATACTTCTAACAAATAAACTAATTAATTCTTCCATATCTTTATCTTATTTCTCGATTAATTTTCTGTTTTTAGAACGTTGTACCCAGATAATAATCCCCATTGTAATTAAAGCCATAGGCGATAATAACATGAAACCATTATTCATATACCCCATAGCATACAATCCCGTAGAATCCGCGATTGTTTTACCACTATGTCCTAAGATTTCGAATCCTAATAATTTTCCAGAACCTAATAATTCTCTGAAAAACGCGATGATAATTAAAATCACACCGTATCCCAATGCATTTCCAATTCCATCTAAGAAAGCCTTCCAAGGAGTATTTGCGAGGGCAAACGCTTCTAAACGTCCCATAATGATACAGTTTGTAATGATCAATCCTACAAAGATGGAGAGTTCTTTACTCACATCATAAGCATACGCCTGTAAGGATAAATCCACAATAATTACCAAGGATGCAACAATTAACAATTGTACGATGATACGAATACGATTTGGTATTAAGTTACGAAGTAATGATACAATTACGTTACTCGCAGCCAATACAAAAAGTACTGCTATAGACATTACAATCGCAGGTTTTAACTGTACTGTAATTGCCAATGCCGAACAAATTCCTAAAACTTGTACAGCAATTGGATTGTTATCATTTAATGGATCTGATAACAATTTTCTGTTTTGCTTTGATAACAAAGCTTCTTTTTTAGCTGCCATTTTAGTTGTTTTTAAAATAAGGAATATAACGTGCTAAACGTTCTTCAACCATGTCTGTAACACCATCAGAAGTAATGGTCCCACCAGAAATAGCATCTACACCGTGCAGGTTGCTTAATGGAGTCCCTCCTTTAATTGCTTTTACAGAAACAAAGTTTCCATTCTCGTCCATAATCTTGTCTCCTATATATTGATCCTCGTACCAGCTTTGATTAATTTCTGCACCCAAACCAGCAGTTTCACCTTTATGGTCAAACACCGCTCCAATAATAGTATTTTCGTCACTATCTAAACCAATATATCCCCAGATAGCATCCCATAATCCTGCTCCGTATAAAGGAACGATATAATAGGTTTTCCCATCTTTTTCAGCGATATAAAGTGGTAAGCTTTGATCTTCAGTTGCTCTTTTAACTTCTTTTTTAAGTTCAATTGTAAAAGCATTTACAAGGGTATCAATACTACCATCACTTTTTACAGTTAATTGTTTTTTGATATAAGTATCAAAATCCAATTCTGCTTGGTCTCTACTTACATTCACTCCAATTGCGGAAAGGATGTTTTGTTTCTTTTCTAATTCTACGTTACGTTTTCTTGCCTCTTTGGTACTTTCTGCAATAAAAGCTAAAGAAGCTCCTAATACAATTACCATAATGATGGCAAAAAGAAACGTATATGCATTGCTATTTCTATCCATAATTATGCAGTTTTTAAACGTTTTAATCGTCGTTTTACATTCGCTTGAACTACATAGTGATCTATGTAAGGTGCAAACACATTCATTAATAAAATGGCCATCATCATTCCTTCTGGATAAGCGCCGTTAAAGACACGTACCATAATCGCGAAGAATCCGATTAAGAATCCGTAGATCCATTTACCAGTGTTCGTTTGTGCTGCTGTTACAGGATCTGTAGCCATAAACACAATACCAAAAGCAAATCCTCCTACTAATAAGTGTTGCCACCAAGGGAATTCCATTAAAGCATTCAATCCAAGGGCGTTGAATAACAATCCTGTTACCGCGGCTCCAATGACTCCTGCAACCATAATTCTCCAACTTCCAATTCCGGTAAAGATTAACAATGCAGCTCCTATTAAGATCATCAAAACGGATGTTTCTCCAATAGAACCTGGCATATAACCCATAAACATGTCCATCACACTTGTAGCGGATGTATCTGCTCCAGCAGCTAATTGACCTAAAATAGTTTCTCCAGAAATAGCATCTACTGTAGAAGCGTCCGCTACCCATACTTTATCCCCACTCATGCTAGGCGCATAAGAGAAAAAAGCAAAGGCTCTGGCTACTAATGCAGGATTTAGGATATTCATCCCTGTTCCTCCAAAAGCTTCTTTACCTATAATTACAGCAAAAATAACTGCAATAGCTAGCATCCACAATGGTAAATCAACAGGCATAATTAAAGGAATTAACATCCCTGTAACTAAATACCCTTCGTTAATATCATGTCCTCTGTAAATAGCAAAAGCAAATTCTATTCCCAATCCAACTCCATAAGAAATCAGTAACATTGGTAAGAATTTAATCGCTCCGTAAAGCATCATATCCATAAATGGAGTCGCTTCACCTAATTGAGAGAAATGTTGGTAACCAATATTCCACATTCCAAAGAACATAGCTGGTAATAATGCCAACACTACTATAATCATCACACGTTTTAAATCTACCGCGTCACGAACATGTGAACCCATTTTTGTTGTATGATTCGGTACAAACAAAAAGGTATCAATCCCATTAAACGCTGGGGCAAATTTCTCGTACTTTCCACCTTTTCTAAAAAGGGGTCTGTATTTTTCCATTATTTTATTTAGTCCCATTATCCTACTTCTTTAACCATTATATCTAATGCGGTTCGTATAATCTGTTGTGCTTCAATTTTTGAAGAACTTGAATAATCGATCAAGGCAAAATCTTCTGGCGCTACTTCGTAGATCCCTAAAGCTTCCATCTTTTCGATATCTCCTACCATCGCCGCTTTTAATAAGTGCATTGGTAAAATATCCATAGGCAATACTTTTTCCATTTCACCAGTCATTACAAAAGCACGCTCTTCACCATTTAAATTGGTATCCAAGGTGTATTTTTTGTTCGGTGATAAGAATGATAATGCAGAACGGTACATACTAAATTTCTTTCCTCCGGTGAAAGGCATCCATCCAAACATAGTGTGGTGGTTTCCTTCTGGAATTACAGAAATAGTAGTCGATTTAAAATCTAAGTAACCATCCACAGTAACCTGAGTTCCTGTCAATACGTTTCCATTGATTACACGACTGTTGTCTAATTCAATATTTTTAGTTAATAATGTTTCCAAGTTAGCACCTTGTAACATCTTAAAATACTTAGGTGATTTCACTTGAGATCCTACAAGAGCAACCACTCTTTTAGGTTCAAATTTACCCGTTAAAAACAAGTTCCCAATTACGGCTACGTCCTGAGGGTTTACTGTCCAGACGCGCTCTCCTTGGTTTATTGGATTTACATGGTGAATTTGCACACCCACATTCCCTGCAGGGTGTTTCCCAGTAACTTTTAAAATAGAAACGTCTTTAACATCATTTAAAAATGATACTGACTTTCCACAGACGGCTAGGTGTACTTTTCCTGTTGTCATTTTAGACAAGGCAGTAATACCAGCTTGGAATGCTTCTTTCTGATTTTCTAAAGAAAAAGCAACATCTCCTGCTAAAGGAGCGGTGTCATGAGCAGACACAAATATAGCTTTTGGAGCTTCATTTGGATTTGCCATCACATCATATGGTCGTTGCTGGATAAAAGGCCAACAACCACCAGCTAATAGCTGTGTTTTTACTTCGTCAGAAGAAAGATCTTTGGGGTTTTTTGCGCCGAAATCGATGTATTCGATAGTTGCATCTGTACTAATTTGTACAGTTAAAATTTTGCGCTTTGCTCCACGTTCAATCTTAAGAATTTCTCCACTTACCGGAGCGAGCACCTTAATGCTCTCTTCAGCTTTTGAATAAAATAAAACATCTCCTGCTTTAACTTTATCCCCAACACGTACTGCTAATTTTGGAGTAACTCCCAAAAGGTCGGTTGGTTTAATGGCGAAAACCTTCGAAAGTGCAGCGTCTGAAATAAATTTCTCCGCGTCTCCTGTCAGCTTAATAGTTAAGCCTTTTTTGATTCGAATGTCTTGTGACATATATTAATAATTTTTAAGTCCTAAAAAACCTTGCAAAAATATGAATTTATTGGCTCTTTTTGGCATTATTTTTGGTTTATTTACGCAACAATAGTACGCTTTTAAGCGTTTTATTCAAAAAACTAGAAAATAGCCTTATTTTAGCCTATAAACTGATTTTTATCATAATTAAAACATAACCAAATGAACCCTAAGTATTTAGTCTATTTATTGTTTTCTGTGCTTTTTTCACAAGTGTCCTACAGCCAGGTATATCAACAAGAAAATGATGCCACACATATTAAAACTGTGATTTTTAGACCGGCCATCGCTAACACCTATACGCCCATCGCTAAATTAGGAACTCCATTGGTCATTTCTTTTGATGATACAGAAGCGGATGAAAAGGATTATTACTATAAAATTGAACATTATAATTACGACTGGACACTCTCTGATTTATTGACTTCAGAATTCCTAAATGGCTATGACCAAGACAGAATTCGAACCTACGAAAACTCCTTTAATACCCTCCAATATTACACCCATTATAAATTCACCATCCCTAATAAAGTCACGAAACTGAAAATAAGCGGTAATTATGTCTTGTCTATTATTGACGAGGACGATACCGTAGTTTTTACACGTAGATTTGTCTTGTACGAACCTAAAGTGGACGTCGGTGTTAGAGTGGTACGAACACATGATATCGCTACCATTCAAGAAAAACAATCCGTGGAATTTACAGTACACCATCCAAATTTACACATCAATAACCCCAAGAAAGAAATAAAAATAACCGTCTTACAAAACGAAAACTGGCAAACAGCAATTCGAGGCCTAGAACCGATGTATTTCAAAAACAACCAACTGATCTACAAATACAATAAAAAAACAAGTTACTGGGCGGGAAATGAATTCTGGAATTTCGAAAATAAATCCGTGAGAAATTCGACAGTATCCATTGCCAATGTAGAGCTGGGTGATGAAATATACCACACCTATTTATACACTAACATAGAACGTATAGACAAGCCCTATACCTATTTTCCAGATGTAAACGGTAATTTTGTAGTGCGTAATATCAACGGAAGAGGCACAGCGCTAGAAGCCGATTACACCTGGGTACATTTCTATTTAGAATGCCTAGAAGATTTAGAAGGAAAGGAACTTTATGTGAGTGGCGCGTTTAATAACTGGCAATTAAACGATGAGAATTTAATGACTTACAATGATAACTCTCAATTATATGAAGCCCAAATATTACTAAAACAAGGCTTTGTGAATTATCAATTTCTCACAAAAGACGAAAACGGAAATTTAAGCAATCACGATGTGGATGGTTCTTATTTCCAAACCGAGAATCAATACACCGTATTTGTGTACTACAGAAAATTTGGAAGCAGGTATGACCGCGTTATTGGGGTAGGAAATGGAAATAGTGAGGCGATGTTTAGATAAGGAATAGCACACCTAGTGTTTTATAAAATCACACCCTCATGGTATCAACATTCATAATGCAACTGTTTTGGGCGTTCCCCAAGAGGGTCGGGCTATCCGCTATATCTTTTTTGTAAAAAAAAGGATGTCGCTGCTATCCCTAACGCAAAAGAGAAATAGGGATTAGATGTGAGATATTAGATAGTAGAATTGAGAGAGCACTGCTATAGCACCATTGTATCATGTAACCGTAGTAGTAGTAGTAGTAGTAGTAGTAGTAGTAGTAGTAGTGTGGTAGTAGGAACTCAAAGTCGGGAGACTTTGCGTAGCGGACAATTAAAAGATTTATTAAACAACCAACATTTAGCTGAAAATCTAATTATAATTGGTGATTTTAATATGTCCTCTTTTTCAAATCACTTTCACAAATTACTTGAAAACAACTTAAAAGACACACGTATTGGTTTTGGTTTATTACCCAGCTGGCCCGCAGGAATTCTACCCGTACGAACTACATTAGACCATTGTTTGGTTTCTCCTAATTTTACAATTACAAACCGATCTGTAGACAGTAATTTAGGCTCGGACCACTTCCCCATCAGTGTACACTTGGCTTTAAATTAAGTATCCCTACTATTTACAGTCACTTACATACGACCCTCCTTATTTCCTAAATTATCCCTATCTTTAAATCAAAAAAATAATATGGGATTTTTTGATGAAATAAAAAACAAGCTAAGTCACGAATTTATAGACATTATAGAATGGCTGGACACTACGGACAACACCATTGTACACCGTTTTGAACGCTATCAAAACGAAATAAAAAACGGCGCCAAATTAATTGTTAGAGAAGGGCAAACCGCTGTATTTATCAGCGAAGGACAGTTGGCAGATGTATTTACACCTGGAAGCTATGATTTAACGACACAAAATCTCCCTGTACTAACCACGCTTAAAGGCTGGAAATACGGATTCAACTCGCCTTTTAAATCAGAAGTGTATTTTGTAAATACACATTTGTTTACCGATGAAAAATGGGGTACTAAAAACCCAATTATTTTAAATGATGAACGTTACGGACTGGTAGAAATTCGTGCTTTTGGAACCTATACTTTTAGAATTGAAGATGCCGGTAAATTTATTGTGGACGTCGTAGGAACCGATGGTAATTTTACTAGTTTTGAAATCAACGAGCATTTAAAAAGCTTAATAGCCACTCGTTTTACCGATACCGTTGGGAAAGCAAATATTCCTATTGAATTGTATGCTGCCAACACTACGGAACTCTCTCAAACATGCCAGGATGTAATGCAAGCCGAATTTAACCGCGTAGGGATAGCACTGGAGAAATTTTACATAGAAAATGTTTCCATGCCCGAGGAACTTAAAAAAGAAATTTTTGAGTATTCTAGGCTCAATAAAATAGACTTAAACAAACTGACCCAATTTAAAGCTGCCAAAGCCATCGAGGTCGCTGCAGCCAACGAAAGTGGTGCCGCAGGTGCAGGAATGGGTATGGGAATGGGATTTGCCATGGCACAACAAATGGGGAACTTTATGAATCCAATGCAGGGAGCACAAGTAACGACCCAAGCACCACAAGCTGCCATGCCGCCTCCAATGCCATCTGTAACACAGTATTTTTATGCCACCAACGGGAAACAGGCAGGCCCTGTAGCTACAGACTTTCTGAAAAGTTTGTTCGCCTCTCGGGTAATTAACAAGAACTCCTTAGTTTGGAAACAAGGGATGGACAACTGGACAGCTATAAAAGATGTAGCGGAATTGAAATCTTTTTTAGGAGGAAATACACCACCACCATTACCAACCACTTAACATTCTCCGTGCAAATATATGCAAGACCAAATTACACATACAGCCAATAAAAAAAGCTGTGCCAATTGTGGTGCAGCCCTTGCTTTTAAACCTGGAAGTACCCAATTACTCTGTGGCTATTGTGGCTATGAAGAGTTTATAGAACCTTCCAAAACCAGCTTTGAAGAATTGGAACTTTCTCATTATCTAAAAGTAGTGGGAGACAATGCATTTACCAATAAAATAGACCTAATCGCCTGCAAAAGTTGCGGAGCAAATCAACATATACAGGAAAGCTTTAAAAGCCTGAGCTGTGTGTTTTGCAGTGAACCTTTAATCATAGAAGACGCACAGAAAGAAGGCTGGATAATCCCTGGAGCTGTCTTGCCTTTTCAGCTAGATAAAAAACAAGCACGTCAATTATTTTTTAAGTGGATTCGCAGCCTGTGGTTTGCCCCTAACAAATTAAAAAAAGCAGCCCTAGACCCCGAAAGACTCCATGGACTATACGTCCCTTTTTGGACATTTGATGCCAACTTACACGCCAACTATAGTGGCATGCGTGGCGATTACTATTACGAAACTCGCACTGTTCAAACCAATAAAGGCACAAAAACACAACAAGTTAGAAAAACCCGATGGTCTTCCGCTTCTGGAAGTGTCAAAGGCTTTATAGATGATATTTTAGTAAGCGCATCCTCCAAGCGAAAAAATCAACTGCCCAAGAAAATTTACGGCTGGGATTTAAAAAAACTACAGCCTTTTAATCAACAATTTCTGAATGGATTTGTAACCGAAAAATATACCATATCTCTAAAAGAAGGACATACCGCTTCTTTTAAACAAGCTAAACAAATCGCTCACCGCTGGATTCGGCAGGATATAGGTGGAGATACTCAACAAATACACCAAGCGGCCATTACCTTAACCGACGAAAGTTTTAAGCACATCCTACTTCCAGTTTACGTGAGCAGTTACCGGTACAAAGGAAAATTGTATCATTTTTTTATCAATGGAGAAAACGGTAAAATTACAGGTGACAATCCCATTTCTTATTGGAAAGTTTTCTTTGCGGTGTTGGCGGGGATTATTGTAATTGGAGGTTTGTTTGCAGTATTTGGGGATAACTAATTATTTTTTATTAGTAGTAGACTCTGTACTTTCTTATAGTAATGTACTCAAAACAGGGAGACTCCATGAAGACCCTAAGAGAAGTATCCAAACAAGATGAAAAAATACACACATCGCTTTTTAAAATATTAAATATTGACAGCAATATTATTTTACAATAAATATCAAAAGCAACTCGTAAGACGACGTCTCACAAAAAAAAGCCCGAAATTCATAAAATGAATCTCGGGCTTTTAAATATATTGTTAGGATTTAGAACAGTGCTTAACTCTTATAAAATACCTTAAATACTTTTATCAATTCACCATGATCTTTACTTCCTGCCATTTCGCGAATACTGTGCATAGATAACATTGGGTTTCCTATATCAATGGTTGCTACGCCTAATTTAGCCGCTGTCATTGGGCCAATGGTAGAACCACAACCTACATCATTTCTAGAACAGAAATCCTGATATTCAACGCCTGCTTTATGACACCATTGCTTGAATTTTGCAATAGAAAATGCATCTGAAGCGTAACGGATGTTTGCATTCGCCTTAATAACCGGTCCTTTATTTATATGTGGTTGGTGATTTTTATCGTGCTTTTCTGCATAGTTTGGATGTACAGCATGCGCCATATCTGCTGAGATAAAATACGATTTTGCCATGGCCTGTGAAACGTCTTCACTTTTCCAATCCAAAGCACTCGTAATACGGTTTAAACTCACTTCTAAAAAGTTAGAATCTCCACCGTTTTGACTTTTAGACCCAATTTCTTCATGTTGAAAAAATACGGCTACCTGAAAATCATTTTCGTGACAGTCTTGTACTTTTAACGATTCTAATGCCGCATGGGTACTTGATAAATTATCCAATCTAGGAGCATAAATAAACTCGTTATCTACTCCTCCAAAACTAGATGCTTGTGCATCAAACAAAAATAAATCCGTACTTAAAACAGTTAAATCCTTGCTGTTTTTCACTTCTTTTAATAGTAATTCATCAAAAGAAACACTGGTATCCAAGCCCATAATTGGAAATACATGCTCCTGAGCATTAATTTTAAATCCTGCAGTGTTCACTTCTCTATCTAAGTGAATGGCCAAACGTGGAATACGTAATTTATAAGGTAAAGTAATTAGATGACTTTGTAATTCGCCCAGCTTGTTTTCTGTAAAAATACGTCCTCCAATCTGGATGTCTTTATCAAACCAACTGCTTAATAAAACTCCTCCGTATACTTCTACATTTAACATGCAATAGCCAGATTTTACAGATGTAGGATTGCTTTTCACCTTTAAACAAGGAGAATCCGTATGGGCTCCAATGATTTTAAAAGGATTTGAATTTGTAATATTTTTAGGCGTGTGAATCATTAATAATGAGCCATCCGCACGGGTAATAAAATATTTTGAATTTGGGGCTACGTTCCATTTATCCGCTTCTACAAGTTGCTGATAATTCAAACTTTTTAACTCCTTTTGTATCACGTCTACCGCGTGAAATGAAGTACTACTTTTATCTATAAATGCTAATAACTCTTGAGAAGATTTATCCATGTGTTTTGTTTTAAAATCAAACAAATTTAAGGATTCTAAAGAGAATGGAATTGATTATACGACTAATTTATTTTTAAGAGACAGCATCACAATCACAGATTGTCACGTCGTTCCGATTCTCACTATGACGACACCAACTAATCCGATTATTTTTAAACATAATTCATAAAGAACAGCGCTATTACACCAACAGGTTTCCACGTCATTTCTCTCCTACCATGGATGCTTCCCTTTAAATTAACTACGCACTTACAATTCGGGGAGCGCTTATTTCATTGTTTTTAAACAGGCATTAAAAAAACAAAAAACCATCTTCTATATGTTCTATTTTTTTCTCTTTGGAGTTTAGGACAATGGCTATGATATCAAAACGCACTTCCTTGTCCCATTGCAAGCGCTGTACGTATTCATCGGCAGCTTCTACAATATGCCCCACTTTTTTAGGAGTGATAAAATCCTGTGGATCGCCAAAATCATCCGTACTACGTGTTTTTACTTCTACAATTACTAATACATCGTCCTTTTTAGCAATTATATCTATTTCTGCTTTTTTAAAATACCAATTGCACTCACAAATCTGATAGCCTTTATCTATTAAATATGCAGCTGCTAACTCTTCTCCTATTTTCCCTAACTCGTTGTGTGATGCCATAATTGTTGTTTTTTTAAGTCCTTATTTCATTTTAGAAAAGGACCTATTGAAATTAGTAATCTCTTTTTACATTGAAAACAAATAATGGGGAGTCAAATACGGGTAATAAGAAATGAATTACTACCCTTTTAAAAATTTTATTAAATCGGATATTCTCCGGTAGATTCAGGAAGAATCTCGATGCATTTTTATGTTTATTTTTTAGTTAAAAACCAATAGAAAACCATTTCCATTGACGTTTTATTATCATTCACTCACACATCATCACATCGATAGATTGCGAGGACAGGAGCACTTCTATAGAAATACTTCTTTAGCTAAAACACTCATGTAAACCACTCGGTTCTCCAACTTTTGAATAAAAAACGCACTACATTTAACGCTTTCGCTTGGAATGAATCTCAACATTTATTGACAGCCATAATGAGGGATCTCGTAGCGCCTTCGCTAATACCATCACTCCTCAAAAACCATCTTTTCTATTATTTTTTATCTTTCAAATCACTCAATAAACTATAAAACGCCTTGGTACGCGTATCATTAGGACTGGCAATGTTCACATCAAATTTTTTAATAAGTCGATTCAATGCTTTGGATTCATTTTTTAAAAGTGCATTTACTTTCATAAATTCCAGCTTCATTTTCTCTTTAATCGTGAGTTTTGTTCCATAGATATCATCGCCCATGGCATAAGATTTTTGCTTTTTAGTATCACTCAACTTCCGCACAATTCTCTTCGGAACCCTTTCTAAAGTCCCCTGCAGTTCTCTATTTCTAATAATATAAGAAGCCTTACTCCCTGCCCTGTTCATTATTTCCGTCCAATCACCTGGTAACATGGATACAAAAGCCATGCTCCCTTTCATTCCAAGCATCACTTTTTCGATGGCCTCTTCCGAGCTATACCCTTCTATAATTACAGTGATTACTTCCTCTACTAAATCAGAATACCTATACATTTTTATCATTTTTAGTCCTCAAATATTACCTTACTTCCTTCTTCATTCACCGTCAATGTAATTTTCCTTCCTAAAATAAGTGCTACATTTTTATCTTTATGACCTGCTGGCATTCCAAAAGACACCGGAATATCCAAGTCTTTTAAATTGTCTAATATGACCTGCTGCACCGTTTTACCAAAAGGCGTAGGATTGACCCGTATGCGACTAATATCACCTATAATCACCCCATTTACATGTTTAAAATACCCCGCTCTTTTTAAGCTTTGCAACATCCTATCTACATGATAAACATACTCTCCTACTTCCTCTATAAATAGTATTTTCCCACTGGTATCAATGGAAGTTTCAGAACCTAACATGCAGTGTAATAAGGTCAAGTTCCCTCCTACTAATTGCCCGGTTGCTTCCCCTTCTTTATTGTTCATATTCGGCGCTAAAGTATAGTGTAACACCTCACCAAACATTGCCTTTTTCAAGGTTGCTACTGTGGCTTCTATCACTTCGGGTTCACTGGAGAAATTTACGGCCATCATTCCATGAATGGTCTCAAAACCCAAATTATGAAGTTGATTATGCAAGGCTGTAATGTCCGAATAACCAATAATCCATTTGGGGTTTTTCTTGAATTTTGTATAGTCCAATCCATCTAAAACCCGCACAGTTCCATAGCCTCCTCTAGCCGTCCAAATAGCCTTGATGGATGGATTGTCCAAGGCGGCTTGAAAATCTTGAGTTCTCTGGGCATCCGTCCCTGCAAAATGATCATGCCTCCGGTATATATTTTCCCCTAACATTACGTGTAAACCCCAAGATTCCATCACGCCTACGGCCTTACTGATTACCTCTTTTTTAGCACGTAAAATCCCTGCAGGTGCCAATAAAGCAATCGTATCCCCTTTTTTCAAATAGGCAGGACGCACTAATACATCAGAAACCAATGCATTACTCGTCATTTCCACCTCCTTTTTAAGGCTTTCTTGACTCACTCCCTGACACTGAACACTCAATACAACACACATAGAAAGTAGTATTTTTAGAAACATACGCATATATTTTTTATAAAAGTAGATTATTTATTAAACAATGGGGTCTAATTTACTATTTTTGCATTCAAATAACAATGTAAATTATGAGTACTTTTAACAGATATACGATTACTGCTGCCTTACCATATACAAACGGACCTGTGCATATTGGACACCTTGCTGGTGTGTATGTACCTGCCGATATTTATGCGCGCTACTTACGCCTGAACGGTAAGGACGTTGCCTTTATCTGTGGTTCAGATGAACACGGAGTACCGATTACATTGAAAGCTAAAAAAGAAGGGGTGACTCCACAGGATATTGTGGATAAATACCATGCTATTATAAAAGGTTCTTTCCAAGATTTTGGAATTACTTTTGACAACTATTCGCGTACCACTTCTAAGATCCATCACGAAACAGCGTCTGAATTTTTCAAAACCTTGTACGACAACGGAAAGTTTATAGAAGAAACCAACGAGCAATTATACGATGCAGAAGCGAACCAATTTTTAGCGGATCGTTTTGTAATTGGAACCTGTCCCAAATGTGGGAATGAGGAAAGTTATGGAGACCAATGTGAAAGCTGTGGAACTTCACATAACGCGACGGATTTAATCAATCCTAAATCTGCCATTACAGGAAATAAACCAAGTTTAAAAGCCACCACTCACTGGTTTTTACCACTAGATCAATACCAAGATTTTTTACAAGAATGGATTGTAGAAGGCCATAAACACGATTGGAAAGCCAATGTTTTAGGACAAGTTAAATCTTGGATAGATGATGGTTTAAGACCGAGAGCCGTCACCCGTGATTTGGACTGGGGAATCCCTGTCCCAGTAGAAGGTGGAGACGGTAAAGTATTATATGTATGGTTTGATGCTCCTATTGGCTACATTTCTTCGACCAAGGAATGGGCAAAAAATACGGGTAAAGACTGGGAGCCTTATTGGAAAAGTGATGATACTAAATTGGTACACTTCATAGGGAAAGACAATATCGTTTTTCACTGTATTATTTTCCCTGCGATGCTAAAAGCAGAAGGAAGCTATATTTTACCAGAAAATGTTCCTGCAAATGAGTTTTTAAACTTAGAAGGCGCTAAGATATCAACCTCAAAAAACTGGGCTGTTTGGTTGCATGAATACCTAGAAGATTTCCCAGGAAAACAAGACGTATTACGTTATGCTTTAACAGCAAGCGCTCCTGAAACCAAAGACAACGATTTTACATGGAAAGATTTCCAAGCGAGAAATAACAACGAGTTGGTTGCCATTTTCGGAAACTTTATAAACCGTGTGGTTGTGTTGACTAATAAATACTACAACGGCGTAGTCCCTGCACAAGGAGAACTAACAGAAGTAGATACGGCCACTTTAGAAAAACTAGCCGAGTATCCTGCGATCATTTCTAAATCCATAGAGCGTTATCGCTTTAGAGAAGCATCTCAAGAATTAATGAACTTAGCGCGCTTAGGAAACAAATACTTAGCGGACGAAGAGCCTTGGAAACAAGTAAAAGTAGACCCAATACGTGTAGAGACCATCATGAATATCGCCTTGCAAATAGCTGCAGGATTGGCTATTTTAAGTGAACCTTTACTCCCTTTTTCTTCTGAAAAACTAAAAGGATTCTTACATCTAGAGCATGCAGATTTAACCTGGAAAACGGTAACAAATCAAGAAACGTTAATCGCCGCTGGACACACCATTAATAAAGGAGGTTTGTTATTTGCAAAAATAGAAGATGAAGAAATCCAAGTACAATTGGACAAACTAGCCGCTTCTAAAAAATTAAACGAGCTTGCAAATAAAGTCGTAGAGCCACAAAAAGAAACCGCTACTTTCGAAGACTTCACTAAGTTAGACATCCGTGTTGGGACGATTGTGGAAGCGGAAAAAATGCCGAAAACTAAGAAATTATTAATTTTAAAAGTCAATGTTGGCTTGGATACCAGAACCATCGTAAGTGGGATTGCGGAACATTTTAAACCTGAAGATATTATCGGTCAGAAAGTAAGTGTTTTAATCAACTTAGCTCCCCGAAAATTACGTGGAGTAGAAAGTGAAGGAATGATATTAATGACAGACACCTCCGATGGCGGATTGAGTTTCCTCGCTCCATCATCAGAAAACTGCACCAACGGAGAGCAAATCAGTTAATTTACTGAGAGATACCCGAAAATACTGTTTAAAAAACCGATAATTCCTAAAAAGGATTATCGGTTTTTTTATACACAACGCGGCTTCGTTTAGAAAAGCTTCCCGTTTCAATAATTGTTAGATATTTTTTCTAAAACCACTTTTATAAACTACCTTTGTCCTGATTTTGTAATAGTTAACATCATTACACCTCGCAAAATTTAAGGTCTTAAAAGACCTATTAAAATCTAATAAGTTACCCTTTAAGTCCTCATTGTTTTTTGAGTACTTAAGCATTTTTATCATCCATGAAAAGATTCATTTTTCTTTGTATAGGAATTTATTGTTGTTCCCTTTCCTCTGTAAAAGCACAACAAGAACCCCAGTTTACACAGTACATGTACAATATGTTCATTTTAAATCCCGCATACGCAGGATCTAATAATGTCTTAACCGCGGTTGCTTTTTACCGCTCTCAATGGCAGGGTATACCGGGCGCTCCTCGTACCCTATCATTCTCACTAGACAAACCACTCTACAACGAAAATATAGGAATAGGATTTTCTGCCTACTCTGACCAAATAGGACCGACCAGTGAATTGTATGCAAATGCGTCCTTTTCCTACTCGATACAAACAGGTTATGATTCCGAATTAAAATTTGGATTGCGTGCAGGGATCCATAATTTAACAGTAGACTTTAGCAAGGCAAATTTTGATCCAGAATTACTGATTGAAAATTTTAATCATTTTGCACCTACCATAGGTTTTGGAATGTTTTGGTACAGTAATAACTGGTATGTAGGCGCCTCTGTTCCTAATATCTTAGAAACCAAATATCTTAATAATATCTCTAAATCAGAAGCCTCTAAAAAACCGCATTATTATATTACAGGAGGGTATATTTTCCAACTAAATGACGATCTTAAATTTAAACCTACGGCCTTATTAAAAGCGGTCGGAGGTGCACCATTTAGTTTTGACATCAGTGCCAATATAATGATGCATGATAAAATCACCTTAGGGCTTGCTTATAGGAATGAAGAATCCATCGCCGCACTGTCTAGCTTTCAAATTACACCACAGTTAAATATAGGTTATTCCTTTGACTACAATATCGGAGAGGTCAGTGAAATTTCGTTATACTCACATGAGTTTATGATGCGTTATGAGTTCAACTATGGACGTACACGTTCCTATTCACCACGTTTTTTCTAAACCTATCTCATGGATTCATTATCCACCGCATAGATTTTATGATCCCTAGTTTAAACCCCTCGGTACCCACGGTATATCCCCTTGGAGATCTGCTGTCCATTCCCTAAGGAAAATAGGGTCATTTTACTACAAAACAATTAGCAACGACATCACTGCGTAACATTTGGTGAGAATAGATCAAAAAAAAAAAAACCGTAAATCTAATGATTTACGGTTTTTTGTGGAGCATATCGGAGTCGAACCGATGACCTCTTGGCTGCCAGCCAAACGCTCTAGCCAACTGAGCTAATGCCCCATTTTATTTTATGCATCGCCTCGCAATACTAACAAAGGCACTCTGCTTTCAAAATCTTCTTTCTTTACGCTATTGTCTTTCCAAAGTTTTTCAAAAAATCCTTTTTTCCGACGTATTACACAAATTAAATCTGGGTAATTAGCATTCAAATGTTCTAAAACACCCTGAAAGATTGTCCCGTTTTCCGAGGATTTAAAAGTACTACAAATATTGGTTAACTCGGGATTTATTAGTAAATCTTTTTCTTTTAAATACGGAGTAATTACCTGTAATAAATTCAAGGTCAACTTAAACTTAGAACGCATTGTTTGTAAAGGTAATAGCACATCCTTCCGTTTTAAAACCCCCGACTTTATCGCCATTAAAACAGTCTCTACTGGCTTAAATACATAGGTGTTTGGAACTATTATAATCGGACAATCGATTTTTTGAATCATATCCCCCGTAAATTTCCCGATATACAGCTGTTGATTCCGTCTATTTGTACGTGTTTTTCCTACAATTAAATCAATCTCTTCTTTTTGCTGTAACTCCCAAATACAATCTAACATATTTCCTTTGCTGCACACTTGACGGATGTCTACATTTTTCACATCCATGGAGGCTACAAACAACTGTAGATCTTCAATGGCTAAAAATTTCATAGCATCATCCACCTTTGTGATGGTATTTGCCATTCTAATTTCTCCATAAGCATGTAATACGATTAAGGAGGCGTCTATTGCTGAAGCGAAATCAATTGCGTATTGCAACATGACACTACTTCTTTTGATGGTTTTTATTGGAACTAGAATTGTTTTCATAAAGCATTTGTTACATTTGTTCTGGCTAACGTAATACGAAGCTACAAAAATTATTTATTGATTTCTAACCTGTAAAAAAATATGTTGATTATTTTAGCAAAAAAAACGGATTGCCCAGCAATTCTGGACCTTTTAAAATGCTGCGCAATGGAGTTACAACAACAGGATATATATCAATGGAATGACCAATACCCATCTTTAGCAATTATAGAAAAAGACATACAACTCGGACAATTATACCTCTTAAAATCTGATAAAAAAATAATAGGAACCATTGTATTAAGCGCCTTAAAAGACGAAGAATACAACGCCATCCACTGGAAAAACGAGCATCACAAAGCACTTTATATTCACCGTTTAGCCGTGGATCCACAAGAGCAAGGAAAAGGGCATGCCCAAAAGCTCATGGATTTTGCAGAAAACTATGCCCGTACCCATCAGTACGATAGCATCCGTTTAGATACTTTTAGTCAAAACGAAAGAAACCAACGTTTTTACAGTAAAAGAGGCTACGAGCACCGTGGAGAAATTTATTTACCCGCCCAGAGTAATGCGCCCTTTTACTGCTTAGAAAAACAACACCTCAACGCCTCTAATCCGCTTTCCTAAACACCCTCATGTACAAAAAAACCACCATCAATTTTAAATCCATAAATAAACTTGCCATTCCTGCTATTATTGCCGGAATTGCAGAACCTTTATTATCCATCACAGACACGGCCATCGTAGGGAACATCCAAGAAAACCCAACAGAGGCATTAGCTGCCGTAGGACTTGCTGGATCTTTTATCTCCGCATTGGTATGGATTTTAGCCCAAACCAGGTCTGCTATTTCCGCCATTATCGGGCAGTATTTAGGGGCAAAAAAACTCCATGAAATAGCCACACTACCCGCACAAATTATTGTGATTAATTTATTTTTAAGTGTTTTTATTTATGCGGTCACTATCTTTTTTATCGATGAAATATTTGCGCTGTACAATGCCAGCGGCATCATCCTTAATTACTCCGTAGAATACTATAAAATACGGGCCTTAGGATTGCCTCTTACCTTATTTATATTTTCTTCATTTGGTATTTTTAGAGGAATGCAAAACACGTTTTGGCCCATGATCATAAGCATTGTAGGCGCCGTATTAAATGTAGGATTGGATTTCGCCTTGGTATTCGGAATTGAGGGTCTTATCGCTCCCATGCACATTAAAGGGGCGGCTTGGGCAAGTGTAATTGCACAAAGTGTGATGGCAGTGCTCACCTTAGTCTTAGTGATTAAAAAAACACCCTTCTCCTTAAAATTAGTACTTCCTTTTAACAAGGAGATAAAACGATTGCTCAGCATTAGTTTTAACTTATTTATAAGAGCTTCGGTTTTAAATTTGGCCTTGTACTTAGCCAATTCCTACGCCACAAGTTACGGAAACGAATACATTGCGGCACAAACCATGGCCTTTCAGATATGGTTATTCTTCGCCTTCTTTATTGACGGATATGCCAGTGTAGGAAACATTGTCTCGGGAAAATTATTGGGTGAAAAAGACTATCCGTCTATCTGGAATTTAGGGCTCAAACTAAGCAGATATAGCATTTTTATAGCCCTGATTCTCGCTGGTATTTGCTACCTTCTTTACGAACCCATAGGCCGGATGTTTTCAAAAGATCCCGCCGTATTAGAAGCCTTCTACGCCGTATTTTGGATCGTGTTAATTATGCAACCCATAAATGCTGTTGCCTTTGTTTTTGATGGAATCTTTAAAGGACTTGCTGAAGCGGTCACCTTACGAAACTTACTCTTGCTAGCCACCTTTTTTGGATTTATCCCTACCCTTTTAATCGCGGATTACTTTGGATTTAAATTGCATGGAATCTGGATGGCCTTCACTATTTGGATGTGCCTACGCGCAGGGATACTCATCTATAAATTTCGAAAGCGATATCTAGTCAAAAAGCAGTACCTTTAAACCATGGAAAATGGAAGTTTATACACGTCAATTCAGGATGGAATTGCCAGCATTGAGTTTTATCACCCCGCGAGCAATTCATTTCCTTCGAACCTACTAGAACGCCTCAGTAAAGCGTTTAACGAGTTAAGTAACAACGAAAAAGTACAGGTAATTATCTTAAAGAGTGAGCGAGAAAAAGCATTCTGTGCGGGCGCATCTTTTAACGAGTTAACAGCTATTTCAAACGAAACACAGGGGACTGCTTTTTTTATGGGCTTCGCCAATGTGATAAATGCCATGCGAAATTGCTCCAAACTTATTATAGGACGCATTCAAGGAAAAGCAGTTGGTGGTGGCGTAGGATTGGCCGCAGCTTGTGATTATTGCTTTGCGACCGAAGCCGCTTCTATTAAACTTTCTGAGCTTACCATTGGGATAGGACCCTTTGTCATTGCTCCAGCCGTGGAACGAAAAATGGGCATTGCAGCCTTTAGTGAACTTGCCATGGATGCCACGCATTGGCAAAACGCCTATTGGGCACAAAAGAAAGGACTCTACACCCATGTCTATGAAAACATTAAAGAAATGGACCGTGAACTCCAGTTATTTTCAGAAAAGATAGTGGCCTATAATCCCGCTGCTTTGACGGAATTAAAAGCCGTACTTTGGGAAGGTACCGCGCATTGGGAAACCTTATTAAAAGAACGCGCTGTAATTAGTGGAAAGCTCGTACTCTCCGACTTCACTAAACAGGCCCTCCAAAAATTTAAAAAATAATGATGTCACAAATACTATTGATATTACAACAGGTTGATATCGAAGAAAAAATACAAAATGCCCCAGATAGTGGATATCAAATAGGCATCGCAATCGGTACTTATTTACCTTTTGTCCTATTAGCAATACTCGCGTACTGGGCATATCACAGAGCAAAAAACAGAAAAGATTTAGACGATTAATGATGGCGAAAATTAGAATTACAAAACAGTTTGATTTTGAAACTGGACATGCCTTATATGGCTACGACGGAAAATGTAAAAATGTACACGGACACAGTTATAAATTAGAAGTGACCGTAACAGGTACTCCCATTGCTGACACCACAAACCCTAAATGCGGTATGGTGATAGATTTTGGTGATTTAAAACGCATCGTGATTACAGAAA
This sequence comes from Flavobacteriaceae bacterium, assembly GCA_016764435.1. Taxonomy (GTDB): domain Bacteria; phylum Bacteroidota; class Bacteroidia; order Flavobacteriales; family Flavobacteriaceae. The sequence continues at coordinate 8,476 of JAESRX010000066.1, read as the reverse complement.
TTGTGGATAAATTTGACCATGCTTCTGTCTTCAATAAAAACACACCACACGTAGAATTAGCACAAGAATTAAAGAACAGAGGACACGAAGTTATCTTAGTGGACTATCAACCAACAAGTGAAATGATGCTGATAGATTTTGCTGAAAAAATCAAAGCACAACTTCCGGAAAACATCCAATTGTTCGCTTTAAAACTACAAGAAACAGCTAGCTCACATGCCGAATGGTTTGCCAGCGACCAAGACTAAATACACCAGGGAACGGGGCCATTTAAAACTATAAATAGCCCCCTTCCACCTTGTTGTATCCTAAAAAACTCACTACATTTTAACTATTCGTCCTTGCACACCATGACTCTTACCGCATATATTCAAAAGATAACACAAATCCCAGTCAAAGGATTAACCGCTACCATCCAACTATTAAACGAAGATTGTACCCTTCCTTTTATTGCCCGATACCGAAAGGAACTTACCGGTAATTTAGACGAAGTGGCCATTGCGGAAATCATCAAGTATAAAAAGCAGTTCGAAACCATTGAAAAACGCAAGGAAACCATTTTAAAAGCGTTGCAGGAACAAGGTGTTTTAACCGATAGCTTAAAACAACAACTACAGAATACCCAAGACCTAAGTGTCCTAGAGGATCTATACCTACCCTTTAAAAAGAAGCGAAAAACCAAAGCAGACACCGCAAGAAAAAACGGCTTAGAACCCCTCGCTAACATCATTATGGCCCAGCGCTCTAAGGACTTAAAAAACACCGCCGCTACGTACACCAATGCCGCAGTCCCAAGTCCAAAAGAAGCCTTAGAAGGCGCCCGACATATCATAGCAGAATGGGTGAATGAGCGCAGTGATGTTCGAAGTTTTTTACGCAGACAATACTCCAAAAAAGCAAGCATTGCAGCCTCCGTTATTAAAACAAAAAAGGACGATGAAAAAGCACAAAAATACAGGGATTATTTTAACTGGGACGAGCCACTTAACCGCTGCCCTTCCCATCGTTTACTCGCCATACTTAGAGCAGAAAGCGAAGGATTTATCCGCCTGAAAGTAGCCATTGACGAAGAAAGTGCCCGCTTGAGTATTGAAGATAAAATAATTAATTCTGACAATGCCTGTGCAGATGAAATTGCAGAGGCCATCGAAGACGCCTATAAAAGACTACTCGCACCGTCTTTATCTAAAGAAGCGCTAAAATTAGCAAAAGAAAAAGCCGACCATGCTGCCATTACCGTTTTTTCCAAGAACTTACAGCAATTATTATTAGGCGCTCCCTTAGGAGAAAAAAGCATATTAGCCTTAGATCCAGGCTATAGATCTGGCTGTAAACTGGTCTGTTTAGACACACAAGGTGACATCCAGCACAACGAAAACATTTACCCACACGCTCCTCAAAACCAACAAAAGGAAGCCATCAAACGCATTCATGTTTTGGTGAAAAAATTTGACATAGAAGTCATTGCTATCGGGAACGGAACCGCCTCTAGGGAAACCGAAGCCATGGTAAAGGGAATCCAATTTGACCGAGATATCGAAGTTTTTGTAGTCAGTGAAGCAGGAGCTTCCATCTATTCCGCCTCTACCATAGCCAGGGAAGAATTTCCAGACTATGACATCACCGTAAGAGGAGCTATTTCCATTGGACGTAGGTTAGCGGATCCCCTAGCGGAACTCGTAAAAATAGATGCAAAATCCATTGGTGTGGGGCAATACCAACACGATGTAGACCAAACATTACTCCAGCAGGAATTAGATGCGACTGTAGAACACTGCGTAAACAAGATCGGTGTAAATATTAATACTGCCAGTACTTCTTTATTGAGTTATGTTTCTGGAATCGGCCCTAAATTAGCTGCAAACATAGTAGCATACAGAGGGGAACACGGTGCCTTTACATCGCGCAGCGAAATTAAAAAAGTAAAACGTTTGGGAGCTAAAGCTTTTGAACAAGGCGCTGGGTTTTTACGCATTAAAAACGCCCAAAACCCACTCGACGATTCCGCCGTCCATCCAGAGAGCTATACCCTTGTAAAAAAAATGGCCAAAGATTGTAAGCTAAGCATCGCTTCCCTTCTTGGAAACAGTAAAATACTGGGGGAGATTAACCTGAGAAATTACTGTACAGACAGTATTGGATTGCCGACACTAAACGACATTATCAGCGAATTAAAAAAACCAGGTTTAGATCCTCGTGAAAAAGCAACCTCCTTTTCATTTAACGAACACATCCATACCATAGACGATCTAAGTTCAGGAATGGTACTTCCTGGAATTATTAATAACATCACTAATTTCGGCTGTTTTGTAGACATAGGGATCAAAGAAAGTGGCCTGGTTCATATTTCAAACCTATCCAATACCTTTGTTAGTGACATCAACGCCGTGGTAAGTCTACAACAACAGGTAATGGTCAAAGTACTAACCGTAGATACTGCAAGGAAACGCGTGCAATTAAGTATGAATTTCACGGATTAATCCCGGAGGATTCCTGAATAATATACCTACAAAAAAATGCCACTATAAGATTCTTACAGTGGCATTTTTACAGGGTAATTTGACAATAAAAAAGATTACATCACCTTAAAAGAACCTGTAAAAGAACCTTTTAGGATAACACCATCTTTCATGATCAAATCTAATACTAAGGTGTAATTGTTTTTTCCGTTATCTGTAATAGACACCGAACCACTACCCCCTAAAAGTACAGAACTATCAACAGTACCAGCTGTTGCATTAGTAATACTATAACTGGACATTCCTAACAGTTTTCTGTCACCCTTTTTTGAATATTCATAATCTCCTGTAACACTAGATTCTAGTGGAAATTCAATATTTATTGTAATAATTTTTACCGACTTCACATCCGACGTATCTGAGATGGAAAAACTATATGAATTTTCTGATGATGCCTGTTTTACGAGAATCGCTGCATTAGTGTTAATGGACACACCGTCTAAAGTAAGACCAGCACTTGAATCCTTATTATCACTGGAAGAACAACTGGACAAAAACACCATACTCAACATTACAAATACACTACTTAACTTTTTCATTTTTAATTTAATTTAACGTTACTATTAATAATTACTTTACATTTTTTAGTTCCATAATACTTATTAAATAGCGCTAACTATAGGACACCTCTAATCACCATTAAGTGATTAAACAACGTTACTTATTACAAGTAAACATCATTGGAGTCAATTCAAAAACTGGGGGATTTTAACCGCTTGTTATCATTCATGTAATGAACAAACTAGCGATTTAAAAAGGATTCAACTAGCAAATAACGTTAAAACCCAACTTATATTGTTGTCTTATAAAATAAATTTAACAAACGCGCTTATTAAATTCAAAAACAATAGAGTAACAATACTTCAACTATCATTTTAGAAACAAGAATAGCCTCCTAAATTACCCTTTTAAACCCTAATACAAGCACACTTGCTCTTGTATAAATGGAGTATCACTAATTAGACACAAAGTGTTTATTCACAAGACATACTTACATTAAACACCTCCTTCAATAAAACATAAAAACAATCTAAAACAAAGATAAATCGATATATTATCATTTTTTTCACTATATTCGACTGCTTTCCTCGTTGTTTTAAATAAATAATTATGAAAAAGCTAACGCTTACAGTTGCCATTCTAGCAGCTACTTTTTTTTCCTGTACGGAAGAAAGCTCCAACCTAAACATAGAGGAGTCCCTACAATCATCAACCGCTGAAGAAGCAGAAATTCCTGAAAAAAGAACCTGTGTAGTCATGGAGAATCTAGCACTAGAATTAGAAAATGATTCCGAACTAGAACAAAAAATGAATGCCATAGAAAAACACACCTACGACTACGAAGTACGGATGGCAAAAGAAGCATTAGAAATCCCTTATGGCCATGGAGCAAGACGCGCCTACGTAATTAACATCCCTGTAGTGGTACATGTTCTCTATAACACTAAAAAAGAAAACATCAGCTTAAGTCAAATTTATTCTCAGATAAATGTACTGAATGAAGATTTCAATAAAAGAAATGCGGACGTCTCTAAAACTCCGGCTGCGTTTGCTTCTAAAGTAGCGAGTGCAGACTTCAAATTTAGACTAGTAGCTGTTAGCCGGAAACACAGCACTATAACATCTTGGGGAACTGGAAATAAAATGAAGTATTCATATCAAGGAGGTGCAGATGCTTGGGACACCTCAAAATGCTTAAATATATGGGTCTGTAATATCGGTGGAGGTGTCTTAGGATACGCACAATTTCCTGGAGGATCCGCAAATACCGATGGTGTGGTGGTTAGCCCAAACGTTTTTGGACGTACAGGTTACGTAAGCTATCCATTTAATAAAGGAAGAACACTTACTCATGAAATTGGACACTGGTTAAACTTACGTCATATATGGGGTGACGGCGGATGTAGTAAAAGTGACTACGTAAGCGACACTCCTACTTCTGATAGGCCAAACTACGGATGCCCTTCTTACCCTACAAGACACTGTTCCTCTACTGACATGACCATGAACTATATGGATTATGTAAATGACAGCTGCATGTACATGTTTACAAAAGGACAACGAACCCGTATGCGATCATTATTCGCCGTAGGAGGTCACAGGAGAAGTTTCATCTATTAAACAAAAACAATTAGGCTAAGTTTCAGTGTTTTAGCAATCCCATAAAACCCATCAATTAAACTACAAATGTTGACTTAGCCAAATTGGATTACTTGTATTTTCTAATGCAACACAATCCCTGTCAACGTCATCATAAACAACAAATACCCCCACTAACAACTTAATACTTAATTTTATGAAATTTACAATCCCAACACTACTAATAGCCATGCTATTTCTCATAGGTTGCGAGGATGTTTCCTCCGACTTAGAAAAACCAACTTCAACAAGCAGTAATAGACAACCTGCCGATTTTTTAGTATCCGTAAACCGGATATCCGATACGCAAAGCACCATCAATTGGACAAATGCAATAGATCCAGATGACGATACCGTAACCTACCTTATAGAAATAGAAGGCAGAACTATAGACACAATTGATGCAAATACCTACACTTTCACAAACCTAGAAGAGGGCACTAATTACCAAGGAGACATCGTTGCTGTCGATGGAAAAGGAGGCCGCGTCGCCATTCATTATTCTTTTAAAACCACGGAACCTCTAGCGGGTTGTAGAGGAAATAATTCAATGCCTAATAATTTACTGGCCTATTATAGGTCTGTTAATTTTGGTAAAATAGGAAATTCGCTATTCAATGACCTCGCTACTTTAACCATTAGCAAACACAGTAATTTTTTAGGCTACAGTGAACGCCATAATTACTTGTACAAAGCAGATGCCGACCCTAAAAACAAGTCGAATGTGTTGCTTTTATATTCAGGAAAGAGTGTGTACTGGAAACAATACATGGGAAACGGAAACTATATGCCACAGACATTTAATACAGAACATGTGTACCCAAAAACGTACCTAGCCAAAAGTAATTCCAAAGCAGATTTACACCACCTGAGAGCATGCAATGGCTATGTGAATAATAAACGTGCAGCCCTCCCATTCACCGAAGGAAGTGGTAGCTATGGGAAAAAATACAACGGATGGTATCCTGGAGACGAATGGAGAGGAGATGTAGCACGCATGGTATTGTATGTTCATTTACGCTATGACGAACCCTTAAACGGAGACATCAGTACTGGTGGCATTAACTTACTGTTAAAATGGAATGCCGCAGATCCTGTATCTGCCATTGAAATTCAACGTAATAATGAAATATACAACGCGCAAGGAAATAGAAACCCCTTTATCGATAACCCGTATTTAGCCACTCGAATTTTCGGAGGCCCAAGAGCACAGAATAGATGGAACTAATGTTTTAATAATAAACACCAGCTCTTTCCGTACAAAAAACCCCTAATACCAGAAAACCTCTTATAAATCAATTGATTTATAAGAGGTTTTTTTATTGAAAAGAGTGTTTTTAATTATTGTGAATAGACTTCCCCTATAAAACGGTAGCTCAATATGACTTCGAACCAAGCCCTAACTAAACTACTAAAAAGTGGAAACCATCAGGAATCTCCAAAATAAAGACAAGATGGTAAGTAATTACAAAAGTAACTAGCAGTAATAATTACAGTAACTAATAAATTACTAAAACACACCTTTAAGATGACCACATCAGCCAGTACTCCTTAATTATTAAGTAGTTTCCTTTCAAAATAAGTTTTAAAAAGAATGGAACTGGAATTTAATACCGTTATTGTTTCGTATACGTATAAATGTCTACGTAGTTTTCTCCATCCTCGTGATAAGAGTCTTGTAATTTCAATGTTGACCCTGTCAATTCTAAAATTTCTAGAGAAACACTAGATTGACCGTTGTCAAAAGTTTCTAATAAGTTTGTTCCATTAATCACATAGGTTGACACATCACTATCTATAGATTCAATACCACAATTTGCTCCAGAAAAATAGGTGGTTATCATCGTAGTTTCCGTGTATGTTTCTGTCCAAAAACAAATATCCGAAGGCCCCAAGTCATCTTGTAATTCTTCATTTGCATTAGAAGTCAGAGCTATTAATTTCCAAGTACCTATGATGCTAACTTGATCAATTTCTATGTCTTTATCTTTACTACAAGAAAAAATAATTCCAATAAAAAGAGTTAAAAGTATTTTGTTCATAATGTCCATTTTGTTCATTTAGGTTTTTTAAAAAAGTTTGTTTTTAGTTTATTCAAGCGACACATAACATCTGTATATTCAAAATAAAAATTGTCCTCTTAAAGGAACTCCTATTTCAAAGATACTTAACTATATGTTATATGCAAACTTTAACCTTCATTATTTACTGGTAATAAACAGCAAACAAAATGGATATAAACTAAAAACCAAATAGACATACTGTCTAATATTCAATATGTTATAAAACCGGAAACTCATTTATTATTTAGAGGGCTAGATCATTTAAAAAAGCACAAATAATCTCCAATAATGGGTAGAATCCTTGTATTATAAGCGACAATAATAGCACATTGGTCCTCAATTATTTTAATAAAAAAAAAGGAGCGAAAATAATTAATTTCCTACTCCTTTTTACGAATCTATTCCTTAAGAATCATTTTTAATTCTTACGTTTATAATTAGATGCCAATGCAACTGAAAAATTACCTTCTTAAATAAACCCAACCAGAATGTGGTTTTTTCCCATTTACATTAAAGTATATACTATAGAAATATGTCCCTGTAGGAACTCTCTCATTATTATTCAAAGTCATTCTACCACTTGAATAACCATCCCACCATCTTGGTGTTTTAGCGATATTTCCATTATGAGAATATTTATAAACGCTATTCCCCCAACGGTTAATTATTTCCATAGAAAAATTAGGATATAAAACCTCCAAATTATTAATAACAAACTCTTCGTTAATTCCATCTCCATTTGGAGTGAATCCATTTGGAATTGTTAATTCTACCATTGGATTTAAGAGTACTTCGTCCATATCATCCTCCTCCATATCCTGATTATTAGGCGTTGAATCTATATCCAATTCATTCACCGAAATAATTTCAGCAACATTATGCCAATCACCAAACGAAAGGACAGAGGCGGTTATAATTAATTCTTGTTCTGTAGCGGCATCAATAGTTTCAATATCCCAAATCCCTGTAGTAACCGAGTACGTACCTGAAGTTGCCGTATAACTAACAAATTCTAAACCTGAAGGAAGTGATTCTAATACTTGAACCTGCGTTGCATTACTGGGTCCAATATTAGCTACAGTAATTGTAAAATTAACATTCGTACCAGCAAGGGGTTCTAAATCATCTACTTCTTTTGTTAATTCTAAATCTATTATCGCAATAGGATCGGGTTTAATACAGCTTTGATTATTAGTGGCATCCGCGTCTATTTGACTTAAAGAAGACATTGTCGCACAGTTCTCATAATCCCCCGCTGCATTTACTAAAACATGAACCAGTAAAACTGCTGTTTCATTTTCTAAAATAGATCCAACACTCCAAATCCCTGTGTATTCATCATAGGTTCCTGATGTAGCATTGTAACTTTCATAAGTATATCCTGACGGTAAAAGATCCATAACTATCACTTCTGTTGCGTCAAGAGGCCCTCTATTTTCAACGTTTATCTCAAATGTTATGATACTTCCAACCTCTGTAATTCCTGTATCTCCAACAATCGTTTTAGAGATGCTCAGGTCCGTAATTGCCGTTGGGATTATTAATGCACTCGCTACATTATTTGTCAAATCCGGATCTGATTGATCCGCCATTAATATACTGGCTGTGTTTATGATTGATTGTTCACTTGTTCCAATATTCACCGTAGCAGTAATCTTTAATTGTACGGTTATTCCATTAGAAATATCTCCAATGCTCCAAAGCCCCGATTCACTGTTATAAGTACCCGCGCCATCATCACTTACATACGTTATT
>JAESRX010000090.1 GCA_016764435.1 Flavobacteriaceae bacterium | reverse complement strand
AAAAGGTCTCGTCACTTGGCTTTAATGCCTTACGTTGGAGATATGTTAAAATAAAAACGAAGTAGGAACTATGGAACTTATATTAAAACAAGACGTTGAGAACGTTGGATTTAAAGATGACGTTGTATCTGTAAAAAATGGTTACGGTCGTAACTTTTTGATTCCTCAAGGAATGGCAGTATTAGCTACTTCATCAGCAAAAAAAGTATTAGCAGAAACTTTAAAGCAACGTGCTTTTAAAGAAGAAAAATTAGTGTCTGACGCTAATGTAATTGCTGAGGCTTTAAAAGCATTGGAACTTAAGATCGCAGCTAAAACTGCTGATTCTTCAAAATTATTTGGATCTGTAAACAACGCGGATATTGCTGAAGCATTGTCTAAAATAGGTCAAAATATTGATAAAAAATTCATTAAAGTTGATGGTGGAAGTATCAAACGTATTGGAAAATACACTGTTACTGTTCGTTTACACCGTAGCGTAATTATAGCATTGCCTCTAGAAATAGTTGCTGAAGCATAATTAACTATCAGTTAATAAATTATTAAAAGCCCACTTTTTAAGTGGGCTTTTTTTTGTGCCTTATTTTAATGGAAAGGATAGTTATTAACAATTCAGAGGTTATTTAAAAAGATGTTGAAACATCTAAATGACGGAATCTCCATTAGTTAGCCTTGTTTCACGTTCATAAAGCAGTTAACAATCAATCGTTAATAACAATTTTTGAAGGGGAAATAGGTTTAAATGATTTGTTTTACTTTTGCAATTAACAAATCATTAACAATTCAAATCAAACTTTAACACAACGATTATGAAAAAAAGTATTTTAATTACTGTTTGCTTAGCAGTATTTTCAATAACTATTGGTTTTGCACAGGTGACTACAGCCAAAGTGCAAGGGATAGTATTTGATGATACAAAGGTACCATTATTTGGAGCAAACATTATTGCTACACATGTTCCTTCTGGAACGGTTTCTGGTGCCATGTCATCGGATAGTGGCCGTTTTTTAATTCCTAATTTACGTGTAGGGGGGCCTTATACCATTAAAGTGAGTTTTATTGGTTTTAAAGAAATAGTATATAATAATGTGTATTTATCTTTAGGAAAGGCGTTTAGCATTAGTGCAACTATGAATTCTGATAGTCAAGCTTTAGAAGCTGTGGTAATTACTGTTGGTAAAAACGAAACCTTTAATAAAAACAGAACAGGTTCAGAAACAGATATTGATGCTAGACAATTGGCTTCTTTACCGTCTATTTCTAGATCTGCAGCTGATTTTTATAGGTTAGAGCCTTCTTCTAGTGGGGGATCTTTTGGTGGTAGAAATGACCAATACAATAACTTTTCGTTGGATGGATCTATTTTTAACAATCCATTTGGATTGGATGCAGCAACTCCTGGAGGACAAACGGGTTCTCAACCAGTATCTTTGGATGCGATTGAGCAAATTCAAGTTTCTACGGCACCTTACGATGTTACACTTTCTGGATTTACAGGAGCTTCTGTAAATGCGGTGACTAAAAGTGGTACCAACGAATTTAAAGGAACTGTATACGGGTATTTTAGAAATCAAGATTTAACGGGTAGTAAAATTAAAGGAGAAGATATTTTTGTGTCTGATCTAAGACAATCTCAATACGGAGTAAGTGTTGGAGGACCAATTATCAAAAATAAATTATTCTTTTTCGCCAATTTTGAAAAAGATAAGCGTTCAGATCTAGGACAGTCTTGGGTAGCCAATACTGGTTCTGGTGCGATTAACGAATCGAGAGTCTTAGAACAAGACTTAATGGATGTACGTAGTGCTTTAGCCGCATTGGGATACGACACAGGGGATTATAAAGCATTTAATCATGAATCAGGATCTACTAAAGGTATTTTTAAATTGGACTGGAACATTAATGATGATCACCGTTTGGCATTTGTATATAATTTTTTAGATGCATTTCAAGAGAAATCTGCACATCCAACGGCTATAAACCGTCGTGGTCCTGATTTTAATACCATTCAGTTTCAAAATTCTGGATATAGAATGAATAATAAAATCAATTCATTTTTATTAGAAATCAACTCTACATTTGATAATAATATGACCAATAAATTACAAGTTGGATATACGTTATTTGATGATACACGAGACCCTTTCTCTGCGCCTGCGCCAGTTATTAATATTTATAAAGATGGTTCTCCTTATATTATTGCAGGGCATGAGCCTTTCTCTATTAATAATACCTTAGAGCAGAGAGTGTTACAGATTACGAATAATATGAATTATTATTTGGGAGATCACACCTTTACTTTTGGAGCTTCATTTGAGAAGTTTAGTTTTGTGAATTCATTTAACTTAGCTTGGTATGATACTTTCTCCTATCCTTATAGAGGAACATTTACCATTCCTGGTTTCGGAGGTCCTTACCCATCTGTTCAAGATTTTCTTGACTTAGCGCTTCCTGGAGGTGTGGTGGATACAAATATTAAAAATGCACAGGCTGTATTTAATAATTCTAATGCTGCCGGTGTTGGAAATGTTGGTGGATATAGATCCTATGAAATTAATGTTGGTCAAGCAGCATTGTATGCTCAAGATGAATGGAATGTAAGTGAGAATTTTAAGCTAATTTACGGGGTTAGAGTTGACAAACCGATATTCTTTGATACTTCAGATTTAGCACAAGAATATATTGATATTCAATTAGCCTCAAACAATAATTACTATAATCCTACAGCAACCTATTATAATCCTTATACAGCGCAATCGGTAAAGATTGACAATACCCAAATGCCAACGGATAAATTATTATGGTCGCCTAGAGTTGGATTTAATTACGATGTTACTGGAGATAGTTCTTTTCAAATACGTGGAGGTACAGGGATTTTTACAGGTCGTTTGCCATTTGTTTGGATAGGAAATCAAACCATTGGTGCAGATAGCGCATTTACTCAGGCATTAGACCCTAATTTTCAATTTCCACAAGTATGGAGGTCTAGTTTAGGTGCTGATTATAAATTTGATAATGGTATCATTGCTACAGGAGATTTATCATATACCAAAGATATTAATGGAGTTCATGTCCAAAATTGGAGTTTGATTAAACCTACAAGTAACTTGGCAGGAATCGATAATAGACCTATATATGGTGCTGGTGATAAAGAAGCGCAGAATGTCTATGTAATGACAAATACGGATAAGGGAAGCTCTTTTAATGCAACGGTAAAACTTCAAAAACGTTTTGAAAATGGGTTGTTTACGAGTTTAGCCTATAATTACATGAATGCTAAGGATGTAAATTCTATTGAGGCTGAAATTACGGGTGATGCATTTGCCTTTAACCCCGCTTTAAATAATGTAAATGAGGATGTACTAGCGAATTCTAAATATGGTGATAAACACAGAATTATTGGGGTAGCAAGTAAAAGATGGTCTTATGGTAATGATAAATATGCAACCACTATTTCTACCTTCTTTGAATATGCTCAAGGTGGACGATTCTCTTATACCTATGGAGGAGACATTAATGGTGATGGTTCCGGAGTGAACGATTTATTATATGTACCAACCGCAGCTGAAATTGCAGGAATGAATTTTGCAAATGCAGCTCAAGGTGTCGCATACAATGCATTTATCCAACAAGACAACTATTTAAATTCTCGTAGAGGTGCCTATGCTGAACGTTACGGAGCATTAAGCCCTTGGAGAGGAAAATGGGATGTAAAAATCATGCAAGACTTTAAAATTAAAGTAGCTGCTGATAAATCAAATACCATTCAGTTGAGTTTAGATATTTTGAATATTGGAAACTTAATTAGTTCAGATTGGGGATTGGTACAAACACCTAACAGTGTGCAACCAATCGGTGTTACTGTGGATGACGCAGGAGTTCCTACTTACAACTTTAATGGAGATGTAACAGAAACTTTTGGATACGAATCTAACTTATTATCTAGATGGCAAATGCAATTTGGACTGCGTTATATTTTCTAAAAAAAATAAATTAATTATCTTTGACCGCTCAATGTAAATTGAGCGGTTTTTTTATGATGTAGAATCATTATAAAATTTTCAAAACAAATATAATTTAGCATGAAATATAGACAATTATCAAAAGAACAATTTGAAGCCTTGCACGAAGAATTTGCAACGTTTTTAGCAACGCAAAAAATTGATGTAGCAGAGTGGAATCGTATAAAAACGGACAACCCAAGTATGGCGGATGAAGAACTAGATGTTTTTAGCGATACTGTTTGGGAGAATGTATTGGCAAAAACTGATTATTTAGAGCATTTTTCAGAACAATCAATTAATTTGTTTAAATGCAATCAAGATCAGATTCACCGCATAGTGATCGAAGTAAAAAAAGAAGGCATTAATTTAATGGAGCAAAAAGGGTTCCAATGGTTCTTTAATAATTCTAACGACGACGAGGTGTCTTATTATAAGGCAAGCAAAACCTACGAAAAAGACAGAAACCCTGAGGTTTTTGACTTGATCGAAAAAGGAGCAAACATCACCAATGGTGAATTGTTCGAAGCCATGTCAGAAATGTTAGCTAACTAGTCAGTATTTTTACCAGATCACGAACTCCATCGACGGCTTTTTTTGCGATAATGGTTAAATGAGGATGGCTTTTTTTACTGATGGTCGGTTTGGGATCTATAAAGTAGATAGGAGTTCCAAATTTTACATAATTGATTAAACTTGCAGCAGGGTATACCTGCATGGAGGTTCCTACAATCACTAATATATCAGCTGTTTCTGTAATAGAGGCAGCTGTTTCTAGTAAGGGGACGTCCTCTCCAAACCATACAATATGAGGACGTAATTGTGCATTGTCAGCACCCATATCACCTAATAGTAAATCATTTTCCCAGTTGTAGACCAAGGCTTCATTTTTAGTGCTGCGTACTTTTAATAATTCCCCATGTAGATGAAGTACATGATTACTTCCAGCACGTTCGTGTAAATTATCCACATTTTGAGTGATAATTTTCACCTTGTAATACTGTTCCAAATAGGCTAAAAATTTATGCGCAGAATTCGGTTGTACTTCTTTTAATTGTGCACGTCTTTTATTGTAAAAATCCAAGACTAAGGGTTTGTTTTGATGCCATCCTTCCGGGGAAGCAACTTCCATAATGTCATGTCCTTCCCAGAGACCATCTGCATCTCTAAATGTTTGAAGGCCACTCTCTGCACTGATGCCAGCACCTGTTAAAACGACTAAATTTTTCATAGACTTATACGTTTATTTTTAACTAATAACTAAGCATACGTGTCCGGCTCTTGAAACCGTGGACGCAACTTATTTTTATTCTTTTTTGGAAAACCCTGTGGAAACTAGGGTTTAATCCACTACATCTGCACCATGTGCCAATTTCTTTAATTTTTTTACAAATAGGATCAATACCAATCCAAAGAAAACACAAAATATGAAAACGCCCATAAATATCGTCTTTTCTCCGGCTGTTTGTGCTATTTTACCGATAAATCCAGCTAATTTATTCCCAATTCCTGTCACGAAAAAGTAGGCTCCCATCATGAAAGACACGTACTTAAGTGGCGCCATTTTAGTGATAAAAGATAAGGCGACAGGCGAGACACATAATTCACCTATGACATGTAGAAAATAGGCTCCAAACATCCAGTAAAGCGATGCTTTTCCATCCATAGAAACCATCGTTTGATTGGCGGCACCTACTAAGACTAAAAAGCCAAAACCCATGATAATAGTTCCCAGTCCCATTTTTAACATAGAGGAGGACTCACGCCCTGATTTTTTCCATTTCATCCAGAAATAGGCAATCGGACCACCAGTAATAATTACGAATAAAGCAGGGAGAGATTGTAAAAAACTCGCAGGAATTTCATAACCAAATAGGACCCTGTTTATTTTCTCCTTTGCGTAGATATTCATCAGGCCTCCCGCTTGTTCATAAGCACCCCAAAATACAATTACAATGATAAAAGAAAGGGCTAATAAAATCATTCTATCTTTTTCTATCGTTGACAAAGGAATTTTTTTATTCGTTTGAGCATCTATTTTATGAGGAATAAAATTTCCGACTTCGGTCAGGTATTTTTGTCCCCAAATATAAACGAGTTGACCTAGAACCATTCCTATCCCAGCCAGTCCAAAGCCGTAATGCCAACTGATAGTTTCTCCTAAATACCCCACTAAAATAGGAGCGGTAAAAGCACCAATATTAATTCCAATATAGAAGATGGTAAAAGCAGTTTCTCGCTTTCCATCGTTTTTTTTGTATAAACCACCCACCATAGAGGATACATTTGGCTTTAAGCCACCTACGCCTAATACGATAAAAATAAGTCCGGCATAAAAGGCTGTGACGGTATCAAAAGCTAAAATAAGATGACCTATACAGAGTAGAAAACCTCCGAGCATTACCGTTTTTTTCTGTCCTAACCATCTGTCGGCAAGCAAGCCTCCAGGAACAGCCATTACATAGACCATCATGGTGTACCATCCGTATAGTTCAAGCGCATTTATTTTATCCCAACCCAATCCTGGATTATCTCCGGTGGTTTTAGTTACTAAATATAAAATTAGGATGGCACGCATTCCGTAAAAGGAGAAGCGTTCCCATAATTCCGTGAAAAATAAAATGTATAAGCCCTTGGGATGTCCCCATAGTGTTTGTTCTTGCTGCATTTAATGTGTTCGTTTTTAGATTTTAAAGATAGTTTTTATAATGGAAATAAAAAATTATTCCTTTATGGAGTAAATGCACTATTTTTGCTTTTTTTAGAACGATGAAACGAATTACAAAATATAATTTTTTTAAACATACTTACTGTGTTTTCAAAGGAGCAGATTTGAATATAATAAGTGCTAAAACACCTAATTATACCAGTAAATCAGGGAGCTCTTATTTTTATACAAACCAGGGCGTTTATCGCTTGTCTAATCATTGGGGACGTGCCGCTAACTGTAGATGGCGTATAGAAAACAGTAAAGAACAAGCGAGTGGAGCTGCCAAATTAGGCTATGCGGATTGGACGAGTTTTTATGCAGATACGAGTGATGCTTCACTGTATTTTATCGCGGTAGATTTTGACATAAATACGGCGACTTATCATCATGTAAAATCGATCGAGAATTCTCAGGAATCACTTGTTAAAACGGCAGGATATACCCTTAAACGCATGCGTGAAATTAAGGAGATTCTAGAAAAAGATGCCTGGCTAAAATATATAGACGTAAGTGATGAACAAGCGTTGAGAGAAAAAATTGTACTCGCTTTGATTCGAACTGAAACCTCCTTGCGAGAAATTAAATTAGCCTACCGCTAGTTTTAAAATAGCCATGACTAATTCCTTATTTAAAGGCTTTCCATTGGCTTTTTCTCGGATAAAGTCAAAGGTGCATTTAAAATCACATCCCTTTTTATAGTCACTACATCCATAGGCGGTTTTTCCTTTTAAGATGGATCCATTGTTACATTTAGGACAGGTGATTTTAGCGGGCTCTTTGCTGGTAGCAGCAGATTGCTTTGGTTCTAGTTTTAATTCGAAAGTATCTGTGAATCGTACCAAACCATCTTGTTTACCACTAGCTGTTTTAAACCCTTTTAAATTAACAGTACAGCCTTTTTTTAACAAACGGATGTATTGGTTTTCTGAAATGTTTTTACCTAAGAAAGTGAATGGAAGTGTTAAGTTACAACCGTTTTTATAATGACTACAACCATAGGCTTTTGAGCCTTTTAAAATAGTTCCTTTCTTACATTTAGGGCATTTTTCACTGGTGATTCCTTTGGTTTGTTTTACGGTTTTTTTGATTTCAACAGGTGTTGCCGTTGTATGTGAAATATTGGCTGATTCTTGATTGGAGCGTACTTCATATACCAGCTGGTCCACCATGCGTTTCATATTGTTAATAAACTGACTAACGCTATATTTTCCTTGCTCTATATCTTTTAATTGTTTCTCCCAGCGTCCCGTTAACTCCGCAGATTTTAACAATTCATTTTGAATGGTTGCGATTAATTTGATCCCCGTCTCCGAAGGAATTAATAATTTCTTTTTACGGGCTACATATTTCCTGCGGAACAATGTTTCAATGATATTAGCACGGGTAGATGGTCTTCCTATTCCGTTTTCCTTCATTAATTCACGCATTTCATCGTCATCTACTTGCTTTCCTGCTGTTTCCATAGCCCTTAACAGGGTGGCCTCTGTATAATATTTAGGGGGCTTGGTTTCTTTTTCTAAAAATGAAGGTTGATGTGGTCCTTTTTCTCCTTTTTCAAAAGTAGGCATGGTTTTTTCGTCAATATCCTTCTTTTTTAACAGGGCATTCGGGTCTTCGAAAACAATGCGCCATCCTTTTTCTATAATTTCTTTTCCGCTAGTTTTAAACTTTACATCGGCTACTTTTCCTTTTACAGCTGTATTAGAAATGATACTTTCATCATAAAAAGCAGCAATAAAACGCTTGGTGATAATATCGTAGACCTGTGCTTGTGCTCCATACAATTGTCCCTCAATTCCGGTAGGGATGATGGCGTGGTGATCCGTTACTTTTTTATCATTAAATACTTTAGAGGACTTCTTAATTTTTTTTCCTAAAAGAATGCCTGTCAATCGGCTATAGTTTTTGAGTTGGCCTAAAATACCCGCTATTTTTGGATAGACATCATTGGGTAAAAAGGTGGTATCTACCCTTGGATAAGTTACGTGTTTTTGTTCGTATAATTTCTGAACTATTTTTAAGGTCTCGTCTGCTGAAAAACCAAATTTCGTATTACAATACACTTGTAATCCTGTAAGGTCAAATAGTTTAGGAGCAAATTCTTTTCCTTTTTTCTTGGTGACAGAAATTATTTCAAAATCGTCTTCTTTTACTTTATTGGCAAATTCTTCTCCCTTTTCTTTAGTCGTAAATTTTCCTTCCTCGCAGTTAAATAGCGTAGCCCTGTAGGTGGTCTGTAGTTCCCAATAGGTTACAGGCTTAAAATGTACAATTTCTAAATGCCTGTTTACTAACATGGCTAGGGTAGGAGTTTGAACACGTCCTACGGATAACATTTGTTTGTACCCGCCATGTTTTACCGTATACAATCGGGTGGCATTCATTCCTAAAAGCCAATCGCCTATGGCACGAGAAAAACCAGCATAGTATAAATTGTCATAATCCGAGGAGGGTTTTAGATTGGAAAATCCTTCCTTGATAGCTTCCGTGGTAAGTGAAGAAATCCACAATCGTTGAACTTCTCCCTTGTAACCGGCTTGGTTGATTACCCAACGTTGTATTAATTCTCCTTCTTGGCCAGCATCCCCACAATTTATAATGACGGATGCTTTGTCAAATAAACTCTTTACAATATTAAATTGCTTTTGAATCCCTTCGTTGTCCACTACTTTTGTTTGGAATTTTTCAGGGAGCATCGGTAAATTATTCAGGTCCCAGCTCTTCCAGTGTGGTTTGTAATCTGCAGGTTCAAATAAGGTACAGAGGTGTCCAAATGTGTAAGTTACTGCATATCCATTGCCTTCAAAATATCCATCGCGCTTGGTATTTGCTCCTAAGATGTGGGCAATTTCTCTGGCAACACTTGGTTTTTCGGCAATGCATACTTTCATGGGTGAATTTTTGTGCAAAATACTAATAATTTTAATGTGGAAAACCTTCCCCGATCTCTTTTATTCACAAAATAAATAGAGAACGTGGAGTAGGGTGATTTTTAAGTAAAAAAAAGAATCTTTTAGTGGCAACGTGTGATAGTCTTCACAGTGGATAGTACGGGTTGTTTTTTAGAGAGTACTATTTTTCGGAGGTATTTGTAACTGGGCTGTAGTCTAACATGTCTTTAAAAATAGGGGGAATTTATGTTGTAATGAATATAGATTCAGCGATGAAAGATGGAGGCTTTAGAAATCAAAAAAGCTGGACGATCTATTTATCGTACAGCTTTATCGTGTGATTAATTATTGATAATTGGTACCAATTATCAATAATTATTAATGTTATCCAAACGCATTGCGTTCTTTTTCTGTCAAAAAGGACCAAGCAACCACGCGTGTCACTTTGTTTCCTTGGATCATTGGAATGGTTTTAACTTCTGTCGCTCCTAATTTTTTTAAAGAGGTATACATGCTTTGTAAGTGGTCTTTATTGGAGACTAAGGTGGTGAACCAGCAACAGTTTTCTTTAAAGAAAGAACTTTCGTATAAGTAGGTGTGAATAAATGCTTTTTCTCCTCCTACATACCATAATTCGTTATTGTTTCCAGAAAAATTACGTTTGTTGGGGTCGTTTTTAAGTCCAAGGCCTTTTAATTTTCTGTTATTTGCACCAGCAGCTTCTTCGGCTGATTTGTAAAAAGGAGGATTACAGACACTGGCTATAAAACGATCTTCTTCTCTTATGATCCCTTTAAAGATATGGTTTTCGTCCTCTTGAAATTGAAGTATAATACGTTCCTCCAATTGATTCTCTTGGATAATATTTTCTGCAATGTCTAATGTTTTTTGATCGATATCAGTCGCTACAAAATTCCAATTACTAAGTGTTGTTCCTAATAAGGGGTAGATGCATGTCGCTCCTGTTCCGATATCTAATACTGTCCCTTTATCAGAACTAACTAAGTCTGATAAATAGTGTAAATAATCAACTCTTCCAGGGATAGGAGGACAGAGGTTTTCATCTGGAAATTCCCAATAATTAATTGCGTAGTCACTTTTTAACAATGCACGGTTGAAGGTTTTAACAGCTTTTGAATCTGCAAAGTTGATGCTTAAATTTCCGTATTTATTGGGGGCTACAAACTCTTTAAGAGCTGGTAATACTTCCATTAGTTTAGGGAAATCATACCCAGATAGGTGCTTGTTTTTTGGATGTAATCCTTTTGGTTCTCTCGCCTTCATTATTCTTCCGTAGATTTAGTTACTGCGTCTAATTTTGTTTCTTGGTGTTTTTTCAACAAGTATTTTATTTTATTTTTAGTCACGCCTTTATTTTCACGTTCCCTTTTTATTTTGCGATTCATTAATTTGGTATGCTTCGCTTTATTTTTAGTGTTTTTTTCTTTGCCAATTTTTCCCATTGCGACTAAATTCCTGTTACATATACCCAATGTCCGTTTTCTTTTTCGAACAATGATTTTTCTTCAATAATTCCCATTCCACCAGCGTCAAAGTACGTCGCTTTAAAAGTAACCGTTCCTCTACTGTCTTTTTCTAGTCCGTCAGAAGTCTCTAAAATTTCTAGTTTTACCCAGGTCACGGATTTTGCCCATTGGATGGTTTCTTCCGTTTCTAGTACCGTAGGTCTGAATTTTTCAGCCTGACTTTTTGCTAAATAAGCTCCGTCTGCTCTACAGAATGCCGTATATCGACTTCGCATTAACTGTACGGCTGTCTGTGCTTTGGTAATATCGTTGTGAATAATTTCGCAACAGGCTGTATAGCTTTTTTCGTTGCCGCAGTTACAAGTGGTCATTTTTAGTAGTGGTTTTAAAGGGCAAAGATACTTGTTCAAAGGGAGATTCTGTACTAAAATTCAAATAGATTTAAAGGGGGCTTGTTTGTTTTAACAGCGTGTTTAGATGCAACAAAAGAAAAGTCGCCTTTGTGTGTGACAAAGACGACTTTTAAATACGGATGTTTATTGCGCTATTTAGTTCGCAGAACGGATGAATTCAAATATTTTTTGAGATTCAGTGGCTGTCAGATTAGCTCTCACTTTCATATGCATTTCAATGGTGGACCAATCGGCGTCATTGAAAGATGCAGGAGAAGGCGTATTGTGACATCTTACACAGTTTTCACCCCATAATTGTACACCTGCTTTGTTTTGAACTGCTGTGGCTCTTTCTGTAGAACAAGAAATGCCTACAGTTGCTATAAGTCCTACTATTGCTATAAATTTAAATGCTTTCATAATTGTATGTTTTTTTTAAAAAAAATTAAAGACCGATCACCCATTGAATTGTGAATACTTTGTCATCTACTGCTCCGTGACCTCCTATACCATCTATTAGTTGATAGTTTACTTTAATCGCAGATCTCCAGCTCAACCAGTAGTTAATACCAAAAGTAGTCGACTCAAGGTCAGATGTTTCAGGAGAAGCATCTGGGGTTTCTACTTTGGACATACGACCTACAAACTCTAAGTTTTTGATAAAATCGTTGTTAGACATCGTTGGCTTGTAACTTAATTGTGCATAGTACGCGGTACTTTTGTTATCGTTGATGACCAAGTCTGAAGGAACATCATTTTCGTCATGAATTTCATAGGTTCTATCATCAACGGTAGATTGGTTGTACTGGGCTTTAATATCAATAACTCCTCCTAATGGGTTGATTTTTTTAACGTAAGAAAGGTCATACGCAAATAAGTTAGCTTTGGTGTCTTCATAATCTGTATGTGCATCTCCAACAGTGGCGTTCATAAAAGAGAAACCTAGTTCTAAAGAAGAATCAGAGAATGGTAAATACCCTAATCTACCTCCGATGGCTTTGTTCTTGTTATTGTCATCTGTAAGTCCAAATTCTAACATTCCTGCTCCGTGAGCATCTGTTTTAAGTTTTGGGCCATTGGTTGCGTATAATGCATAGTTTATTTTAGATCCTTTAAAGTCAAAAGCACCTCTTACTTCCGCTCCAACTCCTGATGAAGGTGAGACAGCTCCATGACCAAATCCTAAAGGCATTGAGGCTAGTTTATTGATCCAAGAAGGATGTAAACGCTCTCCGAAAGTTCCGAAGGGCAAAATAAATTTACCAGCTCTTACTGTCATATAGTCATTTAAAATATAGCTCAAATTTGCATATTCCAGCATGATTTCAAATTCTCCATGTTCGTATTCAAATTCTAATTCAGCTTCAAACATTAATTTGTCAGACGCTTTGAATAGGAAAATAGGCGCAAAGGTTCCCATATTGAATGAGGAACCTGAATCGTGTTCGTCTGCTGAATCAAGACTGATATAAGAAGCACTTCCGTACCCTCTTACCATAAATCTAGATTCCTTTGATTTTTCTTGCCCATAGGTAGTTCCTACGCTAACAATTATTGCTAGTAATACTAATAGTTTTTTCATGGTGTTAGTTTTTAAGTGTATTGATAAAATTAATGAGTTGCCAACGTTGTGTCGGCGTTAAAGTTTCTTTGTAAGAGGCCATTGGAGCATTACCGGTAGTAATTTTCCAAAATAATTCTCCATCTGTTTGTTTTCTGACGTGTTCAGATAAAAAATTGGCTGGTTTTGGATTTAAAGCGACACTGGCAAGTCCATCGCCTTTTCCTTTATCGCCATGGCAAATGGCACACAATTGTTTGTACATTTTTTTTCCTGCTTTGATAGATGTTTTATCTATCGTTATAGGATTTACGATGGCTTTGGCGTCTGTGGGAGCCTCCCACTTAGACTGTGCATTACTACTAAATGATAGTAAAAAGACCGCAACAACAATACTTGCTTTACCTAGGTTAGTGATCATAATTATTGAATTAATTTAGGGTTCTTAGTCGTTTGTTTTTTAGCATAAGCATAGGTGTTCACCTACTAAAAAACAGTTCAATAAATTGTAGTGAAATCTGCACGAGGGAATTGAAATAGTTAGGATAGCGTCGCTCCCCGTCTTAGTATCGATTTTTAATCGCTGAAAGTCAGGTGTTCTCTTCCTGTCCAATTATGTGTAAAACATACAGGATGAATAGAAGTGTACGCGTGTACATATCACTCCGAAATTAAGAAGTGACAGTACCGAGACTATTATTAACTATTGAATTTATAGAACAGAAAAGGGGAGGAGATTTCAGAGGATGAAACACTGAAATAATACGCCTATGTCTTGGCTTATGAGTGGGGGCGAATACTTGTGAAAATAACTTGTCTTATAAATGAAATTTTCAAAAGCTTCAGGAATTACTGAAAAAAGTGGGGGAATTATAACTGCTGATAATGCAATAAAATCGTTGGTGACTGTTTTTTCAAAAATAGCACCAGATTTAACGTCTTGTCTACTTACACAACAATTGGCCATTTTTATTGTCGTACCTTCTTTATTTTCTTCTTTACAGGATAATACGTCCATGGCGCACACATCGGCCTTGCCGAAAAAAGAAAAATTATCTAATTTCCCACAGCAATAATGCTCATCTATCACCACAAACGAGGATGATATTAACACGAGCAGTGCTAGAGAAAAAGATGATATTTTGTAGAAATGTGTGTTCAATTGCTTTAAATATATGTTCAAAGGTATTGAATATTTCAGTACTTAACAATGATAAATGTCAGCGAAAAACTGAAAATCATTGATTTAATCTTAATGTAATCACTAGTAAGCTGTAGTATTGTCAATGAAAAACGAATACTTCTATAACAATGAGAATAATGATAGAGGTGTTCCTGGTTTTTTTTTGAGTACTACAGCTATAAAGTAATGGTATTTGTTTTAATTGCTCTTCTTACTTCCGTTAAAATGAAATTCCATTTGATCAACCATAAATGAATACTCAAACTGATCATTGCTCGTATTAAAAAAACCATAATGGTCATCTGTATCTGTATGGTCTATTTTTAAATGTTTTGACCAATCACTTCCCATCATATCTATCATCAATTCTTTCATGGCATCGGTCATCATTCCGTTCATAAAATCGTATCCAGAGGATAGGTGGTTGTATGTATTTTCAAAATCACTCCCTGTTAAGCAGGGTCTCACAAAATCGCCATCTTCAAAAATATCTAATAATAGCGTATGGTGAAAATCACCTTTTGTAAAAGTCACTTCTATTTGTTCTCCATGCATGCGCACGGTGGCAGTAGCTTCAGGTGGAATAGTGCTGCTTTTATTAGCGGCTTGGTTCACAATCGTACCCTTATAAACTCCAGTTACTGTAGGGGCTGAATTTTCTGTATCGTTGTTACATGAAATACTTAGAAGGCTCAAGAAAGCAAGCATTAGTACTGCGGAAAATTTCAATTGAATGTTTTTCATATTAAGATTCTTTTTTGTGTAAAAAAGGAGCCATTTAAAAATGAATGAATCATTTTAATGGCTCCCTACTATTTTAGGGAAATAGCTAAAATTTAGTGATTATGTCCTTTGTGAGCATCTTCCATCTTTTTTGTAGAAGTGGTCATTTTTTGGTCTTTATCATATTTACAACATCCGTGTAAACCATCATACGCTTTTTCTGGAGCAGTCATTTTTTCAGTGTCATATCCAGAGGCTGCTACTGCTTTTTGAATGGCCATTACATTGGTTTTTTTAGCATCGAAAGATACGTCCATCTTTTTTGCGTTTTTATCCCAAACGGCGTTGGTTACACCTTCTACGGCATTGGCTGCTTTTTCTATTTTTCCTTTACACATACCACAGTTACCACGGACTCCAAATGTTGCCATTGTTACTTTTTCTTGTGCCATTACAGAGGTGATTCCTACTGTTGCAAAAATTACTAGGGCTAAAATTACTTTTTTCATGTTCTTGTTTATTTAATTGTTATTTATTAATGGGTTGTTTTCTTATTCTCTTCTATATATTGTGCGCCTACCTTCATTTTTGTATCGTATTGACAACAAGCATTTAGGTTGTAGTAGGCATAGGCACTTTCAGGTATTTTTTCTGTTGAATAGCCTGAACTAGAAATTACTTGCTGGATTTTCAAGGAGGATGTTCTTGCAGGGTCAAAGGAAACGTTCATCATTTTTGATGCTTTATTCCAGTGGGCATGCATGACTCCGTTTACAGACTTAGCGGCCCTTTCTATAATCGATTGACAGGTCGTACAGTTTCCACGAACTCCAAAAGTCACTTCTGTTACTTTATGGTTATGTTGTGCATAGGTAGTAGAAATTCCTATTGCTATTATAAACAACATACTTAAGATTGTTTTTTTCATATACTTAATTTATAGTTTGTTCTACGCTTCCACATTTAAGCATCATGTCTCCAAAATATGGATTTTCCACTTGCTCTTGGTTGCTTAACCAAAATGCACCATTGTCACTGTTTGCCATAGGACAGTGTTGTTTGTACACCGTTTTTTGAACTCCAAATCCTTGTACTGCACGAATCATATTATTAGATAAGCTGATAAATTGGCTACGTTGTTCCGTAATATCGGACGCATTAGAAATACGAGTTGCTGCCATTTTTAGTTTGTCTAAAAGAGGCATCCATAACATGTGAGATTCGTTAGAACTAAGTAACTTCATATCTACGTCGTTTAGCGAAGTAGTAAAGGTCTTTGCTTTTACAGCGGCCTGGGTAGGGTCATCCGATACTAAGGCGTCTTTAATGGCTATATAATTAGTGTAAACTATTGCCAATTGGCCTTGGAATTTTTCCGAAACTTCTAAACGTTCTACGTCTTCTGGAGCTTTGTTTAGTGCGGCTTCTTTTAATTTAGCAGCATCTATGGCAGCAGCACTCATCATACTTCTTTTACTTTGCAATTGTGCTGCGGCATCTACCGTAAATGTTCCATTGGTTACTATTTCATCATGTATTGCCAAGCCTTCAATAATTTCATAGAGATCACCGAAAGAATTTCCAAGTACAACTTCTCTCATTTCGAAAATTGGTTCATCTGCCGACTTTTTAATGTATACTAAAGAGCGTTTTCCAGTCCACATGACTGCTGTTTTAGGAACCAATAAGGGAGTGTTTTTCTGGTTTTTCGCATTGTTATTACTTAAAGTTCCTGCGACAAACATACCTGGTTTTAATGCTCCTTTTCTATTATTTAGGACAGTTCTAACTACGACTGTTCTTGTTTTGCTATTTAAAATAGGATCTATAAATGTGATCCTAGCTTCTAGTACCTTATTTGGATTTGCATTGGTAGTAATGCTAATTTTATCGCCTACTTTTATAGATGACAATTGTTTTTCATAGGCATCAAAATCTGCCCATACGGTGCTTAAATTTGAAATATTAAACAAGCCTTGACCTTTTTTTACATAGGCTCCCTCGTCTACCATTTTTTTGCTTACAATTCCGGATACACTTGCATAAACAGGGAAATTTGTAATGATTTGATTGGAACTTTCGATGCTGTTAATTTGGGTCTCTGATAATTTCCAAAGTTTCAATTTGTTTTTTACGGCATTGTACAAGGTCATATCCTTGTCCTTGCTTTTAATAGCGGTTAAAAACTCTTTTTGTGTGGTGACTAATTCTGGAGAGTATATCAAGGCTAATTTTTGACCACTTCTCACTTTCTCTCCGGTAGTTTCTATGTATAATTTTTCAATTCTACCTCCAAAATGGGTAGTTTGTAATGCATTGTTTTTTTCGTTTTCAACAATTTTTCCAGACAGTGTTAAGCCTCCTACATTTTCTGTTTGAATACCAATAATTGAGGTTTGAATATTGGCCAATGCTAGGGCGTTTTTACTTAATTTAAATTCATTGACATCCAATCCTTCTGCACCTACTTCTGCGGGGATTAAATCCATCCCACAGATCGGGCAATCTCCTGCTTCTGGTGCCATAATTTGAGGATGCATAGAACAGGTCCACGTGGTGTCTGCGGCTGTTGCTCCAGTTTCGCTATGTGTTGCATGGCTATCCGTGGAATTACCGCCTAATGCAAAACGGCCAATCAATAGCCCTGCTATCAATATTCCTATGTATATAATATATTTTTTCATTTTTTAGTATTATTTAAGTTGTTGACTAATAATCGTTTTTGTAAACTTGAGGATGCAGGATACAATAGGTGTCATTTTGTTTTTTCAATGCCTGCTGAAAGGTCTCAAGTCGTATGATGCTGTTCATGTGGATGTTTATTTCTTTAGCGTCCTCATTTACCTGTACATTTGTGACTCCAGGGATCGCACTTAGGGTCTTTAAAATAAGCTTTGTGCAACCTACACTATGCATTCCTTTAATTTTATAAGTGCTATTCATAATTAATTGTTTTTTGTTAAAAATTCCAAGGTTGATTTCTGAATCGAATATGCTTTTTCAGCCACTACTTTTTTCAATTGGAACTTTAATTTTAATTGTTGAATCTCTAATAATTGCTCAAAATCTATTTTTGAGGTTTCATACGCTGCAAATAATACTTCTTTCGCACGATCGGCCTCCGAAATATTCTCTATTTGTGTTTTAATAGCAATTTTAGAATTAGAAATTCCTCTACTAGCCTTACTAAAAATAGTGTTTAGTTGGTTTATAGTATTGGATTTATTGGTTGCTATTGCTTTTTGATCCAAGCGTAATTGCTTTTGTTTTGAACTGTATTTTTTAGAAAATAGAGGGATAGAAACCGTCACCATAGGCATGATAATATCCTTCCCATTATCTATTAAATTTGTCATCTCTCTCTTGTCTACTACGACATAGTCCAACTTTAATCCAATCATAGGTAAGCCTTCCTTTTTAACAGCGAGTACCGCTTTTTCTAAAGCGTTTTCTAGATTGTTTAATTGCAACACTTTTGGATTGTCCGTAATCGATGCTTTATTAAAAATCATAGTGTCTTCTAAGACGATGTTTTCAATGATGTTTACTTCCGTGTTTTCCGCACGGTTCAATAATAAATTAAAGGCTGTGGTCTTAGCAATGGTGTTTTCTTCTACTTTATGAAGGGTACTGAAGAGTTCGTTTTTCTCCATTCTGATTTTTAACACATCAACCATGGTAGACCGGCTGTTCTCCAGTTCTATCAATGCTAGTTCTTCGAAAGTTTTCATGATTTCGATGTTTTCATTGAGTATGGCTTTGGTTGCTTTTAACTCAAACAGTTCAAAATAGATGGTTTTCACCTCTAAAAACAGTTTTCGTTTTATAAAATCAAACATATTAGATTGTGCTGCTGCTTTAAAAGTAGCACTTTCCTTTTTCGCTTCCAAAGTACCAAACCATGGCAGTTTTTGTGCTATGGATAATTTGGCGCGCTGGGACCCTACACGGGTCTCTGGCGTTTGTACAAAATATCCGATTCCGATGGAAGTGTTAGGGACACTTCCAACTTCTGTTACTTTTTCCAGGGCGCTTTCATATTTATATTGAAAGCCTTTTAATTCTGGATTGTTTGCGGCGGCTTCACTTAAATAATCGTTCAAGTTTTGTGCATTGGCACCTAACGAGATTAAAAAGATAAGGATGTAAATGATATTACTTCTCATTGTTCGATTTTTTTAGTGTTATTTCTCTACTCCAGCTAAATAATACAGGTACTACAAATAGGGTGATTAATGCGACCAACATTCCTCCAAAACTTGGAATGGCCATTGGAATCATAATATCGGATCCTCTTCCTGTGGATGTTAGTACGGGCAATAAAGCCAGCATGGTAGTAGCAGTAGTCATTAAACAAGGCCTAATACGTTTGACACCGGCTTCTACTACAGATGCTCTAACTTCCGCCTTAGTGGTGGGTAAGTTTTTATCAAAAGTTTGCGTCAAATAAGTGGCCATTACAACACCGTCATCTGTTGCAATTCCAAATAAGGCAATAAACCCGACCCAAACAGCGACACTTAAATTAACCGTACCCATTTGGAATAAATCCCGCAGATTGACGCCAAAGACCTCAAAATTCAAGAACCAAGATTCTCCATATAACCAAAGCATTATAAATCCACCTGCAAAGGCGACGGTAATTCCTGAGAACACCATTAAAGAGGTAGCTATGGACCTAAATTGGAAATAAAGGATTAAGAAAATAATTCCTAATGCTAGTGGTACTACTACCGCTAAGGTTTTTTCAGCTCTAATTTGATTTTCATAGGTTCCTGTAAACGTATAGTTAATTCCTTTTGGAACTACGAGTTCTCCTCGGTCTATAGTTCGTTGAATCGCATCTTGTGCTCGTTCTACAACGGTGACCTCGGCCTCATCATCTAACTTATCGAAAAGCACATATCCAATAAGGAAGGTGTCTTCACTTTTTATAATTTGTGGACCTTGTTCGTATCTAATCGTTACTAATTCTGACAATGGAATAGGGTTTCCATTCGGAGTAGGAATATAGATCTTTTCAAAATCCTCTGGACTAGAGCGTTGTTCTCTAGGGTACCTAACTCTAATTCCGTAACGTTCACGACCTTCTACCGTTTGACTGATTATCTTACCACCTACAGACACTTCTAAGATGTTCTGAACATCACTAACAGAGAGTCCGTAGCGTGCTAGTTTTTTTCGGTCAATATCTATGAGTAAGTATGGTTTACCTACAATTCTATCCGCAAATACAGCTTCTTTCTTAACTCCAGGAACTTGTTTAAGAATGGTTTCTAATTCCAAACCAAATGCTTCTATTTCTGCCAAACTAGAACCTTTTACTTTAATTCCCATAGGAGCTCTCATTCCTGTTTGCAACATTACCAACCTGGTTTCGATCGGTTGCAATTTTGGCGCTGAAGTTACTCCAGGTAACTTGGTAACTTTTACTATTTCCTTCCAAATATCATCGGCGGATTTAATATGTTTACGCCAGTTTCTATAGTATTCTCCATCTTCATCTTCAATTAATTGTCTGTTTTCAACCTTGGTTCCTGGCGTAATAAACTTACCAGCTTTAGTTTCAAACAACCCTTCTTCGTTTACTTTAAACTTTAAACGTTTGCGATGGGCATCCATTTTGTACTCCGATTTGTAATTGATGATGTTCTCATACATAGATAATGGAGCAGGGTCCAAGGCACTTTCTATACGTCCAGATTTTCCTACAACGGTTCTAACTTCTGGTATCGTAGCGACTGCCATGTCTAATTGTTTAAGGACACGTAAGTTTTCTGCAACTCCAGAGTGAGGCATAGAAGTAGGCATCAGTAGGAACGATCCTTCGTTTAGTGAAGGCATAAATTCCTTTCCTGTATTTTTCCAAACATTTAATCCAAAAGCGACAATTAATATAGGCATACTTAAAAAGAGAATCTTATTTCTCAATGCCCAATTTAAGATACGGACATAGGACCTTCTAAATAAGGTAAATACGCCTAAGATTCCAAAACAGATAACCGAAACAAATATTAAATTGGTTAAAATAGAATGATCTACGCCTAAAGGTCTCCATGTAGTACTTAATAATCCTACAATGGCCAAGGCCGATATGATAATGTTTATATAATTAGCACGATCTTCGGTTAAGATCCCTTTTGCCTTTAAGAAACTTGAAATTCCAAATCCAATAAGGATAGTGGCGATATAATAACCACTGTATACTCCAAAGATACCTGCCGCAACTAATAAGATGCTCATGACAAATTTTCCTTTTTTTACCGGTGGTTTCCAACCAAATAACCAAGCAGCAAATGGAGGGATTAAGAACAAGGCAACGATTAAGGACGCAGATAAGGCGGCTGTTTTCGTAAATGCCAAGGGTCTAAATAACTTACCCTCAGATCCTATCATGGTAAATACAGGAACAAAACTTACAATAGTTGTCATTACTGCCGTAATAATAGCTCCAGAAACTTCCGTAGTTGCTCCGTAGACAAGTTCGTTTATAGGGGTCTTGTTTTTATCTTCTTCTAAATGCCGTATGATGTTTTCGGAGAGTATCACTCCAACATCCACCATGGTTCCAATGGCAATCGCAATCCCTGAAAGGGCCACAATATTAGCATCAACATTAAATATTTTCATGGCAATAAATACCATCAATACGGCTATTGGTAATAATCCAGAGATTAATACGGAGGCTCGTAAATTAAACACCATGACTATAATTACTAGTATGGTAATTAAAATCTCTAAACTTAAGGCTTCGTCTAAGGTCTCTAGTGTTTCATTAATCAATTCTGATCGATCATAGAAAGGGATGATTGTCAATTGAGAAACGCGACCATCTTTTAATACTTTAGAAGGCAGTCCGGCACTGATTTGTGCTATTTGTTCCTTTACATTGTTAATCACTTCCATGGGGTTGGCACCATATCTGGCTACTACAACTCCTCCTACAACTTCTGCACCTTCTTTATCCAGTAATCCTCTTCGGATGGCTGGGCCTAAAGAAACCGTTGCTATATCTCGGATCAAAATTGAGGTAAAGTCCTTTGACGTAACAACGGCATTTTCGATGTCTTCCACCGATTTTACATATCCCAAACCACGAACCAAGTATTCTGCCTGGTTGATTTCCGTAGTTTTGGCACCGATATCTTTATTACTGTTTTTTACAGCAGCAACTACTTGCTGTAAGGAAATATTATATTCCTTTAATAAATCTGGATTGATGTCTATCTGATATTCCTTTACAAAACCACCAATAGAGGCCACTTCCGAAACTCCAGAAGCGGATGATAATCCATATTTCACATAAAAATCTTGTATACTTCTCAATTCATGTAAGTCCCATCCTCCGGTGACCTCACCATTTTCGTCTCTACCTTCTAACGTGTACCAATACACTTGTCCTAATCCTGTAGCATCCGGTCCTAAGGCTGGCTTTACAGAGGTTGGTAATAAGTTACTTGGGAGGGAATTTAGTTTTTCAAGAATTCTGGATCTACTCCAGTAAAACTCGATATCCTCTTCGAAGATGATGTAAATACTTGAAAAGCCGAACATAGAGGAACTTCTAATTGTTTTTACACCAGGGATTCCTAATAGGGAAGTTGTTAATGGATAGGTGATCTGATCCTCTATATCTTGAGGGGATCTTCCTGCCCATTTTGTAAATACAATTTGTTGATTTTCTCCAATGTCTGGAATGGCATCAACGCCTACGGGATTACGAGGGAAACTTCCTGTTTCCCAATCGAAAGGAGCGGTCGAGACTCCCCAGCCAATAAATAGTGCTAATAATAAGACAGCGACTAATTTATTTTCAATTAAAAATTTAATGCTTTTATTGAGCATGGTAAAATGATTTTTATATAAGAAAAATAGTTAGTAATACCAATGGTGATTCCAAATAGTTGAATATGAATAGAATGGTTTTTTGTTTTGTAAAAATAAAACATCAAAGAACCTATGCACAGTGGTTATTTGTAATTTTTTGGTGTAAATAGTGGCGTGCTAAAAAAAAGCACGACAGAGAAAGCCCTTGTCAAATTAAATTGAAAGAGTTTCTAAAAAAAAGTAGGGTATCAAATAAGGAATACGTTGTCAAGTACTTGGATGTCTTTGACAATAATGGGAGGGGTGTAATTTTTAAAGGGAATTACATTTTTTTCCAATCCTTCAAACAGATTGATGTATGAATACACAAAAGAAGCAAGAAATACTTGCTGCTCCATGTTTAAAGAAGTTACTATATGTTGAACTTCAGAACTTCCTTGGATAAACTCGTTACTATCAGAACAACAATCTTCTTGTTCTATACTACATTCATCAGAAGAAACAGGCATTTGCATGTCCATCATGTCACAAGCGTCAGCTACGAAAAAATAAGAAGTATCCACAAGCTGATCACCGCAAAAGTGCTCGCTTATACTGAATGACATCGTAGAAAATAAAACTACGAAAGACATTAAAATGGATGTTATTTTTTTTGTGTTAGTGCTCATTGTGATTACAAATTTACAAAATATAACTTGATTAGGTTCAGTTATTTGTTAAAATCAATGTTAAATTAAAGTGAAATTTAGATGCGAATCTAAAGTTCTAGGAGATAGTATGCGTGCTAGCATTATTAAGAGCTTATGAAAGTCCATTTTCTTTGGCTAGTTTAAAGGAATGTCTTTTATTCGAAAACAGCGTTCTTCTCCCAAGAATAAGGGATCTCCAAACTTTTCTGACCAAAAACCCTCTAAAATATCAGGTGTCAAACACTTATATACCGCAACTCCTTTATATGTTTTCCGGTCTTCACCTTTGTAATTAAAATTAATAACTAAGATATTGCTTTTGAAAAAACCGGTTCCTTTCTGAAATTGATCTCCGTTAATCAACCAGACAGCAATAATTCGATCGTTTTTATCTAGGGATAGCGTTAAGGTGCCATTATAGCTTAGGTTGCCTTCGTCTTGGTTTTTACCGATAATAGAATAGGTGCCTGTGATGTCTTGAATATTCATAGAAGGGCTACTGTAAATAAAAAAAGGTGATTTTTAAAGGACTATAATAATACGGTGTTTTTAGTCTAAGACTATTAACGTATCAAATATAAAGCTGCGCAAGCGCGGGCGTCAGAAAGTGCTTCGTGATGTATTAATTCGATATTAGCGACCAAACAACACTCGTTGAGCTTTCCTGAAGGATATTTGTCATTTGCTTTGCATAATTTCATCGTGCATTCCCAACGGCTAGCAAGATTGAGAGCTTCATAATCAAGATAATAGTTTTCCATGGTCTTTTTTAGAACACTTCTGTCAAAAGATTCGTTGTGAGCGACTATTATTTTTCCTTGTAAACGTTTTTGTATTTCTGGAAAAACAGCCTCAAATGTTAGTGCATTTCGGGTGTCATTACTTGTAATTCCGTGTACTTGAGTATTGCGCCAATTGTATTCATTGTTTGGTGGTTTTATCAAGGTATGAAACTCCTCTATTATTTTTCCGTTTTCTACGGTTACTATTCCTACGGCGCAGGCAGAATTACGGAATGCTGTAGCGGTTTCAAAGTCAATTGCGGTGAAAGTCATTGTTTTTCTGAATTAATTCCTTCCTGTGAATAGTATGTATTCATAGGAGTGGTTAAGTTGGACCGCAAGGTAAGGTAGAAATGCTGATTTCTTTTTTTTTTATTTTTTTATTCTTCCACAATTAATCTAGTCGTATTTTTTCAGGGAACTCCATGACATTACTAGTCTGTGTGTCGCTAAAAGGGAAGGGATTATTTTCGTTTAAACTCGTAATAAAACAAGCCGTTTGTTGGTTTTGTTACCAGTTGTTGTTGTATTAAAATATCAGTTGTTTGGGTGTAAATAATATGATAATACCAAATAAAGAATTCCTCAAAGGAAGTTTCTTTCTCAAAGCCTAATTCAGTATATAATTTTTTGAAATTTGCTTTGTGCTTCGTAAGAATTTTCAGAAAAGTGCTAAGAAAGATTTGGGGCATTTGTTTTGTGACTATATTCAAATCATTTTTACTGAATGAATGGATCTTTTTATGTTGATAGTCTCGCCAACCTTTATGCTGTTCCGTTCTTGTATTTCCATAAACAGCAATAATAACAGTATCGCTTCTGTGAAGTACCTGGTTTCCATAAATTCCAAAAGGTTCCATCATGGAATTTCTCTCTTTTTCTAAGATGGCTAAATAATAGTGGCTCCCATTTCTAAAAGGTCTTTTTTTTCCTAAAAATTCTCTTTCAATATTATTTATTTGTCCATTATCTAATAATACACTGCTTAAATAGAAAAAAGACATTTCGTGAAAGCTATGTTTTTTAGAGAGGTCTGTTTTATAGTGAAGTTTCTTTATTGCTTCGAGTTTGTTTACGAGGCTATCCGAAATCTCTTGAGCGAGTAACGCACTCTTTTCTTTTAAAATGCCTCCTTTGGTCCGTGTAAAAATAGCGAGGGTAGGGAGGTAGTTTTCGCCTACTTTTTTTAGTAATTTATTTTCTAAGAGACGCTTTATATTGTTTTTTTTTGTTGCTTCATTCCATGCGAGTTCTTCCGTGATTGTTGCCAGCGGAATTTGAAAATGTAGTGCCATTAAAAAAAGAGACAGACTGTCTTTTGAGAGGTCAATTTTAGCAGCATTATTTCCTCTTGAAATTTGCTTTATTTTATAGCTGGACGCGGTGATTTCTGTGATTGTAGGCGTGACAATGCTTTGGCAAGAGATGCCTGTTACTATTAAAAGAAGCCAAGATATGTGTTTCATATTGTTTATTTAAGGTGTGTTACATAAACGCAGTGTGGAAAGGTGAACCGGGGTGTTTTATTTCCTTCTTCTAAGAATAAGGACGCTTTGAATCACACCTGCCCACACTACGTATATGTTAGACTGTCTTTGGTTAGGCTCCTAATCCGTCAGTCCTTTTGGATAGTCTCCATAGTTGTTTTCTCTAGGATCACTATCAGTAACCAATAAAACAAATAACCAAATTCCACCTATTATAGGAATTAAAACAATCAAGAGCATCCAACCACTTTTTCCAAGATCATGGAGTCTTCTAACGGTAACCGCTAGTCCAGGAATAAATAAAGCCAACGCATAGATTCCGTAGAGGATTCCATATCCTAATTGAGGACTTGCTGTTCCGATTACATTGTCAAGGATGATGGCTAGAAGTGTAAAGAGCATATTGAAAAGGTTAAACATCCAATATTCTTTTCTTCTCGCACGACCATTAAAATCTACGTACTGATTTAAAACTTTTAAATACCACTTCATTTATGTAACTATATATAGTTTCCTACTCGTAAGGTTTTTCAGTTTCACCCCGTTTATTTAAGTGGTTTCTGGACTCCACTTTTTTTATTTTTTATGACGGTTATACTTAGAGAATTACTAGCTCATAAACCGTAATTAGCGATGTGTTAGTAGCGACGTTATTTACTGTTTAACGAGGGTTAAAATTCGGTCTATTTCTACAGTTAATTTTTTTATTCGGAGCTTGTTTTTTTGTAAAAATCTACTTCCCATATAACTACTTTCATTGGTGATAAAAGGGATTCCGTTTAATCTGTAGATATAATTATTCTCGGAAGATGGAATTTCTTGACGAATATCTAATGCATTCAAGTGCTCGTGTATCAGTTTATTGGCAAAAGAATTTGAGAGGACTACTAGGGGTGGGTTCAGTGCTTTTAGAATTTTAAAAGTAAGCCTTATTTGTTGTAAAAGAAATGATTTATCTGTAGTTGAAATAGTTTTTCGATTGTATTTTAATTCTAAGTTTTTTTGACTAGAATCTCTTTCATAAAGTAAATCCATTACAGTCCAAGGATGGAATTTCTTTCCAAGATCATAAAACTTATTGAAAAATGGATACGCCGCCTTTTCTAGTTTCCAATCAACCATTGGATAGGGGAAGTCAGGATGATTACCTCGTTTAGCACTTGACCTCAATGCAGGAGGAAGCGAAGGGTTTAAACAGAGATATGTAATTGAATTTTTATATAATTCATTGGAGAAAATGGGAGCTATAGGTTCCTCTTCCTTATAGCGTTCATCCCATATTTTTTCTAATGCTATCTCAATTTTTAATTCGTTTGATAGGTTTATTTTTGTGGTATTGATCGCCATTTAGATGGTTTTAGTGCATCCTCCATGGGGTTCATATCTTAAGGGGAGTGGAAGACGTTATTTTTAAAGTACATAAGTGCTTACAGGTATACTTTTCAAAGATACAAAACAAGTTTATGTGCGTATTGTTTATTTAGCTGTTTTTTTAATTATTATTGAGAGGTGTTTTCTATTCCTTAAATGATGTAATCGTTTATCCTACAGGAGGAAGTATGCCGAGAAAAACAACTTATAGGAAACACTAAAAGGACTCAATTTTCGACGCATTTAAGTGTTGTCTTTTCTGCGTTTAATAAGTGATATAGGACCAGTCCTAACGAGGTGATTTAGGAGGGGATTAGCGATGAGTTTTAAGAATTGATTATCGCTCACAGGGATAACTGCTGGTGTATTCATCTAAGATATTACAACTGCTGTAGTGCGAGTAATTTCTTATTTGGAACTACAGTTTTCGACGAG
Organism: Flavobacteriaceae bacterium; assembly: GCA_016764435.1. Lineage (GTDB taxonomy): Bacteria > Bacteroidota > Bacteroidia > Flavobacteriales > Flavobacteriaceae. Next base: position 49,683 of record JAESRX010000090.1, on the reverse strand, counting down.
GAGTAACATCTTTTATTAGTATTATAGTTTTTTATGATTTATAGACGGTATGAACGCTATTTGATTTTTATCAAGACGACATAATCAGAGAGTATTTTAATCTTTTCAGTCAATGTTTTGCGTGCAATTAATTTATCATTTGGAAGCCTTAATTTAGAATCTAAAACATCTACTAAATTTTTCAAATAACTTGATTTTATAGCATAGTTCACATTTTCTGTGAGGTCTAATGTTCGGTTGATTCCAGAGGAAGTAATCCCTATTAAATTACCGTCATAATCAAACAAGGGGCCTCCGCTGTTCCCTGGCTGTATTGGGACAGAGATTTGATACGTTGTAACATCTCCTTGTATACCTGTTTTGGAACTTATTTTGCCATCTGTAAATTTTATTTCTGTTCCCATTAATGACAATGCCATTGGGTAACCTAGCGCAAATATATTACTGCCTACCTCTGAGATGTTTGTTTTAAAATTATAGGGCAATGTTAAAAAAGGAGTGAAGTCAGCGGCATCTATTTTTAATATGGTGAGGTCATTTTGTTTATCGGACTGAATTATTTTTGCTGGATAGGTCTGTTTAATTCCATTTCTTATAAATTCAACTTCCATGGTGTTTGCCTCTTTTACTACGTGATAATTGGTGGCTATATATCCGTTTCTATCAATAAAGAATCCAGTTCCATTCCCTTTCCATTCATTTTTCTTAGGCTCGTTATTTCTAGTGGTATTAGGACTGTCAAAAACATCGTCATAGTAGGGTGCTATGAGTTTTCTGAAGTCTTTTTTGGTGAATTCTTGGGTCACTTCAATGTTTTCCATTAAAATCTTGCTGCCATTTCCATAAATCATAAAGCCTATTTGAGTACCACTGAGCGTAAAGGAATCTTTAGATGTGACCATGCGACCATTGACTGCAAAATATGTTTTATCACCAATTTTTTTTACTCTTATTTCATTACTTGAGCTCGTATTTATGGCAGAGGGTTTAGACACCCATCCGTCTGTAACGTCAAATCCGTCTATTTTTGAACCAATAGTAAAACTACCACGACTACTGATATAAAAATAGTTGTAATTATTCCAGTCCTTCAAACCCCATATAAGTCCAAAAGGATTTCCTTTGGGGCCTGAAATTCTTTTTAAGTTGATACTAATCGTATAGTCTCTATTGTTCACTAAATTGAGAGCGATGCTATTTCTATGCCCACCAGCAGCAGAAAATTCATAAAGAATGCTACCTTTTGAATACGTAGCTTCTCGTCCATTGCCGTCTTTTCCTATATGCCAATCATTTGGGTTTTTACTATCGCTGAAATTATCAGAAAAGTATTTTGAGAATTTTTCCGTGTAGCTATCATAATTAATCCAAAATTTATCGATGGGAACATCGTTTTTATACTCATTTACCGAGGATATTTCTCCTTTATCAGTAAACCAAATGTACAAGCCATTGGCTTTGTTATCTTTATAAAACCCTAGAGATTTAGTTTCTCCATTCTCATAATACCAGATAGATTCTCCATTTTTATCACCGTCCTTTACACGGATTTCAGACTTTAAAGTACCATTGGGATAATAATAAAAATAAAGGGACGGTTTTATGAGTTTTCCGTTTTTATAGTAATCGGTATGTTCTTTCTTTCCATCTCTAGTGTAGAAGGTACAGTTACCATCTGCGATATCTTTTGAATTGTCAGATGTATCCATATAAGTGAATTGCCCTTCCCATTGTAAAACACCGGATAAGTAGTAATCTTTTACTATTCCTACTGGTTTTCCATTGGTATCGAATGAGACGATTCGGTAATATGCAGCATTTGATTGCTTAACTACTTGCCAATCGGTATCATAATAGATTTTTTCTTGTCCTAAAACGGTTAAACTAAATATTAATCCAAGTGTTATAATTAAAAATCGTTGTTTCATGTTTAGTTTTTATTGCATTGTCACCAACATTTAGTATTGGAAATGGACGGTGGTTAAAAGGACTCCTTTTGTCGGTTCTCACTTTGACAAAATTACGACTTTTATGCTTATTTCTGCCTAAAGATCAATGTGTATATTCACTGGGTTCCCGCCTTAGAAACGGGTGGTTAGTGTCGCTAAACTGCTCTGTGTGTTGCGACTATAAATGGAGTTGTATGGTTTGCTGTTTCCAGGGAGATTCTCAGTGTACTTTTAATGCCTTATTATGCGTGTGGGCATCTATTAATGAACCGTAAGGGAATTGTATAGAGCATACATTACAGCCTGAATTTACACGTTTATCTAAAGGAAATTCACTTGGTTGTAGTGTCTTTTTACTGAGGTGTTCTGAGCCTCGAAGACTATTTTAAGTACTGCATGAACGCGGTGGTATTGTGCTTGTTTTAGTGTTTTTTGTTGTTTTTCTCTTTTACTCAGTTCAAATTATTAAGCAGGATTTTTACGATTAAGAGGATAAGGGAAAAGTGGAAAGGAATTATAAAAGGAGTTTTGTAACTAAAAAAACGAAGTATGATCCAAGATCTTACTTCGTTTTATAAAAAGATAAGCTTATTTAAGCTTAGAATTTATTTTCCACTTCTGCAGCTTCCAACATGAGGAAGTGCAAATCGGTATTTTTTATAAATGGTTTTAATAGATGACTTCCTGGGCCTACCATGGCGAGTTCTACATAGTCAGCAGAGTGGCTTTGACTGATCCAACCTACGGAATTGTTTTTTCCTTGGATCTCAGAGAGTACTTTAAAAGGTAAGTGGCGCGGGTTGTAGATACCTTCCTCTATTTTTAAGTTCTTATAATACCCGATGATACGTTGTGCATCTTCATTAGAAATGGCAATGTTATTAGCAAAGTCTATGCGTTCTTTTATTTGAGAAAGCGTGGTATTAATGTGAAAGCCATTTAAAATCCATTCGTTGGAATGTTTGTAATGCTGTACTTTGTCAAAATTCTCATTTACCTTTTTTCCGTAAATAAGTCCTGGGTTAGAGTTTCCGTGGTCTGTAGTGATAATAACCAGGGTGTTCTCGTCTTTTTCTGCAAAATCCATGGCTACTTTAATAGCATCATCATGGGCGGTTTGATCGTATAATAATCCAGAAATATCGTTTCCATGAGCTGCCCAATCCACTTTTCCAGCTTCTACTTGTAAGACAAAACCTTCCTCATGATGCTTCATAGTGTCAATAGCTGTCTGGGTCATTTCTGCTAGGGTAGGAACTCTTTTAGCCAAATCTTTGTCGTTATTTCTATCGACGGTATAAGGTAAGCCTCCATCGTTAAATACGCCCAATACAGGCTTGTTTTCTTTGGTTGCTAGCATTTGGTCTCTAGAGGTAACTACCTGGTATCCTTTAAGGGCAAATTCGCTGTACAAATCGCGTTTATCCTTTCTTTTAGCAGCGTCAAAATATTCATTTCCACCACCCATCAATACGTCAAAACCTAGGTCTAGATACTGTAAGGCAATTTCGGATTGGTTGCCACGTTTTTTATTGTTAACACAAAATCCTGCGGGTGTTGCATGAGTAATAGGCACGGTGGTTACACAACCCGCCATTTTTCCTGCTTGTTTGAATTTTTGCCATATAGGCAAGTGTTTCTCTCCATTGGCACTCATGTTCAAGGCACCATTGGTAATACGAACACCACCTCCCCAAGAGGAACTAGCCGCCGAAGAGTCCGTGACAAGAGAACTGGCTGAAGCCATATCCATCATGGCGTGTACAGCTTTGTTTTCCTTGTATAAATTAAGCCAGTTGCTTCCGGTACCTGTTTTTCTGTTCAGGTAAATATCAGCCATGTTTAAAGTTCCGATACTCATACCGTCACTAACCACAATGATTATGTTTTTTGCTTTTTTATTTTTTTTTGATTGGTCAAAATCTAAGGTTGCAGCATTACATCCTATCGGACTAAATAAGGCTGTTCCAAGAGCTAAAAATGACCCGTTTCTGAAAAATTTCCGTCTATTCATGGGTGAAGTTGTAATTATAGTCACAAATGTAATGAAAAAATGAGAAGTATATGTTGTGAAATCGTTATGAGTAATTAGGATAAAGAAATTTGAGGATCCTTTCTTTCAATTTACCAATGGGGATTTCTATGCTGAAATTAGAATTAGAGGTGGCTGTAGGGAAGAATCTCATACGCGCCCCTGAAATAAGTCAGAAAAGTAAGACCTAGAATAATGTCAATCCCTGTGATTATAACGCGAAGAGTAATTATAGCGTGTAGTATGTGTTGTATTTTTTAAGGAGGAGTTTTCGATGTGATTTCCCTCTGATTTTTTTGAAAACAAGAGGGAAATAACTCGATTTAACGCGACTAAAGTGGCATTGTTTATTAAGAATTATCTATCATTTAGAACGGACGATAGTCTGTGTAATGCTATCTTGAATGTCCAATTTTTATCACCCAAATTAGACCAGTAGTGCAATCCCCATTCCTGTTAAAATAGCTAAGAATTTAAAGGCATTGAACTTGTGGTTTTGTGAAGATTCGAATAAAATGGTGGTAGAAATATGTAAAAATATCCCAATGATAATAGAGGTAATTTCGTTTCGATACTCATTTAAAATAGGTAAGGAGTCACCGAGGAAACTTCCCAGTGGAGACATCAATGAAAAACCTAAAATAAAGAGCAATCCCTTTTTTTTATCAAAGGAACTATTCAATAAAAAGGAGCTTAAAATAATGGCTACAGGAATTTTATGGATAACAATGGCCCATAATAAATTATTGTGTTCGTGCGTGTATCCTGCATGGCTATGTGCCAGAGGGATCCCTTCCAATAAGGCATGAATACTCAAACTGATAAACAATACCCAAGGGAATACATGTTTTTTATGTACATGGATATGCCCGTGTTCCGCGCCTTGTGAAAAGAAATCTAAGACGAGTTGTAATAAAATCCCGATCAATATAAATATTCCTATATATTTTGAGTCGGAGAGGTATACTTCTGGTAACAGATGTAACAAGGTGATGGATAATAAATAGGCACCACTAAAGGCCAAAAAAAGTTGGATCCACTTGTCATTTGGTTTTAAAATAAAGACAATTAGAATACCGATAAGTACAGAGGCTATTAAAGCTATATAAATCATGCTACAACAAGGATTAATCGGTTAGATTTGTCAGGGTTAAAGTCGGATAAATCATAGTCACCAAATGCATTGACAATGTGCAATCCCGCTTGTTTAAGGAATTTTTCAATCTTTTCATAATTCAAACATTTTACACGTTCTGTATAATGATGGTCTTGATTGTCGGCTCTAAAAGAAATATCTTTGATAATAAAGCCGTTTTCGAAGCGCCTTTTTATATGAAAAGTGATGTTTCCTCGTGTCACAGTTTCTTTAGGGACTATGTTCGCAATCACTTTGTGAGCATTCATAAAATCTATGACAGCCGTTCCTTGCTGTTTCAGTCCGTTTTTTATATTTGTGAGCACTAAAATATCTTCTTTATCATCTTCAAAAAAACCAAAACTGGTAAATAAATTGAAAATAACATCGAATTTGCTCGTAAAAGGATCCCGCATATCATGTTCTAAAAAACGCAAATGCTCATTTTCAAACTGCTTCGCATGGGCAATACTATTGCTGGATAAGTCGGCACCTGTAACTTTAAATCCCAAGGAATTTAAAAATACAGCATGGCGTCCCTTTCCGCAACCCAAGTCCAGTAAGGTGTCCCCTTGTTTTATCTTTAAAAAAGAAGTAATGTTTTTTATAAAAAACTGCGCTTCTTCGTCGTTTCTGTTCTGATATAATATGTGGTAGTAGGAGGTATTAAACCAAGTTTTAAACCAATTCTTTGTTGTACTCATCTATAAATTTTACACTACAAAAGTATTAATTTAATTGTTTTTGCAATCATTTAATGATAAAAGAGTTTGAACGCACTTATTTGTGTATTTTTGCCAAAAATAAAATCAAATGCATAAAAATTTTAAAATGGTGGCCACCACCATGTTTGGATTAGAAGAAGTATTGGCCGAAGAGTTACGTGATTTAGGGGCGCAAGATGTGGTAGTAGGAGTAAGAAACGTTTCTTATACGGGTGATACTGGGTTTATGTACAAATCCAACTTGGCATTGCGTACGGCGATTCGTATTTTAAAACCTATTAAAGTTTTTCGTGTTTTTGATGAAAATGAGTTGTATAAAAAATTACAAACGATTAAATGGGAGGACTATTTAGATGTAGATGGAACTTTTTCCATTGGATCTGTAGTGAATTCTGATAAATTCACCTCTAATTCACATTATATTTCCTTAAAAACAAAGGATGCGATTGCCGATTATTACCGAGCCAAATACGACAAACGTCCTGATGTAGATTTAAAACATCCCGATGTTAAGATTCATGTTCACATTCACCGTGATACATGTACTATTTCTTTAGATAGTTCTGGGGATTCTTTACATAAACGTGGGTATAGAAGTGCGACTAATATTGCACCTATAAACGAAGTGTTGGCTGCTGGATTGGTGTTATTGTCTGGATACAAAGGCGAATGTAATTTTATCGATCCAATGTGTGGTTCAGGAACTATCCTGATAGAAGCCGCCATGATTGCGTGTAATATTCCAGCGAATATTAACCGAAACGAATTTTGTTTTGAAAACTGGAAGGATTACGACGAGGACCTGTTTTTTGCAGTCCATGATTCCTTATTAAAGAAAATTACCAGTTCGCATTTTAAAATAATGGGCTTTGATAAAGCGCCATCAGCTGTAAGAAAAGCAAACGATAATATCAAAAATTCTAACTTAGACGATTTTGTAAAAGTACACCATGTTAACTTTTTCAATTCGATGAAAGAAGTTTTTGGGCAAACAACTATTTTGTTTAACCCACCATATGGAGAGCGTTTAGAAGTAGATACACATGAGTTTTATAAAAAGATAGGGGATACCTTGAAACATGGTTATCCAGATTGTAAGGTGTGGTTTATTACTTCTGATTTAGAAGCTTTAAAACATGTTGGATTGAAAACGTCTCGTAGAATTCCATTGAAAAATGGGGATTTAGACTGTCGTTTTGTACGTTACGATATGTATGAAGGAAGTAGAAAAGCAAAGAAAAACCCACATATGAGAGATTTAAGTCAAGACGAAAATAAACCTTCTGAGGATTAAATAACAACAGATGTAAACAAACTAAAAAAGCCACTCAATGAGTGGCTTTTTTTGGATTATTACTTATTAAGAACGGGATCGTCGGGAATTATTATTATTTACAGTTCGCCTGTTTGATTGAGAACGGTTGGCTGTTCTTTTTTGCGAAACCCTTGGAGTAGCTCTTTGTGTTCTTGTTGATGTATTTCGTGTTGCTTGCGCACTTCTTCTAGAGGCTTGCGGTGTTCTCCTGCTTGCTTTTCGTTGGGAAGTACTGCGGTTTTGTGTTGTTACTCTTCTTTGTGACTGTTGCGTTCTTACCGCTTTTCTAGGGCTGTTTTCTCTTTTTTGAGAAGTAGCTCTTCTATTATTTCTAGAGGAGGTACTTGTCACACGCCTATTTGTATTTGTACTTTTACGGTTGTTCGTATGGGAACGTCTATTGTTCCCGCTTTCAACGGATCTTTTGTTGTGGTTCCTATTGGTAATCGCTCTTTTATTCGTAGTACTTCTATCGTTTCTAGAAGTATTCCCAGTGACACGTCTGTTGCTGTTTCCTACACCACGGTTCGTAACGCTTCTTCTGTTGTTACTTTTCGTTGCGCTATTTGATGTTGCTACAGAACGCCTGCTTGCACTGTCATTTGTCCTATGTGTACTGTTGCGTCTTTTACTGTCGTATTGTTTACGTCTTGCATTATTAGACGTATATTTTCCATTTCTTTTCTGTCCATAATTACTGTGTCTCACTCTGTTACTTACCGTTCTTCTACGTGTGTCATACCTCCTGTTGTATCCATTGTGGTAATCATGACTGTTATAGTGATTTCTGTGATAGTTGTAACTATATCTATGGTGACTGTAATGGCTTCTGTATGGGTTAAAACTTACGATGGCAAAATCAAATAATGGTCTTACAAAAAAGTTGTGGAACGGGTGAAATACATACTGTCTGTTGTAACGGTTTATATAGCCTGAATAGCGTGCGTAATTTCCGTAATTGTCATAATATACATGCAATCCACCAACGCGCACTAACCTGCGATTGTTGTAACGGATGTCTACATCTCCAGCCCTGCTGATTCTTCCGTAATTGTCGTAATAAATTGGGATGTCTTCTATTTGGATGATGGCTCCATAATCGTCATATTGCACATAGGCATCATAATTGTAACCAGCGTTAAAGCTGATACTTCCATGTTTTCCATTTATCGTAGCGCTCACACCACGGTGGCTGTCTATATAGAAATCAAACTCCCCATTTTGAAAGACAGAGAACGTAATTCCACGTTCTGTAAAAGTGAAAGATTCACCATTGGTATTATAATAACGACTGTTGAAAGTCGATGTATTGTCTGTGTTATTTGCGAAGGCACCAAATCCTATAAAGAAAAGAGCCACTATAAATGTGTAATTGTTTTTCATGATAAAAATTTTAAGGTTCATACTTGGCAACTTGTTTAGCAACCTCTGTTAACTTAATTACAAACAGTGTGCCAAAAAAAATAAAGTCCTGAAAGTAGTATGCTGATAAAGGCTTATATTTGAACTTTATTATTCCATTGTATGAAATTATTTTTTATTAGCGTTGTATTGCCAATCCCTCTTACTAAGTTGTTTACCTATAGAATTACGGAAGAAGAGTCCGAGTTTTTAGAAATAGGGATGCGGGTAGCGGTTCCTTTTGGTAAAAGTAGGATTACCACAGCGCTTGTTAGAGAAATACATAATACACCTCCAGAAGGATATGTCGCTAAGGATATTTTTCAGATTTTGGATGATGCGCCTATCGTAAACGAAAAGCAGTTCACACATTGGGAATGGATGGCATCCTATTATATGTGTTCTTTAGGCGAAGTGTTTAGAGCGGCCATTCCATCTACATATTTATTGGAAAGTGAAACAAGTATTTCCTTAAATCCTGAATTTAAAGAGGAAGAGCATCTTTCTGAACATGAGTTTTTAATTTTCGAAGCCTTGCAATTTCAGAGTGAAATCACCATTCAAGAAATCACTAAAATTTTGGATAAAAAAAATGTATTGCCAGTGTTGGGGGATATGTTAAGTAAAGAAGTTATTAAAGTAAAGGAATATATCTATGAACAGTACAAACCAAAACTGATAAAATATATTTGTTTGAATGATGCGTGGGCGGCTCCTGAAAAATTAGCTTCCTTGTTAGAATTGTTAAGTCGGGCGAAAAAACAGCGGGACGTAGTGATGTGCTATTTTCAATTGAATGCTCAAAAAAAACCTATTCCTGTCAAAGAATTGATGGAGAAATCAGGCGTTTCTACCGCAGTGATAAAAACACTGGTAGACAAAGGTATCTTAGATTATTACCATTTACAAGTGGACAGAGTTACTTTTGAAGGGCAGTCGAATGCCTTAAAAACACTGAACGAGTTTCAGCAAAAAGCCTATGACGAAATCCTAACATCTTTCGAAACAAAAAGTACGACTTTATTACAAGGAGTAACCAGTAGTGGGAAAACAGAAATTTATGCCCACTTGATAAAAAAGACCTTAGAAGAAGGAAAACAGGTGGTGTATTTATTGCCTGAAATTGCCTTAACTACCCAGCTAATCCAACGTTTACAAGTGTATTTTGGAGATTATCTATCGGTGTTTCACTCGAAGTATTCCATGAATGAACGGGTGGAAGTCTGGCAAAATATGCTCGCAGGAAAAACCAAAGCACAATTTATAATCGGTGCGAGATCGGGTATGTTTTTACCGTTTTCAAACATAGGATTAATTATAATAGACGAGGAACACGAACCTTCTTTTAAACAACAAGACCCTGCACCTAGATACCATGCCCGGGATGCGGCGGTGGTATTGGCACATATACACAAGGCAAAAGTATTAATGGGATCGGCGACTCCAAGCATAGAATCATTTTACAATGCTCAACAAGGGAAATATGGTTATGTGGAACTTACAAAGCGATATAACAATGTGAAATTGCCACTTATTGAATTGATAGATGTCAAGGAAAAACATCGAAAAAAAAGAATGAAAGGTCACTTTTCAGACCGCTTATTGGAAATGATTCAGGACAGCCTAAAGGAAAAAGAACAGGTGATTCTCTTTCAAAATAGGCGTGGTTTTGCTCCAATTGTGGAATGTGATACCTGTGGAGTGTCGCCAGAATGCCCTAATTGTGATGTGAGTTTGACATTTCATAAATACAAAAGAGAAATTAGATGCCATTACTGTGGGTATCATCAGGCGATGATGTATAACTGTAAGGCCTGTGGGAGTGAAAAATTAAATACTAAGGGCTTTGGAACTGAACAGATAGAACTAGAATTAGAACAGCTGTTTCCAGAGGCAAATATCGGTCGAATGGATTTTGATACGACCAAGGGGAAACGTGGTTTTGAAAAAATTATAGGAAAGTTTCAAGGACAGGAAATAGATATTCTTGTGGGGACACAAATGCTTTCCAAAGGACTGGACTTTTCTAATGTTTCTTTAGTAGGAATCATGAATTCAGACACCATGCTTAATTTTCCGGATTTTAGAGCCCACGAAAGGAGTTATCAATTAATGGTACAAGTATCCGGAAGGTCTGGACGCTCCTCTAAACAAGGTCGTGTAGCCATTCAAACCTTTAATCCCTACCATCAAATATTACAACAAGTAGCCAGTAACGATTACCCAGCCATGTATAAAGAACAATTGGATGAACGTTGGCAATTTCAATACCCACCATTTTTCAGAATCATAAAGGTTACCTTAAAACACAAGGACGAAATTAGAATAGAAGAAGGCATGCAATGGTTAACCACTTCCTTAACCAATGTTTTTGGTACTAAATTATTAGGGCCGACTGTCCCTAGTGTGAGTCGGGTACGGAATCTATATATCCGGAATTTCATCATTAAAATTGGTCCCAAAGATCACCTGGTAAATACAAAGAAAAACTTAGAAAGAGTCCGTAATAGTTTCCATGCTATCGGTAGTTTTAGAGCCATTCGATTTAACATAGATGTGGATGCGGTCTAGGGATTTAGTTTTCCTGTATTCACTAAAATGACAGCTATTGACGAGGGTACTTGTTTCCTGAATTTCTGCATAGGCGCATACGTTCGCGCACCCGTCATTGCGTGGCGTTTTTACGACGCGGCAATGATTCTAAACCGGTAATTACTCTATTCTTCCTTTTGGGGAGCTGTAGAAGGTAGCGGGGATCAACAAACTTATTATACCATGCACACATCCCACTTTATATCCGTAATTTCGCAGCATGGAAACATTAGAACAATTATTTACAACGATAAAAGAGAGCTTAAACAATTCAGATTTTGTAAAACTGACCTTGAGTAAGCCCGTAAGAAAAGGGGACGGATTACCGAATGTGTATGTCCGTATGGTGAGAATTAAAGAGGTAGACATGTTTCAATTTACCTATCATTATAGCACCAATGATCAGGTGAAGAATTATACCTACGAGGAGACTTGTAAAGAACTGGAAACCTTATTATCCGAAAGTTTTAGAACCGCCACTTTATTTATGTTGGGAGGAGATTTATTGGTCTTTGTTTCTAAAAAGAAGAAAATTACCTACCGTTCTACAGCCGCTAGTTTTAAAAATAAATTGCCAGAAACCCATGATAAACCAAAAGAGAAAAGGGCAGAAATGGGGGCTTATTTACAGTATTTAGGAATCACAGATACGGAAGATAAAGTCATTCCAAAAATGTCGGATAAATACCGTCAAATTAACAAGTATTTAGAGATTATAGAAGGCTTGTTAAAAAATGCTAAGTTGCCTAAACATATTAATATTGTAGATATGGGCTCTGGAAAAGGCTATTTGACCTTTGCTTTATATGATTATTTAGTGAATACTAAAAAACATTCTGTCTCCGTTACGGGGATTGAATTGCGTCAGAATTTAGTGGATTATTGCAATGATATATCGGAAAAATGTGGCTTTGAGAATTTAAATTTTGTCGCGCAGAAAATACAAGAATTTGACAATAGTAAAATAGATATATTAATTGCGTTACATGCCTGTGATACCGCAACTGATGATGCCATTTATAAAGGCTTGGTCGCAAATGCAGAATTAATTATTTGTGCCCCTTGCTGCCACAAACAAATCCGTCAACAAGTAAAGGGAATTACTCAAGAAAGTCCCTTGTTAAAATACGGGATCTTTAAAGAACGACAGTTCGAAATGATCACAGATACCATCAGAGCATTGATTTTAGAAAAACACCAGTACCAAACCATGGTATTTGAATTTATTAGCAATGAGCACACCCGTAAAAATGTGATGTTGGTAGGAACAAAATCAAATAAAAAATCGGACACTTCAAAAATCGACGCAAAAATAGTAGGTCTGAAAGAGGCTTATAATATTGAAAAACATTATTTGGAAACTTTACTTGGCTAATTTATTAAATACAGGAGATTTTTTTTCTGTCAATTATTAGTTTTTCGTGGGTACTTTAGTATTGTTTTTTAGATCATAGGTCTTGTTTCAATGCATAGTTAAGCTGTCAATCCATCGCTTGTAATTGTTAAATAGTGTACATTTGATAAGGTTTTTGTCAAACAATTGAATAATTAATAAATATTTCGACTTTTACTTGTTTGTTAAAAATAAAAAAACATATATTTGTGCCTCAATAATAGAACATGTACAATTTAATTCATCATACACATCATTTTTTCTCTGACCAACATCGGGTGAGCTAGGTATGTATTGAATTAAACATAAATAACATATAAGAGTCCTTCCTGATATTTCAGGAGGGACTTTTTTTTTATACCAATTTTAGATGGAAAAATTAAGAATAGCAGTACAAAAGTCGGGTCGCTTAAATGAAGATTCGTTAAAATTATTAAAGGATTGTGGAATTTCTGTTGACAATGGGAAAGAGCAGTTAAAAGCCACTACGCGGAATTTTCCCATGGAAGTTTTTTACTTGCGAAATGGAGACATTCCACAATATTTACGAGATGGTGTCGTGGACATTGCCATTATTGGTGAAAACGTATTGGTTGAAAAAGGGGCTGAAATTACCATTGTGGAAAAGCTTGGGTTTTCTAAATGTCGTGTTTCTTTAGCGGTACCTAAAGAGATGGTTTACAACTCTATAAAAGATTTAGAAGGAAAGCGTATAGCCACTTCTTATCCCAATACTGTAAAGAAGTATTTGGCATTAAAAGGTGTGAAAGCAGCATTGCATGTTATTAATGGTTCTGTGGAAATTGCACCTAATATAGGCTTGGCAGATGCTATTTGTGATATTGTTTCTAGTGGTAGTACTTTGTTTAAGAATAATTTAAGGGAAGTAGAAAAAATGCAAGAAAGTGAGGCAGTCTTAGCAGTTGCCGCAAATCTAAGTCCTGCAAAGCAAGAAATTTTAGATACCTTACAGTTCCGTATCCAATCCATATTGAAAGGTAGAAATAGCAAGTACATTTTAATGAATGCTCCGAATAGCAAGGTGGCGGATATTATCAAGCTTCTTCCAGGGATGCGAAGCCCTACGGTATTGCCATTGGCAGAGGAAGGCTGGAGCTCTATACATACAGTGATTGAGAAGGAGTCTTTCTGGAATGTAATCGATTCTCTTAAAAAGGAAGGGGCTGAAGGAATTTTAGTAGTTCCTATTGAAAAAATGGTCTTATAAAAGAAAATTCATGAAAATAATTAAATATCCTGCGAAAGGAACTTGGAATACTTTACTACGTCGTGCTACTCAATCTGTGGAGGATATTGAAGGTGTGGTAGCAGAGGTTTTTGAAAAAGTGATGAAGGAAAAAGATAGTGCGGTGCTGTCCTATACCCATACATTTGATAAAGTCTTACTGGACACCATGCTCGTTTCTCAAGGGGAATTCGATGAAAGCATTGCATTGGTATCACCTGAACTAAAAGAGGCCATTCGTTTTGCGAAAAAGAATATTGAAAAATTTCATAGTGCACAGTCTTTTGAAACCGACCGTGTTACAACGTCAAAAGGAGTGGTTTGCTGGCAAGAAAAACGGCCAATTACCGATGTAGGCTTGTATGTCCCAGGAGGTTCTGCTCCGTTATTTTCTACGGTATTAATGCTGGTATGTCCTGCAAAAATAGCAGGGTGTAAAAATATAGTTTTATGTTCACCTCCTAATAAAAAAGGAAAAATACACCCCGCTATTTTGTATGCTGCACAATTATGTGGTGTGACTAAGGTAGTAAAAGTAGGAGGGATTCAAGCCATTGCCGGGATGACATTTGGAACGGAGTCTATTCCTAAAGTAGCTAAGATATTTGGTCCAGGAAATCAATATGTCACAGTAGCGAAACAATTGGCGACCAAATATGGTGTGGCCATCGATATGCCTGCCGGGCCTAGTGAATTATTGGTGGTCGCTGATGAAACTGCCAACCCCAGTTTTGTAGCGTCGGATTTATTGAGCCAAGCTGAACATGGACCGGATAGTCAGGTTATTTGCGTGAGTACGTCTGAGGAAGTACTAGAAAATATTAATGTGGCAGTTTTTACACAATTACAAAAATTACCAAGGAAAGAAATCGCCGAAAAAGCCATTCAAAACTCCAAATTAATTTTAGTTAAGAATGATGTTATCGCGCTAGCCTTGATTAATGAATATGGTCCAGAGCATTTTAGTGTGTGTACAGAGAATAATAATTTTTATTGCCAAGGAATAGAAAATGCTGGTTCCGTGTTTTTAGGAAATTACACGCCAGAAAGTGCGGGAGATTATGCTTCAGGAACCAATCATACCCTGCCTACCAATGGGTATACAAAAGCCTATTCAGGAGTGAATTTAAACTCCTTTCAAAAAACGATTTCTTTTCAAAAAATTTCAGAAATTGGAATACAAGGAATTGGACCGTCTATAGAAATAATGGCAGAAGCTGAAGGCTTATTCGCACATAAAAATGCGGTTACTTTACGATTGAATAGTTTAAGAAATAACAAATAAAACCATGTTTATACTCGATAATTTACTCAGAGACAATGTAAAAAATATGAAACCCTATGCCTCCGCGAGGGATGAATTTCAAGGTGATGCAGCGGGATTGGTTTTTTTAGACGCCAATGAGAGTCCATTTAAAACGGATGTTCATAGGTATCCAGACCCATATCAACAAAAAGTCAAAGAAGTATTAGCGAGTCAAAAAGGATTAAAAACGTTCCAATTATTAATAGGGAATGGAAGTGATGAGGTATTGGATTTAATTTTCAGGGCTTTTTGCAATCCTGGGAAAGATGCCATTATTACCATGCCTCCGACTTATGGGATGTATGAGGTTTTAGCCAATTTGAATGAGGTGGCTATTACCGAAGTTCCATTGACGGTTCATTTTGAGATAGAAGTAGATAAAGTACTTAGAGTTCAAGATAAAAACCATAAAATACTTTTTATTTGTTCTCCGAACAATCCCTCAGGGAATGCTTTTTCACATCGAAAAATGGAAGCTTTAATTGCTGGTTTTCATGGAATTGTAGTGATAGATGAAGCCTATATTGATTTCTCTACCCAAACTAGTTTTTTAAAAAAACTAGGCCAGTATCCTAATGTAATTGTAACACAAACGCTGTCTAAAGCCTACGGAATGGCAGGTATTAGGGTTGGAGTCTGTTACGCCTCTGAGGAAATCATCAAGGTATTGAACCGTATAAAACCTCCTTATAATGTAAATAAATTAAGCCAAGAAAGAGCCTTAGATCGTTTACGAGCTTATAATGATGTACAATCAGAAATTATTCAAATATTAAGGAATAGAACGGAATTATTGAAAGCATTAGAGAAAATCAGCTGTATCATAAAGATTTTCCCTACAGATGCTAATTTTATCTTGGTAAGAGTTGACGATGCGAACCTAAGATACCAACAATTATTAGAGAAAGGAATTGTAGTTAGGAACAGAACAACTCAATTACACTGTAACAACTGTTTAAGATTCACAGTAGGAACAACAGAAGAAAATTCATTGCTAATTAAAGCATTAAAAAGTGTTCGTTAATTTTCAGACACAAGGTATGCGATTAGAATATTAGGAAACGTCACCTTCTTACAAATAGGGGAACTAACAATCAACATCACTCATGAAAAAAGTATTATTTATAGATAGAGACGGAACCCTAATCAAGGAACCCGCAGATGAACAAATAGATAGTTTTGATAAATTGGTATTTTATCCGAAAGCCATTTATTATATGGCTAAAATTTCCCGAGAATTAGATTTTGAATTGGTCATGATTACCAATCAAGATGGTTTGGGAACAGTTGGGTATCCAGAAAAAACCTTTTGGCCTGTGCATAATTTCATACTACAAACATTTAAAAACGAAGGTGTTGTTTTTGAGGATGTATACATAGATAAAACCTTTGCGAGAGAGAATTCTCCCAATAGAAAACCGAATACAGGGTTGTTAGGGAAGTATTTTTCGGAGGCTTATGATCTGAAGAATTCATATGTGATTGGAGATCGATTAACAGATGTGGAACTGGCTAAAAACCTAAAGGCGCAAGGGATTTTTATTAATGATAACTCTTTATTGGGAGCCACAGAGATTTCAGTAAACAGGACTGAGTTGGATGCGTTTATTAGCTTGGAAACCACGGATTGGAAAGCGATTTATGAGTTTTTAAAATTGAAGAACAGAACTGCGTCAGTCAGTAGAAAAACACATGAAACAGACATTGATATTCAATTAAATATAGACGGAACAGGAAAAGCGAATATCAGTACAGGATTGCCGTTTTTTGACCATATGTTGGATCAAATAGCCAGGCACGGTCAGATGGATTTGAAGATCCAAGTAAGGGGTGATTTAGAAGTGGATGAACATCATACCATAGAAGATACCGCCATCGCATTAGGAGAAGCATTTAAAAAAGCATTGGGAAATAAATTAGGAATTGAGCGTTATGGTTTTTGTTTACCGATGGATGATTGTTTGGCGCAAGTAGCCATCGATTTTGGAGGTCGAAATTGGTTGGTTTGGGAGGCTGATTTTAAACGTGAAATGATTGGAAAATTACCTACAGAAATGTTCGTACACTTTTTTAAATCGTTTAGTGATGGTGCCGCAGCCAATTTAAACATAAAGGCGGAGGGGAGCAATGAACATCATAAAATAGAAGGGATTTTTAAAGCCTTTGCCAAGGCGATGAAAGCCGCCGTAAAACGAGACTCAGAAAAAATGATTTTACCAAGTACTAAAGGAATGCTTTAAATAGAAACCTATGAAATTAGTGATTATAGATTATGGAGCAGGGAATATAAAAAGTATTCAATTTGCTTTTAAACGCTTGGGGATTGATGCGGTGTTAACGGATAATCCGGAACAAATAAAAAACGCAGACAAGGTGATTTTTCCTGGTGTAGGTGAGGCGAGTACGGCTATGAAAATGTTGAAGGATTCAGGGATAGACCTATTAATTCCAACGCTTAAGCAACCCGTTTTAGGTATTTGTTTAGGCATGCAGTTGATGTGTGATTATTGCGAAGAGGGAGACACTAAAACCTTAGGTATTTTTAAGGTGGATGTTGTTCGGTTTTCAGATGCGGTAAAAGTACCTCAAATTGGGTGGAATCAAATTTCAAATTTGTCTTCTCTTTTATTTAAAGGAATTAAAGAAATGGAATATCAGTACTTTGTACATAGTTATTATGTACCTCGTACATCTCAGGAAATTGCAACTTGTAATTACGAAAAGGTCTATGCTGCCGCGCTACAACAGGATAATTTTTATGGGCTACAGTTTCATCCTGAAAAGAGTGGAAAAGCAGGTGAATTAATATTAAAGAATTTTATCAATTTATAAAAAATAAACATGAGAATTATACCCGCAATTGATATTATAGAAGGTAAATGTGTGCGTTTATCTAAAGGAGATTACAGTACTAAAAAGATCTATAGTGAATCCCCTCTAGAGGTGGCGAAGCAATTCGAAGCCCACGGAATGACAAGCCTACATTTGGTAGATTTAGAGGGAGCAAAATCTGAGACTATTGTCAATTATAAAGTGCTAGAGCAAATCGCTACAAAAACGAGCTTAAGTATCGATTTTGGTGGAGGAGTCAAGAATAATGAATCCTTAAAAATCGCATTTGAAAGTGGTGCACAGCAAATTACAGGAGGAAGCATCGCCGTTAAAAATGAAGCTCTTTTTAGTGAGTGGATTTCTAAATATGGGAATAAAAAGATGATTTTGGGAGCCGATGCTACAAATGAAAAAATAGCCATCAGTGGATGGATGGAAGAAAGCGACTTGGATTTGCTAGGTTTTATCCAGAAATACATGAAAAAAAGCATCGAATATGTCATCTGTACGGATATAGCGAAAGACGGAATGCTCATGGGACCTTCTTTTGAATTATATCAAAAAATAATGACACACTGTCCAGGTATTAAGCTGATTGCGAGTGGTGGAATTTCCACTTTTTCGGAGCTTCCAAAATTGGCCGCAATGGGTTGCGAAGGAATCATCATAGGAAAAGCTATTTATGAAAATAGAATTAGTTTAAAGCAATTGGAGAATTTTATAATAGAAAACTCTTAGTATTGAGTAGTTAGAGATAAGAAACTGTTAGTATATGAAGAATAGCACTACCGATAGTCTTCCCTTTGAGAAGAAGCCGAAGACAGCAGGGCAGTTAGCCAAACGAATTATTCCTTGCCTAGATATAAAAAATGGACGCACTGTAAAAGGAGTCAATTTCGTGAATTTAAGAGACGCGGGGGATCCGGTGGAACTCGCCAAATTATACAGTGAACAAGGCGCCGATGAATTGGTGTTTCTGGATATTTCTGCTACTGAAGAACGTAGGAAAACATTGCGGGATATGGTGCGCAGCGTGGCCGCAACTATTAATATTCCATTTACGGTAGGTGGAGGTATTTCTTCTATAGAGGATGTAGATATTTTATTAAAAGCAGGGGCGGATAAAGTAGGTGTCAATTCAGCGGCTATCAAGCGCCCAGATTTAATCAATGAGTTGTCGCAGAAATTTGGGTGTCAATGTATTGTCGTCGCTATTGATGCTAAATTACTTGATGGGCAATGGAAAGTACATCTAATGGGAGGGAAAGTTCCTACAGAATTGGATTTGTTCGATTGGGCACAGGAAGTAGAGAAACGAGGTGCAGGAGAAATACTATTCACGTCTATGAATAATGACGGAACTAAAAATGGATTTGCCAATGAGGCTTTGTCTAAAATGGCTTCCCTAATTAATATTCCAATTATTGCTTCGGGAGGTGCGGGTACTATCCAGCATTTTACCGATGTTTTTCTCAAGGGAAAGGCAGATGCGGCATTGGCAGCGAGTGTATTCCATTTTAAAGAAATTGGAATAAGTGATTTAAAACAAGAATTAAAAAATCAGGGAATTCCTGTGAGATTGTAAGGTCTCATCAAATATTAGAAACAATGGAAATTAAATACGATACAACGACGGGCTTAATCCCCGCAATTATTCAAGACGCAACCACACAGAACGTGTTAATGTTAGGGTATATGAATGCGGCGGCTTATGCGAAAACTATCCTCGAGAAAAAAGTAACTTTTTACAGCCGTAGTAAAAAACGTCTGTGGACAAAAGGAGAAAAAAGCGGTCATTTTTTAGGCCTCGTTTCTGTCAAAAATGACTGTGATAATGATACACTATTAATTAAAGTGAATCCTGTGGGGCCTACCTGTCATAAAGGGACTGATACGTGTTGGGGAACGGATAATAAAGATAATTTCGGTTTTGTATCTCAATTAGAAGGTGTTATTAATCAACGAAGGACAGCCGCAGATGGTGAAAAATCCTATGTAGCGAGCTTATTCGAAAAAGGCATCAATAAAATTGCTCAAAAAGTAGGGGAAGAAGCTGTGGAAGTGATAATAGAAGCAAAGGATACTGACGACACGTTGTTTTTAAATGAAAGTGCTGATTTATTGTTTCACTATTTGATTTTATTACAAGCCAAAGGGTTTAGATTTAAGGATGTAATTAAAGTATTAAAGGGAAGGCAAAAATAAGGTTCAAAAAAAAAGTAGAGAACAGCGTGTTTTGTACAGCTGCTCTCTACTTGTAAATAGTGATATTCGGTTTTAAAGCACGGTGCTTTTTGATTCGAATTTATAACCGTTTTCTTCTAATTCTGCAAGAACGGGTTTGTAAATTTCTTCTGTTATTGGTTTTAAAACTCCCTTAGAACGGATGGTTCCTTCAAGAATAAGCCTAGAAGCAATGGCTGCCGGTAATCCCACAGCTCTTGACATGGCTGAATGTCCAAAAGGTCTTCCTTCAACTTTCATAGTAGCAGTTCTTTTTTCTACGCGATTTTCAAATTCTACAATGGCTTCATTGTGTACAATTATCATGTCCTTTTCATAGTCTTTGTAGGACATTTTTTCTTGCATCAAATTCAGTAATATATCTGCATTACTTCCTTTAAGCATCGGTATTTTTACATCCTCAAATAAACCTAACCATTCTAATTGTTTGATGATGTCAGCGCTTGGTTTTAATTGTAATTTGTTAGCAGTGGCTGTTTTTACGTCTGTATCGTCATTCGCTCCAAGTAATGACAACATAAACTGCTTATAAGTTTGGTCATTGAGTACTTGCGAATTTTTATCATTTAACAAATCTAAATCCTTAAAGCTTTGAATAGAGTTACAATATCCAGGATGGCGAAGTAGTCCTCTGTAAAAATTAGAAATTCCTTCTAAGTCATAATCTGCTATATAATTGCTACTATCTCTGTTGGGATACGTTTCAAAAGTTCCCAATCCTTCCACATCTACTAACCAGCTATTGTCAAATAAGTTTTCTCCAGATACAGAAACTTTCTTGCCATCTTTAATATAAACGGCAGGGGTTTGAGCTGCGGTGAGTAAGCCTCTTGGACTCCAAGAAAACTTGTATCCGTAAGGATTGTTATTGTGTTCAAATGAAGGGATTCCAGACCCATAAGAAAGGAATGATTTAATATGTCCCCCTTCTTTTTTAATTTGATTAATCATGGTCATTGCTCCCATATGGTCAATACCGGGATCTTCTCCAATTTCATTCAATATAATAATTCCTTTTTCTAGTGCCTCTTTATCTAAGGCTTTCATTTCAGGACTAATATACGAAGTGGTTACCATGTTTACTTTGTGTTTTAAACAAGCTTTAGCAACTATAACATGCATATTTGGAGGGATCATACTAACGACTAAGTCAACACTTTTAACCATTTCGTCTAATTCAGTATAGGGAGGAGCCGCATTCCATAAAACACGTTTACCTAAGGCTCTTCCTGCTATAATCAAACCAGAATGGTTGTTATCTCTACTTGCAACTAGGACTTCATACTTACATTTGTCAATAAAATAATCTACTAAAGGTTTTACTACATATCCCGTTCCTAAGACTAATACTCGTTTCATACTTATATAAATTTAAAAAAATCAATGTAACTTATTCTCGTGGATTAATAACTTTAAAAGAGCTATTTAGTAACTACTGTTAATTCTTGTGATTTTTTATTGTGACAATAGTTGTTAATGTGTAAATTATCAACTTAAATATAAGTGTCAAAAAACATCATGTAAATAAAATTAAAGAGTATATTTCGTTTATAAATCCACTTACATGATCACAGTACAGCAATCGACTTTTAATTTTTTAAAAGACATAGAAAAAAACAATAATAGAGAATGGTTTACGGAAAATAAACCTACTTATGTAGCGGAACAGCAAAAGTTATTGTCTTTTTATACGGCCTTGGAAGAAAAGTTGAATGAGCATGATACCATAGAGAAACTAAAAATGTTTCGCATCTACAGGGATGTGCGTTTTTCTAAAAATAAGACCCCTTATAAAACGAATATGTCTGGGCATTTTATTCGTGCTACCAACCGATTAAGAGGAGGGTATTATTTAGAAATTAGACCTGATGCGTCTTTTGTGGCTGGTGGTTTTTGGGGGCCCAATAAGGAAGATTTATTGCGTATTAGGAAAGAATTTGAGTTGGACGGCTTTGAAATTCGTGAAGTAATAGCATCCAAAAACTTTCAAACCAATTTTGGGGAATTACGTGGTGATGGCGTAAAGACCGCACCGAGAGGTTTTGCGAAAGATCATGAAAATATAGATTTGATTCGTAAAAAACAATTTATTCTAGTGCGTAATTTTACGGATAAAGAAGTGTTGAGTACAGGGTTTTTATCGCAAGTCAATGATACATTTATCGCGATGCGTCCCTTCTTAAATTTAATGACGAGCATCCTAACGACAGACTTAAATGGAGCATCACTCTTCGAAAATGAGTAAGCTTTAAAAGGACTCCGTAGAAGGTGGCTATGCCACTTCTATTATTTTTGACAGGGTCTTGCTGAAGGATAAAGGAGTTTTCGAGTCCAATCCAATTGATTATTTTTACGTGTGATAAAACGAGAAATAAACGGGTTTTAGGAAGTCGGGGTTGGCTTTTCTAGTCAAAGTCACAAATAATACACGAAAAGGGTCAATTATTCCCCTTTTTTTGAACAATCCAAGTCGCTACTCAATTATATGTGTCTTATATTTGTAGCTAATAAATTCAAGAAATGACATTAATAAAATCTATATCAGGAATTCGTGGTACCATCGGTGGTGCTACCGGAAATAATTTAACACCTATTGATACTGTGAAATTCGCGGCAGCTTATGGAACATGGTTAATAGGGCAACATCCAGCAAAAAAACTGACGGTGATTGTAGGGCGTGACGCTCGTATTTCAGGGAAAATGGTGAGTAGTTTAGTATGTAATACACTTGTTGGAATTGGAATTAACGTGGTGGATTTAGGTTTGTCTACAACACCTACAGTAGAGGTGGCTGTGACGATGGAACATGCAGATGGAGGAATTATTTTAACGGCCAGTCACAATCCTAAGCAATGGAATGCCTTAAAATTATTAAATAATAAGGGGGAGTTTTTAAATGCTGTTGAAGGTCAAAAGATTTTGGATATTGCGGCTACTGATGGATCAACTTTCGCTGAGGTGGATGATTTAGGGACTTATGAGAAGCTAGAGGGGTATATGGAAAAACATGTATCGGAAGTCTTAAAATTAGCGCTAGTAGATGTTGAAGCGATAAAAAAAGCAAAATTTAAAGTAGTGGTAGATGGTGTGAATTCTACAGGAGGGATCGCTATTCCTGCGCTATTAAAAGCATTAGATGTTGAATGTGTAGAGTTGTATTGTGAGCCGAATGGTCAGTTTCCTCATAATCCAGAGCCTTTGAAGGAGCATTTAGGAGTTATTTCTGAATTGGTAGTGAAAGAAAAAGCCGATTTAGGAGTGGTTGTAGATCCGGATGTGGACAGATTGGCTATTGTAAGCGAAGATGGAAGCATGTTCGGTGAAGAATATACCTTAGTTGCCTGTGCAGATTATGTACTAGGAAGAACAAATGGAGGAAATACAGTGTCTAACTTGTCGTCTTCTAGAGCTTTAAGAGATATTACGAAGAAACACGGAGGAAGCTATCAAGCGAGTGCTGTAGGAGAAGTAAATGTCGTCACTTTAATGAAGGAAAATAACGCTGTAATTGGTGGAGAAGGAAATGGAGGAATTATCTATCCAGATTCACATTACGGACGTGACTCATTGGTAGGAGTTGCTTTATTCTTATCACATTTGGCACATGTAAAAATGTCTTGTAAAGAATTACGTGATAGTTATCCGAGTTATTTTATGAGTAAAAATAAAATTCAACTCACTCCTGAAATTAATGTAGATTTAATTTTAGAGAAAATGGCAGCAAAATATGCCAATGAAGACGTGAGTACTATTGACGGTGTAAAAATTGATTTTGCTTCAGAATGGGCACATTTACGCAAATCTAATACCGAACCAATTATTAGAATATATACGGAAAGTGATACGCAAAGTAATGCAGATGCCTTGGCAATACGTGTGATTGCAGAGATTAAAGAAATTATTTAATTAAATTGATTTTTATTCAATGCTGAGGTGTTGAAAAAAAATAGGTGAGATACCTAATAGAACGTTTATTTTTAATAGTTTTACTCTAAATTATTAACATAAAAAAAATTCTATTAGGTATTTTTGTGCTTTCTAGCCTCATGAGTATTGCTCAGGAAAGTACATTTGAATTTCAGGAGTATAAAAATAAAGGAAAGTTTTTTATTTATTGGGGTTGGAATCGTGCGAATTACTCGAATTCAGACATTAGTTTTAAAGGGGATGATTATAATTTTACTTTAAAAGATGTGGCTGCGAGGGATAAGGTAAAAGCATTTGCATTGGACCCTTATTTCGATCCTTTTGAGATTACGAAACCACAAACAAATATGCGAATTGGTTATTTTTTCACAGAGAATTACTCAGTGAGTATTGGGGTGGATCACATGAAATATGTAATGCATAACCATCGGATGGGGACTATTTCAGGAACCATAAATACGGGAGGTTCTTTTGATGGTGTCTATGACAATGATAAAATTTTAGTGTCTAGAGATTTTTTAACTTTTGAACATACCGATGGTTTAAACTATGTGAATGTTGAAGTGGATAGGTTTGATAATATTGATAAATTTTTAAATTTCAGGGTACGAGGCATTGATATAGCAATTACAGAGGGGATTGGCGTTGGTTTATTATATCCAAAAACCAATACGAAGCTTTTAGGGAAAGATCGTCATGACGATTTTAATGTGGCTGGTTGGGGAGTGTCTGCGCATGCAGGAATTAATATTACTATTTTCACACACTTTTTATACAGTCTAATATTAAGGTTGGCTATATTGATATGAGTAATATTAGAACAACCAATAACAGCTCAGACTCTGCCTCACAATATTTTACTTTTCTAGAGCGTACTATTCTATTTGGTGGACGGTTTAAATTATTTTAAGAGAGTATAGACGGTGTAAGTAATCCGTTGAGATAGGGCTATAATTGGCAGTTTATAGCGGTAGATTTCGGACCGTATTTTCGTGTCTTTTAATACCTTGTTTTTTGAATGAATGTAGTCTTATAAGGGTTGGGGATTTGATCCAATAACGTTAGAGTATGGGGTTAGTTGGCTACCATATGTTTTTATTTGTAAACTACGGACTCCTTGTTAGTAATAATCAGTTGCCTTCAGTAATTCTCTAATTGATGTTGGATTTAAAGAGGGCTCAGAACGATTGTTTAATTATGATTTCATCTTTTTTACTTTTTGAGAAGCATCTTTGTGCTTAAAACGGTTATGTGTCCAGAAATAAAATTCAGGAGCCTTTCGTATTTGTTTTTCTACGCGGTTTAAAAAGATATCTGTAAGTTCAAAATCTTTCACGTTTTTTGAATCTTCACAGATCAATTCGAAAGTACCTTCGTAATAACCTCGTTTGGTCTTTTTTACGTCTAAAAACACGGTGGCTAGGTCAAATCGTTTGGATAGCATTTCAGCTCCTGTATGTACAGGAACTTTTACTCCCATAAAAGGTGCCCAATAAAAGGCTTTATGGAGTTGAGGTGATTGATCACTTAACAAGCCATAGAAACCGTTGATTCCTGCTTTTTGATCGCTGATTATCTTTGGAATTAGTGACCGTCCAGGGATTAAGTAACCGCCAAAACGTTCCCTAGATTTAGTAATAAATTTATTAAAATACGTATTCTTAATAGGTGTGAATATTCCATAACTTGGGACATCCGTATACATGGCAAAGGAGACTACCCATTCCCAATTGGCGTAGTGAGAGCCTAATAATACAATGCCTTTAGTTTTTGCGAGATTAGAAACCAATTCAAAGTTATTAAATCGATAACGTTTCTTGATTTCTTTTTCGCTCATGGTAAATGTTTTAATCATTTCGATAAAAACATCTACTAAATGCATGAAGAATTTACGTTGAATTTCTGTCAATTCCTTTTTGGATTTTTCAGGAAATGCGAGGCGTAGGTTTTTCATAACCAGTTCCTTCCGGTAGCCTATTACATAATACATTAAATAAAATATTAGGTCAGAAAAAAAATATAGTATTCTGAGAGGAAGTATAGAAATCCCTATGATGATGGGATAAACAAGAATGTAAATAAGTAATTGCATAGTGTTGCAAATATCGCAATAAATTTTATTTATAGACAGTTATTAGTACTTATTATAACATAAATTTAGTAATTTCGAAGCTTAAATTTATCTGAATGAATATCAATACTGTTTTACTAATTGTAATTATTGCCAATGTTCTTTTTTCCCTCAAGGGATTGAATGATTATTCTTTTTTTGAAAAATATAAATTTCAAATAGGAGGGATTCAGCAAGGCCAAAAAATTAGAATGCTAACTTCTGGTTTTTTACATGCTGATTATATGCACTTGGGGATGAATATGTATGTATTGTATATTTTTGGACCTGCAGTGATACAGCAATTGGGGGAAATTCCCTTTTTGATGGTTTATTTTGGTAGTTTATTTATTGGGAATCTCTTGACTTTAAAGTACCATCATAAGGAATTGTATTATAGCGCAGTTGGCGCATCTGGAGCGGTGGCTGGTGTTATTTTTAGTGGAATATTATTGCATCCAGACATGCGTTTAATGATCTTTCCTATTCCTATCTATTTACCTTCGTATGTCTTTGGGATAGGCTGTCTTTTGTATTCTATTGTAGGAATGAAAAAACAATTGGGAAATGTAGGACATTCAGCTCATTTAGGTGGCGCAATTGGAGGGTATGTATTGACCTTAATTTTAAATCCTAGTGTATTTTCCAATAATTTAAATATCGTATTATTAATAGGGGCACCTATCGTACTATTGTTGATTTTCGGAAAACGCTTAGAGAAACTTTAAAAAATAAAATGAAACATAAAAAAAGCCTCAAACATTGTTTGAGGCTTTTTTATTGAGCGAAAGACCGGGTTCGAACCGGCGACATTCAGCTTGGAAGGCTGACGCTCTACCAACTGAGCTACTTTCGCGTTACCGAGGGCAAATATACAATGGTTTTATCGTTATCCAAGTAGTATTAGGAAGTAATTTCGATATATTTTATAAGTGGTTGCTAGAGAAAAGGATAGGGGGAGGTTATTTTTAGTGAAGCGGATAGTACTTCCGAAAATTACCGTATCACATAAAAAAGGGCATAAAAAAACCTCGAATATATCGAGGTTTCTTAGAGCGAAAGACCGGGTTCGAACCGGCGACATTCAGCTTGGAAGGCTGACGCTCTACCAACTGAGCTACTTTCGCATTACGAGTGCAAATATACAATGGTTTTATCGTTCTGCAAGGGGTTTTGGTAAGTAAATTTCAAAGTTTTTATAAGTCGTTGCTAGATAAAACTATAGGTAGGTCGTTCTTTTGTTTCAAGCGGGAAGTCTTTTAAAAGTGTCATGATTTTTCTGGTTTTCCATAAAAAAGAGCATAAAAAAACCTCGAATAAATCGAGGTTTCTTAGAGCGAAAGACCGGGTTCGAACCGGCGACATTCAGCTTGGAAGGCTGACGCTCTACCAACTGAGCTACTTTCGCGTTACCGAGGGCAAATATACAATCCTTTTGCGGTCTGGCAAGGGTTTTTGATGAAAAAAAACTATATATTTTTAATAAAATGATAGCCTAATTTTTTATAGCCTTCTCGTTCGTAAAATTCATGAGATTTTGTGTTTGGAATATAGGCGTTTAGCTCACTTACTTCACATCCCATTTGTTTTCCATAGGCATAAATCCATTCAAATAATCTTTTACCTAATCCTTGATTTCGATAGGAAGACTGTATAATTACATGATCTGGCTCAATACTTTTACCGCAATAATGGCGTGTCATAAACCACAAGCCGGCAATACCTATCAAAACATCGTGATCATACATTCCTACACATTTATAATTTTGTTGAATCATTTCATGGATACGCTCCTTTAATATGGCTTCGGGTGTGCTAGTATTTAATTTCATCAGTAAAGGTAAGATGGTCTCTATTTGAGCTTCCGGAATAAGTTTGAATTGGATGTGAGGCATGTTCTATTAATTTAGTTAAAGGTAGCGCAATCTATTACAGTGAATAGCTATTACCTTATGTTACTTACAAAAGTAAATGTCGGTGATTGGGAATGGATAATTAATTCCTGAAAACCCTTGTAATTACTTACAATTTAGATGTTGTTTTTTTATTTCTAGCCTACAGTATGTTTTTTATCCAACCACCATCTACGGCCAAAGAAGTTCCAGTAATATAGCTAGCACGTGTACTTGCCATAAAAACAACAGCTGCGGCAAATTCTTCTGGATTCCCAAAACGTTGTAATGGAATTTCGTTGGTTAAGGTATTCATTGCAGGGTTCTTTGCTAATAATCCTACCAAGCGATTGGTCTTTGTATAGCCCGGCATTATGTTATTTACTGTAATGTTGTGTTTTCCAAGGTCATTCGCTAGCGTTTTCATAAGTCCAACTACAGCTGCCCGCATGGAATTGGAAAGTAATAAGTTTTCTATGGGTTGTTTTACGGAAATGGAGGTGATGGTTATAATACGTCCCCAGTTGTTCTTTTTCATACTTGGTAATGCGCCTTTAATTAAGGATACCGTACTGGCAAGCAAGGACTCGTACGTGGAGTTCCATTGTTCCATCGAGAAATCTTCAAATTTTCCTGTGGGTGGGCCTCCTGTATTGGTGACCAAAACATCGATGCGTCCATATTGATTTAAAATACTTTCTAAGATATGTTTACGGTCTGATTCTAGGGATAAATCACCCTTTATGGTTAAAACGGAGCCTGTTCCGGCATGTTCAATTTCGGTTTTCGCTAGTGCAAGGCTGTCTGTATTTCTTCCACAAATAGCTACATGCGCCCCTTCTTTTGCAAATTCTATTGCGGTAGCTTTTCCTAATCCTTGGCTCGCTGCTGCTACAAATACTATCTTCTCTTTTAATCCTAAATCCATTATGTTTTCTGTTTTATAAAACCTTATGTCACAATTTTACGTTTAACTAGTACGCTTCTTATTAAAATAAGCCTCGAACTTCCGTTTTAATATATCTTAATGCACTAATGCTCGCTGCAGGTTCTTTTATCGTATTGGTTAGTATTTTTTCTCTTAATTGTCCTGCGTCCATTACATTACTTTCTGAACAGGTATCTTTTATCAATTTGATAATTGAATTTTTAGCTGTTAGAATCAARCCCCAACATTGGTCCGAAATATAGATTTGTTGTACTAAATTATGCTCATATTCTTGTTGAATTGAGGCTATTAAATACTCTCTATATTGATGTTTGTCTGTGGAAGTTGGGCTAACTCTCACAAGCAGTTTAGAAGGGTCTATACGTTCTAAAAATAGCGTCATACGCTCAAATGCTTGTAGTTTTATRGGAAGCATTTCCTTTTGAGAACTTTTTTTTAAGTCTAAAATAGCGCGTTTATCCGAATTGTCTAAAAATTTTTTAATGACAAAAGCAGCGGTCATTCCTGTTACAAGTGCAGGTAAAGTATATGATAATGTGCTGTATAGCAAATCTGTTTCCATGAAGTTTGTTTTGTTCAAAACTATCACTTTTTTTACTCTTTATAAAATTTTTTTACAGGATGATATTTGTCATGTATTAATGAACCTCCTCCTTGTATGTTTGTCTTGTTGTTTCCGTAATACTCTAATTATCAATTGTTTGTAACAAAAGTTACAGAGAGTTTGTTAAWAGGGATTGCTATGGRCTTAATTAAATAATTATGAATCGCATGTTCTTTTTTTNCAAACAAAGCATTGCGATACGAAAGTATCACCTAGTATTAAAAACTTAAATTTTTACTTATGAATCATCTTTTTAAATTAATTGTATTGTTGTTGTCTGTGAGTGCTATTGCACAAACGGGGCATATTATGCAGGGTATAGGCGCTGTAAATATGTCTATGGGGGGCGCTGCTACAGCACAGCCCTTGGATATAAATGGTGCAATTTTATGGAATCCTGCTGGATTGTCCTCTTTWAAAACGAATAGTGCTTCKCTGAACGTTGGGTTGTTTTTTTCATCCCCTGAATTATCCTCTACCTTGCCTGCGAATATGATGTTTGAAGGTTCTCCGGAAGTATCAGGTATTACTAAGGATGATAGAGGTGTTTCTATAATGCCAGCATTGGCAATGGTATGGGCAAAACCGGAGAGTAAACATACCTATGCGTTAGCTTCTTTTGGTGTGAGTGGTTTTGGAGTCACTTTTAAACCTGAGACAAATTTACCTATGGATGCACAAGGGAATCCAAACCCTACATGGAAYCCATCAACTTCCAATCCTATAAGTTATCCTCAAAATATGGGTGGTTTTGGTCATATAGAATCGGATTATATGCTACTACAAATCAGTATGAGTTATGCCTATCAAATTACAGAACACTTATCGATAGGACTACAGCCTACTTTAAATATTTCTTCCTTGGAATTAGCYCCAAATCCTATTGCATCGCCGAGCATGACATTAGGWTAYCCKGTWAGTGATAAAGCGTATGCAATGGGATACGGAGGACAGGTWGGYGTGTTTTATGATACTAAAAGTGGCTTGAAATTGGGTGCTTCTTATAAAACCCCTCAATATTTTAGCGAAATGGAGTTCTCTAATACATATGTCGATGGTTCTGCTGCATCGGATGCTAATTTCACAATGAATTACCCCGCTATTTATTCTGTRGGCCTTGGATATTCAACCAATTTGTTTGATGCTGCACTTGATTTCAGGTATTGCGATTATGAAAATACAGATGGTTTTGAACAAAAAGGTTGGACCCAAGCTGGAAGTGTACAAGGATTTGGATGGCAAAATATGACCATTCTATCGGTAGGTTTACAGTATAAAGGAATTAAAAAAATGCCAATCCGTGTTGGTTATACCTATAGTAGTAATCCTATTCAGGACGAACTTGCATTTTATTCAATTCCGGCAACGGCCGTAATTAAGGATGCTTTTCAAGTTGGTTTTGGTTATGAGTTTAGCGATAAAATAACTATAAATGCGGTCTATCATTATGGGACAAGCGACGGAAAAACGGAAGGCAATTTATTAAACCCCATGCTCGCCAACCCAAATAATCCTTATGGAGCCATAGCAGGGACCAAGGTTGGCTATTCTATGACGACACGTTTAATTCAATGTGGGATTAATTATAATTTTAACTAATAATACGGTTCTTTTTATTTGTTTAATTGGTTGTATTACAGGAAGATGTTGCCATGTTGGCACCGTTTTCTTTTGTTTTCATAATAAAATTATGTTTATTGTAAACTATTGAAATAGAGTGTGATTGTTGGTCAAATGTACTGTTCCGACGGTAAAACTTGCTAGGAATGTTTAAAAAGTCGTTATTCGCACTTTCCAAATTTAACTCATGGGTATTATAAATAAAATTGATAAGATAAAATTAAAACTAAGTTTAACGTTGTTTGCTTTGTCTGTATTGTACGGGTTGTTATTGAGATTACAAGTAGTAAAACCTCTTTTTGAATTCGATTATAACAATGTATTGCAAAGTCATTCACATGTAGCATTTTTAGGATGSGGCTTTCTCTCCACCTTAATAGTGATGCAGTATGTTTTTTTAGACGCTGCACAGCGTGCTAATAAAATGTAYAGTATTTCGTATTGGGCTATGTTTACCAGTATTAGTTTAATGCTTGTAAGTTTTGCCTTTAATGGCTATCACTTATTTTCGTTTATTTTGTTAACGGTTTTTGGTCTTTCTTCCTACGTGTTTTGTTTTCAAATGATAAAGGATTTAAAAAAAGATACCCAACATTTAATATCATCTAAATTTGCAAAGGCAAGTATCTATTACTATGTATTGTCAAGTATAGCTACATGGTTTGTGGCTTTTGTGGTGTTAACCCAAGGGAAAACGGATTTGTATTATAACTGCATTTACTTTTATTTACATTTTTTATACAATGGCTTTTTTGTATTTGCTTTGTTTGGTGTTTTCTTTAAAATGCTACGTAAAAAAAGCATGATTATCTCTCAACGCCGTATCAAACACTTTTATTATTATACAAACATAGCTTGTATTCCGGCTTTTGCGCTGTCTATTTTATGGAGTGATGTGCATGGTGTTTTTAATGTAATAGGTGGGGTAGCCGCTATTTTTCAGTTGATAGGTTTGGTGTATTTAATAGTGATTATCAAGCAAACTTTTATCAGGTATAGTTTAAGTAACTATTCTCGAATTTTATTAATGACAGTAATGGTTTCTTATGGTTTAAAGTTAGTAGCACAATTTTTAACCGCATTCCCGTTTTTTGTAACAAAAAGCGTTGAATTAAAACCGTATTTAGTAATCGGATATTTACACTTAGTGACGATTGGATTTATAAGTTTTTTCTTGTTGACTTTGATTGTGGAGTTAAGAGGGTTTTATTTTAAACCATTGTTTCCTAAATTCGGATTGAGCTTGTTTTTAGCAGGATTCTTTAGTACAGAGATTTTGTTTTTCTTACAAGGATTTTTACACCTTGTGAAGTGGCAACCCATTGGACCTTATTATTTATTGTTATTTATTGCCAGCAGTATAATGGTGCTAGGAATATTAATAGTATGGATTTTTCAATTGTTTTCCAATCCTAAAAAAATGCCTTAAATTAGGTTCTCTATAAATTACTTGTTTTACTAAGTTTGTAGTAGTACTTTTGGCAATTGAACTTCGGAATTGTAATCTGCGAAGTCTAAAAGTACCCGACACTGTGTTGGGGCATTAAACTCAGAGGATATTTTTCCTTGGATTAAACTAAAATTGTGTCAAATTACTTAGATAGTCTTAACGAATCACAACGAAAACCAGTTGTGCAAATGAATGGTCCTATGATTATTATTGCAGGAGCTGGTTCTGGTAAAACAAGGGTGCTTACTTATAAAATTGCCTATTTATTAGAAAAAGGGGTAGATGCATTTAATATATTATCATTAACCTTTACCAACAAATCCGCTAAGGAGATGAAGGAGCGTATTATAAATGTAGTAGGTAGTGAGGGAAAAAACTTGTGGATGGGAACATTTCACTCTGTTTTTGCACGTATATTAAGGTCGGAATCTAGCCGATTGGGCTTTCCATCTAATTTTACCATTTACGATTCACAGGATTCCGTGCGATTAATTGGAGCCATTGTTCGCGAAATGCAACTGGATAAAGAAAAATATAAATCAAAACAGGTTTTAAGTAGAATCTCTCAGTTTAAAAATAGTTTGATTACTGTAAGAGCATATTTTGGAAATCCAGAATATCAGGAGGATGATAAAAAAGCAAGTCGCCCTAGAATGGGAGATATTTACAAGGAATATGTAGATAGATGTTTTAAGGCTGGCGCCATGGATTTCGATGATTTACTATTAAGAACCAATGAATTATTGTCTCGTTTTCCTGACGTATTGGCTAAGTATCAAGACAGATTTCGCTATATTATGGTGGATGAGTATCAGGATACAAACCACTCTCAGTATCTTATAGTAAAAGCACTGGCAGATCGTTTTCAAAATATTTGTGTGGTAGGGGATGACTCTCAGAGTATCTATGCCTTCCGTGGAGCAAATATTCAAAATATTCTGAATTTCCAGAAGGATTACAAGGATGTGCGCWTGTTTAAATTGGAACAAAATTACCGTTCGTCGGGAAATATTGTACAGGCTGCAAACAGTGTGATCGAAAAAAATAAAACCAAGATTGATAAGGACGTTTGGACGGCAAACGAACAGGGAGCTCCGGTAATGGTGATGAGAACCACCACCGATGGGGAGGAAGGTAGATTTGTAGCAGAAAACGTTTTTGAAACAGCTATGAACGAGCAATTAAAATACTCGGACTTTTGTGTTTTATACCGTACCAACTCACAATCGAGAGCCTTTGAAGACGCGTTTCGTAAAAAAGGAATTAAATATAAAATATACGGTGGATTGTCTTTTTATCAACGAAAAGAGATAAAAGATACCCTTGCTTATTTACGTATATTGGTGAATCAAAACGATGAGGAAGCCTTAAAGCGTGTGATTAATTATCCTCCTAGAGGGATAGGAGCCACCACTATWGATAAATTAGCAGTTGCTGCCAATCACTATAAAAAATCTATCTTTGAGATTCTAGAACATATAGATCAAATAGATTTAAAAATAAATGCGGGAACAAAAACCAAATTAAGGGATTTTGTGACCTTGATTAAAACGTTCCAAATAGCTTCAGAAACCAGAAATGCTTTTGAAGTAGCGGATTTGGTAGTAAAGAAAACCAAGTTAATTAAGGATTTAGATAAGGACGGAACTCCTGARGGCATTAGTAAAGTAGAAAATGTTCAAGAATTATTAAACGGGGTAAAAGATTTTATTGTAGATCAAAACGAAAAAGAAGAGGATGCGACCTTGGCTTTTTTCTTGGAAGATGTTGCCTTAGCGTCGGATTTGGACGGGGATGATAAAGATGATGAACCACATGTAGCCATGATGACTATTCACATGTCTAAAGGATTAGAATTTCCGGTGGTGTATGTTGTAGGCTTAGAAGAAAATTTATTTCCATCTGCTATGAGTATGACAAGTCGTGCGGATTTAGAGGAGGAACGTAGATTGTTTTACGTAGCCTTGACCAGAGCGGAACGTCAGGCTTATTTAACCTATGCCAGAAACAGGTATCGTTGGGGGAAATTAGTRGATTGTGAACCGAGTAGRTTCTTAGGGGAAATAGACGAAAAATAYTTGTCCTTTATGACAAGTACTTCGGAACCCTTAAAAAACAAGTACTTGGACGATGATGTTTTTGGAGAAATGGATGCAAGAACAACGTACAATCCAAAACCAAAGATTCGATTTAAAAAACCGGCACTACGTCCTACGTCTAAAAAAGGGGATGTTAAAAGACCTGTTTTGGCAAAAAAAATGCCACCACGTAATTTGAAAAAAGTAGTAAAAACAGCCATTGATTTCGATTTTTCAAGCGACGTTAAAGCTGGTAATTTTGTAATGCRTACAAAATTTGGAAAAGGAGAGGTCTTAAAGATAGAAGGAGAAGGAGCCAATCAAAAGGCAGAAATCAAATTCCCTGGAATAGGATCTAAAAAATTGTTATTACAATTTGCCAAACTTAAAATAATAAAATAATAATGATCTAATGCATTTATTATTGTAATTTGCATTATCAACAAAGAAATAAAGTACATGAATTTTGACTTAGAATATAATGCGGAAAGATCGGATTTAATCATACCAGAATATGGAAGACATATTCAAAAATTGATTCATCATTGTATCGCCCTTGAAGATAGAGATGAGCGTAACAAAATGGCACGAGCTATTGTGAGTGTTATGGGAAATATNACACCGCATTTAAGAGATGTTCCAGATTTTAAGCACAAACTTTGGGATCAACTTTTTATCATGGCYGAATTTRARTTRGATGTWGATTCMCCTTACGAWAWACCATCRRRAGAAGARTTGGCRGARARGCCWRTACAYYTWGGATATCCTAMRTTRGCRASYAAATAYMGKTATTAYGGMAAYACCATTCAAATWATGATTGACGAAGCCATTACTTGGCCAGAAGATGAGAAGCGTCAAGGCTTATATTTTGCTATTGCGAATCACATGAAAAAATGTTATTTGAACTGGAATAAGGACACTGTAGACGATCATATCATATACAAACACTTAGTGGATTTATCCCATGGGAAAATTGACTTAGAGCCTTTAGGTGAGCCATTGTCAGRTAGTAAAAACTTTTTAAGAAAAAAGACCAATACCCATACTAGTTCTAATAAAGCTGGGCATAAAGGAGGTCATAAAGGAGGTCAGAAATCAGGAAACATTAATAAGAAGAACTATTCTAAACGTACGTTCAAACGCAACTAAAATTAATTAATGGCTACATTTAAAATAGAAGGAGGACATAAACTTCGCGGAGAAATTACTCCTCAAGGGGCAAAAAACGAAGCGTTGCAAGTAATTTGTGCTGTACTAT
This sequence comes from Flavobacteriaceae bacterium, assembly GCA_016764435.1. Taxonomy (GTDB): domain Bacteria; phylum Bacteroidota; class Bacteroidia; order Flavobacteriales; family Flavobacteriaceae. The sequence goes on along the minus strand of JAESRX010000090.1, from coordinate 13,625 downwards.
TAACTTCTGAAAAAGTAATTATTGAAAACATTCCGGATATTCGAGATGTGAATAAATTAATTTTTATTCTTGGAGAATTAGGAGTGAAGATAGAAAAACTAGGGGCTCATACCTATAGTTTTCAAGCCGATGCTGTGAATATTGATTATTTAGAGTCGGATGAATTTAAAAAAGATGGAGGTTCTTTAAGAGGATCCATAATGATAGTAGGTCCTTTGTTGGGACGTTTTGGAAAAGGATTTATTCCGAGACCAGGAGGTGATAAAATAGGAAGACGTAGGTTAGATACGCATTTTGAAGGTTTTATCAAACTAGGTGCTACTTTTAGATACAATAAAGAAGAACATTTTTACGGTGTAGAAGCAAAAGAGTTGCAAGGAACCTATATGTTATTGGACGAAGCTTCTGTAACAGGTACTGCTAATATTATTTTGGCATCAATTTTTGCTAAAGGAACTACTACTTTATACAATGCCGCTTGTGAACCATATATTCAGCAATTGTGCGCGATGCTTAACAGCATGGGAGCAAAAATTACTGGAATAGGATCTAATTTACTTTATATAGACGGGGTTACATCACTTGGTGGTTGTACACACAGGATATTACCTGATATGATAGAAATTGGTAGCTGGATTGGAATGGCTGCTATGACAAGGTCTGAACTGACTATTAAAGATGTGAGTTGGGACAATCTAGGACAAATTCCTTCTGTATTCAGAAAATTAGGAATTAAACTAGAACGTAGAAACGACGATATTTATATTCCTGCACAGGATTCGTACGAAATTAGTAGTTATATTGATGGTTCTGTCTTAACCATTTCAGATGCTCCATGGCCTGGATTTACACCCGATTTATTGAGTATTGTATTAGTGGTTGCTACACAGGCAAAAGGAAACGTATTAATTCATCAAAAAATGTTCGAAAGTCGTTTGTTTTTTGTAGATAAATTAATCGATATGGGAGCCAAAGTAATTTTGTGTGATCCACATCGTGCCACAATAATTGGACACGATTTCCAATCCATTTTAAAAGCGACTACTATGACTTCTCCTGACATTAGAGCAGGTATCTCATTATTAATTGCCGCATTGTCTGCAAAAGGAACCAGTATTATTCACAATATTGAGCAGATAGATCGTGGTTACGAGAACATAGACGAACGATTACGCGCTATAGGTGCGAAAATCGAGCGTATTAACTAAAAAAACAACAAAATCTTTTCGAAAACTGTGAATGACAGTTTGACACAAATTCACAATTGGCAGTACTTTTGTATTGGTAATTGTGAAATATAATGACCGGATAAATTATGGCTGAAAATAAAGACACTAAGGACGAGCAAATCGTAAATGAAAATGAAGCGGGGACTAGTGAAAATACTGAGAAACAAGAAGAACAAGAAGAGCAAGTAGAACTTAGCGTTGAAGAGCAATTAACAGTTGATTTAGCGAAGGAAAAAGATAAATTTTTACGTTTGTTTGCAGAGTTTGAAAACTATAAAAGAAGAACGTCTAAGGAACGCATAGAATTGTATGCATCTGCGAATAAGGAATTAATGACCGTTTTATTACCTGTGTTGGATGATTTTGACAGAGGAATTAACGAAATTAAGAAAGAAGGAGAAGATAGTGAGTTATTCAAAGGAATGGAATTAATCCAAGGAAAGCTACAATCTACCTTAGAACAAAAAGGATTGTCTAAAGTAGCCATTAAAGCTGGAGATACTTTTGATGCAGATATTCACGAAGCGATTACTCAAATTCCTGCTCCATCTAAAAAGATGAAAGGAAAAGTTATAGACGTTATAGAACAAGGATATCAATTAGGAACTCGTATTATCAGATTCCCTAAAGTAGTGATTGGACAATAATCAATTAGACATGAAACAAGATTATTACGAAATATTAGGCGTTTCTAAAAACGCAACAGCGGCTGAAATTAAAAAAGCGTACCGTAAAAAAGCAATTCAGTATCATCCAGATAAAAATCCAGATGACAAAACTGCAGAAGACAAATTCAAAGAGTCAGCAGAAGCTTATGAAATTTTAAGTGATGCGAATAAAAAGGCAAAATACGATCGTTACGGACATGCTGCATTTGATGGAAATCAAGGTGGATTTGGTGGCCGTGGAGGTGGTATGGATATGGATGATATCTTTAGTCAATTTGGAGACATCTTTGGAGGCGGAGGCTTCGGAGGTGGTTTCGGTGGCGGAGGTTTTGGAGGTGGACGTTCTGCACGTGTAAAAGGTAGTAATATGCGTATTCGTGTAAAATTGACTTTGGAAGATATTGCAAACGGCGTAGAGAAAAAAGTAAAAGTAAAACGTAAAGTGCAGGCAGAAGATGCCACATTTGCTACTTGTGGTACCTGTAAGGGTAGTGGTCAAGTAATGCGTGTTACCAATACTATTTTAGGTCGTATGCAATCGGCATCTACCTGTCCTACCTGTCAAGGTGCGGGTCAGTCATNAAGTAATAGACCTAAAGGAGCGGATAGTAATGGAATGCTTACAAAAGAAGAAACCGTTTCTATAAATATTCCTGCAGGGGTAACTGAAGGCGTGCAACTTAAAGTTGCAGGTAAGGGAAATGAAGCTCCAGGGAAAAATTCTATTGCCGGAGATTTATTGGTATTGATAGAGGAGAAAGAACACGCAACTTTAAAAAGAGAAGGAACTAATTTACATTTCGATTTATACATCAATTTTTCCGAAGCTGTTTTAGGTGCTAAGAAAAATATCGATACCGTATCTGGAAAAGTGAAAATTCCAATCGAAGCTGGGACTCAGTCAGGAAAGATATTAAGATTAAAAGGTAAAGGATTGCCGAGTATTGAGCAGTATGGTACTGGGGATTTGTTAGTGCATGTAAATGTATGGACACCAGTTGAATTAACAAAGGATCAGAAAATCTTTTTTGAAGAACAGCTAGATGATGAGAATTTCAAGCCATCTCCTTCATTATCAGAGAAATCTTTTTTTGAAAAAGTAAAAGATATGTTTTCCTAAAAATATTTTGAAAAGAAGGTGTACTGATAAGAAATTTAATAGTATATTTGACTGTTGCTAGCTTCTAGCTAGTAATAACTTTTTCTTTTTCATAGCAATTTTCCCACTTAGATTTTTTTTAAGTGGGTTTTTTTTGTGCCTTATTTTAACATATTTTCACATTATTTCTTTGCAAAATAGGATATATAGTTATATATTTGTCCTGTTGTTAACTTCTATGTTAATAACACTTTTTCTTTTTCATAGCAATTTTCCCACTTAGATTTTTTTTAAGTGGGTTTTTTTTGAGCCCAATATTTTAGCGGTATAGCACTATAATTAAATGAATCAATACTAAAACTTGGTTTATAATAGTGAGTTAACTTTTCTCTTTCTACTAAATTTTAATAATATATTTTTTGGGGCTTTCTTTGATGCATTTTAGAATGGAGGACTATTGGATCACTTTTAGTTGGTAGTTTGTACGGAAATACTATGTTTACTTAGCACAGAAAATGAGGACTAGTCAAGAGTGTAAAACTTAGTGAGTTTTACAGTAAGGATTCGTTCTATGTATTGTGACCGGTAATGCTACCTAAATGGGGACGCTGTCTAAAAGTGAAAATATATTTTGAATAAGGCCGCTAAATAATAGAAAGCATAACTTTATGCTGTTATTTATCCCTTAGAAAGGTAAAATTAAAAGCATTTTAAAATTTTAGAAGGACTTATTATGGCTTCTTTAAAAAAACATCGCTTATCATAAGATTGAGCCTTTTTAGAAGGTTCTGAATGACAATTGATATATTTATGTATAAATGTTTATAGAGCATGTATGCATGTCGTTTTTCTGTTGTACATTTGGAGTGCATACATGGTAAGTTTYCTACTATAAAATTAGAGAACAATCAGAGACCTGCATTATTGCTATCTAACTACGTTTGCATGTAGTAGGTAAAAGGATGTCTGGGAAAATGGAAAATTGTAGCAAATAGGAAAATAGTAGTTCTTTCAAGTAAATGAGTATCGCCAAGGATTGAGAACATAAGAGAATGTCAATATAATAATGCCATTTCACACTACTCAAGTTTACAGGGAAAGGAATTGGAATAAAGGAAAATTGCTTGATAGTAATAAGTGAATACGACTAAGGACCGGAATTGGATTAGGGCACTTCCGGGAATTCAAATGAACAATGACATGATACGCTATCGTGGGGGAATTATTAGAAGTATGAGAATTTAAAAAATATGGAATAGAAYGAATTGTATTTTGCAATCCTGTTGGATAWGTTATTAAATGTTTTAATCGGTTATTTTTTAAAGGTACTCGTTAGAATGAGTATAATAGTTTCTAKTGATGGTGTTTTAGTTTAAGTGCGAGCTAGTTAAGTTACTGTTCCRCTTAACTGTTCGGRCATWGTTCAATAATGATTTTTATCATTTAATGTGAGTGACAAAATAATATATTCGTAATATTTGAGTTATATTACATTAGGGAGATAAAAATTGTAGYGTAAGTTTATATAATTYAAMWAATTKAAMRNNTTGAAWKKTKMMWWKWTMYWWYATWTWWMATWWARAWTAAAKWWKAMMYTARAYSCWAMAWRMAAMAWWMWWWATWYTWTWYMTYWTTMCWCTWTWCAYTNTTCATTTTMRTWTYRRTATYNATATNANANNNCAATCACGCACAGGAAACAGGGAAAAAAAGCGGGAGAATAGCGATAAAAAATAAAATTCAGGAAGCAAAAATCACTCTTCAACTTGAGAGTGCTTTGAATTTTTCTAAAAACAACAATCCGAAATCACAGGAATTGACCAAGGCATCTTTGTTAGAATCTCAAAAAGCCGGAAATAAATATTTACAAATGCGTTGTTTGTATGTTTATGGAAGGATTATGGTTGATACTGATAGTATAATACATTCACAAAGGTATTATGATAAGGCGCTAATCCTATCGGAAGAGATTGAAGACCATTGGTATACGGGTGAGATATTATTCAGGAAAGGAATAAATCAATATAGTTTAAATAAAAAAAAGCGCGCATTTGATACTTTCAATAAAGCGCTTTACTTTTGTCAATTATCTGATAATTTTAAAACTACGGGGTCTACTTACTCAAGGATTGGAATCATTTTTCGTATAAATGGGGCCTATAGCAAGGCTATTGAGTCTTTTATAAAAGCAAARTTAAGTTTTAGTAAAATTGGTTTTGGTGAGGGAGATGCTTGGGTGAGCTATTTGTTAGGTCGAATACATTCTGACTTAAAGAATTCAGAAAAAGCAATGCAGTATTTCCAAGAATCATTAGATAAATACCAAGTGATATCTTCCATTGACGGTAATAGTAATGGCATTACTTTATGCTACGAACAGATAGCTCATTTAAATATGGAGTTTGGTAACTTTGATGAGGCAAGCAAGAATATAGATATGATTCTAAAAACTCATACGGAAGCCAAATCAAAATACGGCATCTCGTTATCATACAGTATTTTAGGTAAATTGAATTATTTGACGGGAAATTATAAACAAGCAATAGTACATTTAAAGAAATCACTAAAAATTAAAAAGGGTGTGCTAAGTTTATATGGTAAATCAGATGTGTATAAGTACTTAGGACTTTGTCTAATAGAAACAGGATATTTAAATGAAGGAATTGAGAGAATAAAACAAGCTCTCGAAATTGCGATTTCAACGAATTCTAAGAAAAATCAATTGGAAATTTATTCCAAACTTGCAGTAATTTATTCGAGTATTAATAATCTTGAAAAAGTTATTTATTATAAAAATAAACTAATTGAAGTACAAGATTTAATAATTTTTGGGGAATCAGACATAAAAATAGAACAACTACAGGTATTCTATGAAATTGACAAAAAAAATCAACAAGTAAACGAATTAAGAAAAGAGAAGGAAGTTAATCTCTTAGAGATTGAACATCAACTTGTTTTACAAAATCTCATAGCTTTAGTTCTCCTGGTTGTTTTTGTTATTGCTGTAACCATCTATTTATTCTATAATAAATTACGTCATAAAAACAGAGAATTGAAAATTCTAAATACAACTAAAAATACTCTTTTCTCTATTATAGCACACGATTTAAGAAGTCCGTTTAATACTATTTTAGGTTTTTCAGATTTGTTAACTAATAATGCAAAAAACTATGATACTTCAAAAATTGTGCAATTTAGCTCACGGATTAATTCATCAGCGGTAAACACCCTGGAATTACTTGACAATCTATTGAATTGGGCAAAATCTCAAACGGGACAGATTTCCTATCATCCTGTTAAATTAAATTTACAGCCAATTATTGTGGAAATATTGGAGGTGCTAAAACCAACAGCGGAATTTAAAAATGTAGTAGTAAATTATATGCAATATGAAGGTATTGAAGTTTATGCAGACCTACATATGTTAAAAACAATTTTACGTAATATAATTACGAATGCTATAAAATTCACAAATTCAAATGGGTGTATTACTGTGAATGCAACACAAAGATATAATTTTATAGAAATTTCGGTTTCAGATGATGGTGTTGGAATGAATAATGAAACAAGAAAAAATTTATTTACACTGCAAAACAGCGGAACGACTCTAGGAACTGCAAATGAAAAGGGTTCTGGCTTAGGGTTGGTACTTTGTAAGGACTTAGTAGAAAAACACGGTGGTACTATTTGGGCAACATCAGAACTAAAGAAAGGTAGCACATTTTATGTTACTTTTCCCAACGCTAAGCTATAAAATAAAGGTTAAAAATCACTTACTATAGAGTGATGATTGCTGGAGAACCCAATTACTGATAAGTAGAAACACCTTCCTAAATACGTATAGTTCTGTATGCAATTAGGATGTAATGTACTATGTGTTCATATTGATTTTATCTTGAAGATTAACAATTTCGCAATAACTGCTAGAATTGAAGCGTCTAAAGAAATCGTGATTATTGCTGAATAACTTACGTAATATCAAAAGATAAACTATTCATTTATTTGGACATTATAGAGCGTTCTCTACAACATAACCTATACGGCATTAGTCTTGGTTAAATTTACTGATTGTGGTGTCATTTTCATTTATTTTTAAGGTCTCTTTTTGATAGTAAATATGATATTTATTTTTTTGCTAACGTTAATGCTACAAATCCCTTATTTGTATTATTAATTAAATAACACTATATTTGATGTATAACTAACTGACCTTTAATAGTAATTGAGATGTTTTATTTTTTCTAATTACTATATTTTCCCCGCCTGATATATAGATGTTCAAATTGCTGTTGTAAAAGCTACAATAGTAGTAAGAATCATGTATAGTTCTAATTTAAAAATTAGTATACATACCTCATAATAATTGTATTTATCTTATTGATTTTCTCCACTTAAAATCATACTACTTTTACAGAATATAAGTTGTACCCTACAATTAATAGACACGCTAAACTCCAACGCTTTTCTCTCAAACCCTATATTTCAATCCCAAAATTGTGACAAGGGAATTGTTGAGTTACTACCAGTACTCGTGCATCATTTTAAGACTGTTTGTTTAAAAACAAATATTTTGAATACTAATAAAACGAGATTACAGTAACAAATTTCAACAATAGAAACCTCRAGAAATACTATTAGAAGTAACAATCTCAAAGAGCGTGGTTTGTGCTTAGAAAAAGAGACGACTTTTTGTTCCTTGTCCCCGCTTGACAATTACTAATCGAAACAACAAATATCATGAAGAAAATCATTTTAATTATCCTATTTCTTTCCTTTAATGGGTATGCACAGGAAGTAAATGTTAAAGAGTCACTTGCAGGGTTTGAAAAGTACATGTCAGAGGTCCTTGCTGACTGGAATGAACCCGGAGCCGGGGTTGCCGTAATCTATGAAAACAAAATTGTATATATGAAGGGCTTCGGATATCGCGATTATGGAAACAAACTCCCCGTTACAAAAAATACCTTATTTCAAATAGCTTCAAACACAAAGCTTTTTACTACTGTGGCAGCGGGTAAATTGGTAGAGGAGGGGATTTTTGATTGGGACAAACCTATAACGGAAGCGGTCCCAGAACTTGAATTTTACAACGATCATTTAAACAATCAAATTACGTTAAGGGATATGCTTGGACATAAAACAGGTATTTCCAGACATGATATGATYTGGTTTCAGTCTGATTTTACGAGGAAAGATCTTTTCGAAAGAATGAAATACCTAGAACCATCAATACCATTACGTCAAGGTTTTATTTATAATAACCTGATGTATTCTGCGATTGGTTATGCCATAGAATTAAGAACAGGTAAAACTTGGGAAGAATATATAAGGGAAGAGTTGCTTGATCCACTTGAAATGAGRAATACAGTATTTTCAATTAAGGAAATGCAAAAATCAAACGATTTTGGCGTTCCATATAACGAAAAAAGGGACAGTACAATACTGTATAAAATCCCGCTWAAAGAAGATGGAGCAGCTATTGGACCAGCAGGCTCAATAATWTCAAATTTRGAAGAATTATCTCATTGGGTAATTGCACTYTTAAAYGAYGGTAAGTATAATTYYAAGGAAGTAATCTCGCCGTCAATTATCAAAGAAACACTAAAACCDGGTATGGGCTTTAGAAATTCAGAATTGGAAGAAAAAGGCTATAAAGAAAGACTAAATGTAATGTATGGTATGGCGAGACAAAWGGAGGTTTWTAGAGGGAATATACTCACCAAACACGGTGGAGCTATGCCTGGTTTTCATTCTCAAATTGCCGTTTTACCCTATGATAAAATTGGTATTATTACCTTTGTGATTGGTGATCAAGGAGCTAATTTGAGTAATATAATAATGTATAACCTTGTAGATCGTCTGCTTGGATTAGAAGAAATAGATTGGAATGGAAGACGATTAGAAAGACATAGGAAACGAAAAGAAGCCTCTAAAAAAGGAAGAAATTTGGCGGGTTATGATCATATTACAGGTACATCGCCAACACATCCGCTAAAAGATTACATCGGATACTTTACAAATGAGGCGTATGGTGAGTTTATAATCAAGCATAAAAAAGAGGGGTTATATTTCAATTTTAGAAAGACAGAGTTACCGCTTACGCATTATCATTTCAATAGATTTGATACTCCTAACGATGAAGATTTTGGGAAATGGAGTCTCAATTTCAACATAAGTCCACAAGGTGAAATTAACTCAGCAATCATATCAATAGACGAGGGGCAAGTAATCTTTAACAAAAAAACAGATGTATCCCTTTCTAATCCAGATTTATTAGTACAATACGCGGGTAAATACCAATATGCAGGCTCCGAATTTGAAATAAAAATAAAGGATGGTAAACTAGCACTTGTTGGATCAACGGATGATATCTTAATCCCTTATAAAAAACATATTTTTAAGCTTGATAAATTTGATGACCTTCAGATTGAATTTATCATGGAGAAAAACAAAATTTCAGGAATGAAATACATGACTCCATCTGGAATATTTGAGTGTGAAAAAATAGAATAATAAACCTGTTTAATATAAATGATACCGGCGATTCCCTTTTTCCAATCGAAGATCCGCCCACATATTTTTAATGGTATAGTTTTATCACCAGGCTTAAGAAGAATAAGAGTCGACTTCGTCTTAAAAAAGTATATAAATTTAGAATGAACATGGAGGTTACAAATAAAAGACAAACAAATTTGATGGTATCTTAATAATTCTTAGTTGATAAATCGTTGTAWTTTTTATGTAGAAGTATTAGTAAACACCAAATTTAGAATCAATAATAACTAACAACTTAAAATAAGAAACAATGGAAAAATCAACAAAAATTGTAAGTTTAATACTAGGAGTATTGCTAATAACTTTCGGACTGAACAAATTCATCAATTTTATGCCAGCAGTGGAATTGTCAGCTCCAGGCTTGGAGTTTATGGGGGCATTCGTGAAAATAGGATATGGAATGACAATTGTGGCGGTCGTTGAGATTATCGCAGGGATTCTCATCGCAACTAATATATTTAGAGCGTTAGCATTAGTAGCCTTATTTCCAATTATGCTAAACGCGCTATTATTTCATGTGTTTTTAGATCCTGAAAATATGCTTCCTGCCGTAGTAGCTTTATTAATGAATGTTTTTTTAATGTACGCAGTAAGAGATAGATATGCGGCTCTTTTTGTGGTGTAATCACTGTAAAAAGCTATAGTCAATTGTCTAGTTTACTAATTAGTACTTGTAAATATTGTTACCTATCAGCATCATGTTGAGCGCGATATTTCCATTCTTTTTTAGTGTAGCTTGTTATRTAAACKGGCCTTTGATAAAATAATATGTCCTTTAAAAAATAGTTTATTGAGAGACTTGGTKTTTATTGGACTAACGGCTGATGCTCGGGCATTAGATTTAGACGGAGCCACAGTTAAACACGGTAAGCATGGGCGCTTTGTGAAATTGTTTGATGTTTTGTATCAAGTTTAATTTATTTATTGAGATATATTTTTTTTCCTTTAAACAAGGTGTGATAGAACCATTCAAATTCAATACTTTTACAAGCAAATAAGTACTGTTTATGAAAACCCTTTCACATTTTTTTTATGATWAATTTATTCTTTCGGGAATGAGTGAATCTTTGGCTGAATATTTAAATATGATCGTTCTTTTAGTAGGATTACTTCTCCTACTATTTATAACTGATGTTATAACCCGTAAAGTTATAACGACCACTTTTATTCGACTCTCTGAAAAAACCAAGACAAATTTCGATGACTTATTGGTTAAAAACAAAGCGCCACGAAACATTGCTCATATTATTCCTGTAATTATTGCGGATGTGTTATTTGGAGGTGTATTTATTCATTTTGAACAAGCGGAAATTGTTGCTGGCAAAGCATTGGACTTATTTGGAGTGCTATTAACACTATGGATAGTGCGTAGTTTATTAAATACATTTAAAGATTATTTTAAAACATTACCTCGCTTAAAAGACAAACCAATAGATAGTTATATTCAGGTATTTATGATATTTATTTGGGTGCTAGGATTTATCTATGCCTTTGTAATTTTAACTGATACCGCAGTTACTACATTTTTAGCGACTCTTGGGGCCGCCTCAGCAGTAATTATATTGGTGTTCAAAGATACAATTATGGGGTTTGTAGCAAGTATTCAGGTGGCAACCAACGACATGGTTCGTATTGGCGACTGGATCACTTTTGAAAAGTTTGGTGCCGATGGTGATGTAGTTGAAATTAACCTTACGACTGTTAAAGTTCAGAATTTTGACAATACCATTACYACKATTCCWACATATGSTTTAATTTCTGACTCGTTTAAAAACTGGAGAGGTATGAGTGATTCAGGAGGAAGAAGAATAAAAAGAGCATTAATTATAAAANCAAGAAAGTGTAAAATATTTAATGGATGAAGATATAGTTGCTCTTAAAAAAATTCAACTTATAACAGCCTATTTAGAGCATCAACAAAAAGACATTACTGCACAAAATAAACGGAATACTGCAGATAAGAATTTGCTGATTAACGGCAGAAACTTAACCAATATGGGCGTTTTCAGAAAATATATGGAAACTTATGTTGAAAATCATTCAGCAATTAATGAAGAAATGACCATTATGGTAAGGCAATTACCTCCTTCTTCACAAGGGATCCCTATTGAAATATATGCCTTTAGTAGAGATAAAGTTTGGAAAAATTACGAATACATCATGGCGGATATTTTTGACCATTTGATTGCGTCAGTTCCGTACTTTGAATTAGAATTGTTTGAATTACCAAGCAATACAACATTTAGCAAGCTAAGTAAATTATAAAGTACCTACGTTTAATTTTTACCCCCGTTTAAATTCCTTTTTATTTGCATAAATAAACTAAATAGAATGCTGTCACAACTGCTAAAAGAAAGCGAGCAGTTTTACTCTAATTTGATTTTGTAGGTCATTTTTGCAAAGTCCATAGTTTCTGGTATAAAGCATAATTTAAAGATATATTAGGTTTGTATGTCTTGAAATGTGCTATCCTCTGGGATGAAGAACCCTCTAGCAATCCTTTTTTACTAGTAATAAAACATATCGCTTATCATAAGACAAAGACTTCTTGCAGCCTTCTTGGGTTGCTTAGGTGAGTAGTATTAAAATTGTTTAAATAGCATGTGTGCATATTTATTTATCTTTCGTATATTTGATTTGTAACTATTTGTATATTAGTTTTTTACTCGGTGATGTGTCACGCTACTGTATTGCTGTTATAATGAATGTATCGTCAATTTTTTTGTTACTTTTTTTCATTAAATGACAGTGCCACAATACAGAATGAATATTTAAAAAAGAAATAATAAATATAACCACTATGAAAAAAATATTTTTAATTATCTCATTAACAATTTTGACAATCACAGCAGTAAAATCACAAGAAAAAATTCAGTTTGGACTAAAAGGAGGCATTAACTTTACAAGCATGACATCAGATTTTTTGATTGATAAAGACTACCAAACAGGATTTCACATTGGAGTATTGGCTGAAATTCCATTAGGAGATAGATATTCGCTACAGCCTGAAATTTTATATGCAACGCAAGGTGTTAAGGGTAAAGTAATCCTCTATGCAATTCCATATCCAGGAGCGCCTGATTTTATTCCATATCCAGGAGCGCCTGATGTTCTACCATATCCTGTAGCATATAAACTTAATTACATACAAGTTCCAGTTTTAGTGAAAATATACTTAGTTAATAATTTCTCATTGGAAATAGGACCTTCATTTAATTTCTTATTAAACGATAAAGAAACTTTTGAAAATACCACAAGAACTGATCTTGGGAAAAGTTTTGAATTTAGCGGGGTTTTGGGACTTTCATATCAATTAAAAGGAGGACTCTTTGGAGGATTGAGATTTGTAAATGGTTTTACAGCTGCTTTGGACAGAGATAATTATGATGAGGAGGCTAAAAATAATGGATTTCAACTTGGAGTTGGGTTTATGTTCTAGAAGATGAAAGAACAAAGCAGTTTCCTACATTATTGCTAGCAACGCCTTCCTGTCTATTTCATATTACGAGGTACTTAGGTGTTGGTAGTATTTTAAAAAACTAACAGCTGCTTTTATAATAGGTCAACTAGGGACATAATGGTAACTACATTTAAAATAGAATTATGAAAGTTAAACTTTTGAAAATAATATGTGTGTTGATATTCGCAATGACTTTAATTGCTTGTACTAAGGATGAGGAGACAACCAATCAAAATGTTAACGGAAAATATAGTGGAATTTTCACTGTTGAGTATCTAAATGGCACAACTTTTTCTAATCCTGTCACTATCAATTTCAATGGTGAGAAAGAATATAACAGCAGTGGAAACGGAAATAATAATGATTTTTATCCTGCTGGCGGAAATGGAACCTATGAAAAAGGAGAAGCGACTATTGTTTTTTATGATACCAATCATTGGTTAGCTAATTTTGATTGGAATTTAATTTTAAATGGATCATATAATTATGTTTTGGATGGAGATAAATTGGTGATTTCCGCGGATAAAAATAACATAGGATTTTATAAATATGAACTGCTTAAAGAATAAATACTGGCATCACCGCTTATAATTGATGGGAGGTTATTGGTGAAAATA
>JAESRX010000032.1 GCA_016764435.1 Flavobacteriaceae bacterium | reverse complement strand
CAGATTTCAATGCTGCAAAAGCATATTTATTTGAAAATATTTGAGTAAAACCATTACCACTGGGTGCTCCAGTTCAACCGTAATCACTATATCCCCAAGCTTGAATACTTCCATCAGATTTTAGTGCTGCAAATGCATATTTATTAGAAACCGTAGGGCTATTATAATCCCCTCAAAAATTGTTATGTGCAGACGAAAAATCTCCACAATAATTTGGAGCATCTACATTACAACTTGTATTGGTATATGTTCCGCTCAAAGTTCCTTCATTACAACTTCGAATTTCACTCACACAAGTATTTCCAAATGTAACACTCGAAGTTTGGTACGCTGTAATCGTGTTTCTATGAATAATTGTGCTTCCTGCAAAACTACAAGATACCGGTGATAAGTCACTGGTATCTGAAACGACAACTCCAGAGGTTTTTTTTCCCAAACCTCATACATTGGTATTTATAAATGTATTTATAAGAGTTACAGCTTTTAAATTTGGATTATTTGAGGTGCTAATGTCATTAATTCTCTTAAAACTTCTACTATTTTCCACATCTGTTCCTGCATAATAACCTTGCATATTATTTACAAATTTTATCTTTTCTGACGATGTTCCTAGATTTGCCACTGTTCCTTCATAAATAACTCCTGTTCCTGATGTTCCTTGAATTGTTGGAGAGAAATTCCATGATTCTACTCTATCTACTGTTCAACTTGCATATGTTGCAGGAGCATTTTTTCACCCCTGATATACAAATTTTCTATTATCTATTATTTCTTCAAGAGTTGAATCGACTATCACGTCGGATAAAATGCTAGGAACTCAGAGAATATAAATATATTTTGAATCTCCTGTATTTTCTATGTAACTAATAAATTTTCCGTTATAATTTCCTTTTATTTTCGTAGTAGCAAAAGAACTTAATAAGTTTGCTGCTTCCGTTTGTTGAGTGAAAGTATAGAGTTCAGAGTTTGTATTTTGATTGTTTAGTGAGAGGTCATTTTCGACTATTGTTCCTATTTGATACTCTCCTGTTGATTGTGTTACTGAATAGGCATATTCACTTCCTGTCAGTGGGTCTGTTGGAACATTTGTGATTCTTCGGGCTTCTCTTTGTGTATCTATTCCAAAACTTCCCTGTTTCCAGATAATTCCTCCACTAAAGGTTATATTTATTGGATTTGTAACGGCTGGATAATTTCCTTCTTGGATTCTATGAAGTTCTATAGCTTTTGAGACAGTATTTATGTCTGAGACTCGTACGGTATCTCTTGATATCACGGCATATCCTGCGAGAGATATAAAGGATATCGTTCATAATATTGCTAATATGATGATAACCACTATCAATTCGACTAAGGTGAAACCTCTATTTGAACGGTACATATATTAATGGGTTAATTTATAATATTTTAAATATATTCATTTCTGATGGGAAATCAAAAATAGAATATTAAAAATAAAAACCCCACAATTTCTACATCGCGGGGAATTTCGTTCGTGTGGATTTTTTATTTTTTTATTTCCATAAATTCAACTTTTGGGGAACTTGTTTTACTGGGTTCCATTTTCAAGCGTCTAGCACAATGGTTGATTTTATACTTGCTTTGAGTTTTTTTCATTCTTCAGTATGCAAAATTATTTCGTATTCATACTGAATGGCGAAAAGTAATATTAATTCTGCATTAAATTGGCGATTAAATTTGACCCACATTTTGGTGGTTAAAATTTAGTCTTAGCACAGCAACCAGACCGCAAGTTTTGTGGTGGGGGAGTGAATGTACAATCAGAGCCTTGCAATTTTACTGCTATTCTTCTCTGTCAAATACCGAAATCGTTTCACTAGATGATGAGTTACACGATTTAACGGTTTTTGACAGCTTCATCATTACGCAGTTTTATTGCCACGTCTCAGATTGAGATGTTTAATTTTTTACTGTTTGATTATGAGTTGAGAGAAAAGATGTTGCTATAGGTGTGGTGAGGTTGTTAAGAAGTCGAGCTTGAAAGGGTACTCATATGATTGTGAAAATTGTGATGAGGATTTGTTTGAAATCGAAACCTTTATTAGAAACCGTAAAAATTTGAATGATATTGCTCGAACAACTTTTCTAGGTTGTCGATTATTTCTGACAAAGTGAATTAGCGATTTGAATGAGGACGAGAAGATCCTAACTTTGGTTCGAGAATTTGAAGCATTTACGCCAGATAATGATCCATATAAGGCACATGATTTTGGGAGCTTTGATTTTGAAGGTCATCGTATTTATTGGAAGTTTGATTATTACGATATAGATATGGAAATGTGATCGCCAGACCCAAGTGACCCTAAAGTGACAACCCGCGTTTTGACTGTCCTATTGGCAGAGGAATATTAGAAGTTGATTTTTTAGCATATATTTATATTATTTAGATATATGCTAATTTTTATTTATTAAATCATAAATATGATTACGAGCAAGAAAGTTATTTTAGCTAAAAAATTAGCAGCAGGAAAAAAATATTCGGCTAAAATGTACGATAAAGTCCGAAAGTATCGAGAAGATAATGGACTTATGACATATGACCGTGTTCAGAAAGATGAAGAGCTTTTGAACCATATAATTGAGCTTCGAACAGACGGACGAATATATGCCGAGATTTCAGAAGAAACAACCGTTAAGAAGTCTACAATTTGAAAGATTTGTTTAAAGTTGGATTTGTGATGATATAACAGAAGTATTGAGGCTGAATATAAGCTCAATCGAAAAAATAAATACAAATGAATTACTGGGTAAGTTTAATAAGATTAGAAGAGGAATAATAAACCTTTTTTTCTTTTTTGCCCCCAGTTTTGCGTTTGCGCTGGCGGCTTGTTCCGTAGGAACAATTTTTTTGAGGTTTTTTTTGATCTATTGGGTAAATTATATAGCTGAATTGAGAAAAATCAAAATATTCTTGCACCAAGAAATTATGATTTCATATTCTTAAAATTGACAAAATACACCATTTGGCGTACAATCACTTCAATATCATTAATTATATAATATGGGAACAACAGTTATGGCTCAAGAAGCTCGAATTAGTTCAAGAATTGACCGCGATTTAAAAGATGAAAGTGAAGCCATTCTCGCCGAGCTTGGTATTAAACCATCCCAAGCCATCTCTATGTTTTACACTCAAATCGTAAGACAGCGGGGATTGCCGCTGGAACTTAAAATTCCGAATGAAGAAACAGTATCTGCGATGCAAGAAGTTATGGATGATACAAGAACATTTGATAGTGTCGATGATCTTATGGCTGATTTACATTCTGAAGATGATGCATGTTAAAAATTGAGCGCACAAATGCGTTCAAAAAAGATTTTAAACGCGTTCTAAAGCGTGGCTGCTCTGAACAGAAACTAATCACTATCCTTAAATTGTTGGTTACAGAACAGGCTTTGCCTGTACGCTGTAAACCTCATCGCCTCATAGGCGAACACTCAAAATATTGGGAATGCCATATTGAACCAAACTGGTTGCTTATTTATGAGTATTCTGCTGATAAGATTATTCTAATAAGAACAGGAACTCATTCAGATCTGTTTAAATAGAAAATATTTTTTTAACTTCAGCTTCTGATGCTAAGCCTTCTTGTATCGCAAGTTTGGCAGTTTTCGTATGCAAAATATCCTCAATACGCACCAACTCTTCATATTTTTCACATGAAATAATGACGGCAATATTTTTGTTGTTTTTGGAGATTGTTATCTCTTCAGTTTCGACAGTTTCTATGATGTCGCTGAAGTTTTGTCTGGCTAAAGTGGATGATATGGTTTTCATTTTATACTTATTGTAATGGGTTTTATAGCGTTCAAATTATTATATAATTTGTATATAAACTAGCCATTCTTTTGAATGTGTCAAAATATTAAATTCCAAAACTTTTTTATGTCTTCCGTGGTTGAAAAAAGAGGGTATCAATCAGAGCCTTGTCATTATACCGCTGGTGCTTGCAGTAAATAACCGCAATCTTCTCTTCGTTCGATTGAACGGTTTTTGACAGCTTCATCATTACGCAGTTTTATTGCCATGTCTCAGATTGAGATATTTAATTTTTTACTGTTTGATTATGACAACTTCAGAACGCCAACTTTGGCTAGCCCATAATAATAGAATATCAATGCTGAATGATGAAGCCCGAAGAACCTTTACGGGTTGTGAATTGGTTTTGACATCAGGAATTGATGATTTGCTTGAGAAGCAATGTATTCTAGATCATGTTCGAGAGTATGATGAATTCACCATTGAAAATGATCCATATGAGGAACACAATTTTTGAGCTTTTGATCATTGACGAAATCGCATTTATTGGAAGTTTGATTATTACGATATAGCTATGAAAATGTGATCGCCAGACCCAAGTGATCCTACAGTGACTACCCGCGTTTTAACTGTGCTTTTGGCAGAGGAATATTAAACGCTTTTAGAAATTTACGGAGGCCTAACACGCCTCTTTTTTCTTTTGCCCCCATTGTCTGCTTGTTCAGGAATTGGCATTAATTCCGCATTAAATTAGGCACAGCGTTGTAAAATAAGTTGACATTCGCACCTTTTTTGCAACAATCGTATTTATGTCTGAGTTTCGTAGCAAGATTGCATATTGTAGTGTAAGGTCGTAAACCTCTTACACTACATATACATCTTGTGGGGATTTTATCCCTCAACCCTAACGAGGGGAGTGTCCCCTCTGTACACCTCTAAAGAAAAATCATATGGCCAGCAACACAGCAGAATATCAGAAGAAGTATAGAGCAAAAAACGCCAGGAAACGAAAAATCGTTTCAGTGTCTTTTGCTACCGATGATTATCGGCTTCTTTCTGATTATGCTGATGAGCAGGATATGAATTTTTCTACACTCATTCGAGAGGCAAGTTTGCACCAAGTACGTGGTTCAAATTTGCGATCGAAAGGTGTCGAAGAACAACTCAAACGTGCGAATTATCTTTTGGCAAATTTTGCAAATAATTTGAACCAAATCGCCCATTATGAGAATGAAGTTAAACACGCAATTGATAATGATGCTTTATCAATTTTGGTTGAACTGCGTAAATCTCTACAGGAATTCGTTGATATTTCCTTGAAGGAAAATATATGATTATTAAATCCATGAGCCGTAAAACCAAAAGTTTTGACCAACTCTCCAACTACATGGATTCTGAAAAATCAGATCAACGTTTTGACCTCCACCATAATATATTCACACGAGGTCAAGAAAATATTGCTGCTGAGTTTATGACCAACAGCGACTATTTATCCAAGCGAAAAAATGGCAACTACCTCTACCACGAAATTTTAAGTGTTACGTTGGAAGAGGGTGTTGATCTAAAATATGCCAAGGACAGTTTGAGAGATATTGCCCAGGAATATATCTCGAAGCGATGTCCGAATAACATGGTTTTTGGATGCCTTCATGAGGATCATACAAACCATGTGCATTATCATTTGATGATAAGTGCGAATGAAAGAGATGAGAGAAAGCGCTTGCGTTTACCTAAAGCAAATTTTGAAAAAGTTAAACGAGATTTGGAAAATCATGTGTTGGAAAAATACCCAGAATTGAAGCAGAAGAAAGTCATTACAGCTTCGAACCAGGATAAGAAATTATCACGCAAAGCTTCAGATCAAAAACGCCGAACTGGCCGTTTGGATCGTCAGGAGTTTATTGCTGATACAGTTCGCAAAGCTATGAACCAGGCTTCTAGTTTCGAAGCCTTTAAATCATATTTGAATGATAATAATTTTGAATATGGTACTCGTGGTAAGAATTACAAAGTTACTGTTACGCACGATAATGGCAAGGTGGTTGCTTATCGATTTGTAACCGTTGGCGTTCATGAAGAGTTTGAGAGCTATTTGGATCTTATTGCACCATCAGAACGCTATCAAGAGCCGAAGAAACGAACCAGGAGGGGCAAAAAAGAAGAAAGTAGTGCGGAGCAAGGTGAAAAACAAGAAGATGGCTCTAAGGCTAAAAATAATTTTAAGGCTGAAGATGCACAAAAGACAAAAGCTGAAGATCAGAATGCCAAAAACACCAAGAATAATCAGAAACCTAATGAGCCATTTACCGAACCAAAAACTGAAAAATCGGCATTTGCTAGGGATGTAGAAAATATCTATGAGAAGAAAAAAGCCAAGAAAGCAAAAAAACAAGCGAAGACTTTGAAAAGAAAGCCGCCCAAGTTATGAAAATTAACAATCAGCTGAATAATTGGTTATATTAAAAAAGCCGTTAAAATATTGATTCCGAATAAAAATAAACATAGTAAAAAATGATCTTTAAACCAAAAACGATATTAAATCGCATTGTAAAATCTAGGGCTAAAAATACCAGGCTGTATAAAAGCTTGCAAACTTTGGCATTTGGAAAAAGCCTTGTTCGTGAAGAGGGTGCAAGTTTTGCCAATAAAGGCGAAATTGGCGATTATCTATCTCACAAGAATAATGGATTGCTGATAGATGGTAAAGATTTGCGTTTATCTGAGCGGGTGAGCTTCCAGAACGTTGCCGTTTATGGTGTGACAGGTAAGGGTAAATCAACAGCACTTGCTAGGCCTATCATTTTAGATAAAGGCCGCAGTGATAGCGTGTTGATTGTGAATGATATGTCTGGTGATCTATATAAAGATACCAGCGGTTATATGAAATCCAAAGACTATCGGATTATAGTTTTAAACCCGAATGATTTGGATAATTCGCATCGCTATAATCCATTCTTGGATATTGACACTCCCGAAGCGGTTATGCGTTTTGCGGATTTGTTTTCCAGATCTACAGGTGACGGCAAAGATTCATTTTGGGGCAAAGGTGCAGAACGTTATGTAAGGTTTTTTTTAAAATGCCTGAAAACTATGCCCGATGTGTTTAATACGCCTCATAATCTGTATCATCTCATTCAGAATTTTGGTGATGATGGTGAGGATCTATTCGAATTTGTTGAATCCTGCTGTGACAATGACGTATTTCTCATGAATGAATGGAAATCACTCATATCTGGTGCAGAAGAAACCATTTCTGGATTTATCATCAGTGCCACAGTGGCATTGAAAATATTTAGTGAGCCGCATGTATGTGCTTTGACTTCACGCTCTGACATTGACCTTTCCACTTTGAGAAAACAAAAAACCATTATTTATCTGATAACACCACCTGAAGACCAGGACATTTATCAGCCATTGGTAAGCATGTATTTTTTGAGTTTCTTACATGCCTGTATGCGCGAATTGCCAACTGCAACTGATTTACCAGTTTATTTTATCTATGATGAATTTGGAAATTCATATTTGCCAAATTTTGATAAACTTATTACGACAACCAGGAAGTATAATATTTCTTTGTTGTTATTGATGCAGGGGCAACAACAGTTGGTCACAAAATATGGTTCAAGTCTGATGAATGTTATTTTATCAGGTATCGCCACCCAAATTAGTTTTGGCGGCGCAGAGGGTTTAACAGCAGATTATTTTGAAAAGCGAGCTGGTAAGGTGCGGGTATTCTATCGAAGCGAGGAAAAGGATACACATATTGAACGTTATATGGAACGTAATTTGGTCAATTATTCCGAAATCCGTGAACTTGCTGAAGATAGATTGTTGATTATCTCTGATAATCGTAAAACCACACTTATAGACATACATATGAGTCATGAGAGCCCGCGTTTTAAAATAATGATGAGATATACGCCAGCTACTGTAAAATCTAATTTAGATGAAGATAGATTGGTATTTATACCGCTATGAGCCGACCGACACATAATGACAAGGATGTATATACACAAAAGCCAGGCTTCTTCTCGTGGATAAGAGAGAAGGCCTATGACTTTGTATATAATGAGGGTGATTTTGCCCTGCAATTTACAGCTGATTTAATCCGCGGTGTAGATCTTGTTCGAGAAAACAAACATCTCAAACGGCAGGTGAAATATCATGAACATAAGAAAATACGCACTCAATCAAATCAATCATATAAACCAGAGCGGCCATTAACAACAAATGAGCAATTGGTATTTGTTGAGATTGTGAAGCGTAAAGCTGGTGAACCGCAAATGATTTATTGGAAGCGCAAGCGTATTCTGTTGGCCTCAAATAATAAGCTGGATTTGATAACCCAGCACAAAGACATGAAGAAAAATACCAAGAATCCTAAAATTAAAGTTGATGCTTTAAGTGATATGAGCATTGCCAAGAAATATCAAAAAGAGCGTGTTAAAACCAAAACCAGTGGTAAAACACGTAAGAGATAGCGAGCAAGAATGATTGAATTTTTTGAAGTGATGTTCAGAGCCTTAACAGGCATGAAATTAACATTGCCGAGCCTGTTTAGTATTTTCATATTTTTTGCATTGGGCTATTTGTTTGCCAAGTTTGCAAAAAATATGGGAATGTTTAAGGCCATCATTATTTTGTTGGTTGGGTATTTTATCATATCCATTCTAAGCGCTATGCTGGGTGTCTTTACGCTGGCATTCATTATTGGCTTCTTATCCAATCAGACATTTTTTCTGTATCGTGTGCTGGTGTTTACCCAAGATCTTGGTGAAATTATTCAATCGTTCAGGCATCGCGGTGTGTTTGAGGACATTGCATCACGAGAGAAAGAACTTGAAGATGAGATCAACCGGCTGAAAGAAGAGTTGAAACGAAAAGGTTCAGCTGGTGGACATCAAAAAACCAAGCAGAAACATAAGCAGAAAGCAAAATATTCTCATAAATCTAATGTTGATGGTGATCTTAAATTAAAACCATATTTGAACGATGAAGATTTGGAACTATGTTTGAAAATACTTGGTATGGTTGGAGAAGAGAAGCTATCAACCAAGAAAATCAAAAGTGCATATAGAAAACTGGCTATGAAATATCATCCAGATCTACCAACTGGCGATCATCAGAAGTTTGTTAGAATTAATTTGGCGAAAGAATATTTGCTAAAATATAGGTAACCCAAAATAGAAATTTCTATGGCCTAATTTTTTGATAATCTAGTGGCTTCCGACTTGGGTGATAGACTCGTAAAATATAGATGGTATCGCCTTTAATATAATATGGTAACAAATATCCATACTTTGGTGAGATCTTTTCTAAAATTTTATCGTGTGAAGTTTTTCGCCCCTTTGAGAGGGATTGTGAAACGCTTATTGTGGCTTCTTGAATGTCAGCAATAACATTCTGTAGGCCAGATAAAGAACGCCCAGTTAGATATATTCGAAGCTCTTCAAGATCTCGCAATGCGGGGCTGGTATATTCAATAATCATTATTTACTATCGGTATATAAACGACTATTTGCGAGAGGCTTTTCTTGTTCAGTTCCCCAGCTATTCATCCATTCGTGAACATCTTGGGCTGCATATGTTGGTTCTGTTTTTATAGATTCAACCGCTTTATCAAGTTCTTCCATATAGGCAAGATTATGTTCTATATATTCCTCAACCGCTGCATTGATGATGAATGAACGTGAGCGTTTTGTAAGTTTGGCAAAACGTTCAATATTTTCTTTGGTTTCGTCATTGAAGCGAACAGTGGTTGCCGTAGACATAGACATGACTTTCAAGATTATGAAATATAATATGAATACATTGTATTCACTTTTAAACTAGAGTCAATTTTTATAGGTCTATTGCAGCTTATTCAATAACTGTTCATTAAATTCTTGTGAAATGAACCCATATCTTGTGCGTCCAAATTTAAAATCTATACGCTCTTCTGCAATTTGAAGAACGGCCTTATATTCATCATCAACAGCTTTTGTGTTTGCGCCAAGTTCAGCCAATCGCCTTGCAACTTCTAAATTGAAGTTTTCAGAAATAGCGATAACTAATGACGTGTAATCACCTTCGGTTTCTGATTCAATGGAAATACCTGCTTGTACTAACACATCGATTACGTCAGGATTTGGATTCCAAAGACTGGCAATATGAAGTGCATTCATGTCTTTGATATAAGCGCGAGCCTTAATATCTGAACCTTGGCCGATGAGAAAACGAATGACTTTGGGATCACCATATGCAGCGGCAAACATAAGTGGTGTGAAGCCGCGTTCATTTTTTGAATTAACATCTAACCCAATATCAATAAATGCCTTAATGACATCAATGTCA
Organism: Flavobacteriaceae bacterium; assembly: GCA_016764435.1. Taxonomy (GTDB): domain Bacteria; phylum Bacteroidota; class Bacteroidia; order Flavobacteriales; family Flavobacteriaceae. Next base: position 3,815 of record JAESRX010000032.1, on the reverse strand, counting down.
TTGCTGATGGCTGCATATAACATCAAAAGATCAGATTTGTTTGCCAACATTCTAGTTGCACCATAGCCGCAATCTAAAACTTTGCAGTTTAGTTCAACATCTAAAAACTCTTCTGGCTTTGCTCGAATATAGGCAGCTGAAAGGCTTTTAAGTTTTTCGGTTTGATCTGGGCTTAAACCTTCATAATTGCGAACTGTGCGGATGTTTTGAACCTTATTCGCAATTTGGGCTTCTTCATATTTTTTGCGCTCAGCTTCTCTTTTCTTATCGTCTTCTTCAGCCTTTTTTTCCTGTGCTTCATGTTCAGCTTGTTTTTCGGCAGCTCTGTCTTTGATTTCTTGCTCTTCAGCTTCGATAATTTTTTTATCTTCTTCTATCTTGGCTTGGCGTTTTTCTTCTCTGATTTTAACTTCTTCAATACGTTCAAGGCGGTGGACTTCTGCTTGTCTATCCTCTTCAATTTGGATGGCTTTTTGTTCTACGAAATAGCTATATAAATTATACCCTGCAAAAGTGAAAACAAGGCCAACAATTGCGATCATTACATACTTACGATTATTCACTAGCTATTACTTTCTGTTTGACTGGCTCATCAGCAGTGGGTTTGTCACTGACCTTAGATTCATTATTTTGATTTTGGAGGTATTCTGCCTTGGCTTTTTTATCTTCACGGTATTTGTTAAATGCAAGCACAGCAAAACCACCTGCTATTGTGACAGCGGATGTCACAGCACCGTCATAATCAACTTGCTGAGCGAGATCTTTAGCTTGACTGCCACCATCTATAAAACCGAGTAAGAACTCGACCATAGGATTGTCAAAGATGATTTTTTGACCGAAATATGAAACCAAATACATTGATGACAAAGCTATGCCACCACGCGCCACAAATGATGATTTTGAAACACGTTGGAAATATTGTTTGGCTCTGGTGTAGTCGGCATATAGAACGCCAAATATGATGCCAAATGCACCATATAAAAGTGATGTGCCGTAAAAACCTAATAATTGCGGTATGCCAGCAATGTTTTGGAATGCTGAGCCAATTACGAATGGGGCTAGTAGAATTGCCAAAACGAGCAGTTTAGAGCGGCACATATACATCAATGCCCAAGCCAGCCCAGCCCAGACGATTGTTGCGTTAAGAATAAGGAAAAATATACTGTCAGTTTTCATATAATTTCGTAATAAAAATGGATTTTAAGTAAACCAATATACTATTTAAACTAATTGATCAATTTCAATAAGCATTTGTTTCTCACGAATAAGTCACTGTCCCATTATTGGGGAGCATCTCAGTATTTTTATATTTTAAAAAATAGTCTTCAGAATGCAAAAAGTAACACTATAAGTAATAGTGTTATATTATTGATTTAATTTTTTCAAAAAATTGAAACCCTTTATCTTTTCCTTCGTTTGAACCATCTTGAGAAAAGAAATTAAGCTGTTCAATAAATGCCTCTTTTACTTTTTGAGCAATGAAAAGTTGAAATGGTTTACTATCTCCTCCTCCGACAACACCTTGATAATCTGATAAATGATTATAATACGCTTTTCGTTTTGTCATTTCAGACTCAATCACAGCGATTGGATACCCTGTTTGAAACAGAAACAAATTCATAATAAGCCGTGAAGTACGACCGTTACCATCGATGAACGGATGGATATTCACAAGCTTTTGATGTAGATGAGCAGCCATTTCTACAGGATGAGCAGTGTCTTTATTTTGATTAAAGAAAATAAAAAATTCTTCCATTAATTTAGGAATTATAAAAGGTTGAGGAAACTCATATTTATCACCATTTTGTTTGATAATATGTACAGGTTGTTTCCTATATTGCCCTGCTTCATGGTCTTGTATTCCCTTAAGAACCAAAGAATGAATATTTTTTATTTCTCTTTCGGAAAGGGGAATATTATTGGTAGCAAGCTCTCGAATATACTGTATTGCTTCTTGGTGATTAATTGCCTCTAGATGGTCAACTAATGGTTTTCCTCCAATAGTAAGCCCAGTATTTAGAAATTGTGAAGTTTCGTTGAGAGTGAGAGAATTACCCTCAATACTATTAGATTCATAAGTATATTTAATATCAAGAATTTCATTAAAATTCTTAAGCATTGCAGAGTCAAATGGTCGAAAGCTATCAAGACATTGCTTCATTTCAGATAATTGTTCATAGATTTCTGTTAAATTATTTGTATCACACCATATTTTTGTGAGGTCTATTTGAGCATTGTTTTTGCCAGTTTTTCCCATTAAATCCATCAATAAAGAATTAAAATTATTTTTCCAATTAGTTAAATCATTTTTTTGGGTTGATGTTAATTCACTTGAATTGATATTTGAATTTGGTGTATTTTTTGGATTCATAATATAATGATTATCTTAATATGTTTGTTATTATACTGAATATCATAGATATATCAAATAATCAAAATTATAGAATTACAAAATTTTTGCATTTTATAGAAAATCATCTTCAAAGGGCAAAAAGTAACACTATTACTAATAGTGTTAAACAGCAATTTCCCACTCATATACAAGTTATGAATGAAATTGGTTTGTCTGGTGTTCATGCCACAGCCAAAGGCCTTAGGCACGCTTTTTGAGTTGCAGCTGTGATGAATGGTGTTCCCTTGCCTACTCTTCAGAAGCGGATGGGGCATGCAGACATACAAACAACTGCTCATTACTTGCAGATTGTTGGATCTGAGGAGCAAGAATTGGCAGCAAGAATGTGGGAATAATTATTCAGCATTCAAATATCAGTGCTTTTCTAAAACGTGGCGTATGAAAGTTGATTGACCAATAAGACCAGCTTGTTTCATGAAGTTGGCTTTTTCGGCACTTGTCACATTGGCGACCAGTTTTTCTCATCGTATTTCTTCAATGGCCTTTTTGGGCGCACCCATTTTTGAATAATTTGATTGGGCTGTCTTTTCTTTATGTTTCATAAGGATGCCGCGAGCTTTAGGTTTTTCTGCTGTCACATTGGCAAATGTAAGCGGTGGTTTTGTCATGGTTATTTTTTCAGATAAGTAAATAGGTTGTTCAGATCATCACACAAGGTTGAGAATTTACTTTTGTACCATCCCCCGCTTTTGACGAGGCTTTGAACGGATTGCCCTTCTTTTTGCTGATATTCAAAACCTTTCGTATATCTCATAGGAATAATTGGAATATCCCTTCCTATCAATGATGCCAAACCATTTTCAATTTTAGTAATATCTGATGGCTTGCGGATCATATTGGCTACTATCACAATATTTTTTGTAATATCATCCAAGCTATCCAGTTCGGCTATAGTTTCGGCTGTAGCATCAATAGCCTCAATTCCATTGATAAGCGGTATGACAATAATTTGCGCTTGTTCTAAAGCAGATATTAGGCTTTCTTCATATCAGACCAACTCCCCTGCCAGATCAAAGACAACATTAAACTCTTTTTCAAATTTTGGAAAAGCTTCATGAGGTTCAACTTTGAGAAATTGAGTTTTTGGGATTATTTGTTCAATTTTTTTGCGGGATCTGTTTTGATTGGTTGCAAAATTATATCCGAAATGTAGGGCGATATTGAGGGCTATCGGAGTCTTGCCGACTGTCCCCTTTTCATTGAACACCGCTATAGAATTTTTCAGTTGGGTTCATTTTGTGATTTTGGGCATGTTTGATATTTAAAATATAAGGTACTCACATATTAATGCTTTTCTGTAATATTCAAATTTTATTTGATTGAATATGTAAATTTGGGTTATTTATATCTATTTGTATTTAATAAGTAAATTATATTTATCTGTTACAAATATGTATTTTAA
>JAESRX010000031.1 GCA_016764435.1 Flavobacteriaceae bacterium | reverse complement strand
AAGCAGAAGAAGGATCAGAAATAACTTTTGATAATGTTCTTTTAATTGAAGACAAAGGAACTGTAACTATTGGCGCCCCAGCTATAGAAGGAGCCGCAGTAACGGCCAAAATTTTAGGTCACCTTAAGGGTGATAAAGTAATCGTTTTTAAGAAAAAACGTAGAAAAGGTTACCAAAAGAAAAATGGACACAGACAGTATTTAAGTGAGATTCAAATTGAATCAATCGCTGCATCTGGTGCCAAAAAATCAGCTAAAAAAGCTGCTCCGACAAAGGAAGCTGCTCCAAAAGCTGAGGTGAAAGAAGCAGTAGCTTCTAAAGATTTTAACGCAATGACAGTTGCTGAATTAAAAGCAGAAGCTAAAGAACAAGGTGTCAAAGGATATACTTCTTTAAAGAAAGCTGAATTAATTGAAGCATTAACTAAATAAATTTCAATTTTAAAACCATAAGATCATGGCACATAAAAAAGGAGTAGGTAGTTCGAAGAATGGTAGAGAATCAGAATCGAAACGACTAGGAGTAAAAATATTTGGWGGWCARGCWGCATTAGCAGGAAACATTCTTGTACGTCAAAGAGGAACTGCACATCACCCAGGTGAAAACGTGTATATGGGAAAAGATCACACTTTACATGCGAGAGTAGATGGTGTTGTTAAATTCCAAAAGAAAAAAAATAACAGATCATTCGTTTCTATCGAGCCTTTCGAGGTTTAAGAAATATTTGTTACAGAGAAAAATAAGCTCCTAAACCAATCGGTTTAGGAGTTTTTTTATGCCCTTATTTTGTACCTTTGTTGGGTATGAGTATAATTTATAATATAATAAGTATCATCGCATGGCAATTCCTTAAAATTGTCGCCTTGTTTAATCCCAAATTAAGACTTTTTGTTCAAGGTAGAACGACGGTTTTTTCGGATTTAAAAAAGACCTTTTCTCCTACGGATAAAATTGTATGGTTTCACTGTGCTTCCTTGGGCGAGTTCGAGCAAGGGAGACCCATCATGGAGCAAATAAAAAAAGACTGCCCACATTTAAAAATACTAGTGACCTTTTTTTCTCCGTCGGGCTATGAAGTTCGAAAGCATTATAAAGGCGCCGATTTTATTTGCTACCTCCCACTGGATACAAAGAGAAAAGCACGAAAATTCGTAAATACACTGAATTTAGAATTGGCTGTTTTTGTGAAATATGAGTTCTGGCCTAATTATTTAGCCCAGTTAAAAAAGAAAAAAGTTAAAACGGTATTAGTCTCCGGTATTTTTAGAGAAAATCAAGTGTTTTTTAAGTGGTACGGTGGATGGATGCGAAGTGTATTACAGGGAATGGACTTTCTTTTTGTGCAAGATGATGCTTCTAAATTATTGCTAAATAAGATAGGAATACAGCAGGTAACTGTGGCAGGAGACACGCGATTTGACCGGGTATTTGAAATCACTCAGCAAGATAATTACATTGATTTTATTCATGAGTTTGTGGACAATAGCTATGTGTTAGTCGCTGGAAGTACTTGGAAAGAGGATGAGGAACTTCTAGTAAATTACATCAATAATAAAGCAACTGATACCGAGAAATTTATCATTGCACCGCATAATATTAAGCCAGATGATATTAAAAAACTTCAAGATTCTATTGAGAAAAAAGTAGTGTTATTTTCAGAGAAAGAAGGAAAGGACTTAAAAAAATACCAAGTTTTTATTGTGGATACAATAGGTATTTTAACCAAAATATACAGCAGTGCTTCTGTGGCATATATAGGTGGAGGATTTACTAAATCTGGTGTGCATAATGTATTAGAACCCGCAACTTTTGGTCTGCCATTGATTATAGGTCCCAATTACATTAAGTTTAATGAGGCTATTGAATTAGTCCAAGAGAAAGGGTGTTTCTCTATTGAGAATGTGGCCACGTTGGATCCCTTATTAGTCAGATTTTATACAGATGATCAGTTCCGAAAAATAACAGGAGAAAAAGCTATAAATTACGTAAGAAAAAATATTGGTGCAACCCAAATCACTATAAATAACCTACAATTATGCGAGAAAAATTAAATGAATATTATTCCGTTGTATTTGAACCCGAACTTCTAGAGGAAATAATTAAAGTTGGTACTTTTAAAAAAATAAAAGAAAACGAATTATTGGTCGATTTAGGAGGGACGATGAATGCTATTCCGCTGTTGTTAAATGGCGCTATTAAAATTGTACGAGAAGATAAAAATGGAGATGAAATTTTACTGTATTTCTTAGAAAGAGGAGATACCTGTGCTATTTCTTTTGCCAGTGGTTTGGCAAAAGTTAAAAGTAGAATAAGGGCCACCACAGAAAAGGAGTCTGAAATTATTTTTATCCCTTTAGAAAAATTGGACGCGTGGTTAATTAAGTATAAGTCTTGGCGTAATTTTGTGATTGATAGTTACAATGTTCGTATGAATGAAATGATGGAAACGATAGATACATTAGCTTTTATGAGAATGGATCAGCGCCTGTATAAATATTTATGTGACAAAGCACTTATTCTTAGGGAAACATCACTAAATACCACACATCAGGAAATTGCCTACGATTTAAATACCTCTAGAGTGGTGGTGTCTAGGTTGTTGAAGAAGCTGGAAGTAGAAGGTAAGATTAAATTGTTTAGAAATAGGATTGATGTTCTAGAGTTCTAAAATTGATTACATTTGATACGGAATTATAAAAAAATATATTTTTAGGTTTAACGAACAAATTAAAATAATATGATAGAGATTATTTCTCAACCATGGCAATGGTATGTGGCAGGTCCAAGTATTGTTGCCGTAATGTTTTTACTGTATTTTTCTGGAAAGAGTTTTGGTGTATCCTCCAATTTGGAAACCCTTTGTACTATGGGTGGCGCTGGGAGATTTAGCGATTACTTTAAAAAAGATTGGAAAGTGAATTTGTGGAATATAGTGTTTCTAATGGGCGCTGTAATTGGAGGGTTTATAGCCTCAAATTATATGAACTCAGGCCTTCCTATTGATTTAAATCCACAAACAATTAGCGATTTAAGTGTGTTAGGATTTGATAATGCGGGTAGTACAGTAGTTCCAAGTGAGCTGTTTGGTCTAGAAGCTATAGGAAGTATAAAAGGTGTCGGGCTCCTTCTTTTTGGGGGACTTTGTATCGGTTTTGGAGCACGATGGGCTGGAGGCTGTACTTCTGGACATGCTATCGTAGGGATGAGTAATCTTCAAGTTCCCTCGTTGATAGCCGTCGTTGGTTTTTTTGTAGGAGGTATTATTATGACTTGGGTATTGTTCCCACTAATATTTTAAGAGAGATGATAAAATATATAAAATATTTAGTTTTTGGAATTGTTTTCGGGATTATCATGACCAAAGGAGAGTTGATTTCTTGGTTTAGAATTTACGAAATGTTTAAGTTTCAGTCCTTTCACATGTATGGAGTCATTGGTTCGGCAGTTGGACTAGGGGCCATTTTAATGTTACTGTTTAGAAAAGGGATTATAAAAAATATACACGGGGATAAAATTATTGTTCCAGCCAAAGATTTTAAATGGAAGCGAGCCTTATTCGGTGGCTTGATTTTCGGTTTGGGATGGGCATTAGCAGGTGCTTGTCCAGGTCCCATGTTTGTGTTAATTGGAAACGGTGTGTTTTCTATTTTAATTGTAATTTTTGGAGCGTTGCTAGGTACCTTTTTATATGGTATCTTTAAAAAATATTTACCTCATTAATTTTAAAATAATGCTTGATTAAGAATAAGAGATATGGATCAATTACTGGATAAATTTGGACGAAAAATCTCTTATTTGAGATTGGCTGTTACGGATCGGTGTAATTTTCGCTGCCAGTATTGTATGCCTTCGGAAGGAATTCAAATTGTAGAGCGATCAGATTTGTTGACCTTTAAGGAAATGTATCGTATTACACGTGTTCTTTCAGAATTAGGTGTCAATAAAGTACGCTTGACCGGAGGAGAACCATTTGTACGGAAAGATTTTATATCGTTTTTAGAATCTTTGTCTTATAATAAGCGTTTGGATCAGATTAATATTACTACAAACGGGGCGTTGATTGGCAAGCATATAGCGAGGTTAGAGAATATGAAGATCAATGCGGTTAACTTGAGTATTGATAGTTTAAAAGAAGAAAAATTCAATGCTATTGTTCGCCGGAAATCATTTCAAAGTGTACGAAAAGTATTGGATGATTTAGTCCAGAGTACCTTGCGTTTAAAATTGAATATTGTGATCCTTTCAGGGGTGAATACGGATGAGATTTTAGATTTTGTAGCCTTGACAAAAGACAGGAATATTGCCGTTCGGTTTATTGAAGAGATGCCTTTTAATGGGAAAGGATTAAGGCAAACAAATGAACTGTGGGACTACCATAAAATATACCATCATATTAGTAATCATTTTCATGAGATTGAAAAAATTAACGATGGTAAATCTTCAACTTCACATAACTTTAGAGTCAAAGGGAATACAGGAACTTTTGGAATTATTCCCGCATTTACACGTACTATTTGTGGTGATTGTAATAGAATTAGAATTACAGCCACGGGCTTATTTAAAAACTGTTTGTTTGATCAAGGAGTGTTTAATATACGAGATTTTATTAGAGAAGGGGCCAGTGATAAAGAGTTAAAACAGTTATTTATAAACACAGTACACCACAAACCGAAGAATGGATTTGTAGCAGAAAAGATGCGAGGAAACAATAGCATTTCTGAAAGTATGTCTACCATTGGAGGTTAAATTTAAATGATATGGGTTTAATTTCAAGCCAAGAGGCATTAGTAAACATATTAAAAAACACAGAGAACTGGGGAGTTGAGACCATTCCGTTTCAAATGTCTGAAGGACGAGTGTTAAAAGAAACCATCGTTTCGGACCGTGATTTACCTCCATTTAATCGGGTGAGTATGGACGGTATTGCTATCTGTACAGACACTTACAAACAGGGAGTTCGAAGCTTTAAAATAGAAGGTGTTCAGGCGGCAGGAAGTCCTCCTCTGACATTGAAGAATCCTGATAACTGTATTGAGGCAATGACGGGTGCTGTACTACCGGGAAATTCCGATGCAGTGATTCCGTATGAATTGTTAGGGATAAAAAATGGGGTAGCTACCGTTGAAAATTATGACGTGAAGTATTTTAAAAATGTTCACAAACAAGGAGCTGATTATTTAAAAAAAGAGGTGTTAATTCCTATAAACACACTGATTTCACCCGCGGAAATAGGAGTGTTAGCAACGGTAGGAAAGGTGACTGTTCAGGTAGCCAAACACCCTAAAGTATTGGTTATTTCTACAGGAGACGAATTGGTGGAAGTAGATGTGATTCCGGAGAATCATCAAATTAGACGTAGTAATGTACACGCGATAGTGTCTGTGTTAAAAGCGTTGACTATAATGGCTACAACGATTCATATTTCGGATGATAAAGAAAAATTAACGGCACTTATTGAGGGGTATTTAGACAACTATGATGTACTATTGTTTAGTGGTGCAGTTTCTAAAGGTACATTTGATTTTATTCCAGATGTGCTGGATTCTTTAGGAGTGAAGAAGCTTTTTCACGGGGTAAAACAACGGCCAGGAAAACCGTTTTGGTTTGGAAAAAAAAATAAGACGACTATTTTTGCTTTCCCTGGAAATCCAGTTTCTACCTATGTAAGTTGCTTAAAATATTTTACACCTTGGTTTCATAAGTCAATGGGTAGATCTAGTGAAAATACAATGCAAGCAATTTTGGGAGAAGCGGTGATATTTAAACCTTTCATGACGTACTTTTTACAAGTAACCCTGCGAAACGAAGCAGGAACCCTCGTCGCATATCCGCAACAAGGGAATGGATCCGGAGATTTAGTAAATTTAGTGAAATCCGATGCCTTTATGGAACTTCCTGCAGGTACAACAGCATTTAAAAAAGGAGCGGTATATCCAGTAATTTTATATCGAAATTTATAGTTTTAAATAAAAAAGTATGAGTAAGTTTACACATATAGGAGCTGATAATCAACCTAAAATGGTTAATGTTGGTGATAAAAAGAGCACCAAACGTAGTGCCACTGCAGTAGCGAAGATGTTCTTGGGAACTGAAATTATTAGCAAGTTTAAAGGGAATGAATTAGCAACAAAAAAAGGTCCAGTATTTCAAACTGCAATTATAGCAGGGATTCAAGCAGTTAAAAAAACATCAGAATTAATTCCTATGTGTCATCCACTTCTTATAAATGGAGTGGATATAACGATAGATGTGATAAATGCAACACATATAAAAATTGGCTGTTCTGTATATATAGAAGGGAAAACTGGAGTTGAAATGGAAGCCTTGACAGGGGTTAATATTGCAGCGCTTACAGTGTATGATATGTGCAAGTCTATTTCGCAAGAAATGGTTATAGAAGAAGTGAAATTACTAAATAAATCAGGAGGGAAATCGGATATTAATAGGATGTAAACCTTCCTCCATAAAAAGTGTAACATTGAAAAAACATTCCAAACACAGTAAATTAACACGCAGAGAGGGTGATATTTATGCACCGAATGAAATTGCTATTTTAGGAACTAATTGCGGGAATATTTCCTCTTTAGTGACAGCTGTTTCGAAGTGTTTAACTACGTTTAATTTGGCTTACTTGGATGCTTCTCATCAGAAAGATCAAGAGATTTTAGAGGTGGATAGTTTTGTGTTCCACCAGAGAGGAACTATGAGGAGTCAGGTGAATAATAAGTTGATTAAAGGGAATCAATTGATCGGTTTTTCAAATTATGACCTTACTTTTATCAATGGAAACCACTATAAAGGAGCCAAGCAAATCTTGATTTTAGATCCAGAAAAGGAAGCTTCGGTATTCAAGCGATTGGACCAATTAGACCAATTACAATTTGTAATTAAATGGAATGATGATGCGGTGTATTTTGATTTTTTGGAAGAAAAATATCCTCAAATTAAAAATTTAAAATGCTATGATTTTTCGGACATAAAAGGGATTTCAATGCATATAAAAACATTCATTGAAGAGAAAATAGCCCCCGTAAAAGGCTTAGTCCTCGCAGGAGGGAAAAGTGTACGTATGGGGAAAGATAAAGGATTGTTGGAATTCCATGGGCAAGCACAGCGTACGGTAGTAGTTTCAATGTTAGAACAACAAAATTTACAAACTTTTTTATCTGTTAGGCAGGACCAAAAGGTAGATGAACAACCGGTAATTATGGATGCTTTTTATGGTTTAGGTCCTTTTGGTGCTATTTGTACTGCTTTCCAAAAAGATCCAAATAGTGCATGGTTAGTTGTGGCAACAGACTTACCCTTCTTAACCGATGCTGTTATTAAGTTATTATTAGAAAAACGGGATCCTTCTAAAATCGCAACAGCCATTCAAGGAAAATCAAAGCAGTTTATGGAACCTCTGGTGACTATTTGGGAGCCTAAAAGTTACCCCGTACTGTTAAATTATTTAAGTCAGGGTTTTTCATGTCCGAGAAAAGTGTTGATTAATTCTGATGTCGCCATTGTTGAGGTATCAGATGCTGTGATTAGAAATATCAATACTCCGGAAGATTTTGATGCGGCTAAAAGGGACATTGATCGTTAGTATTTAAGACTAGAAGTATGGAGTATAACACTTTTTTTAAACGCCAAATTACCCTTAGTGAAATAGGGGAGTCTGGACAGGGGAAATTACAAAAAACTAGGGTATTGATTGTGGGGTGTGGAGGCTTAGGAAGTCCTATTGCCGTTCATTTAGCTTTAAGTGGAATCGGTACCATTCATTTGATAGATTTTGACCTGGTGGACCTGTCGAATCTTCATAGGCAAGTGTTTTATAGTCTAGAGGATGTGGGTACATCGAAATCTAAAACTTTAGCTAAGTTTATAAAAGCGAGAGCTCCCTTTACAAAAGTGACGTATTCCATCGAAGCATTGGATAAAAATAATGTGTTGGAGAATTTTAAAAGCTATGATATAATAGTAGATGGCACGGATTTTCTGCCTGTGAAATACTTAATAAATGATGCCTGTGTGATCTTAGGAAAACCCTTAGTTTATGGATCTTTGTATAAGTTTGAGGGGTATGTAGCCACTTTTAATTACTTGTCAGAAAAAGGGAGATATACAGCTAATTTACGAGATGCTTTTCCTGAAATAGCTGCGGATGTTTCTTCCTGTGAAACTGTTGGTACCATGAATGCTATTGTAGGGACTATCGCTATGTTACAGGTTAATGAAGTGCTAAAAATAGGTTTAGGCATCGGTGAATTACTGGTGAATAAATTACTCATTTATAATAGTCTTCGGAATTCTAATTATGTAATGAAGTTAAATGGAACTTATAATAAAGAGAAGATGCTAGCTGTTTTTAATGAAGAAAAATATTTTCAAAAACCGTGTGTTGTACAGGATTCTAAATTATTAATAAGGAGGGAAGAATTAATAATGGAATTAGAAAATAATAAGGTAGTAATTGTATCTGTTATTAAAAACCCAAAAGTGTCTTATCCTTTTAAGATAGACACTATAGATCCACTTGTCTCTCTTGATCCATCGATGTTAAAATTTGATAAGAGAAAGAAATATGTCCTAGTTTGTCACAAAGGAGTTTCTAGTTATAAGGCTACAGTAATAATTAAAAATCAATTCCCCGAAATAAATGTAAGGAGTCTTATAGATGGAATCGATGCGTTTTAGTAATTTTTTTAGTTGAGAAATGAATTTAAAATGACACTTATTACAGCTCGAATTTTGGAGGTGTAAATTCAATACACTCGATTTTATGATTGGTTTTCACTACTTGTTATTCATTGCAGTAATAGGGTGTTCCTTGCTTTAGAGATTGATTTATTAATCCAATGTATACCTGAAATTTTCAATCTTATTTTTTTTATCATTGTGCTTGTAGTACCAACGTATTTCTAAATGTTCGTTTAGAAATAAAATTATTTATATCCGTGATTTAGAGAGGATGCTCTTATGGTTTTCAAAGGAGTGATTATGGAGATCCTTATTTTAAAATGAAAAGGGAGACGTTACTGTTGATGCCTGACTTGAATATTAGAGAACTTTCACACCTTCCCTTTTAGAATACAGAACCAATGACTCAATCAATGACAGCACTTATAGAACATTTAAAAACTTCGGTTTTAAAGAGTTTTCTCTTTAAAACCGAAGTTTATTACTAACCTGTTAGGTAATGGAAATGATTGTTCTTATTAATTTTGAATAGGACCTGTTATCGCTTCCGGATTTTTTATTACAAATTCTGTTCTTCTATTTTTTAGGTGTTCTGATTTACTACACTTCACGCCATTTGTACATTTATTGACAAGTTGAGATTCTCCATATCCTTTGGCGGAGATGCGACTCCAGTGGATTCCTTTTTCAATGATGTATTTCACGGTGGATTTAGCTCTTCTGATGGATAATAATTCATTGTATCGATCACTTCCTCGGCTGTCTGTATGAGATCCTCCTTCAATAATTAGTGCTGGGTATTTTTTCATAACAGCAACGATTATATCTAGTTCTTTGGCAGCACTTAAATTGATTTTTGATTTGTTCAATCCAAAGTATATTGGTTTAATTCTGATCAATAAATCTTTTCCGTTTTGTATAAATTCATGGGTATCTTCCAATGTTAATACCAATTCGGAAGCATCACTTTCTTCTTGGGAACTTTGAAAATTAATAGTATCTGATGTGTAGGTCAACTTGGAGCCGACCACCTTGTAGTTGGATTCACAAGTAATCTCAAAAGAAAAGGAAGCGTCATTTCCTACAATGATACGTTCAATAATTTTCCCATCCTTAAATAAGGAGACGGTTGCTTGGGGTAATAATGCGCCTATTTTTTTATTTCTCACAATTCCTCTCACCACTGTAGCGCATTCTTTTTCGGTAAATAAGGGTTTTAATTCTTTAAAAGAGTAGATGTCATCATCACCTTTTCCTCCTTCTCGGTTGGAAGAGAAATGTCCTGTTTTTTTATTTTTTCTATAAACGATGGCAAAATCATCGTTGGAACTATTGATAGGGAAACCTAAGTTTACAGGTGTTATATAGTTGCCGTTTTTTCCTTTTCTAGTGGCGTAAATATCTAATTTTCCATGAGAAAAAGGCTGTCCGTCAGAGGAGAAAAACAAGGTATTGTCTGAGGATATAAAAGGAAACATTTCTCGGTTAGGCGTGTTTATTTCAGGGCCTAAATTTACAGGTTCTCCATAAGTGCCATCGGAATGAATGTCTACCACATAGATGTCAGTTTTTCCATAACCACCAGGCATGTCGGATATAAAATAGAGTTTATTTTCTTTACTGTCCAATGATGGATGCCCAGATTGGTAATTTTGATTGTTGAAAGGTAATTTAGTAACATCACTCCATTCCCCATTTTCTTCTACGGTGGCTTTATACAATTGTATTAAAACCCATCCTTTGTCCTTTCCTTCTTGGGCTCTTTTAATACGTGTTCCCGTATTGTAATTGTCTCTATTGAAATAAACGGTTTTAAAATCGTCGCTAAAAGTTACATTTGATTCGTGGTACTTTGTATTGATTTTATCAGAAAAATAATCATTTCCAATAATGTCTCCTTCTTTAGTAATCGTCCCTTTATACAATTCTAAATAGGGTTGTTTATTGCCCTTCCAAATTCTATTAATAATGGACCTGTGGTCCTTTTTTGCAGAAGCATAAACCACAGTGCTGTCTTCTAGATACGCAGTTCCAAAATCAGAATATTGGGTGTTTATACTTAAGTTTTGTATGCTGAAATGAGTCTCTTGTGCGAATATTATGTTAGAAAGCAACAAAATCAGGAGTGCTATTTTTTTCATCTTTTTATTTTTTTATAAACCGCTCCAAGTAAACTAAAAGGAGTTGTTTGAGTGTATTTTTTACAAGTTTCTTAGCTTAGAAAAATCTAGGATTTTTTAATTTATTACGACTTAGATCAAACAATAACATGACTTCATGTGATCCTGAATTGAACGCTCCAAAATTAGAGAGTGTATAATCATAAGCATATCCGATTCGTAAAGCATTGGAGATATTATATCCGATCATTGCACTAACAGAATCATCCAATCGATGGCTGATTCCAAACTCAAAAGTATTATGTATAAGCATGTTCAAGGAAATGTCTACCGATAGGGGAGTTCCTTGTGTTGCTTTTAACATTGTAGAGGGTTTTAATTTGATGCCTTCAGACACTTGGAATACATATCCCGCGGTTAAGAAATAATGTTTTTTATCGGTGGTTTCCGTTCCCGTTTCTTCTTCCTTAGACAAGTTTTCTTTTTCAAGTAAATTAAAGGTGGCAACTCCTATGTACGCTTTTTCTGTATAGTAAAATAGTCCAGCACCAAAGTTAGGCGTGTTTAATTGAACAGATTCACTTAAGGTGGGGTCATTGGTGTTAATCTGTCCTTTTAAAGGACGGACATTTAGAAAGGTAAATCCTGCTTTTAAACCCAGTGCTAATTTTGATTTTTCAGATAGATGAATGGTGTAAGAGAAATCAGCATACACATTGTCTTCTTTTGCGGGGCCAATTTCATCGTGAATTACAGAGAGTCCAATTCCTATATTTTTCCCAATGGGAGATTCAATAGAAAGGGTTAGTGTTTCTGGAGCTCCAGGAACACCTATCCATTGACTTCTGGCGAGAAGTCCAATGCTTAAACCACCTCTAGACCCTGCGTATGCAGGGTTTAAGATGTTCTGGTTATACATGTATTGTGTATATTGAGGGTCTTGTTGCGCGTATATAGGAGCCCAACTTAACAATATGGTCAGTCCTAAAAGCATTATATTTTTTTTCATAATAAAGTACGTGTCTTAATAAATTAGTTGCTCCTTAAAGCGATATGATTTTAAGCTCAAAATTATCTTCTTAAATAAATCCAATTCGTATAGGGCTCTTTTCCATCTACATTAAAATATAAGGTATAGAAGTAGGTGCCTGTCGGAACTTTTTGACTGTCTTTGATTGTCATTCTTCCATCGGAATAACCATCCCACCATTGAGGACTTACAGAAGGGTTTCCATTATGAGTGTACTTATAAACAATATTCCCCCATCTGTTGACAATTTCTAAAGAGAAATTAGGATATAAAGCTTCTAAATGATCAATCACAAATTCGTCATTGTCTCCATCTCCATTTGGAGAGAATCCTTCTGGAATGGTTAATTCTATTCTTGGACTTACAATCACTTTATCCATGTCATCTTCATTTGTTTTTTGATTGTTAGGTTTTGAATCTATGTCCAATTCATTGGCAGTAATAATTTCTGCAATATTTATCCAATCACCATGAGCACGAACATGAGCCGTAATGGTTAATTCCTGAGTTGTATCTAAAAGAATAGATTCAATATCCCAAATCCCAGTGCTCTCTGTATAGTTCCCAGATGTTGCGGAAAAACTCACAAATTCATAGCCTGAAGGCAATAGGTCTAGTATTTTAATTCCCGTTGCATCACTTGGTCCTAAGTTGAATATGGTAATAGTAAAATCAACGTTTGTTCCAGCAAGTGGTTCTAGCTCATCAACTTCTTTTATCAATTCTAAATCAATCACTGGAATAGGAGTAGGTTCAATACAACTACTGTTATTGCTTAGGTCAGGATCTGTTTGCTTTAAGGAAGAGATATTGGTACAGTTTTTATAAGTACCAGTTGCTCTTACAGTAGCGTCTATTAATAAGGTGTGAATTTCCTTTTCTAAGATTGTTCCGATAGTCCAAACTCCCGTGTTTTCATTGTAAAATCCTGCGGTGGTATTGTAACTTACAAAAGTATATCCAGAAGGTAAAACATCTGTAACTTCAACTTCTGTAGCCCCAATTTCCCCAAGGTTTTCTACCATGATTTCAAAGGTTATTTGCGTTCCTACTTTGGGTGCTAAATCACCATCGACAATGTTTTTTACAATGCTTAAATCTACATTTGTAATAGGAGTAATGCTTACACAGTCAGTATCATCTTCTTCAGAGACATTGTTATTTGGCGAGGAATCTATATCTGTTTCATTGGCCTGTGTAACTGCTGCACAATTGGTAAAATCACCCGTTGCTAAGACTTCGACATCAATGAGTAAAATTTTAGAATCTCCAACGTTAATGTTTCCAATATTCCACAATCCTGAAAGAGGGTCGTAGGTACCAGATGATAAGCTGTAATTAGTAAAATTAAATCCTGAAGGCAATAAGTCTGTTACCTGAACTCCGGTTGCATTATTAGGTCCGTCATTGTCAATTCTAATCTCAAAAGTGATTATTTTTCCAACTTCAGAAGTTACGATGTTTCCAACAATTGATTTGGTTAAACTTAAGTCAATGGTTATAATAGGAGTGATCGAAGCACTGTCACTATTATTTGAGAGTACTGGATCTGATTGCGCGGCGGTTAATCCTACGGCGGTATTTACTATTTCTTGTCCTGCGGTTCCTTGATCTACGGAGGCTGTAATATTTAAAGTAACGGTAGCTCCATTGGCGATATTTCCGATGTTCCAAAGACCAGATCCACCGTTGTAGTTTCCTGCCGAATCATCACTTATATAGGTGACTCCGGTTGGTAATAAATCGGTTAAGCTTACGTCTGTAGCATCATTGGGTCCGTTGTTTTGAACGGTCAAGGTGTAAATGATGGTGGCTCCTTCGTTAGGAGTGGCATTGTCTACTACTTTGGTCGTTACTAAATCACTACTTGTTACCGTAATGTCTACACTGTTATCATCTGAAGTTTCATTATTATCCGTTTGATCTTGTGTGTTCGTAGCGGTATTAGTGATGGTTTGACCTCCTGTTCCTGCATTTACCGTCACGGTAATGTTTAAGGTTTCGCTGGCACCAGAAGCTAAACTAGCCAAAGTCCAATTAGGAGCTGTCCAAGTTCCGTTTGTGGCTCCTACCAATCCTTCTGTTAATCCAGCAGGTAAGCTATCTTCGATTACTAAATTGGTCACTGTTGCAGGACCGTTGTTACTTACTTTTATGGTGTAAATAATGGTATCA
>JAESRX010000007.1 GCA_016764435.1 Flavobacteriaceae bacterium | reverse complement strand
ATTCACTCGGAACTGTAACTCCTGACAGTGTTATTTCTCCTGGTTCTGTGCCAATAACAACAGCTGTTCCGTCCAAGGTGTCATTGTCCGTAATGTCTGTCGTGCTATCTCCTCCTGTAAGTGGTGTTGTGGTGAAATCATCTTCAACAGCATCTAATACCGACAAGGTAGCACATCTTATTTCACGAATACACACATTTGAATCATGCGTAATTAAGACACAATATTCTGTCCCTCCTAAAGTTGCAACATCACTAATATTTAACGTTGCGGTCTCTACAGTCGTATACACACCTCCGTTTGTTAAAATTATCCCTCCTGCATCTGGATCACCAATATACCATTGGTATTTAATCCCTGAATTTGCATTCCCAAGCATATCAAAACTTGGCGTCCCAGAAGTATAACTAGTGGCTGTTTCGGAAGTAAGGTTTACCACAAAAATAGTTGCATCTCCGGGAGACCCCACTTGATTAGAAGGAACCACACCCATCGTAATACGAGTTGCCATCCTTTCATTTCCTTCTGTAGTAACATAACCACCAATACCTTCAATAATCAAACCATCGGTATCAAAACCAGTTCCATCTAAAATACCGTCATTATTAGCGTCAATTCCACCAGACTCAATAACATCGTTACAAGAATCCCCATCGGAGTCAAGGTCATTTGCATCAGGAACTCCATCATTATCGGTATCTAAACAATAATTTAAATCACCCAATATCCCTATCCCTCTACCATTAGGGTCACTAATCTCTCCTTCTTCTTCATACAGAATCGTAATTGTTTTAGCTCCATTTGGTACAATCACTAATACCGTTCCCACATCATCATTGTCAGAACTAATAAAAGGAATCCCTGTTGCTGTATTATTAGTTATTGTAAAAGAAGAATAGCTGTCACTAACTTTTTTCAATACGGGATTTCCAATATCAGATGTAATTGTAATTTTATCTCTTCTTTTCCCTAGGTGTCCCCCATCAATATCTGAGATTTTAAAATTCAAATTATACATTTTTTCAGAAAAATCTATTTTAATTTGAACAGGAGAACTTCCTTGATTGTCATCTGGATCAAAATACACGGCTAAATCATCGATACCTCCGAGTATTCCCGTACCAGCAAGATCCACATTAGTCCCTCCATAAATATCTAAATTCCCTAAGGCTGTCGTTGTTATTTCAATGGACATTTCTATAGTTCCGGGAATAGTAATGCTCCCTACATCTTCTCCTGCCACCCATGTTAAAGGAGCTGTTCCCCAGTGTAAACTATGACAAGCTTCTTCCGAATTTAAAATTCCATCATTATCAATGTCCAGATCACAAATATCGTTGACCCCATCATTATCAGTATCTATTCCAGCATCTTCAGTACAATACTCCACATAACACACTGAATTTTTATAATCTACCGTAGTATAACTATTTGACGGAGTCACATAAGATGCACCTACGACCAAGCCGTATACATCAATCTCTGTATTGGTTATGAGTCCCGCAAAAGTACCGTCAGAATTTGTATCAGTCGAAGCATTATTATAGGCTTCATTTGTATCAAAACAGGAATCACCATCGCTATCTATATTTAAAAAATTCGAAGCAGTTTCATCTACGGTATTAATAGGGTCTAGACCAAAATTAGCAGTATCAGGAATCCCCCCCGTATCGGAATAAACACCATCGAGATCATCTGCTTTCCCGTCTGAATTCAGGTCTATTCCTCCCGCTTCAATAACATCATAAATTCCATCATTATCAGCATCTAGGTCCAAGTGATTTGCAAGGCCATCATTATCGGTATCAAATCCATTTTCTATAAGCATATTAACATCTCCAACAGACGCATCATTGTCATCATCATCTAAATATAGAGGAACACCATCTCCATCAGCATCAATATCAGGATTTGTATTCAATATATTTTCTTCACTATCGACTATCCCGTCATTATCATCATCTAAGTCACATACATTATTAATTCCATCACCATCGGGATCATTAATAGTCGGAGTCCCTAAAACTGCATTATACGTACAGGGGTCAGCACACTCAGAAGTATCGGTACTGTCATAAGGCTTTATAAGATCTATGTCTATCGCAAGAATTCCTGAATCCACGAAAGTTTCTAACATGTCATATAATCCATTTTCACCAACCGACCCAGTGCCTACACTCCCTGCTTCTTCGGCGTCAGGGCAACCATCACCATCCGAGTCTGTATCCTGATGTCTAATACAAGCATCAGGCACCTCTATCAAACTAAACCCATCTACAACCACCACGGTAGCGTTTTCAAGGTAAAACTCATAAGTAGCAGCCGTGGCTGTTGCTTCAAAAACAATTCTATATTTTTTCCAGTGAGGATTGTATACCATGGTCTGATCCGGACTTTCAGAAAAATCATGTATTGGCGTAGGATCGGTATAAAACTCAGTATACGCAGTTGCGTCCAGTGGTGTTTGAAACAATAAGTTCACCCCTGTTCCACTAGGACTATTCAGAAAGCCAAAGCGAACATAATGGATGTCATAGTCATATCCAACCGTACCAGAATAGCCATAATTAGGCAAGGTTCCCATTTCAAATTCAAGGATATATTGTTTTCCAACGGTCAACCCTGTAATATTATTTTTTACAGATTCATTCGCTAGTGAAAAAATTAAAAATCCTCCTCCATTGTCAGATTCTTTTATATTAATCTTATAATCTTCACCAGTTCTAGGATCAGCATTACTGGACCCTGCTAGGTACTGGGCTTCAGACCAATCGGGTGTCCCTATAGTAAAATCCCAATTTTGATACTCACCAGGAGTGGAACCTCCATTAAAATAAACACCATTCAAATGTGATTGAAACTCAGAAAGTCCATCATGTGAAGGTAACTTTCCAGGAAGTTCTATGTCTGAATAATCAAAATTACCATTTATTAATAAATCAGGTGCTGGACATTCAATAATGTCTAGAATCCCATCGTTATCATCATCTAAATCAACAATATCAGGAATCCCATCTTCATCAAAATCTGCTACCACATTAAAAATGGAGGTATAATAACTATAACAACCTGTAGCTGCATGATAAAACGCTGCGTAATAAACCCCTATGGGTGCTTCACTCCAATTTACCACAGCATTAGAACTAGATACGGGAGTATCTGTATGCCAAGAAAGAACGGCTCCATTAGGTCCCATATTAGAAGTTACGGTGGTTAGATCAAATGTAAATGATTCACCCGACGGACCAGAATTGAATGATAAAACGGGGGCTGCTGCTCCAGCAGAACACGTATAACAAACAGAGGTACTCACTCTGACTGCATCAACTTCTGTATAAACATAAGACTCCACTCCACTACTAGAAGCACCTATTATTTTCAAATGAGAATACGCAGCATTTTCAGCGGAAGTCAAGGTATATGTAAATTGCTGAAAATTAACAACATCACCAACTACAAATGTGTGTTCTACTAAGGATGGCGTCGTAAAAACGATGCCATCCGTACTAAATGACACTAAAAAAGACATCCCGTAGGCCGTAGCTCCATAAGCCCTTGCAGTAATAATAATAGTGGCTCCAGTAGTAAAGGTTTCATTAAAAGATACCGCAGGTACTGTTACCAAACGTGCCCAGTTTATTACACCTTCACCATCCGGTGGGCCATACAAACTTCCAGCCGCACCACCCCCGGTGACATACTGAACATCATCATAAAACCCATTGAGACATTGCGCCTGTACACCCGATACCATCAAGCTGAAAAATAGCCAGACACATACGCTTCTTGAAAAATTGCTGTTCATTATTGATAAAAATGAACTTGAAAAGTAATTATGCTTCATACCCTAATTTTTTATATTTATAGGTAGCATACTACAAGAGGGATTGTAGATGCCAATTGGTTATTATTTTTACTAAATTATATTATTCTTTATTTTATTATTTCAGAGATGTTACCCATACAGGAACTAAACTAGTTTTCAAATTCTAAACTCATCCAAAAATATCTCTATCAAAAATACATTTCACGTCGCTTCAAAACGATCAATTTTAGCAATGCCAATACTAAAAGATGCATACCTTCAAATACCAACAGTTTTTTGGCAACGAAGGACATATCAATACAATTATCGTGATGACTAGAAACCCTATATCATTTTCAAAAAAACAACCAATTATCTTCTACATTTTGGCATTTTCACCTGTTAACTAAGCCTCCTAAATACATTCAGTAAGCATTAAAAAAGGAAATCCTCCAATATATTCATCTATAAGTACAGTTTATCCGGTCATTTAGTTTCTAATATAAAACTATCACAACTTAACTTTGAGTAATAAGAAAATTGACACCTTGTATAAATACATCCAAATATCTTATGATATTTGATGTGTACTGTACTGTTGGTCGTTGCTCAATAAATTAACCTTAGTTAACTATTTTTGAACTTTTAAAACAATAAAATTTGGGGTAACAGTGACTTCATAGGCCCACTGAATTTTAGAATTAACAACGTATCTATCTCAACATCAATGAAATTCAATTATATAAATTTCGATTGACTATTTTATTTTAAATACAATTATTGAATTCGATTGCAAATATAGACAAATTTAAAGAAAAATCAAAAAATAAATATACGTACGCCTAACAATTACAGTGGATTGCTACGAGATTTAGACACCTCCTCTCTCTAAATCAAACACATATTCTATGTAAATAACACCTGAAAACAGCTTCTAACAATGAACATTGGAATGACGAATTTAAAAGCTCTCGTATATATTTTATATCTTTGACTTTTTAACAAAGCAATAACAAGCACATAACCGTTCATGTATATACTATATTATATACGTGATCAAAAGACCAATCAAAACAACAAAAACCACCCAATGAAACTCCTCTTATACAGCATTATAACGACACTTATTTTCAGTTGTAGTACAAAACACCTACACGACAGCAAATCAAAACCTACTTTAATAGAAACTTCTTCAAATAAGGTGTTTGCAAGCTCTATTACGATCACAGACCTAAAAAATCACTTAAACAAAATTGCTTCTGACGAATTTGAAGGAAGAAAAACTGGTACTGAAGGGCAAAAAAAAGCAGCCAATTACATTCGTGATTTTTATTCAACGAACAACATACTAAGTCC
This sequence comes from Flavobacteriaceae bacterium, assembly GCA_016764435.1. GTDB lineage: Bacteria > Bacteroidota > Bacteroidia > Flavobacteriales > Flavobacteriaceae. The sequence goes on along the minus strand of JAESRX010000007.1, from coordinate 238,383 downwards.
GTTATCTAATGGGACCTATTTTCAACCCATCCCTAAAGATTTTTTTAGAGGCCGTTCTGATGACGACTCTGAAAATGTATTGGCCTTTATAGAAGGTACCGATAAAAAAGAAGAGATTATCGTCATTTCTGCTCACTACGATCACTTGGGAGTTAGAGGTAGAAAAATATACAATGGTGCTGATGATGATGGTTCTGGAACAGTTGCTATTATGGAAATAGCCCAAGCATTTAAAATTGCTGTCTCCAAGGGAAAAGGTCCTAGACGCTCTTTATTATTCCTACATGTAACAGGAGAAGAAATAGGGCTATTCGGCTCTAAATATTATGTCCAAAACCCTATTTTTCCTTTAAAGAATACAGTTACAAATTTGAACATTGATATGATCGGACGTGTAGATGACGCCCATAAAACAACTCCAAATTTTGTGTATGTCATCGGTTCTGGAAAACTAAGTAAAGAATTAAAATCAGTTTCAGAATACGTCAACAAAAAATACACCCACTTAAGTTTGGATTATAAATTTGATGCCCCAGAGGATCCCAATCGCTTTTACTACAGATCTGATCATTATAACTTTGCTAAAAATGGAATCCCTATTATTTTCTATTTTAATGGAACACATAAGGACTACCATAGAGAAAGCGACACCGTCGATAAAATAAACTTTGAAGTCTTAGAAAAGCGCACAAAATTGATCTTCTTTACTGCCTGGGAATTGGCAAATCGAGAAAACCGAGTAAAAGTGGACTAAACTGATTTAGTTGAAAATAAGCTAAGCACAGGTCTCACAACCACTTGACCTGATAAAATTAAGAAAGGACACCTTTACAGGAGTCCTTTTTAAGTTTATATAAAAAAGAAGAAACACCGAGGATTAAGCCCCTTACCTCTATTTATACCGATAAAACCTCACACATAGTGTCAACTAAAAAGTTAGAAATCCTAACTTCTATGGTCTAAACATCTTGTTAGTGCATAATTTTAAAGATGAGTTCTTTTAACAAATCACTTTGAGGAAGAGCATTTGCTCCCACCCCTTTACTTTTTAGATCAGACTCTCGCAAGGTAGAAATTACTTGCGATACTTTTCGCATTGGATAATTCCGTGCAGCCGTGGCATAATCCGCAACAAAATAGGGGTTTATTTTCAACTTTGCTGCCACATTAGGTCTTGATTTATCCTTTAATGCATGGTACATAAACAACTGTGTAAAAAAGCTATTCAATAAAGAAATAGTCATTACAAGAGGGTTGTTTTTAGGGTTTTGACTGAAGTAATTAATGATTTGATTGGCTAGCAATACATTCTTATTCCCTACGGCTTTCCGCAATTCAAAATTATTAAAATCTTTAGAAATCCCAATATTATCTTCTATTATTTGATCACTAATTGTCGATTTTTCAGGTAACAACACCATTAATTTTTCCAGTTCTTTAAAAATACGGCTCAAATCGGTCCCTAAGAATTCCACCAACATTTGTACGGCTTTATTTTCTATCCCATAATTATGATCAGACAGCACTTTCCGTATCCAATCACCAATCTGATTGTCATACATTTTTTTAGCCTCAAAAATAACACCGTTCTTTTTAATCACTTTATACAGCTTTTTACGCTTGTCTAACTTCTTGTATTTATAACAGAGAACCAACATTGTAGTCGTTTGAGGATGCTCTACGTAATGTACCAAAGACTCAATACTACGTGCTAATTCTTGTGCTTCCTTTACAATAATCACCTGTCTATCTGCCATCATAGGAAAACGTTTCGCATTGGAAATAATATCCATCACCTCTACATCTCCTCCATACATCACCATCTGATTGAAGCCTTTCTCTTCCTCCGATAATATATTTTTTTCTATATAATCAGAAATTTTATCAATAAAATAAGGTTCCTCCCCAGTTAACAAGTACACAGGTTTGATGTCTCCTTTTTTTATGTCTCCAATAATTTGATTTAAGTCGTTCATTTATCAAAAAAAATTAGCATTTTTGTGGCATGCAACAGCTGAATTTACCACCGTATAAATTGAATGTCAAAAGTAGCGAAAATAAGCTGTTAATTTTTGATATCGTTCGAAAAAAATATATTGTTTTAACCCCTGAGGAATGGGTACGTCAACATTATATTCATTATTTGGTGACCGAAAAAAACTATCCAATTTCTCTCATGGCTGTTGAAAAACAGCTCAAGGTGAACACCCGTACTAAGCGTACCGATATTGTTATTTACAATACGCAAGGAACTCCAGAAATTATTGTGGAATGTAAAGCACCTTCTGTAAAGATATCACAACATGTTTTTGATCAAATCGCCCGTTATAACATGGCACTAAAAGCTCCTTACCTCGTTGTTACCAATGGATTACTCCATTATTACTGTCGCCAAAATTTCCAAGAAAAAAAATACGAATTCTTAAAAGACATTCCTTCCTTCAAAAAGAAATAATCTTCCGCTAATAACTTTAGAACTGCTGAAATTATAGCTACATTTGAAAAAATATTTTTTTACATGAACATTGCCATTGTTATCTTAAACTGGAACGGAAAACAACTATTAGAACAATTTTTACCGAGTATTATAGCGTATAGTGATCCTTCTTACTCTACTATATATGTTGCAGACAATGCTTCTACAGATGATTCCATGGCGTTTATTCGCGCTCAATACCCAGAAATTACTATTATTCAGAACAGTCGTAATGGAGGCTATGCAAAAGGATACAATGACGCACTTAAATCTGTAAAAGAAGAAATTTACGCCTTGGTAAATTCGGACATTGAAGTCAGTGCAAACTGGCTAATTCCAATACGTAACATGTATTTATCACATGAAGAAATTGCCATAATTCAACCTAAAATACTAGATTTTAAACAAAAAGACTTGTTTGAATACGCGGGTGCCGCCGGTGGTTTTATTGATAAATATGGCTATCCATATTGTAGAGGTCGTATATTTGACAGTATTGAAAAAGACGAGGACCAATACAATGATACCCTTCCTATATTTTGGGCATCAGGAGCTTGTTTTTTTATTAAAAATAAGGTTTTTCATGAGCTTGGTGGTTTTGACGAAGATTATTTTGCACATCAAGAAGAAATAGACCTTTGCTGGCGTGCTCAAAATTTAGGACTTTCTATTTATTATAACGGGCAGAGTACCGTATATCATGTTGGAGGCGCAACATTAAACGAACTAAACCCTCAAAAAACCTATCTTAACTTTAGAAATAGCTTGTGTAACTTGGTAAAGAATTGCCCTAAAAAAGGCCTGTTTTTATTGATTTTTACTAGGCTTATTCTTGACGGAATTGCAGGCGTGAAATTTATGATGGAATTAAAACCCCGTCATACTTACGCTATTATTAGAGCACATTTCAGCTTTTATACACGCCTTTCTATGATGCTCAATAAACGAGATTATCAACGCCAAAAAACAGATTACTACGGAAGTAAAAGTATTGTTTGGGATTATTTTATAAAAGGAAACAAGAAATTTATTTTTACTAAAGAAAATCGATAGTTCCTTTACCTTCTCTAATAATTTCTATTTCGTCTTGTGATAAATCGACCACCGTAGAGGCTTGATTATCACCATAACCACCGTCAATAATTACATCGACAATATGCCCCCATTTTTCATTGATCAATTCAGGATCTGTGGTGTATTCAACCACATCATCATCGTCTCTAATAGAGGTAGATACAATAGGGTTCCCTAATTCTTTTACTAATGCCCTGATAATCGTATTGTCAGGGACACGAATTCCCACTGTTTTTCTGTGTTTAAAAGCCTTCGGCAATTTAGTACTCGCAGGCAATACAAAAGTATAAGGTCCAGGCAAGGCTTTTTTCAATATTTTATAGGTAGGCGTATCTATTTGCTTAACAAAGTCGGATAAATTACTTAAATCGTGACATATGAATGAAAAATTAGCTTTCGCCAATTTAATTCCTTTCAATTGTGCCACTTTCTCCATGGCTTTCGTATTCGTAATATCACAACCTAACCCGTAAACAGTATCCGTGGGAAAAATAATCAGCCCTCCTTTTTTTAGGATTGTTACTATCTTATCTATCTCGCGTTCGTTTGGGTTTTCATTGTATAATTTTATGAATTTAGCCATCTCTTCTCAAATTTTACAGGCAAATTACAATTTAAAACCCATAAAAAAAAGCCCGCATAGGCAGACTTTTTTTTATAAATTATAGATCATTGCTTAAATACTTAACGCTGATCAATTAAACGAAACCCTTCCCCATGAATATTTAATATTTCCACACCGGAATCCAATTTTAAATATTTTCTAAGTTTGGCAATGTAAACATCCATACTCCTAGATGTAAAATAGTTATCATCTCTCCAAATCTTAGTCAAGGCCAATTCTCTAGGCATTAAATCGTTTTTGTACAAGGCAAGCATTTTTAATAACTTGTTTTCCTTTGGTGACAATTTTTGAGTACTCTCTTTATTAAATATTAAATGTCTCAATTTGGAATTAAATTCAAACCTACCTATAGTAAACTCAAAACGCTCTTCTTCCTTATTACTTCCAATCTGTTTCCGTTGTAAAATGGCTTTAATTTTATACAACAATACTTCAGAGTCAAAAGGTTTGTTTAAATAATCATCCGCTCCCGCTTGATATCCCTTTAATACATCTTCTTTCATCGTCTTTGCGGTTAAAAAAATGATTGGAATTTCTTTATTTGTTGCACGTATATCCTTGGCTAAAGAAAATCCATCTTTACGAGGCATCATTACGTCCAAAATACAAATATCATACTCATCGTTCTTAAACATAATCAGTCCTTCTAGACCGTCTTTTGCAAGGGTGACCACATAATCGTTCAAGCCTAAGTAATCTTTTAAAACCGTTCCGAAATTAGGATCATCCTCTACCAATAAAATTCTGTTTTTACTCATAATCAACTCTTTTTATATTAACGGAATCTTCACAATAAGCGTACTTCCTTTTCCTTTTTCGCTCTCTACATGAATACTTCCTTGATGTATCTCTACTATTTTTTTAACATATGCTAATCCTAAACCGTGACCTTTTACATTGTGTATATTTCCCGTCTCCTCACGATAGAATTTTTTAAAGATATTCTTCTGAACATGTGTGCTCATTCCTATACCTTGATCTTTAACCTTTATAATTATATTTTTAGCCGTATTCTCCGTATACACATCTATCCGTGGAGGTTCTGGTGAATATTTAATCGCATTGTCTAACATATTTACGATAATATTAGTGAAATGAAATGAATTTCCCAAAAATTCCGTTAACACGGCTTCCAAATGCAACTCAATTCTGCCCTCACGCTCCTCTAATAACAAATGGATATGAGACATGGCGTCATCTAATAAATCATGTATATCCACCGCTTCCTTAGTAATATCTAATTGGTTTTTTTCCAACTTAGAGATACGCAATACATTTTCTACCTGTGCATGCATTCGTTTATTCTCTTCACGAATCATCTTTACGTAGCGATGTATTTTCTCCGTATCGTGAATCACCTTTGGATTTTTTATAGCATCTAAGGCCAAATTTATGGTGGCGATAGGTGTTTTAAATTCGTGGGTCATATTATTGATGAAATCAGTTTTAATTTCTGAAATCTGCTTTTGCTTTATCAATTGATACAATGCGGTTATAAACGTAATAATAATAATTAGAATAAAAAATATTGAGAGGACTAAATTCCGTTGTATAGAAGATACTATGTATTTTTCTTTGGAAGGAAAACTCACAAATAAATCATAATTACTCTCACCTTCACTATCCGTAAACATAGGGATTTGATAACTTTTACCTACCTCTTTTCTAAAATATCCGGACTTTACCTTTGTGGCCAATCCATTGCTATAAATACCGTATTTAAAATCAGTTTCTATCCCTCTTTTTTTTAGTTCTTTATCAAGTTCTATGCTCAGTTCTCTATTACTCACCCTCATATTTACCGGAAGTCGCGATACAGTAACATCTATAAAACTCAAAAACTCAGCCCTCTCCGAAGCGTCAAAACGCCCTACTTTTACAAATCGTTCTGATGGTGTTTCTGAGGACAAATCACCATCCGTATGGATATGACTAAAGACTATAACCTCCTCTTTACTGTATATCTTTTTAAAGTTGATAGAATCATCATTAAAAAAATCAGTGGGAATTTTATAGTTCTCCTCTAAAATACTTCTAGAATAGATAAATCGTTGGTTATTTACCGTGTCTACCTGTTCAAATACAAAATTCCTGATATCAGAAGGCTTGTATTTCTCTTGTGTTTCTACTAATTTTGAGAATTTTTTAAAATAGACATCAAATTCTCTTTGTGTTATATTTTGAGAAACATTCGCCAAGGCAAATTTCACATCGCTAGAAAACTGTTTTTCTCGAATATCTAATGTGTTTTTAATCCAACTAACCTGTACAAAAATAATCCCAATTAAGGCAACACTCATGAGGAAACTAATTAGAAAAAATGTTTTTTTACCCATGCATCAAATTTAATATTTTAACATTTACAGCCACTATTTTTAACCAATATTAACATCAAAAATGGTTCTTTAACACTATTTTAAGAGTTTAACTAACAATACTCAAATCAGATAAAAGGTCATGCAAGCATGCTACCTGTTGTTTCGTACCACTCTTGCTATTGTTGGTTATTACAAAATCAGACTTTTCAATACGCAAGGCATCCGACATTTGACTGTTCATTCGAGCTCTTATCTCCGAAACCGTCATACCGTCACGTAATTGAATACGCTTCAATTTCTCTTCGCTACTCGCCACCACAGTAATAATATAATCGCATAACTTGTAGCCTTCGGACTCTAATAAAATAGCCGCTTCATAAACAATATAAATTCCTGATTGTCTCGCTAAGAATGTTTTAAAATGATGATGTAAACTTGGGTGTGTTGCCTTATTTAAAGCTGCTAATTTTTCCTTGTCAGAAAACACTATACTCGCTATAAATGGTCTGTTCAATTCCTCCCCTAAATAAGCGTCTTTTCCAAATAACCTCTCTAGATTTTCTCTTATTTCAGGGGACGTATTTATAAGTTTACGTGCTTCTAAATCTGCGTTATAAGTAGTAATCCCTTTCGCCTCAAACATTTTCAACACGGTAGTTTTTCCACTTCCAATTCCACCTGTCAGTCCAATAACTATCATTTTTTTTGTATTAAAAACTCTACTTTTCGTGGTTTTATTTCCACGGAACGCACTAAGTCACTTTTGGACTTTATTCGGGGAAGTAAATACACTAATGTTGAATCTATTAGATAGGAATTATAATCAAACACTACGTCAAAAGATGTTTCATTAATGTCACTAAAATTAGAAAGCCCTACTTGATATACAATTTCTATGTTTTTCGGAAATGTAGTAATGGTTATCCCTGGTGGCACATTTATAATTTGAACAGGAATAATTAGCTTCCCTTCCGTGATTTTCTCAACCACAGCTGTCACATTTACCTCAACACTTCCATAACTAATAGTGTTAACCGCTGGATTTATAAGTAAAGGAATGGAGCTATTAATAGTCTCGTAGACTTCTGTAAGTACCTTCTTTTTCGTATATAGATACTGAATGGTATCTATATGTTTTTCAGGCCCCGTTATAACAACACTGTCAGGTGTCATTTTAATGTCACTCATTAAATTATAGCCAGGTTTATAACTGAGATCTAATTCCAGCAGTACTGGAACTTTTTTAGAAATGGTTGCCCCTAATTCAAAAAAGATAGTATCTCTGTTAAAACGCAACAACTCTGTTTCAGAAGACAGTTGACTACCTATTTCTATTTGGTGATTATTTAGTAAGACAAAATGCCGATTCGCACGTGTATAAATGGCATCGGTTAGATCCAATGTCACTTTTTTTGTGAATAATTGGTATCCCATAAGACTGAATCCGGAAGACTTAAGCGCTACTTCAATCTTATTTAAAGGTGCCTCCTGTAAAATCTGAGTCTTACTTAAATTCTTATAGTCGATTTTTAAATAAGCCGTACTACTGTATGTTTTAGATAATTCGATTAAGAACCAAATGATAGTTGTCAGCACTAAAAAAATGGAAAATATTCGAACGCTCCTGTCATTTTTTAAAAAAGCCAATGAGCTGGCTACCTTTTTTTTCAAGAGATATTATTTAAGATGAATTGAATATATCCGTTAAAAATACAAAAAAAAATTGTCTTAAAAGAAAGCTATCCATTGCTTTTACAATAGGACAGCATATCTTTTAAGACAATGTTATAAAAAAGTTGCCTGATTTATTTTTTCTCTATAACTGGAGCGTATACTTTACTCATCTCCATAGAAATAGCTGCACGGTCAAATTTTATTTTTCCTGCACCTGTCTCTATTATTACTGTATTGTCACTTTCTACGAAATCTAATATTTTACCATGAATTCCACTGGTCATTACTACTTTCGAACCTTTCTTAATGGTTTGTTGAAAATTTTTCTCATTTTTCTGACGCTTCATTTGTGGGCGAATCATGAAAAAATAAATTACTACGAACATCAGTACGAATGGAAGCATTCCCATTAATCCTTCTGTATCTATTGCTAAAGAAATTATTGTAAACATTTATTATTTGAGTTTTATATTACTTTGTTACTGCCGTTTTAGGCTTTGGTGTTACAAATCCTTTAATACGTAAAACTTCTATAGATTTTTCCGCATTGGATTTAATGGTAATCGATTTATTCTGTTTATTAGGTTTCCCTCTGGTATTGAATGTAAAAGTCAACGCTGCCGTATCTCCTGGCTTAATAGGTTCTTTTGGCCAAGAAGGAACCGTACATCCACAACTTGGTTTTGCAGATAGAATTACTAAATCAGACTTTCCTACATTGGTGATTTTAAAAACACCATTGATAACTGTTCCTTCGTCTACTGTTCCAAATTCAAAGGCTCGTTTATCAAATTCCATTACTGCACCTCCTTTACTAATCTGTACGTCACGCGCTTCCGCTTTTAGAATATTTTCTGTTTTCACTTTTGCAAGGGCTGACTCTTGTTTACAAGAAAACAATAATGAAATACTCATTAATGCTACCACAAGGAAAATCACTTTATTCATAAGGGTTAATGTTTTAAAAATTATTTCGTAAAAATAGCAATTTTATAACAATCCTCTCCCTATTTTATTAAGTCTTTTTGACTTTTCAAATTCTTTTGATATTTTATCTAAAACACCATTGATAAAGAAACTACTTTTCTCTGTAGAATAATCTTTCGAAATTTCGATGTATTCGTTAATAGTTACACGTGTAGGAATAGAAGGGAATTTTAAAAATTCACAAATCGCCATTTTTATCAAAATCAAATCTACATCCGCAATACGTTCCATATCCCAGTTCGGAGTTCTCTGATCAACCTCCTCACTTAAAATACGATCGTTTAATACCGTTTTCCTAAACAATTCTGATACGAATTTCTGATCGTCTTCATCTTTGTATAAACTTCCTACATAAATCCCTTTAAGAGGCGTTAATTGGTTTAATGTTTTTGCAACCCATGTATTTACAAAAGGAATATCATCTACCCAGCTAATATTTTTATCTTCAAAATAATCAGCTATCTTTTCATTTGGAGCTACTATTTCTCTAAATAAACGCACGATAAATTCTTTGTCTAATTCAAAACTATTCTTTTCATTCGCCATATAAGCGATATAAAAATCACTTTCTTTCATGGTTTTCCAGACATCCTTTACATAGGCAGTATCCAAATACCAGTTATTCAAATTGTGTTCATCGATATACAAAGCCAACGAATTACTCTCGTTCAACAATTGAATTACTTTGTTATTAATAAATTTAGGGTTGGGTTTTTTCTCTTCTTTAGTCGCAAGGATTTTCTTACTAGACACCTCTAAAAAGATGCGTTCCATATCTCTTACTTCAACTAACATACTTAAAAGCAATACATACATGTCTTGCATTTTATCCACACTTAGTTTTAATAATTTCTCTTCTCTTATCAGGTCATCATTTTTAGATTGGTGCATGGCATAAACCCCTTGCATTACCTTTACTCTTATGTGTCGTCTATTAATCATCTAAAGAACTTTTTTGAAACTAATTGTTAGTCTTAATTTTTGGCAAAAGTACTATTATTTTATTAGAATTAAATGTATTTTAAAACTTATTTGATTCGTGATAAAACGCGTATATTCGTCCCTTAAATAAATTGATACGACGCCGACTAAATGAAAGCACTACAATACCTAAATAAATATTTTTATAAATATAAATATCGCTTATTACTCGGGCTCTTTATAACCGCTTGTTCCAAGTATTTATCCCTATTAGTTCCTCCTTTAATCAGAAAATCTATAGACATGGCTGACGCCTATCGTACAGGAGTTATCTCGGACATGGACCTTGTAAAAGAAGACCTGCTTACGAACATACTTCTGATTATAGGCGCCACTTTATTAGCCGGAGGCTTTACTTTCCTAATGCGTCAACTAATAATTGTGACTTCTCGACTCATAGAATTTGATTTAAAGAACGAAATCTACGACCAATACCAGAAGCTCAGTGTTAATTTTTATAAAAAAAACAGCACGGGAGATTTAATGAATCGAATTAGCGAAGATGTGAGTAAAGTACGTATGTATTTTGGTCCTGCATTAATGTACACCATTAATATGCTGATGCTTTTCATAGTCGCGATCGTTAAGATGTTAGAAATAGATGTTGTTTTAACAGGCTACACCTTACTTCCTCTACCACTACTCTCCCTATCTATTTACATTTTAAGTAGGGTCATTTACTCGAGAAGTACTGTTGTGCAACAATATTTATCCAAATTAACCACCAATGCACAAGAAACATTTTCTGGAATTAGTATTTTAAAATCCTACGGAATTGAAGAAAAATCAATCTCAGAATTTGTAGCACTCACCGAGGAAACCAAGAATAAAAACATTAATTTATTCAAAGCACAAGCCCTCTTTTTTCCCCTAATGATTTTACTGATCGGACTAAGTAATATTTTAGTGATTTATGTAGGAGGCTTACGATACATTGCTGGTGAAATAACCATTGGTGTGATTGCTGAGTTTATCATGTATGTAAACATGCTTACATGGCCTGTGGCCGTCGTAGGATGGGTAACTTCCATTATTCAACAAGCCGAGGCTTCGCAAAACAGAATTAACGAATTTTTAAAACATACTCCAGAAATCGTAAATACGGCTATTGAAGAACATGACTTAAAGGGCGAAATTGAATTTAGAAATGTCAGTTTCACCTATGATGACACAAATATCACGGCGCTTAAGAACATCAACCTACACATTGAAAAAGGACAAACTATAGGTATCTTAGGAAAAACTGGCTCCGGAAAATCTACACTGATTAATTTAATTACACGTAGCTATGATGTATCTCATGGAACTATCTACATAGACAAACGCCCCATTAAACAAGTAAACCTAAATTCACTCAGAGAACAAATAGGAGTGGTTCCACAGGATTCTTTTTTGTTTTCTGACACCATTAAAACCAATATTAGTTTCGGTCTAGAAAACGCCTCTGATCAAGACATAGAGGACGCCGCCAAGAATGCATACATACATGAAAATATTATTGCATTTAAAAACGGTTATAACACATTTATCGGTGAAAGAGGTGTCACCCTCTCAGGAGGTCAAAAACAACGTGTATCCATAGCAAGAGCACTCATAAAGGATCCTGAAATACTTATTTTTGATGATTGTTTATCTGCCGTAGACACAAAAACAGAAGAAATCATATTGAGGAACTTATATACCGTTAGTCAGCATAAAACAACCTTAATCGTGAGCCACCGAATCTCTTCTTTAAAAAACGCATCCCTAATCATAGTGCTAGAACAGGGTGAAATACTACAACAAGGATCTCACAGTCAACTACTAAACACTGATGGATACTACAAAAATTTATATGAACAACAACTTTTAGAAAAAGAAGAGTAATTAAATATTTTTTCGTTAGATTTGTGACTCAATCTAACCTAATTGATTTATTTAACAGACCTAATATTATGAGCGAAAAAGAACATATGGAGCAAGAGGAGATTTTTTCTCAAGTTCTAAGAGCAGGAAGAAGAACTTACTTTTTTGATGTAAGGGCTACGAAGGCTGATGATTATTACCTAACAGTAACTGAGAGTAAGAAATTTACTCATGATGATGGATCTTTCCATTATAAAAAACATAAGATATATTTATATAAAGAAGACTTTACTGAGTTCAGAGAAATGTTAACGGCTGCTACTGATTTTATCATCAATGAAAAAGGTTCCGAAGTTATCTCTGAAAGACATCAGAAAGACTACAAAAAACAAACTGAAGAAGTGCTAGAAACAGCAGACTCTACTAGTTTCACAGACGTAAGTTTCGATGACATCTAAACAGTTTTAAAATCCATTATAAAGGCTCTAATTAATTTTAGGGCTTTTTTTTTGCATTGAAATGAGAAATTAGCTTTGAGAATTGAGATGAGGATTATTTAGAATGGACACTAGACTACTTAATACAGAAATCTGGGCTGATTGACATTGCTTAAATTTGACCTAAGAATCCGGACCTCTTGACCAATGAAAAAAAACAACATCACCTCCTTATTTATGCAACCTTCTTAAACCTTCTTCTTACTCCGGAATCCCAAGTCCTAAATCCTAATTCTTGGATCCAACTTCAAGAAATAAATATCACCCCGCAGTATCCTAAGTCCTATGTACTGACGCTCGTTAAAACAAAAAAAAGCCAAACTCATGCAGTACACAAGTTTGACTTTTATTAAATATGTAATTTGTCTTATTTAGACAATACTTCCTGTACTTTATCAGCGGCTTCTTGAAATTCAGTCGCGGAAATTAAATCCACTCCACTATCATCCAATAACTGTTTTGCTTCTACTGCATTTGTTCCTTGTAAACGAACAATAATAGGTACTTTAATCGCATCACCCATGTTTTTAAAGGCATCAATTACCCCTTGAGCAACACGGTCACAACGCACAATACCTCCAAAGATATTTACTAAAATAGCTTTTACATTAGGATCTCTTAAAATCAATCTAAAGGCTAATTCTACACGTTTTGCATCTGCAGTACCACCAACGTCTAAAAAGTTTGCTGGTTCTCCTCCAGATTGCTTAATTAAATCCATAGTACTCATCGCCAATCCAGCTCCGTTTACCATACATCCAACATTCCCATCTAAATCTACATAATTTAACCCTGCTTCATTGGCTTCTACTTCAATCGCATTTTCTTCACGTAAATCACGCAATGCAGCCAAGTCTTTATGACGGAACAAAGCACTATCATCTAACGAAACCTTAGCATCCACTGCTAAAATCTTATCATCCGACGTTTTTAATACTGGATTAATTTCGAATAAAGAAGCATCCGATTTTACATAGGCTGTATATAATGAAGTCACAAACTTCACCATTTCTTTCATTGCTCCTCCAGACAATCCAAGGTTAAATGCTATTTTACGCGCTTGAAAAGGCAACAATCCTAATAAAGGATCAATCTCTTCCGTAAAAATTAGATGCGGTGTGTTTTCAGCCACTGCCTCAATATCCATACCTCCTTCGGTAGAATACATAATCATATTTTTACTCGTTGCACGATTTAATAAAACTGACATATAATATTCCTCAGGGTCATTCTCACCCGGATAATACACATCTTCTGCTACCAATACTTGGTTCACAAACTTCCCTTCTGGTGGTGTTTGAGGAGTAATTAACATCATTCCAAGAATGTCACTAGAAATAGAGGCAATTTCTTCTAGGCTTTTGCCCAACCTAACACCCCCACCTTTTCCACGACCACCTGCATGGATTTGAGCTTTTACTACCCACCATCCGGTACCTGTATCTTCCGTTAATTGTTTTGCAGCCGCAACGGCTTTTTCAGAACTGTCAGCAACAATTCCGCGTTGGATACGAACGCCAAAACTATTCAGCAATTCTTTTCCTTGATATTCGTGTAAATTCATTTAGAGTCAATTTTGCTATTATAAACACAAATGTAACAATCCTAGTGTAAACTTTAATTTTTTTTCGAAATATTTATCATAATTGTAACAAATCTACTTTTTCATGGTCTTTACTGTGATTTAACAATTAATTAGGAGCTCATCCGATATTTCCTTAATAATTTAGCCTTTAAAAAAACTCATGAAAATTTTACCGATGCTTGTTGCGTTTATTTTTACATGTTCACTTCATGCTCAAATCATTAAAAAAAAATCCGTACATGCAACACGTATTCAACAAGCTCCAGTCATCGATGGAAAGCTAGATGAATCCTTTTGGCTAGGCGCTGACCAAGCCAAAGACTTTGTCATGTTTAAACCTGGAGATGGAGATCCAGAAACCGATAAAAAAACCGTTGTTAATATCGCGTATGATGATGAGGCTATCTATTTTGCTGCGATCATGTACGATGCTAATCCCGGTAGTATTCCTACCCAAGAAACCAACAGGGATAATTTAGGAAATGCAGATTTTTTCAAAATCAGCATCAATCCAAATAACGATGGACAAAACGACACCAGTTTTCTAGTGACCAGTGCGGGAAGCCAAGGAGATGCTAAAATAAGTTCTAAAGGAGCAGATTGGAGCTGGAACGCTGTTTGGGAAAGTGCGGTACAATTAAATGATGATAGCTGGACAGTGGAAATGAAAATACCCTACGCAGCACTTCGTTTTTCAAATACAAACACCCATACCTGGGGAATCAATATCCATCGTAAAATACAAAGTACCAATCAGGAATTCACTTGGAACTACATTGATAAAAGCGCTAGTTTAGTCACCCAATTTTCCGGAGAAATAACGGGAATAAGTAATATAAAACCACCTATTCGCTTGAGTTTTTCTCCCTACGCATCCATTACAAACACCTCTTTTGATGGCACATCTGACACAAATTACAGTGTTGGGATGGATTTAAAATACGGAATTAACGAAAGCTTTACCCTGGACGCCACTCTCATTCCAGATTTTGGACAAACAGGCTATGACGATGTCGTATTAAACCTAGGCCCCTTTGAACAACGCTATTCGGAACAGCGCTCCTTTTTCACAGAAGGAACTGAATTATTTGGAAAAGGAAAGCTCTTTTATTCACGTAGAATTGGGAATAAACCCACGGGTTATTATGACGCGGCAGATCTGCTAGGAGAAAACGAAACCATAGACAACCCTGCTAAAGTAGACATGCTCAATGCCATAAAGATTTCAGGACGTACGAAGGGAAATTTAGGAATTGGGATTTTCAATGCTATTACCGAAAAAACCTACGCACAGATTACAAACTTAACCACTAAAGAGGTCCGTAAAATTATCACAGAACCTTTCACCAACTACAATGTCCTAGTCATAGACCAACAATTTAATAAAACTTCCTCTGTCTCCTTAGTAAACACTAATGTAACGAGAGAAGGCCATTTTAGAGATGCTAATGTAACCGCGGTTTTATTTAATATCTTAAATAAAAAAAACACCCACTTTATAGATGGGAGTTTTAAAATGAGTAATATCCGAGAAAATGGAACGACCAGTACAGGCTTATTTGCAGACTTGAATATAGGGAAATCTAGTGGTAACCATCAATATAAAATTGGAGGAAAAAAAGTCAATAGTAACTACGAGATAAATGACCTAGGATACAACCGTAAAAATAATTACAACACTTTTTATGGACGCTATTCCTACCGTATTTTCAAACCAAAAGGAATGTTTGACAATTATAGAATAAACCTATGGGGAGACGTTAATTATATCGACAATCCAAATACGTATACAGATACGTCCATTGGAGTTGGATTTTGGGGAAACACTACTAATCGAAACAATGTAGGGATCAACTTTTTTATGAAAGCGGGGCCTATCAAAGATTTTTATGAACCTCGTACCGGAGATTTCACACGCTATATCGTACAAGAAACAGTCGGAAGACTCAGTATATGGTACTCTTCAGATTACCGAAAACAATTTGCTTTTGACATAAACACCGGAGGACTTTTAAGACCGGACATTAATGAAAAAGGATATTGGTTTGGACTAAAACCACGGTATCGATTTAACGACAAACTTCAAGTAAAATACAGCTTGAAATTTAAGAAAACAATCCACTCTGAAGCCTATGCAAGTTCTTTAAGTAACGGTGATATTATCTTTGGAATAAGAGATTCTAAAAGCGTGATAAACAGCTTAGCTGCAAGTTATAATTTCAGTGTTAAATCTGGATTAAACCTTACATTTAGGCAGTATTGGTCTCCTGTAACCTTCCAGGATGATTTTTATAAATTAAATGACAAAGGACACTTAGACAGCCATTCTTATTCCGAAAATTTAGACATTAACTATAATATCTGGAATTTTGACTTGAGTTATTCTTGGGAATTTGCTCCAGGAAGTCAATTGACTGCCATCTATAGAAACTCCTTATTTAAGAGCGATAATTTATCCGATTTAAAATTCGGAGATAATTTAAAAAACTTATTTGACGAACCCATGAAGAACATTGTATCGCTAAAATGTATTTACTATTTAGATTACAATAATCTTAAAAACTGGATTTAATAACTGATAAAATGAGTACTTTCGTTTTTTTTAGAAGACTATGATAAAAGCAAGCAATTTACACAAGTTTTACGGTGACTTAGAAGTCCTAAAAGGAGTAGATTTACATATTAAAAAAGGAGAAATCGTTGCCATTGTAGGACCTTCGGGAGCTGGAAAGACAACACTTCTACAAATTTTAGGAACCTTAGACAAACCAACCTCTGAGAAAGGTGCTACCATAAGGTTAAACGGTAAAAACATCGTAAACCTCAGCGATAAAGACATTTCTGCGTTTAGGAATAAGCACATCGGGTTCATTTTCCAATTTCATCAATTATTACCGGAATTCACCGCATTAGAGAACGTATGTATTCCTGCTTTTATAGCAAAAAAATCAAAGAAAGAAGCCGAAGAAAGAGCCTTAGAATTATTGATTTTTTTAGGGTTATCCCATCGCTTGCATCACAAACCAAGTGAATTATCTGGAGGAGAACAACAGCGTGTTGCCGTGGCACGAGCACTCGTAAACAATCCCGAAGTTATATTTGCTGATGAACCTAGTGGGAATTTAGATACCGATGCCGCTAAAACCTTGCATGAATTATTTTTCACACTTCGTGATAAATTTGGGCAAACATTTGTAATCGTAACCCACAATCAAGCCTTGGCAGACATGGCAGACAGGAAATTAGTAATGAAAGACGGTTTAATTATTAAATAATATGGATACCACCCCAAGAATAGGAATTTTAAGTGCGATGCACGATGAAATTGACGCTTTATTAAAGCAATTGACAAACGTAATAGAAACCACCAAAGGACAACGCACCTATTATACAGGAACCTTATTCAATAAGGAAGTAGTCTTGGTTTTTTCTAGATGGGGAAAAGTAGCTTCCACCATGACTAGCACCCAGCTTATAAACGATTATAACCTAACCGAACTTATTTTCACAGGAGTTGCAGGTGGCTTACAAAGCGATTTAAATATTGGAGATATTATAGTCGGACATGACCTCTTCCAACACGATTTGGATGCGAGTCCCCTATTTCCGAAATTTCACATCCCGCTTTTAAACAAAGCCGCAATTAACACGGCTTTCAGTGAAGATTTATTAAAAGCAACGGAAACATTCCTAGCGGAATTTAAACAACATATAGACAGTAGTACCATTGCGACATTTAAGCTAGAACAGCCGAAAGCCCGTATTGGAACTATCTTGAGTGGCGATCAATTTATTTCTAGTAGTGCTAAAATAAATGAATTATTACGTGAAATTCCACAAGCACAATGTGTAGAAATGGAAGGAGCTGCCGTAGCACAAGTGTGTTATGAATACAACATCCCATTTTCTATTATCAGAACCATCTCTGATAAAGCCAATGACAACGCAACCTTAGATTTTCCTAAATTCGCAAAAGAAGTTGCCAGCTTATATGCAGCTGGAATTTTGAAAGCTTATTTTGAAATGAAATAGCACGCTAAATAACTAGCTCTTTACACCGATGGGACAAAGAGCTAGTTGCTTTATAATAAGATACTTTTTTTACTTCATTCCTTTGACTAAAAACCGTCAAACTTACATTGTCTATTTCCTTTCTGAAAACGCATCTAAATAACTGTTAATACCATTCAATAAATGGTGATTTTCAAAGAATTAAACACGTATTAAAAAAGTTAAGGAGGCCATTTTACATCTTTTTTACGTAGACCTATTTATATTAAATCCTTTTAGCTATATTTGAACAGCTAGTCTAAGTAAAACACCTCTATATGCAATTAAAGCATCCTGAAATTCTGTACGCCTTATTTTTTTTAATCATCCCTATAATTGTCCATTTATTTCAATTACAACGGTTTAAAAAAACACCTTTTACCAATGTACAATTCTTAAAAAAATTAGCACAACAGTCACGAAAAAGTGCCCGTATTAAAAAATGGCTCATCTTAGCCACTCGACTAATAGCGTTATCCTGTTTAATTGTTTCCTTTTCCCAGCCTTTTGTCGCTAATTTCAGTAAGGGAACTAAACACCACACCGTTATTTACTTAGACAATTCCTACAGCATGCAAGCAAAGGGAAACGAAGGTGAATTACTACAACGTGCAATCCAAGACCTATTAAAATCCTTACCTAAAAATGAAATCGTTTCTTTTATAACTAATGAAAACAGCTATAAAAACCTCTCATACGAAGTCTTAAAAAAAACACTCCTCAATGTAAACTACAGCCCAAAAACACTGGATTTTAAAATATTACTATTAAAGATCAACCAATTAACAAAAGACAAGCCTTCCGTACATATTAATGTTCTCCTTATCTCTGACTTTCAAACCCATAAGGATTTTAACCTTGATTTCTTTGATAAAAGTTCTCGGATCCAATATACCTGTATACAAACGCTTCCTAAAACTAGGAGTAACACTTCTATAGACAGTGTTTTTATCGCCGAAAAAACACTCTCGACGATAATCCTAGGTGTGATCGTTCACAGTCAAGAACTGGGGAATGAAACAGCCGTTTCTTTATTTAATAACACGCGATTAATGGGGAAAACAAGTGTTAAATTTGACAAAAAACACCAGCAAGAAATCAGATTCCCAATCACATTTAATCATAACTTCAAAGGAGAAGTACATCTAAATGATCCTGCATTATCATTTGATAATACGTTCTATTTTAACCTCCAAAAACCAGCAAAAATAAATATCTTAAGTATCGGAGAAAATGGAAATTACCTGTCACGAATATATACCAATGACGAATTTAATTTTAAACAATCCAGCGTACAGGAATTGGCCTACAATCTAATAAGCGAGCAACACAGTATCATTTTACACGAAATTAAAACCATCCCGAGCCCTTTAATCCCGCCGCTAATCGATTTTGTGAAAAAAGGAGGAAGTCTCACCATCATCCCCGCGATGAACTCCAACATCAACTCCTATAATAAATTATTTCAACAAGTAGACTTAGGAAGTTTAGAAGCGCCTAAAAAGAAAGAATTGAAAATTACGGATATTAACTATGAACATCCACTTTTAAAAAACGTATTCAAAAAACGTGTCTCAAATTTTCAATATCCGACTGTATACACAGTATACAATCATAGGGGTAAAAAAGGAATTCAAATAGTAGGACTCGCAAACAATACTTCTTTTGTATCGTCTTATAAATGGAAGCAAGGTACTATCTACTTGTATGCTTCTCCTTTAAATGAACAGGCAACAAACTTGCAACAATCTTCCCTGATTGTCCCTTTATTTTACAACATAGGAAGGCAAAGTTATAATATTCCTAAACTATATTATACCCTCGGAAATAAAAATAACACACCTATAGACTTCGCTATTTCATTAAATAGTAATGAAATTTTAAGCCTCTCCAATAAAAAAGAAGACTTTATCCCTTTGCAACAACGCTATGCGAAGAAAGTAAGCTTGAAACTTACCGATAAACCTGTGAAAAGTGGAAATTTCAAGTTAGAATCCCCCCTACATCATTATGGAGAATTGGCTTTTAATTACTCCAAAACAGAAAGTGATTTAAGCTATACGCTCCTTGAAAACATCCAAAACCTTCCAGAGAACATACACTTGGGGAACAATATATCAGCTGTGAATCAACACCTTATAGAAAATCAGAAAATCAATTGGCTTTTTAAATGGTTTTTAGGTTTATCTGTAGTATTTTTGTTTTTTGAAATGCTTATCCTAAAATATTTCAAATTATGAGAATTATTCTACAGAATTCAAAAATCATTGACAAATCAAGCCCTTTTGATGGTCAAACTAAAGATATTTTAATCGAAAACGGAACCATCACTTCCATAGAAGACACGATTGACACAAAACAAGATGACACCCTGTTAAATCTAGAGAATCTACATGTATCTCAAGGATGGTTTGACTCTAGTGTTTGTTTTGGAGAACCTGGTTTAGAAGACAGAGAGACAATAAAGAACGGTTTAAATACGGCGGCTAAAAGTGGTTTTACTCACATTGCAGTAAACCCGAACAGTGCCCCTGTAATTGACAATAAATCGTCTGTAGAATTTTTGATTTCTAAAGCGCAACATGCTGCAACCAACTTGTACCCTATCGGGGCCTTTACGAAACAATCCGAAGGTAAGGACATGGCAGAAATGTTTGACATGCAAAATTCAGGAGCCATCGCCTTTGGCGATTATAAAAAACCCATACACAACGCCAACCTACTAAAAGTAGGACTTTTATATACGCAGAATTTTGACGGATTGCTCTTGAGTTATCCACAAGACGATAGTATTGCGCAACATGGCTTGGTACATGAAGGAATTAATAGCACTAAATACGGATTGAAAGGAATTCCTGCCATGGCAGAAGAATTACAAATAGTAAGAGATTTATTTTTACTGGAATACACACAAGGAAAACTACACATCCCTACTATTAGCACTGAAAAATCAGTACAATTAATTAAGGATGCTAAACGTAAAGGCCTGAATGTTACGTGTAGTGTAGCTGCCCATCATTTATGCATTACTGATCATGAATTACAGTACTTTGACAGTCGTAATAAAGTGAGACCTCCTTTGAGAACACCTTCAGATGTGGAGGCCTTGATTCAAGGTTTAAAGGACGGAACTGTCGATATGATTACCAGTGATCATCAACCCATCACTATCGAAGATAAAAAAGTAGAATTCCAGAATGCTAAATACGGAACCATTGGATTGGAAAGTATCTTTGGTGCTTTAAACGGTATTTTAGACCTTACTCTTATTATAGAAAAACTAACAGCTAAAGCACGTTTTTCTATCCCTGAGAACAGTATTAAAGTTGGAAACAAAGCGGACATCACATTTTTCAACCCTGCTCCTACTTACACATTCACAAAAAACAATATAATTTCCACCTCTAAAAACTCCATCTTTTTAAATAAAGAGATGAAAGGTATTGTATACGGAGTTATTGCCAATAGAATGCTTATCCAGAATTAAAGTTGTACATTTATAAAGAATACAAACTACTATAAAAACGATGCATAATCAACATATTGAAGAAGGAAAAACAGCCGCTATTATAAGTTATTTATCCTGGCCAGGACTCCTCATTGGATTTATCATGAATAACTCTAAGAGAAACAGTTTCACCTCTTTCCATATTCGACAAATGATAGGTTTGTTACTTTTACAATTACTCGCTGGAGCCATAGGAAGCCTCGTGGGAATTCCTACGGTAGCCCGATTTTTACATATTACCCTGTTTATTTTTTGGATTACCGGATTTATTGGTTGTTTGAAAGGACAGGAGAAAAAAATCCCCTTATTCGGAGATTTATTTCAAGATTGGTTCAAAGGAATCTAAAAAATTAATAGATAAATACTATTTTTGAAGTCGCACCTATTGTGCGACTTTTTTATACATAATTATGAGCGATTTAGCATTAGAATATATAGTACGAGAACCTAAAATAAAAGTAAGTAACCAACCCTTATTATTTATGTTTCATGGTTATGGTAGTAATGAGCAAGATTTATTTTCATTTGCAGAAGAGTTACCTGAGGAATTACTAATTGTAAGTGTACAAGCACCTATGTTTTTAGGAATGGGCGCTTATGCATGGTACACGATCCATTTTGACAGTGCAGACGAAAAATTTTCTGACATTCCAGAAGCGATAGAAGCACGCGAAACCTTAGGAAAGTTTATCACTCAAATTCAAGAGAAATACACCTGCAGTCCAGAAAATACTTTTTTACTAGGATTTAGCCAAGGAACCATCCTGAGTTATTCAGTCGCCTTAAATTATCCAGAAAAAGTAAAAAACATCATTGCTTTAAGCGGGCACATAAATCCAGACTTAATGCCCTCGGATTTGGAAACAAAAAACTATGAACACCTAGATTTCTTTATCTCTCACGGAAGTGTAGACCAAGTAATTCCAGTAGCATGGGCAAATAAAGCACCCGAATTCTTAAAACAGCTAAACATAAAACATAGTTACCAAGAATATCCCGTAGGACATGGAATAGCGCCTCAAAACTTTTATGATTTAAAACAATGGGTCTTAGATAGATTGAAAAAATAAAGTATTTTTTTTAACACTAACTTGCTGACTAATAAATTACAATAAAAAAAATAGGGACAACGATTTAAAGAATGTATCTTTGCACCACAAAAATTAGAACAATGAACAACGGATTATACGCAAAATTTAACACCTCTAAAGGTGCTATTTTAGTAAATTTAGAATTTGAAAAGACTCCTGGAACAGTTGGTAACTTTGTTGCTTTAGCTGAAGGAAACATGGAAAACAAAGTAAAGGAGCAAGGAACTCCTTTCTATGATGGTTTAAATTTTCACAGAGTAATCGCTGATTTTATGATTCAAGGTGGATGTCCACAAGGATCTGGAATGGGAGACCCTGGTTATAAATTTGCAGATGAATTTCATGCTGATTTAAAACACGACCGTCCTGGAATTTTATCTATGGCAAACTCTGGACCTGCTTCTAACGGAAGTCAATTCTATATTACACATATAGAAACTCCTTGGTTAGATAACAAACATACCGTTTTCGGTAATGTTGTTGAAGGAATGGATATTGTAAATAGCATCGCTCAAGATGACAAATTAGAATCTTTAGAGATTGTAAAAGTTGGAGCAGCTGCAGAAGCATTTAACGCTATTGAAGCTTTTAGAACATTTGAAGGGAGTCGTTTAGACGCTGCATCAAATGCTCAAAAAGAGCAAGAAGCTTTATTAGAAAAAGAAAGTGCTGGTTATGATGTAACTCCAAGTGGATTACGTTACAAAGTATTACAAGTTGGAACTGGAACACAAGCTGCTAAAAACAAAACAGTTTCTGTACACTATAAAGGACAATTATTAGACGGAACTGTATTTGATTCTTCTTATGACCGCAAACAACCTATCGATTTTAAATTGGGAATCGGTCAAGTGATTGCAGGATGGGACGAAGGAATTCAATTATTAAAAGTGGGTGATAAAGCTCGTTTTGTAATCCCTTCTGAATTGGCTTATGGAGAACAAGGAGCTGGTGGAGTAATTCCTCCAAATGCTATCTTAATATTTGACGTTGAATTAATGGACGTTAAATAAGATTCCAATAATACCTTCTAAAAGCCCGCAAATAGCGGGCTTTTTTTATGCGCAATTTCAAAATTAAAAAGTACTCAAAGGACCGATTTTAATCATAGCTTCTCATTGTTAAAAAACCAAACGACTACCTCCATTTTCTTAATTTTCCTTCTGAAAATAACTACGATAAATACAACCTTTAAACAATCATTTAGAAACATCGTTAGTATAAAACAAATAGTTACAATATTTGTAACAATTCCCAACTTAACGCGTCTTATTAGCAATCATTATAGCTAACATCATCAAACTTCTTATCCATGCTCAGAAAAATAGTTGCATCCTTTGTATTCATTTTATGTATTCAATTCTTTACATCCTGTGATTCTTCAGAAATAAGTCCGGAATTTATTAAAAAAACAGAAGGTCGCTATTTACTTAACGAAGATGAGTTTATACAAGTCTTTTATGTAGAAAACGAATTATACTTAAACTGGGGAGGTTTAAAAAACATACAGCCCTTAGCAATGAATACTACAGATTATTACATCAAAGAAATCAATCAAAAAATTAAATTTAATTTTTCTGATACTCCAATTAGCATTGATGTTTTAAAAAAATCGAAAAAAGACAGCATTCCTAATACCTATAAAAAAATTCCTGCCTCCTATAAATTCGCCATGGAATACATAGCTTCTGGTGATTATCCTAAAGCATTAAAAGCGTATTTAAAGATTCAAAAAAATGACAGTCTCAGCCCAATCATTGAGGAGTCTGATTGGAACAAAAAAGGCTACGCTCAATTACGCAAGGATTCCATCCAAAAAGCCATCTTCTATTTTAAATTAAATGTTGCGCTACACCCAAACAGTTATAATGTATATGATAGCCTAGCAGAGGCCTATCTTAAAAATGGTGATTCTACTTTGGCATTGACCAATTATAAAATGGCACTAACATTAAATCCTTCTTTAAGAAATGCGAAAAAAATAATAAAAACGTTGCAATAATGAGCGCTTAAGCTGTTTTATCATCCTCTAGGAGCTCTTAAACTCCTTCCATTATACATGTCGTCTAGAAAAATAGATTGCTAATTACAGAGAAAGACACCGTAATACTCCGTGTGAATTTATCCACGGAATAAATCGCTGGCATCAACAGGAAAGACGGAAAAATGATGCGTCAGTTAATTCAGCATCGTCACAACAGTCAGTGTAAATATCACTCGACATATCCATGCTAATTATAAAAAGAAACAACGGCTTTAAAGAACAGCTTTTCGAGCTATTTTATCTTCTAATTTAACTTTAATATTCCCCTCCTTCTCTGGAACCTGACTCATGGCATATTCACTTAAAGCCGTAATAGTCAAACTAGGATTTACCCCTAAGTTACATGGGATTATAGAAGCATCCATTATTTTCATATTGGGATAATTGAATACATTAAATAGAGTATCTACCGTCCCATTCGTTGCATTCTCTCCCATAGGACAACCACCAATAATATGGGCTGTACTACTCATATTAAAACCAATTTCAGTAATCGCATTGGCTCCAAAACCCTTTACTTTTTCAGCGTATTTATGCATCACTTTTTGACCAATCGGAATATAGGCAGGCACTGTTAACTTCCCATGGGTTGCTTGAATACTTAAGTGCGCACCAAACAGTCCTTTTTTCCAGGTCATTTTTAAAGCATTGTCTAAGGATTGCATCACCAATAAAATCACAGAATTCTCTGCTAATTTACTTCCAAACAACATGCGTAAAAACCGCCTTGGATGTTTTATTATTTCAATCGGAAACTTAAGTAACCTCAATAAAGGATTTTGTTCATCCACTGCTATAGTCGCCATTTTCACCATAGAACTAGAACCATTTGGAAACTTCACCAATTCGATATGAGTATCATCGTCAGGATTAAAGACAGAACTGATGGCTACCCCGTTATTTAATTTAACCTCTTTGCTTATGACGCCGATCAAGGATTCCGAATTCGTTCTCAAATTTTCGCCCAGCGTATCAGATAATTTAGGCAGTGTCTTATACGTATATTTCTGTTTTAATAGTAAGTCTAACGTGCCTAAAACTCCCCCACTCAGAATAATACCTTTGGTTTTAAACTGCTGTTTATTTCGCTTAAAATACTTGGTACTGCAGTGAGTTTCTACCGTGTACTCACCCATCTCCTTATCAAAAATTATTTTTTCCACCAGTGTTTCTGCGTGTATTCTCGCACCATTGGATTGGGCAAAATACAAGTAATTCTTATCCAACGTGTTTTTTGCATTCTCTCTACAGCCCACCATACAGCCTGCACATTCAGTACATCCATTTCTCAAGGGGCCATGTCCATTAAAATAAGGATCTACGGCTGTTTTGGTATCTCCGTAATAAACACCTACATCTACCTTCGCATAGGAATTTTCCCTTCCCATATCCATCGCCACTTCACGTAAGAGTTCATCCTCAATATTAGTCGCCTTTGCGGGGGTGCTCCCCAGCATAAAATTGGCTGTTTTATAAAAAGGAGCCAACACCATTTTCCAATCTTTAAATCGACTCCAAGCATCATTTTTAAAAAAACTTTCTGGAGGATGCATATGGGTATTCGCATACACTAGACTCCCACCTCCAACACCTACACCACTAAGTATAAATACTTTATTAAAGAAAGAAAGCTTCTGAAAACCAAAGCACTTTATTAAAGGCATCCATAGGTACTTTTTCAGGTTCCAATTAGTCTTAGGAAAATCCTTACTTCTAAAGTGTTTCCCTTTTTCTATCACCAAAACGTTATATCCTTTTTCAGACAAACGCATGGCAGCAACACTCCCTCCAAAACCAGAGCCTACAATGATATAATCATAGGGTTCACTAATTGTTTTTGACATTATTTAATTACTTTAGATTGCACTCAAATATAAGGATTCTCCTAAAAACGAAGAGCTCAAACCCCTATAAATCTATTCCTTTCATATTTTTTTTGTACATTTAATATACTACAACTAATATCCCATGCTTTTTCATCATTAAATAACCCAATGATTAAAAGATGCAATAGAAGTAGATTCCCCCAAAAAAAATAGTAAAACCCTATGAAAACAATGCAACAATGGTTTAGCGAATATGCCATCAGTCATCAAAACTCCACGAATCAAACAATACACTACCTATGTGTTCCTGCCATTTTTTTTAGTATCATAGGAGTTGTAATGTGTATTCCTTCTTCTTTATTAATGAGAGTATCAGGATTAAACAACCCTTTAATTGTTAATTGGGCTGTGATACTGTTAATCCCTGCCCTCATTTTTTACCTACGCCTCTCTTTTAAAGTTTTTATCCAAATGTTACTCTTTTCAATACTCTGTATCATAGGAAACTATTATATTAGCGAAAAAATCAACCTCTTTCTTTTTTCAATTATCCTTTTTATTATTGCTTGGGCAGGGCAGTTTTATGGACATTCTATAGAAGGAAAAAAACCATCATTTTTAAAAGATTTACAATTTTTACTAATAGGACCTGCATGGGTTTTTAAAAAATTATTTTCATGAAAATAAAATTCACCCTGATTATACTATTTTTAATTGGACTTCAAACAGCCTTATTCAGTATGGAGTCTCCCGAATTACTAACACAAGTTACGGACAGTATTTCTCCCAATAAAAACCTCAAAAATCAGCTCACACCAACAGAGATAAAAGCAGTCATAATTAAAGATGTAAATTTTGATGTAAATACTTGTTTTCAAATTATGCAAGGCGTTATTTACAATAGCGGAGATCACAAACCAATGCATCATGTTCGCATGACTCTGAGCTTAAATAATAAGGTAATTAAAGAAATCATAACCGATTATACAGGAGGTTATCAGTTAAAACTCTTATGTAATAAAACCTATGATTTAAAAATTAAAATAACCGGTTTTGAAGAAAAAAGTATCACTTTTAAATCAGATATAAAATCCAATACCATTATAAAAAAAGATTTTCAACTTGATGGAGCTTATTGTTACCAAACCATTAGTGGCACCATAAAATCTTCCTTAAATGGACAGTACATTGCAGGGGCTTCCGTTTCTTTATTAAAGAATAATAAGAAAATAAAAACGGTGACCACCCTGGAAGACGGTATCTATTCTTTCAGTCTAGACTGCTATAAAACTTACACTATAGAAGTAGTAAAAGAACATTTCAAAAGTAATACAGTACTCTTTAATACTTCTTTAGTCCCACAGATGACCTTAATAAAACACCTTACATTAAAAAGTGTAAAATGCACTAAAACTATCTATGGAATGGTACGCAGTGAGAGCTCTAATACCCCTTTAAAAGAAGTAAACGTTGAACTTTCCAAAGACGGAGAATTTATTAAAACAATACAAACAAACGCAGCTGGAAAATTCACTTTTGACCTCTCATGCAATAGCGTATTTACTGTTTCATTACAAAAGGAGAATTATAAAAAAATAATGCGCGCCATAGAAACAGATTCAAACGATAAAAAAGCAGGGGCTTTTGAGTTTCAATTAAAACGACTCGGCTGTACCCAATTACTAGAAGGTATTGTTAAAAATTCGTATACAAACAAGGTTGAATCAGGTGTTATATTACAGTTTTTTACTAGTGAAAAATTAATTAAAACAATCACTACAGGGGCCGACGGAACCTTCACTTTTAATACAGATTGTAAAAAATCCTACAAAGTCACTACTTCTAAAAAATTCTATACAGATGGTAGCCAGTATTTTGTTTCTGGAATTAAAAACAATTCAAAGATTCATAAAACTATAAAGGTAAGTCCTATCTTAGATTTTGTCCAAGTACGAGAAATACTCATGCTAAAAGTGAATCCAAATAATTTAACCTTCGTCCTCAATAAAAATACCTTGACACCTGCCTTACTAAAAGAATTGTATAAAATAACTGCCCTCATGGAAAAACATCCGTATATACGATTGGAAATTAATATACATACAGACAGTAGAGCCAATGATAGTTTTAATATGTCACTCTCCAAACAACGGGCAAAAACAATCATCGAATACCTTATAAATAATGGTATTTCTAGCGATAGACTTACGGGAGATGGTTATGGTGAAACTCAATTATTAAATCATTGTTCCAATGGAGTAAAATGTAAAAATTATGAACATCTAAAAAACAAAAGAGTTGAATTTATAGTCTTAGATGAATAAGCAACCTACATTTTAATGTAGCCCTGATACTTTTTGAAAAACATCCTGTCGAAACAATAAAAATAACATGAAAAACACCGCCCTTTTACTACTAGGCCTTCTTCTTTATAATTGTGCAAGCAATAAAACGACCACTGCTCAAAAAATCACATTTCCTTTTAAAGAACTCATTAATGAATCTCAAGGAGGATTTAACACCGCTAAATTCCTAGTAATAAAAGAAAACACTAGTAGTTTAGAGACTTATCTACAGATTAATAAAATCAGAAAACCAGGTTTTGACATCCCTGAAATAGACTATAATAAACAAATGCTATTTGCATTATTTATGGGAGAAAAAGCGAGTGGTGGCTATGCAATCTCCATAGATCACATTACAGAAACCGCTAATAAACTCCGCGTTTTCATAAAAGAAAGGAGTCCTAACGGAATCGCTACTATGGCTATTACATCCCCGTTTTGCATAGTTTTACTAGACAAAAGCACGAAGGAAATTGTCTTTGAAAAAATAAAATAAAATACCGTTTTTAAACCGTCAGACACTCTTTTGGGCGTTCCCCAAGGGTCGGGCTATACGCTACTACGCTTCACTTTTTTAGAAGAAAAAAAAGTTGCAGGGTAACCGCTCCTATCCCTAACGCGAGCATCATAGTATTTCCAGCAATAAGGAACATAAGGAGAAATTATGCGCAGCTCCAGAAAGTGTGACTGCCCCAGTTACTTCCATATATCAAATAGCCTACGTATAAGTAAATCATAAAAAAACTGCGACCTTTTAAAGGACGCAGTTTTTTATATAATTTATACTAATACCAACAACCGTTGGTATTATTAAGTAGCATTCTATCGCTATTTTTTAGCATCTTTTAAGAATTGCGCCAATCCACTATCCGTTAATGGATGTTTAAACAACCCATCTATCGCTTTTAAAGGTCCAGTCATCACATCTGCACCAATTTTAGCACAGTCCATAATATGCATGGTATGACGTACAGAGGCTGCTAAAATTTGTGTTTCAAACCCGTATACATCGTATATGTGGCGAATTTCAGCAATCAATCCCAATCCATCCGTAGAAATATCGTCTAAACGACCAATAAATGGTGACATATAAGTAGCACCCGCTTTTGCCGCTAATAAAGCTTGACCAGCAGAGAATATTAAGGTACAATTAGTTTTAATTCCTTTGTCTGAAAAATATTTTATAGCCTTAATCCCTTCTTTAATCATTGGAATTTTTACAACAATTTGTGGATGTAAAGCCGCTAATGCCTCTCCTTCCTTAATCATTCCTTCCAAATCAATAGAAATAACTTCCGCACTAACATCACCGTCTACTAAATTACAAATAGCCACATAATGGTCTAATATATTTTGTTGTCCCGTAATTCCTTCTTTAGCCATTAAAGTAGGATTGGTAGTTACACCATCCAAAATACCTAAAGCTTGTGCTTCTTTAATTTGGTCAAGATTAGCAGTATCAATAAAAAATTTCATATTTGTTGAGTTTTATAAAAATTAGTTAGCATCAAAATTACAGAATGCTCCTTAGGAACAAATGTATGTAAATGATTACAATTTATAGTGATTCATTAATAGTTTTTCATACCAAGCATCTGGTAATATTCGTTTTAAAACAATAGAAAACTTTTGCATCAACTCCCCTACTTTATAATGAATTCTGGGCTGTGGTGTTTCTATAATCTTAAAAATAGCTCTGGCCATTATTTCTGGATCTTTTCCTTGATCCACATGCGCATTCATTAAATCTAAATTCAATTGATAAGACGCTTCGTAGGCAGAATTTTTAAGTACAGGAGCATGGTAACGCCCAGCGGCTATATTGGTTGCAAAATCTCCTGGAGCCACATTTGTAATCTTAACTCCAAATTGCTTCACTTCCATTCGCAATGCCTCGGTCACCAGTTCTAAGGCACCTTTAGAAGCGGAGTAAATCCCTCTAAAAGGCAAGCCCATATATCCAGCAATTGAAGTTACATTGATAATAAGTCCAGATTGTTGCGCACGCATTTGTGGTAAAACCGCTTTCATCACATCGATCGCTCCAAAAAAATTAGTATCAAATAACTGGCGCATTTCGTCCGTATCCGTCTCTTCAATAGGTCCTGTAATCCCCATACCTGCATTATTAATAAGGACATCCAGTTGGCCTTCATTTTTTATAACAATAGCAACAGCAGTTGCAATAGTTTCAGGTTTTCTTACATCCAGGGAAACCAATGTAAACGGATGATTTTTAACGTTTTCAGCATTCCTACTCGTTCCATAAACCGTAAAACCTTTGGACACTAAGTAGCTCCCTACCGCTTTTCCTATTCCCGATGAACCACCGGTAATTAATACCACTTTACGCATAGTAAAATTATAAAATTGTTAGGTTGTAAAATTATACAATTTTACTGGGGAAAAGGTATAAAAAACTAAAATATGCAGGTAAAAAAGTAGGGGTATAAAAAAAATCCCTAAGATTGGGATTTGAGTTTTAAGCATAAAAAAATGGCAAGCGACCTACATCACACCGCTACAACCTAATACCCTTGCTGCGTTCCCGCCCTGGGGGATTCAAAGGGAGCTAGTTGTGTAGGACTTGCCGTGGCAAATGTACGACCCTATTTCGTATTTCCAATACAAAAAAAAGGTTTTTTTTTGTAACATTTTTACAAATAGGACTACTAATGATTTGTCCTTCTCATTTACTGCAACTTAGCAAAAATATAGGGCTATAAACAATTTAATTATTTATATTTGACTAAACAAAACAAACAAATTATGAAAGACATTATTAAAAAAACAGGAATTAACTTTGGATTAATACTTGGTTTTATATTTTCTTTAACCATCTTATATGCATTTGCAATAGATAGTTCTATCATGGTAAACTGGTGGATCACCTTGGTCTTTCCCATATTTATTGTAATTGTATTTGGTCTTTTTGCCATTGGAACAGCAAAGAAGGCACTGCATGGTTTTATTACTTTTAAAGAGGCTTTTACTACCTATTTTATTATGACAGCAATCTCATTGCTAATCTCTACTACCGTTAGCATTTTGATTTTTAATGTGGTGGCTCCCGAATTCAAAGAGACCGTTAAGGAACTTACGATTGAAACCACAACAGAAATGATGGAGGGTTATAATATCCCTTATGAACAAATAGATGAAATGGTTGAAAAAATAAGAGAAGAAGATGGTTTTTCACCTTCAAAACTAATGCTTAACTATGCGGTTTTCCTTGCAATTTACGCTATCTTTGGTCTGTTATTAGCACTGATTCTAAAACAAAATAATCCTGAACTTGAATAAAGAACATACACACATATCTGTAGTAATTCCACTTTTAAACGAAGAGGAATCATTGAAAGAATTATACGATTGGATTGCACGCATCATGCAATCCAATCGTTATTTATACGAAGTAATTTTTATTGACGATGGAAGTACCGATACCTCTTGGGACATCATTCAACAATTAGGCGAACAACACCCCGAGGTCAAAGGGATTAAGTTCAAAAAAAACTACGGAAAATCCCAGGCATTGAATGCCGGATTTAAAATTGCCTTAGGAGATGTCATTATCACTATGGATGCTGATCTACAAGACAGTCCGGATGAAATACCTACACTTTACAAGGCCATTACAGAAAAAGATTACGACTTAGTTTCTGGTTGGAAAAAGAAACGTTACGATTCTAAAATTCGCAAAAACATCCCTTCAAAGCTCTTTAACTGGGCCGCAAGAAAAACATCTGGATTAGAACTCAATGACTTTAACTGTGGGTTAAAAGCCTATAAAAATGAAGTCATCAAAACCGTAGATGTTTACGGAGAGATGCATCGATACATCCCCGTGTTGGCAAAAAACGAAGGTTTTCATAAAATAGGAGAACAAATAGTACAACACCAAGCTCGAAAGTACGGTGTTACTAAGTTTGGTATAGAGCGTTTTATCAACGGTTTTTTAGACTTAATTACCATTTGGTTTTTATCTAAATTCGGAAAGCGCCCCATGCACCTATTTGGATTGTTAGGAACACTGATGTTTCTTTTCGGTTTTTTAAGTGCAGGACTTATTGGCTTTACTAAAATTTATAAATTATATACCGGAATGCCTAGCATATTAATCACGGACAATCCTTGGTTTTATATCGCCTTATCTACGATGGTTATCGGAACACAATTCTTTTTAGCAGGCTTTTTAGGCGAAATTATCTTACGCACAAAAAAAGACGTAAAAAGGTATACCATCTCAGAAAAGAGTAACATTAATTAGCCGTATATTTGTAGACTTAAATAAATAATTATGAGTACAATTATAAACGAAGCCAAAAAATGGCTAAGTGCACCTTTTGATGCAGAAACCCAGCAAGAGATTCAACAGCTTATAGACAATGATCCTGACCAGTTAACAGATCGTTTTTATAAGAATATGGAATTCGGTACCGGTGGAATGCGTGGTATTATGGGAGCAGGTATAAATCGTATCAATAAATACACCTTAGGAAAAGCAACCCAAGGATTGGCCAATTATATGAAAATCGCCTTTCCAGGAAAAGACTTAAAAGTTGCTATCGCCTTTGATTGTAGACATAATAGTTTAAAATTCGCTAAATTAGTAGCGGATGTCTTTTCTGCAAACGGTATTTATGTGTATCTTTTTGACAGCTTACGCCCGACTCCAGAATTGTCTTTTTCTGTAAAACATTTAGGATGTGATGCAGGAATTGTATTAACAGCCTCACATAACCCACCAGAGTATAATGGGTATAAAGTATACTGGAACGATGGAGGACAAATAGTCCCACCAGAAGACCACAATATTATCAGTCAAGTTAACGCCTTAGAATTTTCTGAAATTAACTTTGAAGCCAATGAAGATTTAATTGAAATCATTGGAAAAGAAGTAGATAAAGTATTCATTTCATCTGCCGTAAAAAACGGATCGTTTGGAGCCAAAGAGAAAGAAAAATTAAAAGTGGTATTTACTTCTTTACATGGAACTTCTATTGTTTCCATTCCGGAAGCCTTAGCGCAAGCAGGATATACGGATGTACATATCGTAGAGGAACAACGCGTACCAGACGGAGACTTCCCTACAGTAGCATCTCCCAACCCTGAAGAACCAGCTGCCCTAAAAATGGCAATGGATTTAGCAGATAAAATAGACGCTGACATAGTCATAGGAACAGATCCTGACTGTGACAGATTAGGAATTGCAGTACGTAATACAACTGGTGAATTGGTCTTGATGAACGGAAACCAAACCATGTGTGTAATGACGGATTTCCTCATTAAAAAATGGAAAGAAGCAGGAAGGTTAAACGGAAAACAATTTGTAGGTTCTACTATTGTTACCACGAGTATGGTCGATGTAATCGCGGCGAGCTATGGAGTAGAAACTAAAGTAGGACTGACAGGCTTTAAATGGATCGCTAAAATGATTCGTGATGCCGAAGGAACGCAAGAGTTTATCGGAGGAGGAGAAGAGAGTTTTGGTTATATGGTCGGTGACTTTGTACGAGATAAAGATGCGGTTACAGCTACGTTGTTAGCCTGTGAAATCGCCGCTGACGCAAAAGCAAACGGAAGTTCATTGTACCAAGAATTACTCTCCCTTTACACCCAACACGGATATTATAAAGAGCATTTAATTGCCATTGTTAAAAAAGGAATTGACGGTGCAGATCAAATCGCAAAAATGATGGTGGAATTACGTAAGAACCCGCTAAGCTCGATAGACGGTTCTAAAGTAATTCGCTTAGAAGATTACGATTCTTCTATTTCTAAAAACATGGTTACTGGAAAAGAAACCATCATGACGGTTCATAAATCAAATGTATTGATTTATTATACTGAAGATGGGACTAAAATAGCTGCGAGACCTAGTGGAACAGAACCTAAAATAAAGTTCTATTTCAGTGTCAACCTGCCTTTAAGTTCTCCTACTAAAGCAACCGAAGTACAGGCCTTACTCGCACAAAAAATACAACGTATAATTACAGAAATGAAATTGAATTAATGGACTATTTTAAGAAAATATTAAAATACGCAATACCTTATAAGACCTACGGAGTATTAAACATTCTGTTCAATA
Source organism: Flavobacteriaceae bacterium (assembly GCA_016764435.1). GTDB lineage: Bacteria > Bacteroidota > Bacteroidia > Flavobacteriales > Flavobacteriaceae. The sequence continues at coordinate 203,366 of JAESRX010000007.1, read as the reverse complement.
CCTTTTATGCCTTATTCTCAGCATTATCATTTATGGTAATGATGCCTTTGTTACAGGTTATTTTTAAAAGTGACGGTGTTAAGGTGACAGAAAAACCAACTTTTGAAAGTATTTCTAAAATACTAGATTATTCTAAGGATTCCTTGAGTTATTTCATTCATCGGGTTGCTGGAGAAGATCAGTCTAAGGCACTTTTAATAGTGGTATCACTTGTTATTACGATGTTTTTACTTAAAAATATATTTAGCTATTTAGCCATGTATTTTATCACTTTCTTAAAAAACGGTGTCTTAAAAGACATCCGAAATGATCTATACAATAAAACCATCACCTTGCCTCTTTCCTATTTTTCTGAAAAAAGAAAAGGAGATATCATGGCGAGAATAGGAACCGATGTATTAGAGATACAACATTCTTTTTTATCCATTTTAGAATTGATATTCAGAGAACCGTTAACGATTATCTTTACAATCATAATGATGTTTACAATCAGTACTAATTTAACATTATTTGTATTCATTTTTATTCCTATCTCTGGGTTTATTATTTCATTGATAGGAAAGAGTTTGAAGAAAAAATCAGACGATGTCCAACGAGAACAGGGTTATTTCCTTTCTTTATTAGAAGAGTCTCTTAGTGGATTGCGAATCATTAAAGCATTTAATGCCGAAGATACGTTCAATGGAAAATTCAATGACTCAACCAAACGTTTTTATAATTATTCAAACACACTTACGAACAGAACGAACCTAGCGAGACCTACGAGTGAGTTTTTAGGGATTTCCGTGATTGCCGTTTTATTATGGTATGGTGGAACCTTAGTACTTGTGGATGGAACATTGGCTGGTGAAGACTTCCTTGCTTTTATAGGATTAGCTTACAATATACTAACACCTGCAAAAGCATTGTCAAAAGCAAGTTATGCTGTAAAAAAAGGAAATGCTGCAGCTGAACGTGTCTTAGAGATACTCGAAACTAAAAACCACTTAGAAGATGCTCCTAATGCACATGTAAAAACTGGATTTGACACCGCCATTACATTTGATAACATCTCTTTTAAATATGAAGATGAGTATGTTTTAAAAGACTTTTCACTAACCATTCCAAAAGGACAGCAAGTAGCCCTTGTTGGTCAATCTGGAAGTGGAAAATCTACCCTCGCCAATTTGATTACTCGTTTTTACGATGTCAACAAAGGAGAAGTATTACTGGACGGGATAAATATTAAAGAGCTTACAAAAAAATCCTTGAGAAATCAATTGGGAATTGTAAGTCAGGACGCTTTATTATTTCATGATACGATTGCCAATAATATCGCCTTTGGGAAAGATGTCACTAAGGAGGATATCATAAACGCCGCTAAAATAGCCAATGCCCATGAGTTTATTATGGAGCTTCCTAAACAATATGACACCAGTATAGGAGATAGCGGAAACAAACTTTCTGGAGGACAGAAACAACGTATCAGCATTGCACGTGCAGTTCTGAAAAACCCTCCAATCATGATCTTAGACGAAGCAACCTCAGCCTTAGATACAGAAAGTGAACAATTGGTACAGCACGCTTTAGAAAAAATGATGAAAAACAGAACATCTATGGTTATTGCTCACCGCTTATCTACTATTCAAAATTCTGATTTAATTGTAGTCCTTAAAAAAGGTAGGATTGTTGAGCAAGGAAAGCACAACGAATTACTAGCAAAAAAAGGCGAGTATTTTAAATTGGTAACCATGCAATCTCTTGGATAGTCGATACTAGATAGAGACAATACTTTTTTTCTCTTGGAACATTGAGAAGAGAGCCACATAAAAAAACCTCCGATTGAACATTTCAATCGGAGGTTTTTTTTATTGGTAAAAAAGAAATTAATCTCGTTTTTCAACGCCTAATGCTTTCGCTTTTATAAGCATAAAAGCAAAGGCTTCCTGATAATCATTTTTAATAGTCCCCTCTAAAACAGCTTCTTTTATCGCATCTTTTAGCAGCCCGATTTCACGGCAAGGCTTTAGATTGAATTGTTCCATAATCATCTCCCCTGTTACCGGAGACTGAAAATTACGTACATGGTCACGCTCTTCTACCTCTTTAATTTTATCACGCACAATTTTAAAATTGTTATGATAGCGTTTAAATCGTTTCGCATTTTTCGTAGTGATGTCTGCTTCACAAAGAATCATCAAACTCTCTATGTCATCTCCTGTATCGAAAACGAGTCTACGCACTGCTGAATCCGTAACGTTTGAGGCAAGAACGATAGGTCTTGAACTTAAAAACACCATCTTCTGTACAAACTTCATTTTATTATTCAAGGGCATTTTTAAGCGCTTGAATAATTTGAATACCATTTTAGACCCTACAAATTCATGAGAATGAAAGGTCCAACCCACTTTTTTGTCAAACTTTTTAGTTGGAGCTTTCCCAATATCATGTAATAATGCAGCCCAACGCAACCAAAGATCCTCTGTATTTTCAGCAATATTATCTACGACCTCTAAACTATGGTAAAAATTATCCTTATGCGTTTCTCCTTCTACATCATCAACTCCTAACAAATCCGTTAGTTCTGGCATAAAACGTTTTAAAAGCCCTGTTTTTTCCATCAATAAGAAACCGATGGAAGGTTTTGGAGAATTTAATATTTTATTCAGTTCATCTACTATACGCTCCCTTGTTATAATATCTATACGCGCGGCGTTTTTTGTGATAGAAGCTAAAGATTCCTTTTCAATTTCGAATTGCAATTGAGACGCAAACCTAACGGCGCGCATCATGCGTAAGGGGTCATCCGAATAGGTAATATCTGGATCTAAAGGAGTTTTAAGGATTCCTTTTTTCATATCTTCTAGTCCATTAAAAGGATCTAGTAATATTCCAAAGTTCTCTTTATTTAGACTTATCGCTAAAGCGTTAATGGTAAAATCACGTCGTTTTTGATCATCCTCCAGTGTTCCGTCCTCCACTATAGGGTTACGACTATCTTCAGCATAAGATTCTTTACGTGCACCAACAAATTCCAATTCAATATCGTTATAACGCAACATTGCTGTTCCATAGGTTTTAAACACCTGAACTTTTGGCTTGTTAGGCAATAACTGAGCAACCTTTTGAGCCAGCTCTATACCGCTACCAACAGCGACAATGTCAATATCCTTCGCATCTCCACGTTCTAATAAAAAATCGCGTACAAAACCACCAATTACATATGTTTCCATCTGCAAGGCAGTAGCGGCGTCACTTATATAGGTAAAAATAGCATCCGAAACAGCTTCCGAACAATTTTTAATATCTGTCATGTATTATTTTCTAAGCACTTCAAACTCACCATTATCCAACAATCGAAGGATGGTAGATGAATTCGTTGATTCATTTTCTAGCTGCAAATTTACAATATAGTCTACGCTGTTCAAAATAGAACTTGAAATTTTTTCAAAAGAAGCGGGTGTTTCGGCACCACTTACGTTTGCAGAAGTGGAAACTATCGGTTTCCCAAAGGCATTTATAAGTTGTTCACAAAATGCATGTTTTACGATCCTAATGGCTACAGTATTGTCTTCTGCAATTACATTTTCAGCTAAACCCCTAGGGTTTTTATAAATTATTGTTGTTGGTTTTTGAGTATTTTTAAGTAATTCTATTACTTTTTCTGGGATGTCAGACACATATTCTTTCAGCATCTCTACTCCATCTACTAAAATAATTAAGCTTTTACTTTCCGCCCGTTGTTTAATCTCAAATATCTTTTGCACTGCGACTTCTGAAGTCGCATCACAGCCTATCCCCCAAACGGTATCTGTAGGGTAAAGAATGGTGTGTTTTTTATTTAAAATTGTGAGTGTACTGATTAATTGTTGTTTCATATATATTTAAAATAGAACACCCTACCAAAAACAGCATACCATCCTGTCTTAAAATACAATGTTTATCCTGCAAAAATAAGCAAATCATTTGGACATTTTAGACAAACAAAGAACCTTTATATGACCTAGTTAATACTCAATGGAACATCTCTTCACTTTTTCTTTTTTTTACCTATTTAATAGCTTATTTTCGCCAAATAAAATAAAATAAATGATTAAAAACGCCTTATTAGATTACACCCCCAACTCTGGATGGTTTAATATTGGAGACTATATACAAAGTCTTGCTGCAAAGCAATATTTTGATAAAATAGATGTATTACCACAACGAGAATTTCTACATAAAAAAGCGGAACCATTCAAATTAATCATGAACGGTTGGTTTATGTACAAAACTAAAAACTGGCCCCTATCACCTACTACAAAACCACTTTTTGTTTCGTTTCACCTAAATTCTCATATAGCAGACTCGTTATTAAGTAAGAAAAAAAACACCGACTACTTAAAAACACAAGAACCTATCGGATGTAGGGATTATTACACCGTAAATATTTTAAAAAAGTATGGTGTAGAAGCGTATTATAGTTCTTGCTTGACGACCACATTACCTAAATTAGAAAATATCGAAAAGAATGATGATGTCATCTTTTTTGATGTCCTTTATAATGAAGATAAAAAAGCATACTACGAAAGAATTCCAAGACATTATTACAAAGACCTTCTTCGTAGAAAATTACCAAAATTAAGGGATCACAAAACTTATTTAGCCGAATTTTTCCCAAAAGAAATAGTAGAAAACGCCAAATTTGAAACGGCCTTTTATAAAGCAAAAAACACCACGACCGAAGATCGGTTTAAAGAAGCAGAAAGACTTCTAAAAACGTTTGCTTCGGCTAAATTGGTGATTACTTCACGCATCCATGCTGCATTGCCTTGTTTAGCAATGGGCACTCCTGTAATTTTTATAATGGGAGGATTAAATAACTCCTCTGACCTCTCTCGTTTAGATGGTATTGTCCAACATTTTAATATGGTGAATTTAGATCCAAATTTAGATTTAAGCACGCTTAAAAACTTACATTTAATGTCTTTAGACGATATCGATTGGAAAAACCCAATACCGAACCCTACCAATCATACTAAATACACTAAAAACTTGAGAGATAAATGTAAAAGCTTTACAGCGAATTAATTAAATAAAAGCTTTCTTTATTTTTGAAATATTTTAAATAATTTAAAGATAATAAAGGAAGCTTTTCTGCTTTTCTTTTAAAGCTATCTACATAATAAGCTGCTCCTTTAGTGGTATTCCCCCAAGAATCTTCCCACCAGTGGATACAAATTGTTTCTGGCTTTATACACGCATCAGTATACTCCTCATTCCATCCAAAAGGAAAGAAGTATTGAACAGGTAACAACAGTACACCATTTAAATGTTGTTTCTCATAAGAGACAAGTCCATATTCTTTTAATACTTTTGAGACAATAGGAGGTCCGCCCATGGCATTAAAATGCAATCGTTGTTTCCTTTCCGTTTCTTTAATACAGTCCAAGATAAAGGCATTGCCTTTTTCACCACCAATAACCGCAGAGTTTAACGGATATTTCTCTTCCGTGATTGACCCTTGAAAACCAACAAATGATTTCTCTTTCAATAAATCACCAAAAGGCTTTAACATTTCAATATCGGTATCTAAGTAGACACCTCCTTCTGAATAAATGGCATAAAGCCTTACAAAATCAGAAATGAAAGACCATTTTTTCTGCTTATATAATAGTTTTAAAAAAGGTAACTTATCAAAAGGAGTGTTGGTCTCATCCCATTTTTTTATCGTGTAATCTGGAAGCTTTTCTTGCCAACTTGCAATACACTTTTCAATAGTTTCATTATAGGCTCCCTTGCCGTACCAACAGTAGTGAATTATTTTAGGAATCATTCTATTTTATATATTTAAGAGACAAATATAACTATATTTACACCAATAAATAAAATAATTTAAAACATACATTTTAATGAAAGTAAGTGGACTTATTATCACCTATAACGAAGGAAACAACATCGGAAAATGCATAAAAACTCTTTTTAAAATTTGTGATGAAGTAATCATAATAGATTCTAATAGTACTGATAATACCTGCGAAATTGCCACAGAATTAGGTGCTAAAGTGTATTCTCAAAAATTCCTAGGAGACGGACCTCAAAGAATTTATGGCTTGCAATTTTGTAAGAATGACTGGATATTAAACCCTGATGCAGATGAAATATTTGAAGATGATGCACTTACGTTTTTTGAGAAAGGATCTTACTTTAAGGACAGCTATGATGGATATCGATTTAAAAGAATAAATTACATCGGTAAAAGCCATGCTACATCCACGCCTCTTTCTATAGACTATACCTGTAGGTTTTTCAATAAAAAAACGGCCTCTCCTTCTACATACAGCGTCCACCAGCAAGTTACAGGAGAAAACTTAACAAAAATAAATGTAACACTGCATCACTATGCCTACCTAGATTATCATCAATTAATAGCAAAGGTGAATCAATATACAGACTGGCAAGCAACAGAATATCTAGAAAAAAATAGAAACATCTCTTTTCTGACTCCTTTCGCTCATAGTTTTTTCAGTTTTATAAAATTTTATTTCATAAAAAAAGGCTTCTTGTTTAAACTTGATGGAATCACATACTCTATTGTACAATCTTTTTTTACTTATATAAAATACGCCAAATACATTCATTTAAAAAATAACGCTTCTAAAAAATAATTCCAATAGAGAAACCTGTTATTAAAAAAGAAAACCAACGTGTAAGCAGTTATACTACTTGCACGTTGGTTTTAATAGTTTTTATACCGCTACATTATTTTCACGCAACGCATCATTTAATGAGGTCTTTTTATCCGTACTTTCTTTACGTTTCCCTATAATAATGGCACAAGGAACATGGTATTCCCCTGCTGGAAATTTCTTTGCATAACTCCCAGGAATCACCACGGATCTTGAAGGAACTCTACCTTTCATCTCCACCGGCTCATCTCCTGTAACATCAATGATTTTAGTACTTGCCGTCAATACAACATTTGCACCTAAAACCGCTTCTTTTTCTACATGTACCCCTTCGACAACGATACATCTAGACCCTACAAAAACATTGTCCTCTATAATTACGGGAGCGGCTTGTAATGGCTCTAAAACACCACCAATCCCTACACCTCCACTCAAGTGGACGTTCTTCCCTATTTGAGCACAACTTCCAACGGTTGCCCAGGTATCTACCATCGTCCCTTCACCTACATAGGCACCAATATTTATATAACTTGGCATTAAAATAGTTCCCGGAGCAATATAAGATCCATAACGCGCAACAGCATGAGGTACTACACGAATTCCTTTTTCCTTATAGCCCGTTTTTAGCGGAATTTTATCATGGTATTCAAAAATTCCCACTTCAATAGTTTCCATTTTTTGAATGGGAAAATACAATACAACTGCTTTCTTTACCCATTCGTTTACTTGCCATCCATTGCTTGTAGGTTCCGCTACTCTCAAGGTTCCAGCATCTAATAAACCCACCACTTTTCGAATGGCTGTGGTCGTTTTTTCTTCCTTTAACAAGTCTCTGTTTTCCCAAGCTTGTTCTATTATATTTCTTAAATCTTCCATCTTTTTGTTAGGTATATGAGCAAATATAAAATTAAATTAAGTACTGTTTTACTTAAAGTTGTAAATTTGTCTATTATTAACAAAAATGTTATTATTTTGGGGAGAGTTATCGCGTTAGATTTAGGAAAAAAGAGAACAGGAATTGCTGTTACAGATGAAATGCAAATAATAGCTTCGGGCTTAAAGACCGTAGAGACAAAACAGTTATTTTCTTTTTTAATGCAGTACTTTAAAGAAGAAAATGTAGAACTTATCATAATAGGAGAGCCTAAACAAATGGATAATTCTGTCAGTGAGAGCGAAGCCATGATGCTTCCAATTATCAAAAAATTAGGGCAAACATTTTCAAAAATACCTATCAAGCGTATTGACGAACGGTTTACCTCAAAAATGGCATTTCAAACAATGATAGATAGTGGACTAGGAAAGAAAAAGCGTCAAAACAAAGCCCTTATTGACGAAATCAGCGCTACAATCATACTACAATCCTACTTACATACTAATTAATGGTCGGAATTTTACATAAAAGCAACGTTTTCGTTCAAAGAAAATACAGATCGCTTTTCAAAAAAAGAATTAGCAAACAAGATATTGAATTATTAAAAGATACCAATTTTATAATTATCGCGAATAACTGCTGGGGAGGTGCTATATACCAATGGTTAACTAGGTCATACAACACCCCTTTTATCGGTCTTTTCATCAATGATACATGCTATCTTAAACTACTGTCTAACTTTGATTTCTACATGAAACAAGAACTTCAGTTTATCACAAAAAGTAAGTATGCAAGTAATGGGGAGCAATACCCTATAGGCTTATTAGATGATATTGAAATACATTTCTTACATTATAAATCAACGGAGGAAGCTGAAGAAAAATGGGTAAGAAGAACAGAACGTATGCTTGAAGAAAAGGATGAAGATCGCTATTTTTTTAAGTTTAGTTCTTCCAGCCAAGAAGAAACTATTTACAAAAAATTTCACAGTTTGAAATTTAAGAATAAAATCTCTTTTCATATTAATAATGACTGTAAGATTCAATCTTCTGCACACCTGAGAGTTTTTGAACGAGAAAAAGACAAGATAGTAAACGGAGTAAAGCTCTTTAAATTGTCTTTTTTATACGTAGATATTTTCCATTGGTTACGTCACAATGAGATAAGAAAATAAATTGTTTTTTATTATTAACCGATTCTTTGTACTTTTGCCAAAATTTAGATTTTAAATATGATTTTACCAATTACTGCACATGGCGCTCCTATCCTTCGTAAAATAGGAGTCGATATTTCAAAAGACTACGAAGGCTTAGATACCCTTATTGATAATATGTTTGAAACCATGGACAATGCAAACGGTGTTGGGCTTGCTGCACATCAAGTAGGAAAAGCAATTCGCTTATTTATGGTGGACGCCTCTCCTTTTGCTGACGACGATGAACTAGACGAAAAAGAGCGTGAATTTTTAGCGGGCTTTTCTAAAGTATTTATCAATGCAAAAATCACCAAGGAAGAAGGAGAATTATGGGCCTTTAACGAAGGATGTTTGAGTATTCCTGATGTTAGAGAAGATGTCTTCAGAAAAGAAACCATCACTATAGAATACCTAGACGAAAATTTTGAGCCACATACCGATGTTATTTCGGGAGTTGCCGCACGTATTGTACAACACGAATACGACCACATAGAAGGGATTCTTTTCACAGATAAGGTATCCTCTCTAAAAAAGAGATTATTAAAAAAGAAATTAGAAAACATAGCCAAAGGAAAGATTGATGTAGATTACAGAATGAAATTTCCTAAGTTAAAAAGATAAAAAATATGGATTTAAAAAAAATAGTTGCCGTTAGCGGTAAACCAGGTTTGTACGAAATTAAAGCACAATCTAAAGGAGGAATTATAGTAGAATCGTTATTGGACGGAAAACGTTTTCCAATTACTGTAACACACAATGTTAGTGTTTTAAACGATATCGCTATTTACACCTACGAAGAAGAGGTGCCACTAAGAGAAATTTTCAAAACTATTTTTGAAAAAGAACAAGGAGCAACTACTATTACACACAAGTCTAGTAGTAAAGAATTAACCACATACTTTAGTGAGATCCTACCTAATTATGATGCAGAACGCGTGTACGCTTCTAACATTAAAAAGGTAATACAATGGTATAACTTATTGTCTGGTAAAAACTTTGATTTTACGGCTGTTGTAGAAGAAGAAAACGAAGAAACTGCAAAAGCATAATGAATAACCGCAAACAACAACTCGATGCATTTGAGCGTTTGCTGGATATAATGGATGAGTTGCGATTGAAATGTCCGTGGGATAAAAAACAGACCTTTCAATCGCTTCGCCATTTAACCATCGAAGAAACGTATGAACTGGGAGATGCCATCTTGGACAACAACCAAGAAGAAATCAAAAAGGAATTAGGCGATTTGTTATTGCACATTATCTTTTATGCAAAAATCGGTTCTGAAACAGGTCACTTTGACATTGCAGATGTCGCCCATGAAATTTCAGAAAAGCTTATTTTTAGACATCCTCATATCTATGGCGATGTAAAAGTAGCCAATGAAGAAGAAGTAAAACAAAACTGGGAAAAACTAAAACTCAAAGAAGGAAAATCTTCCGTTTTAGAAGGGGTGCCTAAATCCTTACCTGCTCTAGTAAAAGCTGCTAGAATTCAAGAAAAAGTAGCAGGAGTCGGTTTTGCATGGAAACAAAACTCACAAGCATGGGCAAAAATAAAAGAAGAAATCCTTGAATTAGAACAGGAAATCGCACACAAAGACCAAGACGCAATTGAAGATGAGTTTGGCGATGTTTTATTTGCATTGATAAACTATGCTCGCTACTTAAAAATAAACCCGGAAAACGCCTTAGAACGCACCAATAAAAAATTTATTAGTCGTTTTCAATTTATTGAGAAAAAAGCAAAAGAACAAGGCCGTAGCATTACCGATTTATCATTAAATGAAATGGAACGCCTGTGGATCGATGCTAAAAAATAATTCACTCACCCCCTACTAAATACAACTATAATCCGCTTTAATAAACATACAATTATAGCGTGAATTTGGTTAAAATAGATTAAATTAGTTCCTTTATAAAAGAACTGATTTATGCCAAAAACACTCATAATAACAGGCGGTAGTCGCGGATTAGGACTCGGTATTGCCAAGCGTTTTCACAAAAAGGGATTTCGTGTATTTTCCATCGCACGCACACAACTTAAAAAATGTTATGAAATAGAACAAATATCCTGTGATATTTCTGACCCTATCGCATTAAAGAATGCATTTGACTCTATTTTTAAGACCATTAACGAACAGGCTACAGAATCCATTGTTCTTATTAACAATGCTGGAATGTTGGGAGAAGTGGACACTATGGGAAACATTTCACTCGAAAGTATCCAACAAACAATCCATGTAAATTTAACGGCTCCCATGCAAACGAGTGCGCTATTTATAAAACAAACGGAGGATTGGAAATGCCGTAAAAACATCATTAACATCTCTTCTGGAGCGGCCGCTAATGCCTACGGAAGCTGGAGTATGTATTGCGCTTCGAAAGCAGGACTAGATATGATGGCCAAGGTTATTTCTAAAGAACAGAAAAAAAGAGAATTTCCTATTAAAATAGCCAATATCTACCCTGGTGTAGTAGACACTGATATGCAAAAAGAAGTACGAGCGGTAGCCCCTGAAAAATTTAAATCTTCACAACGCTTTATTGAATTCCATTTAAAAGGAAAACTCCTTCTCCCTGATGATGTTGCTAAAATAATATACAAACTTTACAAAAAGAAAAAATTAAATGGAGGGAAAGTTTTTGACGTAAGAAAAGTCTAATTCTTTTACCTTGAAAAGCGTTATTGATTAAAAATATTATCCTTTCTTTCCGCTATTTAGAAACATAAAAAAAGCCTGTAATCGTACGATTACAGGCTTTTACTTTATACGCTAACAATTCCTTTTACAAGGACGCTAAACTCGACTTTAAAGTCTCTATTTTAGCTTCGGCATCTGCCTGTTTACTACGTTCTATTTCTATCACTTTTGCAGGTGCATTATTCACAAAACGCTCGTTACTTAATTTTTTTATTACGGAATTTAAAAAACCTTCCGTATACTTAAGTTCCTCTTCTAGTTTTGCTTTCTCCGCTTCTACATCTACTGCGCCAACCATCGGAATAAAATACTCATTCGATTTTACACGATAACTCAAGGCACCATCCACTTTTTCTGAAACATAAAGTAATTCAGAAACATTCCCCATTTTTTCGATGACAGCATCAAAATTAGTCGCTGCTTTTTCGTTATTTATTACAAACAACTCAATCGAATCTTTAAAGGCAATATTTTTATCTTTTCTTATTGTTCTAATTCCGGAAATTACTTCTTTCGCTACCTTAAATTCTTTTAAAAGCACCGTGTTAATTTCCTTTGCTTCTGGATATCTGGCAATTATAAGTGCTTCTTCTGTAGTTCTCTCTTTAATGTTTTGCCATAACTCCTCCGTAATAAAAGGCATGTATGGATGTAACACTTTTAAGTTATCTTCAAAAAAGGCAATAATTGCTTTGTAGGAAGTAGCGTCAATCGGTTGTTGATAACTAGGCTTCACCATCTCCAAGAACCATGAAGAGAAATCATCCCAGAATAATTTATACAAACTCATTAAAGCTTCACTAATTCTATATTGCTCAAACGAATTATCAATCGCCGCAATTACTTCTTGAAACTTAGAACCATACCATTCAATGGCTATTTTAGCCGATGCTGGCTGTGCAATCTCTTCAGAAACTTCCCATCCTTGTACCAGGCGGTAAGCATTCCATATTTTATTTGAGAAATTACGTCCTTGGGCACATAATTCTTCTTCGAATAGTAAATCGTTTCCTGCAGCTGCACATAATAACATCCCTACACGAACACCATCCGCTCCATATTTTTCCATCAACTCAATAGGATCTGGAGAGTTCCCTAAAGACTTCGACATTTTTCTACCTTGTTTATCTCTAACAATTCCTGTAAAATAAACATTGCTAAATGGTTTTTGATCTTTAAACTCATATCCCGCAAATATCATACGAGCAACCCAGAAGAAAATAATATCCGGTCCTGTCACGATATCGTTTGTCGGGTAGTAATAGTTAAAATCTTTATTTTCCGGATTACGAATCCCATCAAAAACAGAAATAGGCCATAACCAAGATGAGAACCAAGTGTCTAATGCATCTGGATCTTGTGTTAAATCCGCTACTTTTACTTCCTTTCCTAATTTCTCTGAAGCTAATTTACTAGCTTCTTCTATGGTTTCTGCAACTACAAAATCGTTCACTCCCTCATCATAAAAATAGGCAGGAATTTGATGTCCCCACCATAGTTGACGTGAAATATTCCAATCGCGAATATTCTCTAACCAATGGCGGTATGTACTGTTATAATGTTTTGGGTATAATTTTATTTCTTCGTCTTCCAACACTGCTTTTAATGCGGGCTTGACGATGGTATCCATTTTCAAGAACCACTGTGCGGATATTTTAGGTTCAATCACCGCCTTAGTACGTTCCGAAGTCCCTACTTTATGTAAGTGTTGCTCCACTTTCACCAAACAGCCTAATTCTTTTAATTCAGCTGTAATTTCCTTACGAACTACAAAACGATCTTTCCCTTGGTAATGCAATCCGTTTTTATTCAAACTAGCATCATCATTTAAAATATCAATTACTTCTAATTGATGTTTCTCTCCGAGTACTTTATCATTTTGATCATGTGCAGGTGTAACTTTTAAACAGCCTGTCCCGAATTCAACATCCACATATTCATCTTCAATAATAGGAATAGAACGGTTTGCAATCGGTACAATAGCACGTTTTCCTTTTAAATGAGAAAATCTTGGGTCGTTAGGATTGATGCAAATAGCTGTATCCCCTAAAATAGTTTCCGGCCTAGTAGTGGCCACAGTTAACATTTCTTCAGAACCTTCTATTTTATAAGTAATATAATATAAATTACCCATTTTTTCTTCAAAGATAACTTCCTCGTCAGACAAGGTAGTTTGAGCAGAAGGATCCCAATTCACCATTCTATATCCACGGTAAATCAATCCTTTTTTGAATAAATCAACAAAAATGGTATTTACAGCTTCACTTAAATCAGCGTCCATGGTAAACTTAGTACGTTCCCAATCACAAGAAGCTCCTAACTTTTTTAATTGTTCTAATATAATTCCGCCGTGCTTATCCGTCCAGTCCCAAGCATGTTTTAAAAATTCATCTCTTGTAAGGTCTGATTTCTCGATTCCTTCTTCTTTTAATTTAGCAACTACTTTTGCTTCCGTAGCAATAGAAGCATGATCCGTTCCAGGAACCCAACATGCGTTAAATCCTTTTAAACGTGCACGTCTTATCAGTACATCTTGAATGGTATTATTTAACATGTGCCCCATATGCAACACTCCTGTTACATTCGGTGGAGGTATCACAATCGTATAAGCCTCTTTTTCGTTAGGTGTGGAATGAAAATAATTGTTTTTCATCCAGTAAGCGTACCATTTATCTTCAACCTCTTGCGGGTTGTATTTTGTTGCTAAATTCATTTTGGTCTAATATTTGCAAATAGAATCGCAAATGTACAATTATACTATTGAACTAAAAATTTTTTGAAAACATAAAAAAAGACTAACTTTACAATCTAAAAAAACAGAAAACATGAAAAAAGTAATTGCATTATTATTTATAGGTTTTATTACCATCAGTGCCATGGCACAAGAAAAAACAACTGCAACTATAGACCCTAATGCTCCAGTATTCGAATTTGAAACTGAAGTTATAGATTACGGGAAAATTGACTACAAAGCAAACGGATTAAGAACCTTTAAGTTTAAAAACACTGGAAAAACTCCATTGATCATCACTCGCATTCAATCGAGCTGTGGATGTACGACCCCTAAAAAACCAGAACATCCTATCATGCCAGGTAAAACTGGAGAAATCGATGTAAAATACGCTACGAATCGCGTTGGTGGATTTTCTAAAACCATCACCGTTTATTCAAATGCTTCAGAAAAAATGAAACGATTACGTATCAAAGGAATTGTTGGAAAAAACCCAGCCATTGCTAAAAGAAAAGCCTCTAAGTAAATCACTTTTTTGAATCCTATATAAGACTCCGATCATTCGGAGTCTTTTTTTTGTTTAATCCAATACTATCATTGACAGTTTTTATTAACTTCACGATTCCAGATTCCCGTTTTGAACTCAAAACTGCACTAGAACTGACGCAAAGAGTTCGTTAGGATTACTACTTGTTTTAATAAAAAAAGGTTCCCTTGGTTTGGATTAAATTACTTTTCGAAGTTTAAAACTACAAACGAGCTCTACCCCGTTCCTATTCACTTTTATTTTAAATTTTCGATTGGGTTTATGGTAAAACAAATGGACTATTTCATCCATTTTATAATGATACGCAGCTCTACCATTAATAGCTAACAAGAGGTCTCCTTCTCTAAGTCCAGCAAGGTCCGCTGGAGAATTTTTACGAATGGAAAATATACGGTAAGTTGGTTTAAAGGCAAACGTATAATTATACTCTAACTGCAATGAATTTGCGGCCCTATTAGTACTCTCTAAATTAATACCAGCACCTAGTGACGAACCCTTTTCTTTTACAAGAACCAGCCCACTATGGATCAATTCTATCCCGCTCATATTGTAATTAAACGGCACCTTAAAATTCCTTCCCTTTTTAAGGTACATACTGGAATTTTTATAATCTAAAAACACTTTAAATCTGTTCAAAACCATCCCTCCAATACTTCCATTTCTATCCACTTGCTTTCTAGCAACCATAATAGCTGTGGAATCAGGGTAGGAAACCGTGGGATTCTTCAGTGAAAAATCGCCCATAAAAATCCGGTGAATTTTACTCCTTTTCCCCCTAATAATTCCACTAAGTCCTTCCCCTAAATAATCGTCAAAATAATGTTCAGGAGATATAATAAGCGGATGACTACCTTCAAACAGCCATATTCCATCACTTCCACCAGAATCAATCAATAGTTTCACTAAAAACGGGTCTTGCTCTTTTTTTAATTGGATTTCCACCTGTACATAAGGTTTTTTATTATAAAAAGTCAACGGAATTTTTTCCATCTTCATAACTTTTCTAGTCAGCCGTTTAGTATGCTTGTGAAAGGTGATTTTTTTTTGAGAATAATTAATTTCAACTATAAAATCCTTGAATAAATCATAGCCAATAATACCATGTATGGTAAGTCCCATTTTGGCCGATAAGTCAAAATCACTATCGAGGATAAAAAGTAAATTCTGTTGCAAGCCTATCAGATTTTTTAACTGAAATTCATTGTTTTTAGAAAGCAACGCATGTACAGGTTTATTAGCCCCTAAACCCCTAATTTTAATTCTTTTAAAATCCTTTAAGTTCAAGGAGTCAATTTGGTTTAAACTAAATAAAATAGTACGGCTCACCCCCGTATCTAATATAAAATTAAGTTCCATTCCATTCACGACTATTGGAATGATCATAATATTATTTTTATGAATAAATGAGATCTGTTGTTTCAGCTTATTATTAATAAAATGAAACTTTCCTTGCCCATAAATAGTAGAAAAACAGGACAAACCAATAAAGACAAAAACGAAAAGTGAGATAAAATATTTCAAGCATCAGAGTTTAAGCTCTCTAACATACAAAATCCACAGGAAATAGACTAGTAATTATCCTAGTAATTTCACGAAAAAAACCAATGAAATTCAAAAAATATGTTGCAATTTTGTGTAATCATATTAATCGATTTTAACATGCCAAAGATATCAACAAAGGGCTTAAACATGCCTGAATCACCAATTAGGAAATTAGTTCCTTTTGCGGAAACCGCTAAGAAAAAAGGGGTCAATGTATATCATTTAAATATTGGACAACCTGACATTCAAACTCCAGAGGTGGCCCTTAAAGCCATTCGTGAGAACACGGTAAATGTGTTAGCATATAGTATGTCTGAAGGATCTGAGCAATACAGAACTAAGCTCGCTTCTTATTATCAAAAAAACAATATTGATATAAGTGCCGAACATATCATCGTAACTACAGGAGGATCAGAAGCCTTATTATTTGCTTTAGGTACTGTCTGTGACCATGGTGATGAAATCATTATCCCAGAGCCTTTTTATGCAAATTACAACGGATTTTCTACCGCTTCAGGTGTGACCATTAAACCGATCATGTCTAGTATAGATAATGGATTTGCCTTGCCTGAAATTTCAGAATTCGAAAAACTCATCACCCCTAAAACCAAAGCGATACTTATTTGTAATCCTGGAAATCCAACGGGCTATGTATATTCTAAAGAAGAAATTCAAAAACTAGCGGTGATTGTAAAAAAACACGACTTATTTTTGATTGCTGATGAAGTATACCGTGAGTTTATTTATGACCAAGAAGTAAAACACCATTCTGTACTCTCAAATTTCGGTTTGGAAGAACATGCGATTATTATAGACTCCGTATCTAAACGATACAGTATGTGTGGCGCAAGAATAGGATGTATTATTTCTAAAAACAATGCTGTAATGCAAACCGCTATGAAGTTTGCACAGGCGCGTCTAAGCCCTCCTACCTATGCTCAAATAGCAAGTGAGGCAGCCTTAGAAACCCCTGATAGTTACTTTACAGATGTTATTGTAGAATACAAAGCAAGACGTGATGTTTTAATCAGTGAATTGCAAAAAATAGACGGTGTAAAAGTTGCCACACCAAAAGGTGCTTTTTACTGTGTGGTTGAATTACCTATAAAAGACGCAGATCATTTTGCGCAATGGTTGCTAGAGAGTTTCAGTGATAATAACGAAACGATCATGGTGGCTCCAGCAGCTGGTTTTTACTCAACACCTGGTGTGGGTACCAATCAAATCCGTATTGCATATGTGCTTAAAAAAGAAGCATTAGTAAGATCGGTTGAACTATTAAAGGAAGCATTAAAATTATACAAAGCCTAAGTTGAAAATACAACACAATATTTCTTTAAAACAATACAACACTTTCGGCATTGACGTCAATGCCGAAAGATTTGTTGAAATCACATCTGTAATGGCACTTAAAACGCTATTATCGAAAGAAAAAGACCTTTTTATTATTAGTGGAGGTAGTAATATGCTCCTGCTTTCTGACATTAAAAAACTAGTCGTTTTATTAAATATTGAAGGAATTATCATCCAAGAAACACAAGAGGATGATGTTTTTGTAACGGCCAATGCCGGAGAAAACTGGCATGATTTTGTACTCTGGTGTATCTCTCAAAATTATGGAGGTCTAGAAAACCTTTCATTAATCCCTGGAAATGTAGGCTCTTGCCCTATCCAGAACATCGGTGCGTATGGAGTAGAAGTTAAAGACACCATCCATCAGGTGACCGCAGTAGAAATTTCCACTGGTAAAACACGTATTTTCTCTAATAAGGAATGCGCCTTTGGTTACAGAAATTCTATTTTTAAAAACGAATTAAAAAACGCCTATATTATCACCACAGTAGCCTTTAAATTATCAAAGTCTACGCATCAAATACATGATGGTTATGGAGCCATACAAACGGCTCTAAAGGAAGCCAACATCAGTACCCCCTCCATTTCAGATGTTTCTAATGCTGTGATTGCTATTAGAACTTCTAAATTACCAGACCCAAAAAAGATAGGGAATAGCGGTAGCTTTTTTAAAAACCCAATTGTAAACAAGGTCCTTTTTGACAAAATACAGGCAAACTATGCTCACATGCCTTTTTACAAAATAAACGAAAATGAAATTAAAATCCCAGCGGGATGGCTTATTGAAACATGTGGTTTTAAAGGGAAACGTTTTGGTGATACAGGAGTGCATAAAAACCAAGCCTTAGTACTTGTAAATTATGGCAATGCCACAGGTGTTGAAATCTATGATTTAGCGGTACAGATTCAAGCAATGGTATTCAAAACTTTCGGAATAAAATTGGACATAGAAGTGAATATTGTACCCTAAAAACTGGTCTTTGAGACAAGAAAAATCCTTCCAAAATTATTTACATCCTTTTAATGAAAAGTTGCCATACCTCCTGTGCTAAAGCACAATAAAAACATTTTCACAGTAAATTAAGTGAAGGCTAAATTACACCCTCTCCTCCCTCCGAAGGCCTCGTATACTTAGACCCAAAACGAGTTCTATTATAATCTGTTTTTCAGTCAGTAATTTGTCACAAGAAATCCGTTGAAATAGGGAGTCAACTGTCAAAAAAAATGAAATAGAAGTCTGTTACCTTTTGACAACCTCAAAAATCCGTAGCTATAAAAACAACTCCTCACACGATAGCTAAAACATCCTAGCTTAGATGGAAACATTTACTTGCAATTGATCAAAAGCAACAAATACATTCTCTGGAAGTGTTTTTTGTAAATCCTCATGCAAGCCCAAATAATGACTTATATGTGTTAAGTACGCACGCTTAGGTTTTAAATAATTGATAATATCTAAGGATTCTGTGAGACTTAAGTGTGAATAATGTGGTTTAAAACGAACAGCATTGATAACCAAGACGTCTAAATTTTTTAATTTATTTAATTCCTCTTTGGCAATCGTTTTAGCATCTGTAATATATGCAAATTTAGATCCAAATTTATAGCCTAAAATAGGTAATTCTCCATGCATAACCTGTACAGGAGTCACCGTAACGTCCCCCAATGTAAATGCGGCATTAGCAATGACATGTTGTTCTATATAAGGAGCGCCTGGATATTTATTTTCATCATTAAAAATGTAATTAAACCTGATTTTCAAGGCCTCTAAAACTCTTTTCTGTGCATAAAAAGGAACTTTACCCATCGCAAAGGCATACGGTCTAATATCATCCAAACCAGCGGTATGATCTGCATGCTCATGTGTAAATAAAACCCCATCTATATGCTGTACATTTTCCCGTAACATTTGATAACGAAAATCAGGTCCACAGTCTATGATATAACAAGCTCCTTCCCATTCCAATTTAATAGAAACACGCAAGCGTTTGTCCTTTTTATCCTCCGATAAAAAAACAGGATGTTCCACCCCTATCACTGGAATCCCTGTAGAGGTTCCCGTTCCTAAAAAAGTTACTTTCATATTTTTCATGGCTCAAAATTAATTTTATTATTTAGAATTACCCCTATTTTATAAAAAGAAAAAACAAACACTTCCATACTTCGTTCCTAAAAAGAACAGCAATGAACAACGTAAACAACCCCAACTATTTACCTATTTTTAAGAAACAGCTTGACTTTTATCATAAAACAATTAGAAAAAAAAATATAAATTTACTGCTGTCAACATTTATTTTTACACCTCGGACTGTTTTCAATGAAAACCAACTCCGTAGGTCGTTATTTTACAAACTCAAAGTGATTTTAAATTAATTAAAATATCATTTCAGTACCAACGATTATAACAAAATTCTAAATAAGTACACATATGAAAATAGGTTTTCTAAAAGAAAGTCGAAAGGGAGAAAAACGAGTCGCCATTACCCCTACTATCGCGAAATTATTCCTATCCAAAGGATTTGAAGTTTTGGTAGAAAAGGATGCAGGAAAGGCGTCAAGCTTTAAAAATTCTACCTACGAAAAAGTTGGTGTGACCCTTATGGATCAAGCATCTATTTTTGAACAATCAGACATCATTGCAAAAATAAATCCTTTTGAAGAAGAGGAAATTAAACAATTAAAAGAAGGACAAGCCACGGTTAGTTTACTTTTTCACCTTTCAGAACCTGAAAGGATTAAGGCCTTGGCCGCTAAAAAAGTATCTTCGTTTTCTTTGGATGCAATCCCCAGAATATCACGGGCACAAGACATGGACATTTTAAGCTCTCAAAACAATCTCTCTGGTTACAAAGCGGTGATCTTAGGAGCGTATGAAATGGCTAAAATTTTCCCATTAATGATGACTGCCGCAGGAACCATTACACCTTCTAGAGTACTTATATACGGTGTTGGTGTTGCCGGTTTACAAGCGATAGCTACGGCTAAAAGACTTGGTGCCATAGTAGAAGCTACAGACATTAGACAAGACACTAAAGAACAAACAGAATCTTTAGGCGCCAAATTTATTAGTGTAGACAATACGGGAGAAAAAGAAGAAGGAGGTTACGCTAAAGAAGCGTCAGATGATTATAAAAAGAGACAAAAAGAGGCCGTTGACAAATCTCTTTTTGAAGCAGATTTGGTCATTACCACCGCTTTTGTTCCTGGAAAAAAAGCCCCTATTTTAATTTCGAAGGAACAAGTTCTTCAAATGAAAGAAGGTGCAGTAATTGTAGATTTGGCCGCAGGTCAAGGAGGAAATTGTGAATTGAGTAAACTAAATAAGATTGTCATAGAAAATGGAGTGAAAATTATTGGAACCACCAATTCTCCAGAAAGCGTTGCCACCAACGCAAGCGAATTGTTTGGAAAAAACATCTTCAACTTCCTAAAGCATTTGACAAATGAAGACAACCAATTTAACTGGGATTTAGAGGACGAAATTACCAAGGCTACATTAATCGTTCAAAACGGAACTGTAAAAAAATAATCATGACAGAAATTATTGAATTTATAACGGAACACCTTCAAATGATATACATCGTAATTCTGATGATATTTGTTGGAGTAGAAATCATAGGACATGTTCCCGCTGTATTGCACACCCCATTAATGTCTGGTGCGAATGCCATACATGGTGTGGTAGTTATCGGGGCTATTTTAGTAATGCTAGGCTCAGAACCTGACAATATTTTAGCACTATCTCTAGGGTTTGTCGCCGTGTTATTGGGGACACTAAACGTAGTCGGTGGTTTTGTAGTTACCGACCGCATGTTAGAAATGTTTAAAAAGAAAAAATAATGGATTTTATACTTACACTTATATATTTAATTGCTTCAATTACATATATCCTCGGTTTAAAAATGCTTGGACACCCAAAAACAGCGCGTAGAGGAAACTTAATTGCCGCTTTCGGAATGGGAATCGCAATCATAGGTACTATCTTTATTTATCCAAAAGAAGTTCCTATGCATATTTATACACTTATAGGAATTGCCATTTTAATAGGAACGGTCATAGGATGGCTCGTAGCTAAAAAAGTAGCAATGACTAAAATGCCTGAACTAGTTTCTATATTTAACGGAATGGGTGGTGCCAGTGCAGCACTTATTGCGCTGATAGAATTTCACCATTACCAAGGACAAACACTCTCCATCGTAACCATTTTAGCAGGATTAATTATCGGAAGTGTTTCTTTTTCTGGAAGTATGATTGCATGGGGAAAATTAAATGGGACGCTAAAAAAACCCATTCGTATTCCCAAATACAACATCATCAATAACCTGTTTTTTATTGCCTTAGTCGCCTTTGCAGGATTTATAGCCTACCAAGGAATAGACAGTCAATTATACCTTTATGTATTGTTTGTTGGAGCGTTGGCTTATGGTATTCTTTTCGTACTTCCTATTGGAGGCGCAGACATGCCTGTGGTTATCTCACTTTTAAATTCATTTACAGGTTTAGCCGCTGCCTTAGGAGGTTTCTTGTATGGAAATATGGTCATGTTAACAGGAGGAATCTTAGTAGGATCTGCTGGAACCATCCTAACTTTTGCCATGTGTGACGCCATGAACAGGTCTCTAAGTAGTGTTATTTTTGGTGCTTTTGGAGCCGGAACCATTAGTAATGAATCCTCCAGAGAAATCAAAGGAAATATTACAGAAACGACCCCGAGTGATGTCGCTATTTTAATGAATTATGCCAATAAAGTAATTATTGTACCAGGGTATGGTCTGGCAGTTGCACAAGCGCAACATATCATCCATGAATTGGAAGAATTACTTGTAAAAAAAGGAGTTGAAGTTAAATATGCGATACACCCTGTCGCAGGACGTATGCCAGGACATATGAATGTCTTATTAGCAGAAACCAATGTTTCCTATGATAGATTGATAGAAATGGAAGATGTGAATCCTGAATTCCCAAACACAGATGTAGTATTTGTAGTTGGAGCCAATGATGTGGTAAACCCAGCTGCTCATAACGACCCTAGCAGTCCAATATACGGAATGCCAATTTTAGAGGCTGAAAACGCAAAATACATTGTAGTTAACAAACGAAGTATGAAACCAGGATATGCAGGAATAGAAAATGAACTTT
Organism: Flavobacteriaceae bacterium; assembly: GCA_016764435.1. Classification (GTDB taxonomy): domain Bacteria; phylum Bacteroidota; class Bacteroidia; order Flavobacteriales; family Flavobacteriaceae. The sequence goes on along the minus strand of JAESRX010000007.1, from coordinate 180,637 downwards.
TCTACAATCAAAAAACATCCATGCTATTTGGTGATGCTAAAGATGCTTTAGGGAAATTAGTCGCAGAACTTAAAAACATGTAGGCACTTTACCTTAACATAACTATAAAACGAGCCCTAAAAGGCTCGTTTTTTTTATGGGTAGATATCCAGATTATCAAGTTCGTAAAAAACAGCTTAAAAAAGATCCTTAAAGAATCAATCTTATCAAAAACCAATTCGATTGTGAAGATTGTTAAAAAACCATGAAATTTGTCAGTTTTTATTAAAAAACCCCTTAAAATTCCCTAAATTTGCTTTGAATCAAAAAACAATAAAATGGCCATCGTTTTAAAAGGAGACACTGTAATTATTGACGTCCCTTCAGCTAAGTCTAAGGCACTAAAAATAAATCTTAATCAGAATATTTACGGAACCTTTGCGGAAATCGGTGCAGGACAAGAAACAGCTCGCCATTTTTTTAGAGCTGGTGGTGCCTCTGGGACTATCGCTAAGGCGATGAGCGCTTACGATAAAGATTTCTCCGATGCTATTTACGGAATAGAAACGGACGGAAGGTATGTCACTGAAAAAAGACTCAAAGGAATGCTTTCTCATGAATTAGAACTCATGGAAGATCGGTTGAGCAGAAAAAAACATCCTGAAAAAATATTCTTTACCTACGCGAATACAGTGACCACTATAGATTTTGTCAAAAAATTTAAGGGACACGGATGGCTTGGAATCAAATTCCAGTTAGATCCTTTAGAGCCGTATAATGAAATAATTTTACATGTTCGTTTTAAAGAAAACGATGCCAAACAACAACAGGAAACACTGGGATTATTAGGGGTAAACTTAATTTATGGTTCTTTTTATTTACACGACAATCCTAAAGAACTATTAAAATCACTCTATCACAATATTGACATTGACCAGATAGAACTAGACATGATTAATTTTTCAGGTCCCCGATTTTCGTATGTAGACAATAGACTCATGAGTTTACTACTGGTAAAAAATGGTTTTACAAATGCGGTAATGTTCGGTCCTGATGGAAATAATTTACTGCCTGCACAACAATTATACAAAGCAAATATTTTAGCCTTACGCGGGAGTTTTAGACCGGTGACTAAGGTAAATATAGAAATGTTCGAACTGGCCAGAGAAATGTTTTTGAGCGAAACAAAAGTAGATCCAGATAGAACGAAAATAATCTTTGAAATCACCTTGACTAATTTAATTTCTGGAGGAAAAATAGACGAAAGAGATTTTCTAGACCGTGCAGAGCTATTGTGCTCTTTAGGTCAAAACGTAATGATTACCAACTATCAAGAATACTATAAACTGGTTGAATACTTCTCTGAATTTACAAAGAAACGTATTGGATTAGCTATGGGAGTTTATAATTTCGTACAAATCTTTGACCAAAAATACTATCGTAATTTGAGCGGTGGAATCTTAGAGGCTTTTGGTAAACTATTTTTTAAAGATTTAAAAATATACTTATATCCATTAAAAGATCAACGCACTGGAGAAATAAAAACGAGCGAAAATTTAAAAGTGCATCCTCGTATGAAAGAATTGTATAAATTCTTTAAATACAACGGAAAAGTCGTAGATATCAAGAATTACAACCCGGACATATTGGATGTCTTTTCAAGAACTATCTTAAAAATGATAGACAATGGAGAAGCCGGATGGGAAGAAATGCTACCCTCAGGAATTGCCGATATTATTAAGGAAGAACGTTTGTTCGGCTACTCTAAACGAAAATTTAAAACTAAAAAATAATCCTACTTATTGGTTAAACCTTTTTAAAAAAAGGAAGTCTAAACTAAAAAACCACTAGTGAACGACGAACAGCAGCTCATCACAGCGCTTCAAAATGCTCCTACGAAAGAAAAAGCCTTTCGGAGCCTTATGACGCTGTATAAAGAACGGTTGTATTGGCATATTCGAAAAATAGTGATTTCACATGACGATGCTGATGATGTACTACAAAACACTTTTATAAAGGTATTTAAAAGCATTCATAATTTTAAAGGGGAAAGTAAACTTTTCTCTTGGATGTATCGCATCGCAACAAATGAAGCCATCACTTTTATAAACAAACGGGCGAAGGAAAACCATATTGATATCAGTGAGCTACACACAGAACTCGGGACCTCATTACAATCTGACGTCTATTTTTCTGGTGATGAGATTCAACTTTTACTACAACAAGCCATTTTAAGTTTACCACAAAAACAACAACTTGTTTTTAACATGAAATATTACGAAGAACTAAAATATACAGAAATTTCTGAAATCTTAGACACTTCCGTGGGCGCCTTAAAGGCTTCCTATTTTCATGCCGTCAAAAAGATAGAAAAATTAATTAAAAACCATTAAACAATCAAGGTACAAACGCACCCTCTAAACTCATGAAACCTGATCACAATAAACATAGCCTTCCTTTTTTAAGTACTCGTACTCGAAAAAACAATTTTGAAACTCCATTGGATTATTTTAAAAATGTGGAAGACGCTGTGGCATCAGGAATTGAATTGGAAAAAATTCGTTTAGATGACCCCTTACGTTTTAAACTTCCAAAAGGCGCGCTAAAAAAATTAGAATTGTCTGTAATTGCAAAATTACAATCAGAAATCCTATATAAAGACAGTCCTAATAACACCTCTGTTCCCGTTGGTTATTTTGACAGCATTGAAGACAGCGTACTTAAAAAACTCCCTAAGAAAGGTAAATTACTTCGTTTTAATACCGTTTTCATCAAGGTACTGGGTCCCATCGCGATAGCGGCTTCACTCCTATTGCTATTTACCCTTAATACTGGAGATAAATCCAATGCTGTTCCTTTTGAAAACATTTCGAATAGCGATATAGAATCATGGGTCGAGAATGGAGACCTCGTCTTCAGCGTAGAAGATTTCACAGCCCAAGTAACAGATGTCACATTAGAATTAGATGATTTTAGCACTATTTTTAATGATGAACAAGCACTAGATTTCCTAGAGAGTAGCTCCCTAGAAAACATACTCTTTAACGATTAAAAAAAACGTAAATCGTTTAAGACAGTACAGATATATAACGAATACCCTTAATTATAAAACGGGTTAAAAAATAAACAGATGAAAAAACAATTCTTATTTTTACTCTTATTTTCTGTTGGATTGTTTAGCAGCATACATGCACAAAAACAACACAGAATCAGCCATGAGAAATTTAAAGCCTTAAAAATAGCTTTTATCACAGACGAACTAGACCTAACAGTGAAAGAAGCAGAACAGTTTTGGCCAATCTACAACAAGCACCATGTTGCCTACAAAAAAATAAGTCGCCTTTTAGAAAGAGGTATTAAAAAACAAGTAGATGAATTAGGAGGTATCGAAAACATATCCGATAGTGATGCTCTAAAAATAGTCGAAAAAATCATTGCTTTAAAAAAGAAAAAAGCAATGATCCAAGAACGCTTATTTCCAGACTTACAACATGTAATATCCGCTAAAAAAATAATCAAACTCACTAAGGCAGAACGTGATTTCAGGCACCAAATTTTTAAAGAATACCGCCGAAGAGGCCCCAAAAAAAAGGAAGCTAATTAGCTTCCTTTTTTTATAGACTATTATGTAGGTATTCAATTAAGAATACATCTTCTTTCTTAATTCTTTTACTTTAGGATCCTCTAAATACTCATCAAAAGTTGCGTATTTATCAATAACTCCATTCGGTGTAATTTCAATAACTCTATTGGCTACTGTTTGTGCAAATTCATGATCATGTGTACTAAACAACACGGTCCCTTTAAAGTTTACTAAAGAGTTATTAAAAGCCTGAATTGACTCCAAATCCAAGTGATTCGTAGGTTCATCTATCATTAACACATTCGCTCTTGTCATCATCATTCGAGACAACATACAACGTACTTTTTCACCTCCAGAAAGGACATTACATTTTTTCAATGCTTCTTCCCCACTAAAAATCATCTTTCCTAAAAACCCTCTTATATGAACTTCTTCACGCTCTTCTTCCGTTTGCGCATATTGACGTAACCAATCTACTAAATCCATAGATGCATCCTCAAAAAAGGCCGCATTGTCCACAGGTAAGTATGCTTGACTGGTAGTCACTCCCCAGTTAAATGTACCCGAATCTGCTTTTACCGTACCGTTCAACACATTGTAAAAGGTAGTCACAGCTTTTGAGTTTTGAGAAAAAACAACTACTTTATCTCCTTTATTTAAATTGAAGTCAATGTCTTTAAATAACACTTCACCTTCATTATTTGTTTTTGTCAATCCTTCGATGTTCAGAATTTGATCTCCTGCCTCGCGGTCACTTTCAAAAATAATGGCAGGATATCTTCTACTAGAAGGTTTGATCTGACTTACATCTAATTTCTCAATCATTTTCTTACGACTTGTAGCCTGTTTAGACTTGGCCATATTTGCAGAAAAACGACGAATAAATTCTTCCAATTCTTTCTTTTTATCTTCCGCTTTCTTGTTTTGTTGTGCACGTTGTTTCGCCGCTAACTGGCTAGATTCATACCAAAACGTATAATTCCCACTGTAATGATTAATTTTTCCAAAATCAATATCAGAAACATGTGTACAAACAGCATCTAAGAAGTGACGGTCATGCGAAACTACAATTACCGTATTGTCAAAATTAGCTAAGAAATTCTCTAACCATCCAATAGTTTCAAAATCTAAATCATTGGTAGGCTCATCCATAATAAGGACATCTGGTGATCCAAACAATGCTTGTGCCATTAAGACACGTACTTTAGTTTTACCATCTAAAGATCCCATTAAAGTATAATGTTTATCTTCTTTAATTCCTAAAGAGGATAATAAGGTGGCGGCATCACTTTCTGCATTCCAACCATCCATTTCTTCAAAAACAACCCCAAGATCTCCTACTTTCTCACCATCCGCATCAGAAAAATCTGGTTTGGCGTAAATTTCGTCCATCTCTTTTTTAATGGCAAACAACTCTTTGTTCCCCATCATTACCGTTTCTAACACTGGAAACTCATCATGTGCAAAGTGATCCTGAGATAACACCGACATTCTTTTTCCTTTTTCTAAAGAGACATGCCCGGAAGTAGGATCTATATCTCCCGCTAGGATCTTTAAAAAGGTTGATTTCCCCGACCCATTCGCGCCAATGACACCATAACAGTTCCCTTGGAGAAACTTTGTATTTACATCGTCAAACAAAACACGTTTTCCAAATTGTACAGATAAATTAGATACTGATAACATTCTACTATTTTTAAATTTTGTGCAAAAATATGAAATTAGCTTCATTAAATGAATTTTAAATTCAATTATTAACTTTTAACAACACGTTAACAACATCACAGCCTAAAAGAAAGTATTTTTGTGTGAATGCAAAATAGTAATAATTTGATACGAAATAAATATCATAGCTTAATCCTTGCTATCCTCGTTTTTCCCTTCCTATATAGTTGTACTACAAGCGAAGATAAAGATACCTTTGCCTATTTTGGTGGTCATATAAAAAACCCTAAAGGAGATCTGATCCTCTTTTTAAAAGATGGACAAGCCATAGACACCATTCGATTAGGAATACACAATACTTTTCTCAAAAAATTTAAAAACTTAGAAGAAGGCTTGTATACCTTTAAACATGGGCTAGAATTCCAATATATTTACTTAGAACCAACAGATAGTGTATTGATTCATTTAAACACCTGGGATTTTGATGAAAACTTAGTATTTAGTGGTCGAGGAAGTGAAAAAAATGAATTTCTAGTAAATTCACTTCTCAATATAGAAAATGACGAAAAAATTATTGGTAGTTATTATGGATTTGAAGAAGAAAAATTCACTTTTAAATTAGATTCTATACTCCATTTGAGAGAAGCCACACTTTCTCAATTTAAATCAGCTGTTGAAGATATCTCTACAGGTTTTATACATTTAGCAGAGGCCTCCATTACTTTTCCATTCCTAAGAAGAAAAGAAGCCTATAGTTATTTTCACAAACACGCCCTAAAACTCGCTGAATTCCCTGTATTATCGGATCGTTTTTACGACTACAGAAAACATATTAATTTAAATGATAATGCACTCATTTCATTTTACCCGTACACCAATTATGTAACCAACTATATTTACAATGCTGGTTATAAAAAAATAGCTACGCATAAAGAATGCCAAGTACTTGCGACAAATATGTTAGAAGTAATCGCAGCGAATATAGCACAAGGGGCTTTTAAAGATAAACTATTAAAAAGTGTCTTGGTCAATGATTTTTTAAAAGGGAACAGCACCTGTTCTTTTTCTGACAGAAATTTAAAGATATTTTTAGACAACTGCGAAAACAGTGCGTTTAAAAAAGAAATAGAAGTCCTTATAAAAGAGAGTAATCTTATAAAAAATAACCAGCCACTCTCTCCTTTTAATCTTATCAATGCAAACAATGAAATTGTTTCTGTAGGAGAAATCATAAAAGACAAGCCTACTATATTGTATTTCTGGTCCACAGAATTTATGAGTCCTAAGTATTTATCCATGCGATTATCGTACTTCAGAAAGCAATTTCCAACCATTTTATTCGTCGGAATTCAAATAAATGACGATTTTATTATAGCCAATAAAAAACAAAAACTAAATTTAGGCGCCCAATACAAAATTCCGAAAAACGGATTAGCACATTCCTATTTCTCAAGCCAATACCCTAGAAGTATCATTATCAATAACAAAGGAACCGTTATAAACGGATTTGCTTATTTTAATTCTAAGTTCTTCTCTCCACAATTGAAGCAATTAATAAAATAGAAAATCCAGTAAAAGATATTAAATTAATTTGTACCTTTGCCCGCTGAAACCGATTTACAGGAACGCAGGACGTCTGTAAATCAAATAAATTTACAGAATGTCGATATTTAAAGAATTAGGGCTGAATGATGAAATTGCAAACGCCCTAGCCGATTTAGGCTACAAAGAACCAACACAAATTCAAGCAAGTGCTATTCCACAGATTATAAAATCTACGGACGATTTAAAAGCTTTTGCTCAAACAGGAACTGGTAAAACAGCTGCTTTTAGTTTGCCAATATTACAATTATTGGATACCAATAGCAACCAAGCGCAAGCGATCATATTATCTCCAACCCGTGAATTAGCGGTACAAATTGGAAACAATATTAGAGAGTTTGCAAAATACCAAAAAGGTGTTAAAGTTGCAACCGTATACGGAGGAGCTAGTATTGAAGATCAAATCCGTCAAATTAAAAGAGGAGCACAAATTATTGTTGGTACACCAGGAAGAACTTGTGATTTAATTAAGCGTAGAGCTTTAAATCTAGGTCAAATCCAATGGTTAGTATTGGATGAAGCAGATGAAATGTTGAACATGGGGTTCAAAGAGGAATTGGATAAGATTTTAGATGCGACTCCAGACTCTAAACAAACCATGTTATTCTCTGCTACTTTCCCAAAAGAAGTTGAGTCTATTGCTCGTAACTACATGACCAACCCTGTTGAAATTACTTCAGGAGAAAAAAACAAAGCAACAGAAAACGTAAGTCACGAATATTACATCGTGAATGACCGTTCTCGTTATTTAGCCTTAAAACGTATTGCGGATGTTAATCCAGATATATACAGTATCATTTTCTGTAGAACTCGTAGAGAAACTCAGGAAGTTGCTGATAAATTAATCAAAGATGGTTATAGTGCAGAAGCGTTGCACGGAGATTTATCTCAAGCACAACGTGATTCTGTAATGCAAAAATTCAGAAAAAAACATGTACAGATATTAGTAGCAACGGATGTAGCTGCGCGTGGTCTAGATGTTACTGAACTAACACACGTAATCAATCATAAATTACCAGACCAAATAGAATCGTACACTCACCGTAGTGGTAGAACTGGACGAGCTGGTAAAAAAGGAATCTCTATCGCTTTAGTAACACGTCGTGAAAAAGGAAAATTATTCCCTATTGAAAAGATAATTGGTAGAAAATTCAAAGAAGGAAAAATACCTACTGGTGAAGAAATTTGTCAAATTCAATTGATGAAATTGATTGATAAAGTAAAGGATATTGATGTAAGTGACACTCAAATTAACGAGTTCTTACCTTCTATCAACGAAAAGTTGGAAGGAATGGATCGTGATGAGTTAATCAAACGTTTTGTTTCTTTAGAATTCAATACATTCTTAAACTATTACAAAAACGCACCAGATTTAAACAATGAATCTGCAGGACGTGATCGTGATGAACGTGGAAGACGTGAGGTAGACGAAAACATGTCTCGTTTCTTTATTAACATTGGACGTAGAGATGGTTTAAGACCTGCTAATTTAATTGGCTTGATTAATGACCAAGGAATTACTAACAATCTTCAAATTGGACAAATCGAAATTTTAGATTCATTCTCATTTTTCGAGGTAGACAAAGCGTTTACAGAAGACACAGTTGCTTCTTTCCAAGATGACAAAGCAGAATTTAACGGACGTACCGTTAATGTAGAAATCACAGAAAAGAAAAGATCTGGTCGTAGTGGCGGCGGAGGCGGAAGAAGTCGCGGACGTAGAGAAGGCGGAAGAGACGGCGGAAGAGAAAGAAACGACCGTGGTGGAGACAGAAGAAGAAGCCCAAGAAGTGATGGTGACCGTGGAGACAGAGGTGCCGGAGCTAAATTTGGACGTAACAGAAGTGATCGTCCTGATCGTTCTGATCGTGGTGGTGAAAATCGCGGTGGTGATAACAGAGAATTTTCTAGCAGAAGACGTCGTAGAGACTAATCTTACTAGCAATTATAAAATTAAAAAGGCTCGCAATTTGCGAGCCTTTTTTTATGCCTATAAAACAACATCAATTAAAACTCTGACAATGTTTTTTTGATAATTGCAATACATTCCATCAATTGCTCCTCATTCATTACTAAGGGTGGTGCAAATCGGATTATGTTACCATGGGTAGGTTTCGCTAATAAGCCATTATCACGTAATTTCATACATAAATCCCAAGCGGTGGTACTGTCTTCGGTATCGTTGATTAAGATGGCATTTAAAAGCCCTTTCCCTCTAACTGACAATACTAAATCACAGGTCGTTGCAAAGGCAGCGATTTCTTTTCTAAAAATCTCACCTAAATACGCAGCGTTCTCCGCTAATTTTTCTTCTTTAACCACGTCTAATGCTGCAACCGCCACTGCCGCAGCAATTGGATTTCCTCCAAAAGTAGAACCGTGCTGTCCTGGCTTAATTACATTCATAATTTCGTCGTTTGCTAACACTGCAGAAACTGGATAAACTCCTCCTGATAAAGCTTTCCCTAAAATAAGAATGTCTGCTTGTACATTTTCGTAATTAACAGCCAATAATTTACCTGTTCTCGCAACACCTGTCTGAACCTCATCCGCAATAAACAACACATTGTATTTTTCACACAACGCTTTTGCTTTGGATAAATACCCTTCTGTAGGAACATATACGCCTGCTTCACCTTGAATCGGCTCCACTAAAAACCCTGCAATATTTTTTTCGGTTTTCAACATTTCCTCTAAAGCAACCAAGTTATCGTAAGGTATTTTCAAGAAACCTGGTGTGTAAGGTCCAAAGTTTTTACGAGCATCCTCATCATTTGAGAAAGAAATGATAGTCGTAGTACGTCCGTGGAAATTGTTCTCACAAACTATAATCTTCGCTTCGTTTTCTTCAATTCCGTTTACTTCGTATGCCCATTTACGACAAAGTTTAATAGCCGTTTCCACAGCTTCTGCTCCGGTATTCATCGGTAAAACTTTATCAAAACCAAAATAAGAGGTTACATATGCTTCGTATTTACATAGAACATCGTTATAAAATGCGCGAGAAGTTAAAGTTAATTTTTGCGCTTGCTCTGTCAAAGCCGCAACTATTTTCGGGTGACAGTGTCCTTGATTGACGGCAGAATATGCAGATAAAAAATCATAATATTTCTTTCCTTCAACATCCCAAACGTATACGCCTTCTCCTTTCGTTAACACCACTGGTAATGGGTGATAATTATGTGCGCCGTACTTGTTTTCTAATTCAATTACTTGTTCTGATGACAATTGTGTAGTACTCATTGTAAAAATAAGTTTTAAAATAAAAAAATCCCAATTCCTTCTTATGGAGAGAAATCATCCAAATATGCATGCAAATTACAAAATATATCACGTATTATTTCCCTATTTCTACGATTTGATACATAATAAAATGAAAATGCTAGTACATTTCTAAAAACTTAGTTGCTCGAAAAGACCTTAACTTACATTTAGTGCACGTTTCTCTCCCCTTCGAGGTATCATTATTCCTGCTATTTTACGTTTTTTTTAATAGACCGGCTTAAAAACCCATTTATTTCATTAAAAACACAACACATACAATGCTGGATTTCAATTTATTAAATATTATTATTTAGAACAATTCAAAATAACATTATTTTTACTTGGTCTAAATAAGAATACGGTTTACATTTGTCAAATACTAGAACCATCAAACTACAGCATGAAACCTACGACTCTATTATTATTTCTATTCTCATTTTTAATCTCCCAAGCACAACAACTCAAAAAAATTGAATATAAAGCCTATGGCGTTGTCAACTATTACGATTTTAATTGGGACACAGACCAAGACAAACGGAATAGCTTTGATACGGAACGCTTAAATATATACCTGAAATATAATTTTACCGATAGAATTCAATTAAAAACAGAATTTGAATTTGAGCACGGTGGGACAGGAATCACCATGGAACTCGATAAATTTGAAGAATTTGGAGAATACGAAACAGAATTAGAGGCTGGTGGTGCGGTAAAGTTAGAACAATTAAACCTCTTATTTCTTTATAAACCCTGGCTAAACTTCCGCATTGGTCGGATAAAATTATACATGGGAAACGCTTCAAAATTAGACACTCCTACTCAGTATTTTACCGGATATAGATCCCCTATGGAAAGTGCCTTATTACCCATGGGTTGGTATGAAAATGGGATTGAATTATTAGGAGATCTTGGAAAAAAGAAACAGTTTAGCTATAAGCTATTCCTCGTAAACGGATTATCCAGCGTTGGATTCACATCCGCTAATTGGATAAAAAGAGGACATCAAACCCGCTTTGAAACCATCAACACGAATAACCTCGCCTTTTCTAGTAGACTTGATTATAACTTAAAAGGTGGTGGATTTTTAGGATTTAGTACGTATGTAGGAAATACCAATAGAAACCGGCCTAAACCAGACTTGGACCATGTAAAAAGCAGGATTGCTATCATAGATTTCCACATCAATATAGAAACTGAAAATCTAAAAATAAGGGGCATGATTTTAGTTGGAAATCTTCAGAATTCAGATAAGATTACAATCGCCAATAAAAAATTATCCAACAATTTAAATGTAAAACGGACACCGGTGGCTAAAAATGCCTTGGGATATTATGCAGAAATTGGATATAACATCCAGTCGCTATACAGTACGAATAACCACAAAAAATTATTCCTATTTACTCGTTATGATTTTTACGACAGTATGCACACTACTGCTGGAGATGTTTTTGACAATCCCCGATGGCAACGTAGTGTGCTAACAGCCGGAATCAATTACATGATACATCCAACCATAAATCTAAAAGCACATTATGCCATAAACACCTTAGGATTAACCTCAGAAAACAAAGAAAAAACCTTCCTATTAGGAATGGGATTCACTATTAATTAATAATTCAACAACAAAAATGAAAAATTACAACACCATTGCAAAAATTGCATTTTTAACCATTCTTTCCATCAATCTTATCGCCTGTGATGACGACGACCCAGTAACACCGAAAGTGGCTGTATCTTATACTGCTCAATTAAATAACATCACCGACAACGTGATTGTTGAAACGTATAATGACCTAGCCAATAAAGCTGCTGTTTTACACAACGAAGTGAAAGATTTCAACAGCAATAGAACGGTCTCTAATTACGATGAAGTGAAACAAGCCTGGAGGGATTCCAGAGCTCCATGGGAACAATCGGAAGGTTTTTTATTCGGCCCTGTAGATACAGACGGTGTAGATCCAGCAATAGATGCATGGCCAGTGAACGAAGTAGATTTAAACAATGTTTTATCTTCCGAAGACCTACTAACCGAAAGCTATTTGGAAAGTGCTATTGATGAAATAAAAGGTTTTCATACTATTGAATTCCTACTGTGGGCAGTTGATGGAAACAAACAATTGGCAGATTTTACACCACGTGAATTTGAATATTTACTAGCAGCGACCGAAAACTTAAAAAATAGAACACAACAATTAGCCACGGCATGGACCAGCAATTATGCGCATGTATTTAAAGCTGCTGGAGAAAGTAATAGTGTCTTTAGTTCACAAAAATCAGCCTTAGAAACCTTGGTTACCGGATTGATAGCAATTGCTGACGAAGTAGCCAACGGAAAAATTGAAGATCCCTTAAACGGAAATGCTGGAGAAGCCTACCAAATAAAAGAAGAATCAAGATTTAGTCACAACTCAAAAACTGATTTTTCTAACAACTTGAAAAGTATTTCAAATATCTACAATGGAACTTATTTTGTCGATGGAAAAGGACTTTCTGACATTGTGATGGTTAGCAATACTGATTTGGATACTGAATTTAATCAAGCCTTAATTGAAGCCATTAAAGCCATTGATAATATTCCTGGAACTTTTACGAGCGCTATCGTCTCTGAAAGAGCCGCTGTAGCCAATGCTCAGGAAAAAGTATTAGAAGTACTTCAGCTACTACAAAGTCAAATAGAACCTCTTATAAAAAACTTATAACATATTTTTAAGTCCGTTAAAAGATACTCTTTCAAAACCCGTGTTTGAAAGGGTGTCCTTTACATAAAAACCTCTCTACTGTAATTTCACAAGGAAGATTTGTAGTAAAAATCATCCGTTTAAATAAATATTATGAAAAATTCACTGCTATTTACACTCCTTCTTTTAGGGCTATTTTCCTGTGTTAAGGATGACATAAACGATACATCGACATCAATTCCGGACAAAGAAGCACGTACATACGCAGGTGGAAAAACAACCATATTTGCCAATACATCCTTTTCTTTTGACAACCCAGCTCCCAACCTATCCTCCGATAATTTAGCCATGCACTTGGCAGGAGACATGCAGTTTGAACAAGCATTTGTCACAGCACCAGCGGCTGTAAACCCTGGGTTAGGCGCACAATTTAACAATACATCTTGCATCTCCTGTCACCCTAAAGATGGAAGGGCGAGATTCCCACAAGATATAAATTCCAACAGTGGTTTTTTTCTAAGAACAAGTATCCCAGGTACTGATATACATGGAGGACCAAACCCTACTCCTGGGTTCGGAGGACAACTTCAAAATCATGCCATTTACGGAAAAACACCTGAAGTAAAATTCACTATTAGTTATCAAGATCTCCCCGTACATTTTAAAGACGGAACTACGATAATCTTACAAAAACCAATATATGGCATCACAGACAGTTATATTCCCATGCCAGCTCAAGCCATGTTTTCTCCTAGAATAGGCCCTCCTGTGTATGGTCTTGGTTTATTAGAGGCAATAAAAGCCAGCGACTTATTAAAAAATGAAGATGTTTTAGATGAAAATGAAGATGAAATTTCAGGAAAAGCAAATCGTGTTTGGGACCCTGTTTCAAAAACACATCAAATAGGACGCTTTGGATGGAAAGGTGGCGCACCTTCCGTCATGGTACAAAGTGCAGGCGCATATCATGGAGACATGGGCTTAACCAGTCCCCTATTTCCACATGAAGCAGATGCTGGCCAAACAAATGGAAGCCCTCTTGCGCTAAGCACACCAGAAATAAGTCAAGAGATCTTGGATCAAATAGAAATCTATTGTCAAACATTGGCCGTACCCGCAGCGAGAAACCTAGACGACCCGATGGTTATTCAAGGATTTCAAATTTTCGAAGATGCCAATTGTGTTGCCTGCCATATCCCAAAACATATTACAGGAATTATACAAGGTGTCCCCGCCATTTCAAACCAAACAATATATCCTTATACCGATTTACTTTTACATGATATGGGCGATGATTTAGCTGACAATAGACCTGAATTTTTAGCCAATGGAAACGAATGGCAAACAAGACCACTCTGGGGAATAGGACTTACAAATTTAGTCAATGGCCATACTAATTTTTTACATGATGGCCGTGCGAGAAATCTAGAAGAAGCAATTTTATGGCATGGTGGTGAAGCCAAAAAATCTAAAGAATATTATACTGATTTGACCAAGAAAGAGCGCACGTCCCTACTCGCATTTCTTAATGCCATCTAATCTTTCTATATCCTAAATAAACACACGATAAATACACCTCCAAATTTTATTTTTAACAACTACTAACAAGCATCATGTACATTTAAAAAAATACTTTTTGTTTCGCATGCTCAATCATTGAAAAATAGCTACTCTAATTATCACAGGTATCACCTACTATAAGGAGAGAATCTTTCAATAAAATAATTAGAACGATTCTAATTTGATAATTATGTTAAAATAAATTTAAACAAATCACTAATATCCCCTAAAATAAATTAGTTTTGAGTTGAATTTTTAAACAAAACTAATCATGAGAAAATCTATCCTAATGTTAGGCTTAGTAGCATTTATGTTCGTAAGCTGTGGTGATACCAAAAAAGAAGAAGTAAAAAAAGAAGTAGAGACTAAAGTAGAAAAAGTAGAAGTAGTTGCAACAGAGGTAGCTGTAGACACCGAAGCTAACATTACTGCTGGGAAAAAATTATTCACAGAAAAAGGATGTATCGCTTGTCACCAAGAGAGCATGAAAATAGTAGGACCATCTGTAAAAGATATCGCGGCTAAATATGCTTCTGAAAAAGGAAACATGGTGAAATTCTTAAAAGGAGAAGCAGCAGCAATCGTAGATACAAACCCAGGACAAGTAGCAATTATGAAAGCAAACTTAGACGGATTTGTAAAAGATTTAAATGGAGACCAATTGGCCGCATTAGCTAGCTATATGAGAAGCGTTAAATAACATTTTTAACATCCATAAATCAAGCACCTATTTATAGGTGCTTTTTTTGTGCAAAATAGTATCTTTGCAAAATGGCAAGAAAAAAGAAACTACAGATATTTGAGAATATCGAAGTGATTGATGCAGGAGCACGTGGAAAAACCGTAGCAAAAGCACCAGATGGACGCGTTATATTTTTAACCAATACAGTTCCTGGTGATGTTGTGGACATCCGAACAGGAAAAAAACGCAAAGCTTATTATGAAGGTACCGCAGTAAAATTTCATAAATTATCAGAAAAACGCGTAGAACCTTTATGTGAACATTTCGAACATTGTGGTGGTTGTAAATGGCAAAACATGGGCTACCAATACCAATTGGAATATAAAGAGAATGAAGTTACCAATAATTTAGTTCGAATTGGTCATTTAGAATTGCCAGAAGTTACCCCTATTTTAGGATGTAAAAACATCTACTATTATAGAAACAAAATGGAATATTCTTTTTCTAGTACGAGATGGTTAACATTGGAAGAAATAAATAGTGAGGCAGTAATAGACAATCGCAATGCTTGTGGTTTTCATATTGCTGGAATGTGGGATAAGATCTTAGATGTAACCACCTGTCATTTACAAGAAGAACCTTCGAATGCCATTCGTAATTTTATTAAAGATTATGGTCTAGAACACGGCTTAGAATTTTTTAACCCGAGGGAACAATCTGGTTTCTTAAGAACTATGATGATCCGTATTTCTTCTACAGGTGATATTATGTTGGTACTTCAATTATTTAAAGAAGATACCAAAAATAGAATTGCGTTACTCGAGGCTGTTGCAGAAAAATTCCCAGAGATTACCTCTTTACAATACGTAATAAACGGAAAAGGAAATGATACTTTATACGATCAAGATATTATTTTATATAAAGGGCTAGATCATATTTTTGAAGAAATGGAAGGATTAAGATTCAAGATTGGACCTAAATCATTCTACCAAACTAATTCTGAACAAGCCTACGAATTATATAAAATCACCCGTGAAGCTGCGGCATTGACAGGAAGTGAATTGGTCTACGATTTATATACCGGAACTGGAACTATCGCACAATTTGTAGCGAAAGATGCCAAAAAAGTAATTGGAGTAGAATCTGTTCCTGATGCCATTAGAGATGCTAAATTAAATGCAGAAAACAACAAGATAGACAATGTTGAGTTTTATGTAGGTGATATGAAAGATGTATTTAATACGGAATTTATAAACACTCATGGACATCCAGATGTTATTATTACCGATCCACCAAGAGATGGAATGCATAAAAATGTAGTCGCAAAAATATTAGAAATAGCACCTAAACGTGTGGTATATGTAAGTTGTAATTCGGCAACACAAGCTAGAGACTTAGCCTTAATGGATCATTTGTATAAAATAACAAAAGTCCAGGCGGTAGATATGTTCCCACAAACACATCACGTAGAAAATGTAGTCGTATTAGAATTAAGATCATAAAAATGCAACAGGTCCCCCAAAAACGATACAATACCTACAGTGCTTATATAAAAAAGTATTTTGGTCAAAGAGTGCAAAAAATCACCTTAGACACCGGTTTTTCTTGCCCGAATAGAGATGGTAGTAAAGGCGTTGGAGGCTGTACCTATTGCAACAATAATACGTTTAATCCAGGCTACTGTAAACCGATTAAAAGTATCAATCAACAATTAAGTGAAGGGATTGCTATGTTTTCTAAAAAATACAAAACACAGCAATACCTCGCTTATTTTCAAGCGTACACAAACACCTACGCCGACATAGAATTAGTTAAAAAACTATATTTAGAAGCGTTAAGCCACCCAAACATTAAAGGATTAGTAATCGGTACGAGACCCGACTGTGTTAGCATAGAGCTTGCTGATTTCTTAGAAGAACTGGCAAAAACAACTTATGTATCGGTTGAATTTGGTGTAGAGACCACTTTAAACCGCACCTTATTACAGGTAAATAGGTGCCATACTTTTGAAGAAACAATTGCGGCTTATAAGATGATGAGTCACCGAGGAATTCATTTGGGAGCACATATTATTATAGGACTTCCAGGAGAATCCAAACAAGAAATGATGCAACACGCGACTAAATTATCTGCACTTCCTATCGATAGTTTAAAAATCCATCACCTTCAAATAGTAAAACATACGATGATGGCCGTCCAGTACAGAAAAAACCCTGAAAACTTCAACCTGTTTTCCGTAGAGGATTACTTAGATTTTATCACTGAATTTATTGCTGCAGTACGTCCAGACTTAGTTTTAGAACGCTTTATTAGTGAATCCCCCAAAGATTTATTGATTGCTCCAAATTGGGGAGGCATAAAAAATTACGCAATGTTAGACAAAATTGACAAACTCTTAATTGAAAAAGAGTATTACCAAGGACTACACTATAGTAACAAACAATAGGTATCCTTGTATACTCCTAGTTTATAGTAATCTTTGATAAAGAATTCTTAAAATTATAGAAACTATATATTTTCTTAGTATTTTTGACGTTTAACAAATGATCTAAAGCCTTTAAAGGCAACAAAAATTATATTTATGAAGAGAATACTTATTCTTTTAGTGTGTAGCTTCCTCGGAGTCATTTCCTGTGAAAGTGACGAAATCTGCGACCAAACCATACAACCAACACCTAAGTTAATCATCACATTTTATGACATTGACAATCCAGAGTCACGGAAAGAAGTCAACGACTTTTCTGCAATAATAGTAGAAGGACAGGTAGTAATTGAAGCTATTACTACGGATTCCATCCAAATCCCTTTGGACATTTTTAATTTAACAACTGCCTATCAATTCCTACAAGGAGAAACAATAGAGGATCTTACATTCTCCTATACAACTAAACAAATTTTCATGTCAAAATCCTGTGGCTACAGAACACAGTTTAATGAAGTAACTGCTACAGTTACCAAGCAATGGATTCAACATTTAAGCGTGGAAGAAACCACTATAAACGATCAAACTACGGAACATGTTAAAATATATCACTAGTTTATTAATCTTGAGTTCCTTCTCTATGATGGGACAGGTAAGTATAGAAGCCAAGGATTCTATCACCGTTTCAAAAGATCAAAAATACGGCTTACGATTAGGAATAGATGTCAGTAAACCCTTCCATTCTATTTCTGACAATCAAAATAAGGGTCTAGAAATAACCGCTGATTACCGCATAACACCTAAACTTTTTGTAGCCATTGAGATGGGAGTTGCAGACCGTACTTCTGAGGAGGATTACTTTAATGTCACCACTAAGGGGACTTATATTAAAGCAGGACTAAACTTTAATGCCTATGAAAACTGGCTGGATATGCACAACGAAATATTTGTAGGCCTCCGTTATGGTTTTAGTTCTTTTAACCACACAGTCAATAGCATAACTCCAAACCAGCATGGTACCTATTTTTCTGGAGAAGCACTCACCACTCCTATCCATTATGATCAATTGAAAGCACACTGGGCTGAATTCATTTTCGGAATAAAGGCAGAAACATTTTCTAATTTATTTATCGGTTTCAGCGTAAGTTTAAAAGGAATTCTCAAGCAAACAACCCCTGATAATTTTATAAACATATACATCCCTGGGGTGAACTCCGTAAATTTAAATAATAATGGCGTAGGGTTTAACTACACCCTTTCCTATTTGATACCGTTCACTAAGAAAAACAAATAATTTTTGTATTTTTAGAATTCACTAACTAACAACTTATGCAAAATATACCGAGTGTCGATTTGACTGATTTTTTATCAAGAGATCCGAAAAGAAAGGAAAAATTCGTTTTAGAAATTGGTAAAGCCTACGAGGAAATAGGTTTTGTAGCCTTAAAAGGACATTTTTTAAGTGATCAGTTGACTACAAATTTATACACGGAAGTTAAACACTTTTTCAACTTACCAGAAACGACCAAAATCAACTATGAAATAGAAGGTATTGGTGGTCAACGCGGGTATACCTCTTTTGGAAAAGAAAGCGCCAAAGGAAAAACAGAAGGAGATTTGAAGGAATTCTGGCATTTTGGTCAAGAAGTAAAAAACAACAAAAAACTACACGCTGAATACCCAAAAAATGTACTTGTAAAAGAATTAAAAAACTTCAATAAAGTAGGAATAGAAACCTATAAGAATTTAGAAAAAACAGCCACGTATGTATTGCGTGCATTAGCGTTATACATAGGCTTGGACGAATTCTATTTTGACAATTACATCACCAATGGAAACAGTATTTTACGTCCTATCCACTACCCTCCTATCGTAGGAAAACCAAAAGGAGCAGTCCGTGCAGCAGCCCATGGCGATATCAATTTGATTACCTTATTAATGGGCGCCTCAGCAGCAGGGTTAGAAGTACAACAAAAAAATGGAGATTGGATTCCTGTAACCGCATTGCCAGATCAATTGGTCGTAAATGTTGGAGACATGCTGGAACGATTGACAAATAACAAACTCCGTTCAACCATCCACCGTGTGGTAAATCCACCAGAAAGTGAATGGGGACAATCACGATTTTCGATTCCTTTTTTCACACATCCTATCGGAGAAATGTCCTTAAATTGCCTCAAAGAATGTATTTCTGAAGCTACACCAAAAGCATATGAAGACATTACGGCAGGTGATTTTTTAAATGAACGATTGAAAGAATTGGGGCTTATAAAGTAAGAAAGCTCCTTTAATTGAAGAAACAGTCTATAGTATACGTATAACATCATAGAAACACACATGAAAAAACAAATCATCCCCTTTTTTTCCTTTGGAATATTTTTAGTGATTATTGGAGCTTTGGGCAAGGTTATGAAATGGGAGCAATCCCATTTAATAATGGCCATCGGTTTATTATTTGAACTTCTAGCCGCAATGCTTTTTATCTGGCAAAAGATTAAAAAATAATGAATACTACTAGTCCCTCTCAATATGCAGTTATGGGAATTATGGTTCTTTTAGGTTCTGTAAAAGTAAAAGAATATTGTCATTGGTGTGGCATCGGATTAATAGTAGTTGCAGGATGTATATTTATGATCGCAATTCGAAAAAATTATAGACAAAAGAAATGGCAAAAAAGAAATTAAATAGTTTAGAATCCCTTGGTGGTTTTGTTTTTTCAACAAGCACTGATTTTGATTTAAATCAAGAAGAAGCTACTGAAACTGCGGCCCCAAAGGATCAGTTTTTAGAAGCACTATTCTCTAACAAAGGACGTGGAGGAAAAACGGTTACTGTAATCCGTGGATTCCATGGCACAGAAGGTGATTTAAAGGTCTTAGGGAAAAAATTAAAGACCAAATGTGGTGTCGGAGGAACCGTAAAAGACGGTGAAATTATCATTCAAGGAAAATACAGAGATAAAATCATGGAAATTCTAAAAAAAGAGGGATACCATGTAAAAAGAGTTGGCGGTTAAGCCTTATAGTTATTAACAAATTCAGGAATTAGTAAACATTATTTGTACATTCGAAGACTCAATTATATTGAGGTCATTTAATAGAATAACACGAATTATTATGAGTAGAATAGCAGATTCAGAATTAATATTAAATCCCGACGGTAGTGTTTATCATTTAAACTTATTACCTGAACATATAGCCACCACAGTCATTTTTGTAGGTGATCAAAATAGAGTTTCAAAAATCACAAAACATTTTGACAGTATTGAGTTTGAAATTCAAAAACGTGAATTTAAAACGGTAACAGGATCGTATAAGGGGACACGTATGACAGTGATGTCTACAGGGATTGGACCTGACAATATAGACATTGTTATTAATGAACTCGATGCACTTGTGAATATCGATTTAAAAACGAGAACACTAAAAAAAACACATACACAACTTAAGATTGTTAGAATTGGGACTTCCGGTTCCTTACAAAGTGATATCCCCGTAGATAGTTTTGTATTGGCTAAATACGGATTGGGATTGGATGGCATGCTCCATTCCTATGATTGCGAAGCGATATTAGAACCCGCTATGGAAGATGCTTTTATTGCACATACAGGTTGGAATTCTCGTAAAGCAAGACCTTATATTGTAAAAAACAGTAGCTCTTTAGAAGCCCAATTGGCGGACAAACAATTATTCCTAGGAATTACCGCTACGGCACCCGGATTCTACGGTCCACAAGGACGCGTCTTAAGAATCCCACTAGAAGATGCTGGACTTAATAATAAAATAGACAGTTTCAAATTTAATGGAAGTACCGTAACCAATATGGAAATGGAAACCTCCGCTATTTACGGATTGTCAAAATTATTAGGACATAAAGCCTGTTCATTAAATGCAATTATTGCAAACAGAGCCAATGGGACCTTCAGTAAAGATCCTTACGCCGCTATCGATAAACTTATAGAATTCACCTTAGAAAAGCTAAAAGATTAATTAATTTTTCTATTTTAGGCGTCGAAACTAATAAACCAGATATTATGAAAAAAATTGGAACGATTGCAATAGTGGTCGCATGTTTAGCGTTAACATCTTGTGGATCTTATAATGCAGCAGGTTGTGGCTTGACAAGTGATGCCAATACAACTCCACAAACAATCGAAGTTCAAAAAGTCGTAAGTACTGAAAACGTTTAAAATATAAAATTATAATCATGATAAAAAAACTCCTTAAACTAGTCTCAATACTAGGTATACTATTATTTATAGGCTGTGGAGCTAAAAATTGTGGTTGTGGATTGACCAGTGAGGTCGATACCAACAAAACAATGGAGAAACCTTCTGTTAAAGCATTAACAGAAATAGAAAACGCGCGATAGTCATAACTTTTGCGCGTTTTTTTTGAAAAATTTTATATTTTTTTTAAGTACTCCTCCAATGCACACCTCTTTAAGTTTTATTTAAAAAACTTTTTATGAACTTCCATGCCTTTACTACCTACCTAAAATCAATTGCTGAAGTACCACTCGGAGGATTACCCATTCTATTAGAAATGGCTCCCGAACTTAGAAAAAAAATCACGGAAGATTCTATTGCAAGTAAAAAACCTAAAAAAGCCGCTGTTTTAGCCTTATTTTACCCGAACAAACACCAAGAACCTTGTTTTTCTTTGATGGAACGGGCGACCTACAATGGTACCCATTCTGCACAAATAAGTTTCCCTGGAGGAAAAGTAGCTCCTACAGATAAAAACCTGGAACATACGGCACTTAGAGAAACCGAAGAGGAAATTGGAATCCCAAGTAGGCTCATTACCATCGTACATGAAATGACCACTACATACATTCCTCCTAGTAACTTTTTAGTAACACCTTTTATAGGATTCTGTACAACAACCCCAGTTTTCACGCCTAATAACGAAGTCAAGAATCTATTAGAAATAAAAGTTTCCGACCTCATGAACGAGCAGTCTAAAACCACCACTAAAATAGCTAGTTCTTATCAAGAAAATATGGAAACTCCCTGTTTTTTATTTGGGAACCATATTGTTTGGGGAGCCACGGCGATGATGCTGAACGAAATCAAACACATGTTAAAACATGTATAGGTGGTTTTTCTTTTGTATTTTAGCAGCAACTAAAACTAAACTTATACATGGCACTATTTAAACGAAACCCGTTTGGTCATATTTTATTTGTTAAAAGATGGTTGATTCGAATTTTTGGAATCGTATCACATGGACGTTACAGACGTTTTAACAAATTACAAATTGAAGGTTCTGAAATATTACGCGATATCCCAGAGCAAAATGTATTGTTTGTCTCAAACCACCAAACATATTTTGCAGATGTTGCCGCGATGTTTCACGTATTCAATGCCTCTTTAAAAAACAGGGTCGATACGATTAAAAACATTGGATACATTTGGGATCCTAAATTGAATATCTATTTTGTAGCTGCTGCAGAAACGATGAAATCTGGAATTTTACCTAAAATATTTGCTTATATAGGGTCTGTTTCTATTCAAAGAACATGGCGTAGCTCTGGAAAAAATGTAAATAGACAAGTAAAAATGTCTGACATTTCCAATATAGGAAAAGCATTAGACGATGGCTGGGTGATTACCTTCCCGCAAGGAACTACAAAGCCTTTTAATCCAATTCGACGTGGGACTGCTCATATTATAAAAACATATAAACCGGTCGTAATCCCTATAGTTATAGATGGATTTAGACGTTCTTTTGATAAAAAAGGCTTGCTGATTAAAAAACGGGGGGTATTACAATCCATGGTCATAAAACCACCATTAGAAATAGACTATGAAAACGATGATATCGCTAAAATAGTTTCACAATTGGAAATGGCAATAGAGCAACATCCAGATATGTTAAAGGTAACTCCTGTAGCCCAATACGCTAAAGAGGAAGCTGCTTTGAATAAAAAACGTAAATTCTGGAGTACCTATTAAAAAGTACAACGTAAAATGATTACGTTGTAAGTTTACAACAGAATACACACCAATTTTCTAAAACCATTTGATTGTTAATTTGCCTACCAGCTTATTCACATACAAATGGTTTCTTTCTTGGACATCCTAAATTATCTCTTAATAGTATTCACTACTTCACCTCTCGTATTTCCCAAGACTGCTAGGAAGATACATTCACTTGAAGCAACTCCTATAAAAACCTTTGTAAGATTCATTACTACACCACCTAGCCCACTTTAACTTACTAAGAATTAGCAAACCTATATCTTCCTGAAATATCACCAATAATTAAAAGTCCACTCCATTTTCAAATCAAATATAACCCCTCCAAATTTTAATAGTAAAGTTGGGCTTTGCCAATAAACTTCTTAGATTTGTAGTAAATGACTCTGATTCTTGAAGATCGAGTCTAATACCTTGATTT
Organism: Flavobacteriaceae bacterium; assembly: GCA_016764435.1. Classification (GTDB taxonomy): domain Bacteria; phylum Bacteroidota; class Bacteroidia; order Flavobacteriales; family Flavobacteriaceae. Next base: position 156,798 of record JAESRX010000007.1, on the reverse strand, counting down.
TAAATATATGTTATATTTTCTATAGAGAAACGTTCTGCCACATTAATAGCTACAAACCATAGCCCTAATCAATAGTTTTAATACCTTTATCAAATAAACGTATACCCATGACAATTACCCAGCTAAAATATGTACTCTCCGTAGCGGAATACCAAAATTTCACTGTTGCTTCAGAACACTGTTTTGTTACACAACCCACATTGAGCATGCAAATCCAAAAATTGGAAGAAGAATTAGAAGCTAAAATTTTTAACAGAAATAAAAAGCCAATTCAATTGACCGAAATTGGAGAGAAAATTGTGAAGCAGGCAAAAATCATAGTCGATGAGAGCAATCGAATTATTGACATTGTAGAGCAGGAAAAAGGGTATATAGGAGGAGAATTTAAATTAGGAATAATCCCGACGATCATGCCTACTTTACTACCTATGTTTTTGAAGATATTTATTCGAAAATACCCGAAAGTTCAATTAAAAATTGAAGAATTAACTACGGAAGAGATCATAAAGAAATTGCAAGATGGGCATATCGATGCGGGAATTGCGGCGACTCCATTAGAAAATGATATGATTAAGGAACAAATTCTCTACCATGAACCGTTTGTAGGCTACGTCCCAAAAGAACATCGTTTATATGACACTAAAAAAATAAGCGTTGATAATTTAGACATTGACGATATCCTATTATTAGAAGATGGGCATTGCTTTAAGGACAGTGTTGTAAATCTCTGTAAATCTTATAGAAAAAACACTAAAACACCATTCCAACTTGAAAGTGGAAGTTTTAATACCTTAATAAAACTTTCTAAAGAGGGGTTGGGAATGACACTACTTCCCTATTTACAAACCTTAGATTTAAGCGAAAATGATTGCAAAAATATCCGGGAATTTGAAGCCCCTGTACCCGCGAGAGAAGTCAGTTTATTATTTCATAAATCTCAATTAAAAATACAGCTAATTGATGCTTTAAAACAAGTAATAGATAGTGTCGTAAGAGGAGCTATCTCCTTTAATGATATAAAAATAATAAGTCCATTACAAAAAAAAGGAGCTTAAAAGCTCCTTTTATCTATCTGTTCAACTAATGTCATATAACCGTTTAATTCTGGTTTATTTTTAGTAAATGACTCTAGCCATAAATAAAGTTCTGTTATTTCAAAAGGCAGTAACCTTTGTAATGCTTTTTCTAGTTCATAGGTAAATAACTCTTTATTGAAGCTTACTTTTTTGAGTATGGTCTTGGTATACTCGAACATTGCTCTTGCCATGAATAAATTGTTTTAAGTTACTTAATTTAAAAACGAAATAGTCTTTAAATTATTACGCTAATTTAATAAATTAAACCCATCCTTAAAACATTTTAACGCTATTTTAAGAACAATTATTAAAACTTTATAACTTATTTACTTTTCCTATAAGTACAACTGCTGCTGTTTCTAAATCTATACTGATCGATTTAAAATGATTCTTTTTATTTGCAATATTCTTTTCAGAAACTCTAGACAATAACGAATCAAAAGCAAGAAAAACCTCTGTGATAATAGCCTCTGTATTTGCAGTTTCTTTTTTAGGATTCTCTAATTCCCAGATATAACATTCTTCAATAATGTCTCCTAAAATAAAATTGATATCCTTTTTTAAATTTTTAATACTTGCCATATGATTGTGTTTTATAATTTTTTTACAAAATTACATTAATTACGCTAACTTATTTAATTTTTTACCTACAAATCTTTGAGATTAAAGGAACATTTATGCCTAGCCTCTAAAAAACTTTAACGCTACTTCAATATGTTTTTCAGCATGCATCATATCCTCAAAGATATATTGAATGACACCATCGGCACCTATAATATAAGTCACTCTTCCTGGAAACATCCCCAAGGCAGCTTTAGGTACTCCAAACAATTTTCTAACTTCATTTTTAACATCTGCCAACAAGGTAAATGGCAATTGATATTTTTCTTCAAACTCTTTATGAGAGGCCACAGAATCTTTACTAATTCCAATAACTGTCACATTTAAGTCAGAAAAAGCTTCAAATTCATCTCTGAACTTACAGGCTTGCTTAGTACATCCTGGAGTATCGTCCTTTGGATAAAAATAAAGAACAACGGGCTGTTTACCAATCACATTGTCACTTTTAAACACACTACCATTTTGGTCTAGTAATTCAAAATAAGGTGCTTTATCTCCTACTTCTAATCCTTTTTTACTGTCGGTACTCTCAAACATTTTAAATCCCATAATTCCTGTAATTACAATAAATCCAATAATTATTAATTTCTTCATTTACGTACGTTTTGTACAAAGGTCGGTATTTTTGACAAATATTCATAGATATGCATAAAACTAGCCGCAATTTGTTAATTTTACCAGATGAATACATTTATAAATAATTTACCCAAAGCAGAATTACATTTGCACATAGAAGGATCGTTTGAGCCTGCGTTAATGTTTAAAATTGCGCAACGAAATAACATTAAAATCCCCTATGCTTCTGTAGAAGAAATTGAAGCTGCTTATAAATTTGACTGTCTACAAGATTTTTTAGATATATATTACCAAGGTGCAAGCGTACTTATTAAAGAAGAAGATTTTTACGACCTCACCTATGCATATTTAACAAAATGTGCAGAAGAAAACATCCGACATACAGAAATTATGTTTGATCCTCAAACGCATACTGAAAGAGGTGTCTCATTTGAAACTGTCATTACAGGAATATCTAAAGCCGTCGAAGACGCCAAAGAAAAACTAAATGTATCTGCGCTTCTAATTATGAGCTACCTAAGACATTTAAGCGAAGAAGAAGCGTTTAAAACACTGGAACAATCATTGCCTTTTAAAGATAAAATTAAAGCCGTAGGGTTGGATTCTTCAGAAAAGGGCAATCCACCAGAAAAATTCATCAATGTATACAAAGCCTCTATAGAAGCAGGATATATCCCCGTAGCTCATGCTGGTGAAGAAGGAGATTCCTCTTATATATGGGGAGCTATAGACGGTTTAAAAATCCAACGAATAGACCACGGAAATAATGCATTACAAGATTCAAAATTAGTCTCTGAAATTATTAATAGAGACATAGCACTCACCGTTTGTCCACTTTCCAATACAGCTTTAAAAGTGGTAGACGATCTAAAAAATCATCCTTTAAAGAAAATGATGGATTTAGGATTGAGCGTGACTATAAATTCAGATGATCCTGCTTATTTTGGAGGGTATTTAAATAAAAATTATAGCGACATACAAAAAGCCTTAGACCTTACTAAAAAAGACCTTATAGGACTCGCATGGAACTCATTTAGATATTCTTTATTAAATAGTAAAGAGAAAGAACAATATTTAAAGGAATTATTCGATTACTATCAAAAGCACATGAAATCTTAAACTAACCAATCATGAAAAAGAACATACTATATGCAATTTTATTACTTTCCATTAGTATAAATGCTCAGACAATTACGCAGACCAAAGAGGTCAAACAAAGTTTAGATAATGGAACTATCGAAAACCAATTTAATTTTCTTATTAAAAAATCGGGTAGCTTTAAAGAATTTAAAGTCATCAAAAAGACCTGGGTTTTTAAAATGAAAGGCAATGTATTAGATTCTATCAAGGTCTTTAATACAAAAGTATTTGCCCAACAAAAGGAAATCTCAGAACAACTTAACACCATCAACGAACTCAATATTGAAGTAAGTGAAGTGACTAAGAAACTAGAGAATGTTAACTTAGATAAAGATAGCATGCAATTATTTGGCACAAACATGGACAAAAAAGCCTACAATAGTTTGTTATGGTCTATTATTGGAGGATTGGTATTGGTGGCCGGAATTTTTATATTTAAATATAATAACAGCAACCAAATCACCTCAACAGCAAATACGAAACTAGCTGATCTGGAAGAGGAATTCACACAGCATAGAGCATCTGCCATTGAAAGAGAACAAAAAGTACGTAGACAATTACAAGATGAATTGAACAAAAATAAAAAGGATTAATATTCCTTTTTCAGGAACAAAGAGCTATTTAAATTATTTTGAATAGCTCTTTTTTTGTTTTTTTTGGGAGTTCTTTCTGATTCACAACAAATACTTTTGTATTTTTACAGCAGAATATGAAAAAACTCATCACATCTTTCTTTGCGGTATGTATGGCCCTAGTAGTCCTTGTGTCTACAATGTCCTTTACTGTAAACATTCGTTACTGTGATGAAAACATAGTGGCCACTACTTTAAATTCTAACAACGACCCTTGTACCACAGATAATTTAGACGCAATAGAAAACTGTTGTATTCCTCAAAAAGATTGTTGCCAAGATGCCGAAATAGTTTTTGAAGGTCATGAAGAACTCCGATTTCAAATCTCTCAGGAATTAAAAATTCAGAAACCATTTCTACAAGTACTTCTTGTGGATACTTTTCATCCGACTTATAAAGTTACCTTCAGTAACCATTCCCATTACACGAGCTACGTACCTCCTATAATTGTAAAAGACACGCAGTTAATTCATCAGGTATTTCAAATCTGATACCGTATTTTATTTCGTACTCTACGTCCTTAATTAAGGACCCCAAAACCAAGTATTTATTTAAAATTAAAATACAACATTTTGAAATATATTCAATTTATGTTGTTTTTACTACCCCTAGCCCTGTGTTCTCAAACGAGCATTGAAGGTACGGTATTTGAAAAAACAGCAGACAACAAAAATATTCCCTTAGCAGGAGCCACAGTATATTGGAAAAACACAACCGTAGGAACAGTCACCGATTTTGACGGAAACTTTAGCATCCCTTACAGTTCCAATTTTAAACAACTAATTATTAGCTATATTGGATACAAAACAGCAACTACACTCATCAACAACACGCAAAAAAAAGACTATTTCTTAACGTCTACAAGTGAACTAGATGCGGTGGTGTTAGAAACAAGAAAAAAGACAAGCTCCGTGTCTTATATAACCGCTGTTCATGTAATTAACGTAAACCAGGAAGAACTTCTAAAAGCGGCCTGCTGTAATTTAGCGGAAAGTTTTGAAACCAATCCTTCCATCGATGTAAATTTTGCAGATGCAGTTTCAGGAACTAAACAAATAAAGATGCTCGGGCTCACCAGTCCATACCTTTTAATTACCACAGAAAACATCCCATCTATCAGAGGTGCCGCACAAGCTTATGGAATGAGCTTTATTCCTGGAACATGGGTAGAAAGTATCCAAGTAACTAAAGGTGCTGGGAGTGTTACCAATGGATTTGAAAGCATAGCAGGACAAATAAATGCGGAGTTAAAAAAACCATTAAATGATGATGATTTCTTTTTTAATGCCTATACATCCATCGATGGTAGAAATGAGTTAAATACCCATATAAACACAAAAATAAATAACAAATGGGATACAGGAATTTATATTCATGGAAATATACGAAATAAAAAATCTGACAATAACAATGACAATTTCTTAGACGCCCCATTGGCGAAACAAGTAAATATTATGAATAGATGGCAGTATATTAATCCTGACAAAGGAACCATAGCCTTTATTAATTTCAAATATTTAAATGATGATAAACAAGGAGGAGAGTTAGATTTTAATCCTGATACAGACAAATTCACTACCAATTATTGGGGTTCAGAAATTAAGACGGATAGATTTGAAGTTTCCGCAAATATAGGTTTTGTGAATATGGACATTCCCTATCAAAAATTAAGTGTACAATTGGCATTTAGCAATCATAAGCAAGCATCCTATTTTGGACGAAACAACTATGATATTGAACATCAAAGCATGTACAGTAATTTTATTTACAGCTCTATCATTTCCGATTCTAGACATCAAATAAAAACAGGATTAAGCCTTACTTATGATGATTACGACGAAGATGTAAACATGCAAAACTATGCAAGAGTAGAAAAATCTGTTGGTGGATTTTTCGAATATGCTTTTGACGATTTAGACGCTATTACCTTAACAGCAGGAATACGTATAGACCATCATAATCTACTTGGAACATTTATAACACCTCGTTTTCATATGCGTTATGCACCTTGGGAAAAAGCGGCCTTTAGAATGTCTTTTGGACGTGGTAAAAGAAGCGCTAACATCTTTGCTGAAAATCAAAAAATGTTTGCCACTTCTCGAAAAATCAATATCCAAAATGCTGGGGGTAAAATATATGGTATGCATCCAGAAACAGCATGGAACTATGGCGTTTCTTATCTACAAGGTTTTAATATACTCGGCAGAAAAGCAGACATCACATTGGACTTTTTCAGGACTGACTTTAAAAATCAAATAATTGTAGACTGGGAAAAGCCCTTAGAAATTAGCTTCTATAATTTAGAAGGTGATAGTTTTGCGAATAGCTTTCAAGCAGAATTTAATTACAGTGTTACTAAAAACATAGACATTCGTTTGGCGTATAAGAATTACGACGTTCAAACTACCTATAACGGTATTAAAAAAGAAAAACCTTTATTACCAAAACATCGTTTTTTTACCAATGTTTCCATAGAAAGTAATGTAAAAGAGAACGGAGCCCATTGGAAATTTGATGTGACTTATAATTATTTAAGCAAACAGCGTTTTACTTCTAATACCCAAAGTCCGGAAGAATACCAAACAGGGATCTATTCCCCTACTTTATCCACTTTAAACACTCAAGTTACCAAAATATTCTCCCCTAAATTTGAACTCTATGCAGGAGGTGAAAACATCACCAATGTAAAGCAAAAAACGCCTATAATTAGTGCCGATGCTCCTTTTGGAGCGTATTTTGATAGCACTCAGGTGTATGGCCCTATTTTTGGAGCTTCTTATTATATAGGATTGAGGTATAAATTGAATAAAAACTAACACAAAACAAACAGAAAACATGAAGAATTTAATCGTAATAATCGCACTTTTAATTGGAACAATTACTAGTGCCCAAAACAAGAATGAACGTGCAACTATAGATGTAGATGGTGTTTGTATGATGTGTAAAGACCGTATAGAAAAAGCATGTATCAAAACAAAAGGTGTAAAATCGGCCTACTGGCATCCAAAAACACATGAGTTAAAATTAATATACAATGCCAGAAAAACAACGCTTGAAAAGATTAAACAAAGTGTCGCTAATATTGGACATGACACGAAAACGATAAAAGCTAGTCCTGAAGCGTACAATTCTCTACATGAATGCTGTAAGTACAGAGAACAAAGTGTAATAGACGATCACAAAGAGGAGGAATAACCCTCTAGTAATATCAAATAAAAAGGCTGTCAATAATGACAGCCTTTTTTAATTAAATTAATAGTTGCACCCTACTTATTTACAGCGCTTCTATTTTATAACTTACTTTATCTACACCATCAAATTCAGTAGTAATTTTAACTGCCCATTTGTCTTTTTCCATTATGATTTCAATCGTTTCCTCAGCTTGCCCACCTTGTTGAAATGAAAATACAACAGGAATATCTGCATTATCATTCCAATAATCCTCTAGATAAACAAAACTATCTCCTACAGGAAGTGATAGATTTACCATTTCCGAATTAGAAACTCCATCACTATAGCCAATTAAGGTATGTATGTCTGAATTATAGTTAGAATAAATATCTGTTAATGGAGTTTGATTTTCTAAAACAAACAATCCATAATCATAATAAGAATCTTCCCAATTAAGAGTCATCGTAACATTCTCTGGAACAAAATAACGCAAGCGATTATAAACTACTTTTAACGAATTTTCCGTTGAATTACTCACGTAAACATCATAGTTCCCTACCTTTAAAAAGGTAATAGCACTTGCCCCTTCATATTGCTCTTTTTCTATGACAGCCTTTTCCATTTTATAGTCCTCATCCAACGTTGCTAAAACTCCATTTAACACCACCTTAAAATCTACTATTACATCTGTAGCAATCACGTTATTTACACCTACAGAAATTTTCTTGGTTGTTCTTAGTCCAGCCAATGCTATAAAATCATCTAAGTTATCCGTTGCAATAAACACCGAATTTTCCAGTGTTGTAGTTCCTTTTGTTTTAAGATCACCATAATCTTCGTTATCATCACAACTAAGCATTGTAATAAGTGGGATGAATAGCAATATTTTATATATATTTTTCATGTTTTTTTTTATTTTAAAGTGAATGTAATTCTACCAAATACATACCTCCCATTAAATCCAAATTGAGAAGTTCTTCTAGAGAACATAAATTGCCTACCGTAGTTACCTGATACAGGTGATTCATCTGGATATACATCTAATAAATTATTTGCTCCAACGGCTAACTTTAAATTCTTAGAAAAATCATAGGCTACTGTAAGGTCCGTAATAATTTTCCCTGCATAAGTTGCAGGAGACGTTGTCCCTCTATAATCCGGATCATTCACAGCTCCAAAATAAACGTTTCTAAGTAAGACGTTCCATTTTTCAATCTGATAATTATTAGTCAGGTTTATTTTAGTTCTAGGCATTGCATCTTCTATGAATCCTTTTAACTTTTCGTCTAGTATTTCCTCTCCTGAAACACTTTTCACATCTTTAACTTCTGTTTCAGAGAATGCGGCAGAAAGCGTATTATTTAAGGTACCTTTACCTAAGTCCATCTTATGTGTAATTACAATATCAATTCCTGTAGTTTCTGTATCATAACCGTTGGTAAAGAATTGTACTTCCTCTGCTCCAGCCTGTTTAAAAATACTAATTATTTCAGGTGTAGAATTAATTTCTGTCGAAGAAAAATAACGCGTCAAGCCAACTCTATCGTCTACGCCTATATAATAACCGTCCACACTAAAACTAAGTCCCAAATCTGGCACTTTAGCGGCTAACCCAAGACTGAAATTTCGTGAAGTTTCCTCTTTTAATTTAGGAATATCTAATAAATCAGCCAGCCTACTATTGTTTGAAAAGGTTGAAACTTCAGTAGGTACTCCTTTAATAAACTGAGTAGACCTCGCATTAAAATACACTTGGTGTAAATCTGGCGCTCTAAATCCAGTACTTACAGCAGCTCTTAAAGCAATGTCTTCCGTAATCTTATATCTCGTAGATAATTTCCAGTTGAAGGTATCTCCAAAATCGCTAAAGTTTTCATAACGCAAGGCCGCAGTAATTAGAAAAGATTTAGAAATATCTGCTTCAATATCTACATATCCTGCATAACTATTTCTGTTTTGATCTACTTCATTCTCTGGTCTATATCCTGGAAAAACTTGAGATCCACCTAGAACTAATTCACCGAAATAACTATATTTTTTAGCCGCGTCTGGAGTCATATGAGTCACCACTTCTCCGTATTTATCATAACTAGCCCAAGAAGCTTCTTCTCCAGCAATTTCTTGATAATTCTCTAATCTATACTCTGCTCCAAAGGCAATATTAAGACCTTCCATAGTGTCCGCACAAAACTTAGAGATATCAATATTAGTCGTATTCTGAGCAAAAGCAAAGCCTCCTGCTTCGAAATCACGTGGACTTGAAGATTCTAAGGTCGCATTTAAAGTATTCTTAATGGTAAAATCAAAACTATTAGCTCCATAAGTATTGCTAAAATCAACATTCCAATCTCCTATTTTTCCTTTGATTCCCACTGCAAAAGACTTGTCCTTTACACTAGAAGAAATATGAGGTAAGAATCCGTTTTCTAAAGCACTAGTGGTTCCACGTCCATCTGTATACGCAGGCCTTCTAAAAAAACCAGCAGACAAACCGTCTCTATAACTCATTCCTCCAAACGAGTATAATACAGCACCATTATCATTTAAAGGCAATTCCATATTCATGAAAAATTTACCTCCACGTAATTTAGACTGTCCAACTTTCATTCTAAAGTCATCACGTGTCAAACCACGTTGTCCCAATTCATAATTAGAAACCGCACCATTATGAGCATTAGATGCTATAATATCATAAAAAGAATCTCCATTTGCTATTCCAGCATCATACACAGATTGTAAAGAAGAATCTAAGCCAGCAACATAGGCAGACAAAGAACTAGGACTCATCTCAAAAGCTTGGTCATAACCAAGATTACGTGTTGCAATATCAAACATTGTATAAATAGGTTTCCCCATCGCATCACTTCTGTTTGTTGCTCCTCTTGTCTCTAAAGACCCTGTGAAATTGATAAAACCTCCGTTATTTCCTAAATCAATCCCATAATTGGCATCAATTACAAACTTTTCACCGTCAATTCCACCTTCACCGTATTTCTCGGAGTGTTGGCTAATATTAGCCCCTGTATTCACATTGATTGTCAATTCATTCGTCGCTTTCTTCAATACAATATTGATAACTCCAGCTACAGCATCTGAACCATATTGTGCCGCAGCACCATCTCTTAACACTTCGATTCTAGCAATTGCTGCAGTAGGAATTGAATTCATGTCCGTACCAACGGTTCCTTTACCTACGGTTCCATTTACATTCACCAATGAAGATTTATGCCTTCTTTTTCCGTTGATCAATACCAATACCTGATCTGGCCCTAGACCTCTTAAAGAAGCAGGATCTACATGATCCGTTCCATCAGCTACCGTTTGTGTCGTAGAAGTAAACGAAGGAGCTACGTAATTTAAAATTTCATTAATCGTTGTTTGTGATCCTAGAGCGGACAACTTCGCAACATCAATAATATCCACTGGAACAGGACTATCAATAATGGTTCTTCCAGAGCCTCTAGACCCCAGTAGCACAATTTCTTCCAAAGAAACACCCCCACTAAGTACTGTGTTGATCACTTTGGATCCATTCATGACAATAGATTTTCCCGTATAACCAACATACGAAAACTCCAATACATCTCCCTGTTCGATCTGTATGGAATACGTCCCATTAAAATCTGTTGTAGTCCCATTAGAAGTTCCTTTTTGAACTACCGAAACTCCGGGAATACCTGACCCACTACCATCTCTCACCGTTCCCGTCACCTTATAACTTTGTGCTATAATAGTCATAGAAATCAACAAGAACGATAGAAATAAATAATTTTTCTTTTTCATAGATTTATTTTTTAAATGTTCTTATAATCGAGCAATATAGAAACATTTTATAAAAATAAACCTATAAAATTAAGAATTTTACAATAATAAAGAGGTTTTAATGCGTAAAAAATACGTTTATAGCTCTTTTTCTGACAATAAAATAAAGGCCAATAGCTATTAAGGGAATACTTAACACTTGTCCCGTATTTAAGCCGAAAACCCAGTCTTCTCTACCTTCAACCTGTGCTTCTTTTACAAATTCTATGACAAATCTTATCGACCATAAAGTAGCAAAAGCAAAACCAAATAGCATTCCTGTATTCTTTTTTACATCAGTTTTCCAATATAAAAACCACACAATAAAAAAGAGGACTAAATAACTAAGGGCTTCGTAGATTTGAGTAGGATGACGCGGGATAGTTTCCCCTGCTCTTTCAAAGACAAAACCAATGGCTAAATTTGTTGGTTTTCCATAAATTTCAGAATTCATTAAATTCCCCATTCGAACACAAAAACCGGCAAATGTAACCACAATAGCAATTCTATCCAACAACCATAATAAGGGCATTTTCAGAATGTTTTTACTGTAAAGATACAATCCTATTATAATTCCAACCGCAGCTCCATGACTAGCTAAACCTTGGAATCCCGTAAATCTATATCCTTCTATAATCCATAATAACGTTCCTTTAGGATCTTCTTTTATGGGCAACAAAATCTCTAATAAGTGATGTTGGTAATAATCCCAACTGTAAAAAAACACTTCTCCCAAACGCATTCCAAGAAACATAGATAAAATAGTGTACATAAATAAGGGGTCTAGTTTTTCTAAAGACACCTTATCGTTGATGAATATTTTTTTCATAAAATGCAAGCCCACCACAAATGCAACGACAAATAATAAGCTATAATAACGGATACCAAAGCTTCCTAAATGAAATAATATTGGATCTGGATTCCAATGAATGGATAATGTAATCATAACTATTTATGTTTGTTTAATTTATTTTTATTTTCAGGTACAGGATCGTAACCTGAACCACCCCAAGGGTGGCAACTAAATATTCTTTTTACGGCCAAAACCCCTCCGCTAACAAGACCGTGTTTTTGCAATGCTTCTATCGTATAGCTAGAACAGGTCGGTGAATACCTACAACTCGCAGGTGTATATGGAGAAATTGCCGCTTGATAAAAACGAACCAGCCATATAAATGGCAGTGCAAATATTTTTTTAATAAAACTCACTTAGTTCACGGTAAAGGATGTTCCTTCCTTTCCGTCTTTTAACTGAATCCCTAAGTCAAGTAACTCATTTCTAATTTGGTCAGACAAGGCCCAATCTTTTGAATCTCTTGCTTCTTTTCTTAGTTTAATTAATAATTCAACGACACCTCCTAATTTATCCGAATGATTATTTTCTGTTTCGTTAGGCAATCCTAAAACATCAAAAACAAAAGCATTTATAGTCTTCGTAAACAATGTTAAATCCGTAGCAGTAATCGTCGCTTTACTTTCTTTCATTAAATTCACCTGCTTCACGGCATCAAATAATTGTGCGATTAAAATAGGACTATTAAAATCATCATTCATTGCATCATAACATTTCTGTCTCCATGCTTTTACATCGAATGAGCTCTCCTTTGCTACAGACAATCCTGGTAAAAAAGAAAGTGCTTCCATTAATTTACCATGTCCTTTTTCAGAAGCTTCTAAGGCTGTACTAGAAAAATCTAAGATACTACGGTAATTCGCTTGTAACATAAAGAAACGAACGACTCCTGCCGTAAAAGGTTTGCTTAAAATAGCGTTATCGCCAGAAAATATTTCCTCTGGAAGAATATTATTCCCCGTAGATTTTGCCATTTTTTGACCATTCAATGTTAACATATTGGCATGCATCCAATAATTAACAGGGTGGACTCCATTAGTCGTTTTAGACTGTGCAATTTCACATTCGTGATGTGGGAATTTTAAATCCATTCCTCCACCGTGAATATCAAATTGTTTTCCTAAATATTTTGTACTCATGGCAGAACATTCCAAATGCCATCCAGGGAATCCATCACTCCAAGGAGATGGCCAACGCATAATATGATGTTTGTCCGCCTTTTTCCAAAGTGCAAAATCCTGTGGATTCTTTTTCTCCGATTGTCCGTCTAATACACGTGTATTATGAATAGAGTCTTCTATCTTTCTTCCTGAAAGAATTCCGTAGTTTTCTTTTTCATTGTATTTTAACACATCAAAATAAACAGATCCATTCACCTCATAGGCCAATCCTTTTTCTATAATTTCTTTAATAATCTCTATTTGCTCGACAATATGTCCTGTTGCTGTAGGCTCTATACTCGGAGGAATATTATTAAATTGTTGTAAAATAGTATGAAAGTCCACTGTATAACGCTGCACTACCTCCATCGGTTCAATCTGCTCTAAACGCGCTTTTTTAGCGATCCTATCTTCTCCTTCGTCTGCATCATTTTCTAAATGACCGGCATCAGTAATATTACGAACATAACGTACTTTAAAACCTAAATGTTTCAAGTATCTAAAAACCAAATCAAACGACATAAACGTACGTACGTTTCCTAAATGTACATTACTGTAAACCGTAGGTCCACAAACGTACATTCCTACATTCCCTTCTACAATAGGTGTAAATTCTTCTTTCTTCTTAGAAAGTGAATTGTATACCTTAAGCTGTTGTTCCTTATATAATTCCATAAAATTAGTGCAATAAATAAGTGGTAAAGATACAATTTATTGCTAGACAGTAAAAAATAAAACCGGCTGTTTTAAGCAATTGATCGTATTAATATTTTCACTAGATTCACTCCATTATAAAAAAGATTAGTATTTTTAACCCCTATTGAAAAAGAAAAAAGTAACTACAATATTATTTAAGAGCTAAAATGCCATATCAATTTACTGTAATAATCCCCGTTTTTAACGAAGAGGACAATTTACTACGTGTAGAAAAAGAAATGCTTACTTTTCACAAAGTAGCTATAAAATCAACAACTGTCTTATTTATAAATGATGGGAGTAGTGATCAAAGCCTGCAATTAATTCACGACATTTGTAAAAGAAATAAAGCGTTCAATTATATTTCTTTGGATAAAAACTACGGATTAAGCACCGCTCTTGCCGCGGGATTCAACCATTGTAAAACTGAATTAGTAGGCTATATAGATTCTGATTTACAAACAAGTCCCTCCGATTTTAATAGCCTGCTAGAACATGCAGAGGCCTATGATTTAATCACAGGGATTCGACAGCACAGAAAAGACACTTTTATTAAAAAAACATCCTCACGAATAGCCAACATTGTTCGCGAAATTTTCACAAAAGACGGCATGGAAGACACCGGATGTCCATTAAAAGTGATCAAAACATCTGTGGCAAAAAATATCCCCATGTTTAAAGGACTACATCGCTTTTTACCCGCGATGGTTTTACTGCAAAATGGACGTATTAAACAAGTTCCTGTACAGCATTTTCCACGCATCGCTGGAAAAGCAAAATATGGGCTTAGGAACCGACTCGTAGGCCCCTTAATAGATTGTTTTGCCTATTTATGGATGAAAAAAAAATACATTGACTATAAGATAACCACAAAACATGATGAGTAACCTCATTATTTACGGCATTGGATTTATTGCCCAATTACTTTTTTCTACGCGATTAATAGTACAATGGATCGGTTCAGAAAAACGAAAACAGGTACATACAAGTACGCTTTTTTGGAAGCTGAGTTTACTAGCTTCTGTACTCCTATTTATCTATGGGTATTTACGCAATGACTTTTCTATAATGCTCGGCCAAATAATCACTTATTTCATCTATATACGCAACTTATCTTTGCAAAAAGAATGGCAAAAAACCAATGTAATACTTCGATTATTAATATTAATTTTTCCAGTTATTTTTTGTCTATATTTCTTCCTTTACAGAGAGACTTACGATGATTTTGACCTATTGTTTTTAAATCAAGATATCCCATCCAAACTCCTTATTTGGGGAGTAATGGCGCAATTACTATTCACATTCAGGTTTATCTACCAATGGCTCTATTCAGAAAAGAACAAAGAATCCTCTTTGCCTCGTGGGTTCTGGGTATTAAGTCTTATTGGGTCCGTTATGATCTTAATATATGCCATCATCCGTAAAGATCCTGTTTTGTTTATAGGGCATCTTATGGGGATCTTTATTTATAGCAGAAACCTAATACTCTTAAAGAAACAACGATGATTTCAGTACTAGAAAAAAACCCCTTGACCTCTTTGTTATTAGTCGTTTCTGTCATGCTATTTATTCATTTAGACATTCCGAATATCACGATTATGGAAGCTCGTAATTTTATAACAATGCGAGAAATGCTGCAAGATAACCATTGGTTATTAACCACAATGAATGGACAGCCTCGCTACGAGAAACCTCCACTCCCCACCTGGATAACAAGTATCGCTGGAATTCTTTTTGGAGCCAAAAACATATGGGCCCTTCGTTTACCTGCCGTAATGATGGTATATATCTCTGGTGTGTTTACATATTTAATATCTATAAAACTTAACTTAAGTAAACAATATAGCTTTATCAATGCTTTAATTGCAATAACGTCTTTTTATGTATTTGCCATTATAAATGAAGCTCCATGGGACATTTATGCACACGCATTTACACTTATAACTATCTATTATTTAATCGGTATTTTTCAGTCTAAGACTCCTTTAATTAAAAAAGGAATACTTGCTGGATTTTTTATGGCCTGTTCCATCTTAAGCAAAGGCCCCGTATCCATAGTTGCGCTACTGATTCCATTTTTAATAAGTTATGGAATTGTTTTTAAATTTGGCCCGCTCAGAAAAAATTGGATCCCTCTTTTATATACATTTTTCATAGCCCTTACTTTAGGCTTAAGTTGGTATGTCTATATTAAAATGGTTGACCCCTTAAATTTTACTGCTATTTCGAAAGAAGAAGTGAACAATTGGACACAGTATAATACGCGACCTCTGTATTATTATTGGAGCTTTTTTATACAATCCGGTATTTGGACAATTCCTGCGTTGATCTCCTTATGTTTTCCTTACATCCTAAAAAAAACAAGGCATAAAAAAATATATACATTTACTTTTTTATGGACAATGACTGCCGTAATAATACTGTCGTGTATTCCTGAAAAAAAAGCACGTTATTTAATGCCTGTCCTAATTCCTTTAGCATTAAATACAGGGATTTATATTCAATATTTAATGCGTTCTTTTAATTCGATGGAGGCGTTCTGGGAAAAATTAGTAGTTTACATAGGATTTGGATCCATTGCATTGATTGGTTTAATATCCCCATTATTCCTCTACTATATTCTTTCTACGAGTTCTGATGCTAATTGGACGGCAGGAATACTTTTAGCAATAACACTTTTTGGAAGCAGCATTCTTATCATCTATTATCTAAAAAAGAAGGAAATACACGGGGTGTTTTACACGGTAGTCTTCTTTATGGTAAGTCTCTTGTTTTTTGGACTTCCAATAACTAGATCAATCCCTAAAAATCCAGCTTTCAATTCCATAAGTAAACTCCACACACTTGAAGAGTCTCATGCTATTAAATCCTACACCTATAAGACTATAAGCCCTGAATTGATATGGGGCTATGGTGACATTATTAAAGAACTAGGTTCTGCTCAATTTCTTTCTAAAGAAACTAGCTACGGGTTGCTTGTACAGCAAAACGAATTAGCACATTTTAAAGCAAGCTTACCAAAACACCTCAAAGTGGATAAAAAAGCTATTTATAATCATAATATTTTCACAAAACAAAACACTAGACTTATTGTTCATTACTTTATTATTTCAAAATAATTGTATTTTTACCAAAAATTAAACAACATGAAATATATCCCAATTACAAAGTTAGAAACGATAAGCTACACCATACTATCCGTTATATTAGGAGTAGGTGCTTATTTTTCGTTTACAGATGATGCTTATTTTGATGCTGTATACGCAGCAGAAGATGGCCTTGCGGAATCTGCTACCGCAGTGGTGTTATTTGCAATTAGTGTACTTACATGTATTCGACTCTTCAAATTATGGACTTCTAAAAAGGGACTTTGGAAATTTGGAATGATCGTGCTTATCCTCGTGTTTATTTTTGGAGCAGGAGAGGAAATTTCTTGGGGACAACGTATTTTCAACATTGAATCTTCCGAATATTTCAAAGAAAACAATGCACAAGGAGAAACCAATTTACACAATATGGTCGTAAATGGTAAAAAAGTAAACAAAATTATTTTCAGTCAAATACTAACTTTAGTATTGGTTATATACCTACTAATATTACCCTTTTTATACAGAAAGATGAATTGGGTTCGCAATTTTGTAAATCAGTTTTCTGTACCTGTTGCCACTTGGAGTCAAGTCATTGCATTCTTATGCCTTACCGCGATAATTACGATCATGCCTTCGAGTAGAAAATGGGAACTGTACGAATTAGGATTTGGGATGATTTTCTTCTTAATAGTATACAATCCTTTTAACATACAGGAAGTATATAAAAAATAATCCGATACTATTCATAAAAAAGACGCTAGAAACTTCATGTTTCTAGCGTCTTTTTTATGCTTAAAAAGGCTCTTAAAATAATTTTTATATTAAGGATTTAATGAAGTATGATACCTTTTAACAACCCACTTAAACATCTTATAAAAGAGAATTCCATAAGTACTTCCGATAAAAAATCCAACTAAAATATCTGCAGGAAAATGCACCCCTATATATATGCGACTATAAGCAACAACAGCAGCCCACAATAATAAGGCTGAAAAAATATACTTATAAAAATTTCTTAGTAACAGGCCAAAGTACACCGCAACAGCCGCCGCATTCGCAGCATGCGCAGAAAAGAAAGAAAACTTACCTCCACAATTCGCTTTTACCAAGCGTACTAAATCCATCAAATTACCATCATGACATGGCCTTAAACGCTTTAATCCATATTTAAAGAACTGAGATGTTTGATCTGACAATGCGATTAGCAATAAAATAAAAACAACAGCCACCATCGTTTTTTTTATGCCTATTTTTTTATAACTGATAAATAACAACAATAAATACAATGGAATTGCACTGAATTTATTGGTCATAAACAACCAAAAAGCATCCCATTGTACGGTCCCTAAATTATTTAAATATAAAAAAAGTGCAATATCATTTTCTATAATTGAGTCTAACACCAGCTTATTTTTTTGCTACTATTTCTACGACAAAAACCAACGCAGTTGCTGGAGGAATAGTTCCACGCACTCCTTGAGCACCATAACCGAGATGAGAAGGAATAAATAGCATGGCTTTTTCACCGTATTTTAATTGTTGTAAACCTTCTTTAAAACCAGGGATTAAATTTGCTTCATCACTGTAAACAGTTTCAAACGCATTGTAACCATTTTGTTGGTCACGCTTTAAATTATAGACTCCATACTTTTCAGCTACCTCTTTAAACGTTGTATCAAACAAACGTCCATCACTGAAATAACCGGCATAATTCACATTAATAGTACTTCCTCTTTTAGGTCTAGCTCCCTCTCTTGCATTTAAAATGTAATATTTCAAACCCGATTTTAATTCCTTGGCCTCTTTTTCATATTGAAGCATTTCTGACTTAGTCGTTGCGACTACTTTTTCTAAAAGCTCCTTTTTTTTTTTGTCTTTCTGAAAAGCATGGTCTACCATATTTTCAAAAACTTTTGAAGCGTTAAACTCCTTGGCTAGTTTTCCAACTCTAATCACATCAATTTTATTGATATAATCATCCTTCACAATCGTATCTATAATGTTTTGACCTATAATTACATTCCCAAAAATAGTATGTTTTCCATCCAGCCATCTTGTTTTTTTATGGGTGATAAAAAACTGACTTCCATTAGTTCCTGGTCCAGAATTAGCCATAGACAACACACCTGGTTTATTATGTGTTAACAATAAAACCCCCAAAGAATCTTTTGGAAATTCATCTGGAAATTTATAGCCAGGTCCACTAGAACCTGTACCTGTAGGATCTCCTCCTTGCACCATGAAATCTTTGATTACACGGTGAAATTTAATTCCATCATAAAAATGCTTTCCCTTAAAAGAATCTCGCACTTTCGAATTTGTTCCTTCTGCAAGTGAAACAAAGTTAGCCACCGTCATTGGTGTTTTTTCAAACTCCAATTTTAAAAGGATACTTCCTTTATTTGTTTGGACATCGGCGTATAATCCTTCCGATAAATCAGCGTACTTGGCCGTTTTACAAGAAGTAAAAACGACCAAAGCAACGACTGCAATACATTTTAAGACTTTCATCTATTTATTTATTTTTATCAATTCCACTTCGAAAATCAATGGCATAAAAGGCTTGATTGGCCCAGAACCTCCTTGAGGTGCATTTGCTCCATAGGCCAATTCTTGAGGAATGAAAAATTTATACTTCGCCCCTACTTTCATAAGTTGTACACCTTCTGTCCAACCTTTAATCACACGGTTTAAAGCAAAACTAATTGATTTTTTACGATCTACAGAACTATCAAAAACAGTTCCATCAGGAGTGGTTCCGTGGTAATGTACCTCTACATTTGCAGTTGGTCCATCAGGAGATTCACCAGATCCTTCTTTCAAGATTACATATTGCAATCCACTCTCTGTAGTAATAACACCTTCTTTTGTTTTATTTTCTTCTAAAAATTTAATCCCTGCCGCTTTACCGTCTTCCTGTTTACGTTCTTGAGATTTTTGAAAATACGCTCTTATTTGAGCATCAATTCCTTCTTTTGGAACTAATAAATCAGCAGCACTCATGGCATCCATATAGCCTTGGGAAACTATATCTTTGTTCACATCTGGAAAAACACTTTCCAATTTATTCGCCATATCCACTCCCAAACTATAACTTACAGAATCTAATTCGTTGTTTAAGCTTGATACTTTTTTAACACCATTATTACAAGATGCTAATGTTGCCACTGCCATCACGGCTACTAGTAATTTTTTCATTGTTTTTATTTTTGGATTTTTATTAATTCTACGATTACTTTTATCGGTTCGTTTACACCTATTTTTTTTCCATCACCTATTAAGCCATACGCTTTAAACGACGGGAATAAAAAAACGGCTTGCTCCCCTTCTTTCATTAACTTTATTCCTTCTTGGATACCTTCAATTTCCAATTCCTCTTTATCTACCTTAAAGGTTTTTACATGCAAACTATCTTTAGGATATAGCAGGTCATTATTAAGACTATAAACTTCATAAGTATAACGTACCAAATCGTCTGTCATAGGATATGACCCAGTCTCCTTTGTATTAAAAATCGAGAGCCAAAAACCTAAAGATGATTCTTTATACGTATGCACACTATCCTTAGCTATGAATTTTCGAATTAACAAAGCCTCAGTACTATTTAAATACCTATTTAAGGTCACCGATTCTTTTAAAAACACATTCGTTTTTTTACTAATCGGTTTTCTTGCAGTTGGACCATTACAGCCAATAAAACAAAGTGAAATTGCAATTAAAAATAGTTTAACTTTCATAAGAACTAGCTAGATCCTCTTTATATTGAGGCAATAAACTTACGAATTTTTCTACAGTTTTCTGAATACTAAGTTCTGTCCTACCTCCAGAAGCATTATCATGCCCTCCACCATCAAAGTGATTGCGGGCAAATTTATTCACTGAAAAGGAGCCTTTAGATCGTAAAGAAATTTTAATAATTCCTTGATCTGGATCCTCAATAAAAATAGCTGCCAACACAATTCCTTTCACAGACAATGCATAGTTTACCACTCCTTCTGTATCTCCTTTCTGAAAACCATGGGCATCCAATTCCTTTCGGGTCATCGTGATGTAGGCCGCATTGTATTCAGGAATCACCACCAAGTTATTCATGGCAACACCCAATAAATGCAAACGACCGATAGAATTCGTGTCATATACTTGGTTGTGAATTTTAGCATTCTCTGCGCCTTTATCGATTAAAGCCGCAATAATTCTATGCGTAGTACTGGTCGTAGAAGCAAAACGAAATGAACCCGTATCTGTCATAATTCCTGCATACAAACAACTTGCAATATGCTCATCTATCAAGTCTAGTAAGTCCAATTTTTCTATAAAATGATACACCATTTGACAGGTAGAGCATATACTCGTATCTGAATAGGTAAATCTAGCAATAGCATCTGGTTGTTGATGATGATCAATCATAATAAAATCACCTTTGTATTTCTCAAGGTAAGATTGCATATCACTTCCCGTCCTATGAAGGGCGTTAAAATCTAGTAAAAAGATAAAATCGGCTTCATCTATCGCTCTTTTAGACTGTCTATTTTGAACATCATATTTAAGCACCTTATCGGTCTGAGGCATCCATTTTAAAAAGTCAGGAAAATCATTAGGAGCTACTACGGTAACTGTATGATTCATTTTCTGAAGGAAATGTAACAAACCTAAACTTGATCCAACTGCATCGCCATCCGGATTCCTATGAGGTACAATCACCAAGTTTTTAGGACTTGAAAGTAATTGTTTTAATTCTTTAATTTCGTTTATTGTCATATGAACGCGAATATACAAATTATAGCTAAAATTAATAAAAATAGCTCGTATATTTGTTTGATTATTGGTCAATAAAATTTTAAGATGAAACATTTACCCCTAAGCCTATTACTTTTAGTATTATTAAACAGTTGCCAACAGGAAAAAAGCCTCCTAATTAAAAACAATGATACGTTTTTCCATAGTGATTTTACACTCGCCTTTGGTTCTGGAAACAATCAATCTTTAGCCAATACATTATGGCCTGAGATAACAAAAAACAAACCCGATGTATGGGTTTGGGGAGGAGATATTGTGTATTCAGACACGGAGGACATGGATGTAATGAGAAATAGTTACGCCCTTCAAAAAAACAAAAAAAACTATAAAGAGTTTTGTGAAAACACACCCGTTATAGGAACATGGGACGACCACGATTATGGTATAAACGATGGAGGAATTGAATACAAAAAGAAAAATCAAGTACAGCAAATTTTACTCGACTTTTTAGATGTAGACAGCCAAGACCCTAGGCGTTTCAGACCCGGTGTTTACCATGCAAAGACATATCAAACAGGAATATACAGTGTTCAAGTAATACTTTTAGACACCCGATATTTCCGAACAAAACTCCTAAAAGACCCCAGCGGAAAAAAACGATATTTACCCACTACGGACACTACAGGAAGTATGCTCGGTGATGCCCAATGGAAGTGGTTGGAGGAAACTTTAAGCAGTTCTAAAGCCTCTTTCAATATCATAATAAGTAGTATTCAGTTTTTATCCTCAGAACATGGGTTTGAGAGTTGGGGAACCATGCCACATGAAGTAAAAAAAATGGAGAATTTAATCGTAAAATCAATGGCTAAAAACACTATTATACTAAGTGGAGACCGTCATATTTCTGAATTTTCAAAAAAAGAAATTGGAACAGCACACTTTCCTCTTATAGATTTCACTTCCAGTGGGCTTACGCATTCCTATGAGGCTTTTAAAGGAGAAGAAAACCCTTACAGAATTCACCCTGTAATTAGTGTGAAAAGTTTCGGTATCGTCAAATTTAATTTCAAACAAAATAGTGTGAAATTCGAAATACGCGGAAAAAACAATCAATTACTATCTAGTTATAAGCAAGTATATACTCCTTAAATTTACAGGGTAAAACAAGAAAAACAAGCCTCTTAACCTTATAATAAAACTGAATCCTATTTAGTATCTTAAAGAAATTTATATATTTGCACGATTAAATTATTGAATTTATTACAAATGACAACAAATAGAACTTTTACAATGCTTAAGCCTGATGCCGTTAAAAACGGTCATATCGGTGCTATTTTAGACAAAATAAACGCTGCAGGATTTAGAATTGTAGCCTTAAAAAAAACGCAAATGACTGTAGCAGATGCTTCGGCATTTTATGCTGTTCATAACGAACGTCCGTTTTTTGGAGAATTAGTTGAATTTATGACTTCTGGTCCTATCGTAGCAGCTATCTTAGAAAAAGACAATGCTGTAGAGGACTTCAGAGTACTTATTGGTGCGACTAACCCTGCAGATGCGGCTGAAGGAACCATCCGTAAAATGTTTGCAACCTCTATGGGAGAAAACGCTGTACACGGTTCTGATAGTGATGAAAACGCCGCTTTAGAAGGTGCATTTCATTTTTCTGGAAGAGAGCTGTTTTAGTATCCTCCACTATATCATAACAAAAAAATCCGTTGAACTTAATCAACGGATTTTTTTGTGTCTATTTTTTGATATTATTAGCCTAGAATAACCCTAGAAATTACAGGTTCTCCCAAGGCTTCGTTCATCATCTTTATAATCGTAGCTTTCCCATAACTCAATTCTTCACGCAAGGCAGAAGACGTTAACTTCACCACCAGTGTTTTCCCTTGAATGGTAACACTTTCCGTATAGGTAGCAACACCTGGCCCCATCATATCATTCCAAGATTCTTGCGCTGTTAACTGTTGGATTCCCTTGGCTAATTTATTTTCCTTTAAGACCTGTGCCATGATATGCTTCATAGAATATATCCCCTTATTTCTTTTCGACATCTTCCTGTATTATAATTTAAATATTTTATATGTTTGGTTGGTCTTTTTCACCACCTCCTCTGTTCTTTCTGCATGTGTATCACTAATAAACAACTGTCCAAAATGATCGTGATTTACTAATTCTATAATTTGTTGGACTCTTAAATCATCTAATTTATCAAAAATATCATCCAACAATAAAATAGGTTTCACATTGGATTGCTTTTTTATAAAATCAAACTGCGCCAATTTCAGAGCGATTAAAAAAGACTTCTGTTGTCCTTGAGACCCAAACTTCTTCACGGGGTAGCCATCTATTTCTAGAATCAAATCATCCTTATGCACCCCTACGCTTGTATACTGTAATAGCCGATCTTTTTCTATACTCGCATCCAAAAGTTCCATAATATCCCCTTCGTGTAACTGAGACTTATACCGTAAATTTACGGTCTCTTTTCCAGCCGATATCGCTTGATAACGTGCTAAAAAGATAGGAATAAAAACGGACAAAAAGGCGGTTCTTCCCTGATGAATCTTCTCACCATACATTTTTAGTTGCTCATTATACACCTTTAAATTGACAGCATCAAAGGTTCTATTGGAAGCAAAATACTTTAACAGTGCATTTCTCTGAGAAACAACTTTGGAGTAATTAATAAGGGTTTTTAAATAGATGGAATCCGATTGAGAAATCACAGCATCCATAAATTTACGACGGACCTCACTTCCTTCCACAATCAAATCTCTATCCGCAGGAGAAATAATAACCAAGGGAAAAGCCCCAATATGATCCGAAAATCGTTCGTAAATCTTCCCGTTGCGCTTGATCATTTTCTTGTGCCCTTTTTTAAAACTACAGACCACATTTTCAGTACGTTCCTTTACTTGGTATTCACCCTCTATCATAAAATATTCCTCCCCATGTCTAATATTCTGACTAGCGACTGAATTAAAATAACTTTTAGCGAAAGATAAAAAGAAAATAGCATCTAACACATTGGTTTTTCCAACCCCGTTATTCCCCACAAAACAATTAATTTTTGGATCAAAATCGAAATTCTGAGACTCGAAATTTTTAAAGTTAAGAAGGCTTATTTTTTTTAAATGCATGGAAAATATATGAGGGCATAAAATTATTACTTTTATTTGATATTTAGACCTATTTGCATTTTTAGTTTTCAATAAAATACCCTACTTTTGCTCTTCAATTTATACAAAAATAATGGCAACGTACAAAAAAACTGGTACTAAAATTAGAACTAAAAAAGCCCAAACTTCTACAATTACAGAAGAATCAACTACGGCTGAAGTATTTAATACATTAGACGAGACAGCTTCAAGATCTGAGCAATGGGTTATTAAAAATCAAAAAGCAATTTTCGGAGTTATCGCACTTATCGTAATCGTAATATTAGGACTGATGGCCTACCAAAAATATGTAGCCGCACCTCAAGAAAAAGAAGCAGCAAACGAATTGGCTTTTCCAAAAGTATATTTTGAACAAGCAATTAACAGTTCAGTAGCCGTAGATTCATTATTCAACTTAGGATTAAATGGAGCTGACGGAAAATATGGTTTTGTAGATGTTGCTTCTAAGTTCAGTGGCACTAAAGCAGGAAACCTTGCCCATTATTACGCAGGGATGTCTTACTTAAAAATGAAACAATACAAAGAAGCGATTACTCACTTAGAACAATTCAGTTCTAATGATGCTTTATTAGGCCCTACAGCTAAAGGAGCTATTGGTGATGCTTTTGCTGATATCAACCAACCAGAAGACGCTCTTGATTTTTACATGCAAGCAGCCAACTTACAATCGAATGGTTTCTCTACTCCTTTGTTTTTATTCAAAGCAGGAAATACAGCGATGGAATTAGGAAAATTCGATAAGGCATTGTCTTTATTCAATCAAATAAAAAAAGACTATCCTAACTCTGTAGAAGGTAACAATATTGAAGTATTTATTAGCAAAGCAACTTACGCTACCAAATAAATGGCAACAACAAACTTATCATCATACGATAAATCAACAATCCCAAGCGCGAAACAATTTCGGTTTGGGATTGTTGTTTCTGAATGGAATCCAGAAATCACAGAAAACCTTGCAAAAGGCGCTATCGAGACCTTTTTAGCACATGACGCAAAAGAAGAGAACATAGTCCACTGGCATGTCCCTGGAAGCTTTGAATTAATTTACGGGTGTCGTAAAATGATTCAAAAACATCCAGAACTCGATGCTATCATCGCTATTGGAAATGTAATCCAAGGAGAAACTAAACATTTCGATTTTGTCTGTGATGGTGTTACTCAAGGTATTAAAGACCTGAATGTACAACAAGAAATACCTGTTATTTTTTGTGTACTAACAGACAATACTAAACAACAATCACTCGACAGATCGGGAGGAAAACACGGAAATAAAGGTACAGAATGTGCCGTTGCAGCCATTAAAATGGCTGTCATAAAAAACATATAAGAGTCTTTTAAGTCTCTATTTAAATAGAGTACTACTTCTGTAGTGCTCTATTTCGGGTTAAATAACTTGCTTAACTGGCATTTCCTACCTTTCTAAGACATATTTTAGCTACTCTACCAAAATCTTAATATAGTTTTAACAGCAATCTTATTCACAAAATTTGAACAACCGCTTCAAATTCCGTATTTTTGATGATTAGAGAAAAATTAGAACTTACAACAACTAATTATGATTGGAAAAATGTTTAAGTCACGAAGTCACTACGTTTTTGACTATAAGCCTCGTTATTATGACGAGCGTAAGGAGCGTATTAAGGATTTAGAAAAAAAATACAATAAAGACGGGCATTTAACCGATGAGGAATACGAAATCACATTGGTAAAAAACAACCTGAGAAGTGATTGGGTCAAAGCCACCAAAAAAGCAGGTGTAGACGGAACCAACCTTCGACTAGCAATTATTATAGCCATCCTTGTAGGTTTAACCGCCTATATTTTAGAGATACATACTTTATTCTAATGTCTGACATTATTCAGTTATTACCAGACCACGTAGCAAATCAAATTGCTGCTGGTGAAGTGGTGCAACGCCCAGGGTCCGTAGCCAAGGAATTATTAGAAAATTCTATTGATGCCGATGCTACTCATATCAAATTAATTATAAAAGAGGCAGGAAAAACCCTGATTCAAGTAATTGATAACGGGAAAGGCATGAGCCCCACAGACGCACGACTAAGTTTCGAGCGTCATGCAACTTCAAAAATTGCCAAAGCAGAAGATTTATTTCTACTAGAAACAAAAGGTTTTAGAGGCGAAGCATTAGCTTCCATAGCCGCTATTGCGCATGTAGAAATGAAAACAAAGCAAGCCTCCCAAGATTTAGGAACCTTACTTAAAGTAGAAGGAAGTAAAGTAACTGAACAAGAGGTAGTGACCACTCCTGTAGGAACTTCCATCGCAGTAAAAAACTTATTTTACAACATTCCCGCGCGTAGAAACTTCTTGAAATCAACCAGTATAGAAACACGTCATTTAATCGATGAATTTCAACGTGTAGCTCTGGCACACCCAAATATTGGGTTTTCTATGTATCATAACGAAAATGAGCTTTACAACTTAAAAATCTCCAATTTAAGGCAACGTATCGTTTCATTATTCGGTAAAAGAACCAATGAAAAACTAGTTCCTATTAACGAGGAAACAGATATTATTACCATCCAAGGATTCGTTGCCAAACCAGAATTTGCCAAGAAAAAAAGAGGGGAACAATTCTTTTTTGTCAATAGTCGATTTATAAAAAGTGCTTATTTAAACCACGCTGTAACCAGTGCTTTTGACGAACTTCTCTCTCCAGGGTATTTTCCAACTTATTTTTTATATTTAACGGTTCCTCCAGGCTCTATAGATATCAATATACATCCGACGAAGACAGAGATAAAGTTTGATAATGAAAAAGCCTTGTACGCCATTTTGCGCGCCACTATTAAACATGGACTAGGACAGTTTAATGTAGCACCCGTATTGGATTTTAATAAAGATTCAAGCATGGAAACGCCTTATACTTTTACGGAAGACAACCCTCCTAAAATTCCTATTATTACTGTAGATCCAACTTTTAATCCTTTTAAGTCTGACCCTGCACCCAATTACCCTAAGAAGACTTTCTCCACTAAACCAACCGATAATTGGGAAAGTTTATATGTAGATTTAGAACCTAGTAATACAGAATTCGAGCCCATTTCTAGAGAAGTCACACCTATTACTCCTATCCATACAGCAGTACAAATCCCCTTAATACAGGAGGACCCGCCTAGTAGTAAAACCTATCAATTACATAATAAATACATTATAAGCAATATAAAATCTGGACTTGTGGTGATCCATCAGCACTTAGCTCATCAACGTATTTTATATGAGGAATACCTTGAAAACAGTACTATTAAGGAAGCCATGAGTCAACAATTACTGTTCCCTTTAAGCCTTTCTTTTATCCCAAGCGACATCGCCCTGATACAAGAATTGAAAGGAGATCTAGAGAGCACCGGTTTTGGTTTTGAAACTATTGCAGACGAAACAGTTGTGGTAAAAGGAATTCCAACAACAATCTCGGAAAGTCAAGTGAGTATCATTTTAGAACAACTTCTAGAAGATATTAAAAATGAAATTCCGGATGCTAGTTTTAGTCAAGTGGATATTTTAGCTAAAAGTATGGCTAAAAGTATGGCCATAAAAACAGGTACAACTTTAGACGTAAAAGAACAAGAGGAAATAGTCAATAAATTATTTTCATGTAAAGACCCCAATTCATCGCCTTATGGAAAAACGACGTTCGTAACCATGGGTATCGATGAAATTGACAAAAAATTTAATTCATGAGTAGAGTCACCGATGTAATTAAGCATCTAATCATTTTAAATGTAATATTATACTTAGCCCCAAAATTCTTAGATTTTGATTTGCAAAATTTATTTGCCTTACACTTTCCAGAAAGTGAAGAGTTTGGCTATTGGCAGTTTATCACCCATATGTTTATGCATAGCCAACTGTCGTTTATGCATATCCTATTTAATATGTACGGGTTATGGGCTTTTGGAACACCCTTAGAACAAATGTGGGGGAAGTCTAAGTTTATTTTCTTTTACTTCTCTGCAGGATTGGGCGCAGGTCTAATTTACACTGCGGTTAATTATTATCAATTTAATAATGCTTTTGAACAACTCGCAAGTGCAGGGGTTTCTGTCATTGACATCCAGCAATTATTGCATTCAGGTTCTTATAATACACAGATTTTGGAATACATTAGCGAAACTGATTTGGCTGAATTCTATGCGGTCTATAATACGCCTGCCTTCGGAGCCTCCGGAGCTGTTTACGGAATCCTTGTAGCTTTTGGTATCGCCTATCCGAATGCAAAACTAACTATAATGTTTTTACCTTTTTCTATAGCTGCAAAATATTTTATACCTTTAATGATTGCTAGTGATTTATTTTTCGGATTGACGAAATACTCTATAGGAAATATAGCTCATTTTGCACATATTGGAGGAGCAATGATTGGATTTATCATCGCATGGTATTGGAAACAAACTCAATTTAAACAGTATAACTAATGAGTATCTTAAATGATTTACAGTACGAGCTAAAGAAAGCCGACCCCGCTGAAAAATTAATTTATATTAATGTAGGCCTCTTTTTAGTGACTTTTTTAGCCAAAACTTTTATGCTAGATTGGTTTGCCTTACCTACCGACGTTACTACTCTAATCTACAAGCCATGGACTGTTGTATCCTATGCTTTTATCCACGATGATTTATTTCACATACTCTCTAATCTGATGGTCTTATTTTATATAGGGCGTATTTTCTTAGACTTTTATACCGTCAAGCAGTTTTATACCGTTTTCTTTTTAGGAGTTATCTTTGGAGGTCTCTCTTTTTTAGGACTTAATTATATCAATCAAAATCCAGGAGGAGAATTGATAGGAGCCTCAGCTGGAGTATTGGCAATATTTATAGCAATTGCCGCTAAAGTACCACGCTATGCCTTGCGTCTTCGCTTTATTGGCAGTGTTGAACTGTGGGTCTTGGCCGCTATTTTTGTATTATTAAATGTATTACAAATTAGAAACATAGATAATGGAGGAGCTATCGCCCACTTAGGTGGTGCCTTATTTGGTTTTATCTACGCAAAACAACTACAGAAAAATAACGACCTAGGAAAATGGTTTTCTGAAGCTATCGCTCCTCTTTTTAATTTAGTTAACACAAAGAAGAATCCTTTAAAAACAGTTTATAAATCCAAGAACAAAAAAACGACAAGTCCCCGGAAAACAACGAAACCTATAGATCAACGAAAAATAGACGTAATCTTAGATAAAATCAGTAAATCTGGCTACGAAACATTAAGTAAAGAAGAAAAAGATTTTCTTTTCCAAGCAGGAAAAAAATAATAAATTACAGAATAAAGGAACCGCCTCATACAAACCATGAAAAATTTATCACCGTTTGACGGACTAATGAAATTAATAAATTCCATCGTAGCACTGTGCTTAGTCCTTGCTATCTTGGTAAAATATATATCTCCAAATAATTATGCATTTACTGTTTTTATAAGTTTAGGCACACCTATTTTACTTTTTGCGAACCTACTTTTTTTAATTTATTGGATCGTTCAAATTAAACGTCCATTTCTTATTTCCGCAATTGCTTTAGCGATAAGTTTTATGGCAATCCAGCAAACTTACGGCTTTGAACCCCGGGAAATAATGCTGACCAAGGACCTAAAAGTCATGTCTTATAACGTTCGTATGTTCAATGTTTTTGAGTGGATTAAAAATAAAGATATCGAATCTGAAATAGTTTCATTTGTTAAAAAAACGAGCCCCGATGTTTTATGCATTCAAGAATATTACCCTACTAAAAAATTAAACAAATTATATCCCTATCGTTATAAGAAAACAAGTATTAAAAAAACGACCTTTGGACAAGCCATATACAGTAAATATAAAATAATAAAATCTGGTTCCCTCAACTTTCCAAACAGTAATAACAATGCTATTTTTGCCGATATTGTAAAAGGAAAAGACACCATTAGAATCTACAATGTACATTTAGAATCTTTAGGTGTGAATCCAAGAAAAGAAAATTTCGGAGAAAAGACAAGAGAAAAATTGCGCAATCGTATGGAAAAATCCTTTAAAAAACAAGGATTGCAAGCAAGTTTATTAGTTAGCCATGAGAAGGAATGTCACTATAAAATAATACTTTGTGGTGATTTTAATAACAACGCTTTTTCTTGGGTATACCACCAATTAAAAAACAAAAAAAAGGATGCTTTTGTAGAGGCCGGAGATGGTTTTGGAAAAACATTTGACTATCCATTCCCATTGCGTATAGACTTTATATTGAGCGATGAAACCATCACGGTGAATCATTTTAAAACATATACAGAAAAACTATCCGACCACTACCCTATTATGGCACGGTTACAATTAAATTAATAGGATTTTATGATATTTGAGCCCTAAAAACAAGTATGAACACTTATATTTGTTTACTAAACTCAAATTTATTTTATCCATGAAAAAAATAATGATACTGTGTGTCTCTTTCATACTTTTTCAAAGTGTTGCACAACAAAAAGAACTCACCATAGAAGATTCCGTCCTAGGATATTACAAAGGACTATATCCGAAAAGCTTAAGTAGTTTACAATGGGTAAAAAACACGGAAACTTACCTTCAAAAAACCGAGAAAGCCTATACTATTACGAATGCTAAAACACAACAAGTAGTAAAGACTATCTCTTTAAAAGAACTACAGGAAGTATTCCCAAAATTGCAACGGTTACCTTATTTAAAAGCAGTTACTAAAACCTATTTAAGGTTTACATTAAACGGCGGTATTGTAAGCTATAATTACCTAACTAAAAAAGAAGAAAACAGTATTTTCTATGCTGCTAATGCTGTAGACATCGTGTTAAACGACACTGCCTCACACATTGCTTATACACTAGAAAACAACCTATACATAGCTTCCACTAGTGAAAAGAAAATAATTATTACGGACATCACAGATAAGAATATTGTCTCAGGTCAGACCATGCATCGTAGTGAATTTGGAATTACAGGTGGTATTTTCTGGAGTCCTAAAGGAAACTATATCGCCTTTTATCAAAAAGATGAAACCCATGTCACGAACTATCCATTAGTGGACGTAACTACCTACCCTGCTACTTTAAAAAACATAAAATACCCAATGGCTGGTCAAGGGAGTGAACAAGCTAAAATAGGTATTTATAATTTGGCAACGGGAAACCTTAGTTATTTAAAAATAGACACCACAGACGAACATTATTTGACTAACTTAACGTGGTCTCCCGATGAAAAAAATATATTTTTGGCAGAAATAAATAGAGGACAAAATCATGTTTGGTTTAACCGATATGACATTAAAACTGGAAAAAAAACAGCTACACTTTTTGAAGAAAAAGAAGACACCTGGGCAGAACCAGAACATCCGGCCACATTCTTACCGAACAGCAATACCGATTTTTTATGGTTTAGTGAGCGAGATGGATTTATGAACTTATACCACTATACTACCGAAGGAAAACTAGTAAAACAATTGACAAAATTTAATTGGGTAGTCCAAGAAATTTTAGGTTTTGATGCGAAAGGAAAATATGTAATTATAGCAGGAACAGGAAAAGATGGAAGAGAGAAACATACTTTTAAAGTTCATATAAAAACAGGAAAATCTACAGCCTTGACTTCTGTAGCAGGAACACACAGAACACAGTTAAGTACGAATGGCGCTTATTTAATAGATTCATATTCTAATATTACCACCCCTAAAATCATCCAAATAATCACGGTTAAAAAAGGAAAGAAAACAAAATTATTCACCGCAGAAAACCCACTTGAAGGATATAAATTGGGGACAAGTGAGTTTGTAGATTTACACACTAAAAATGGGATAACACTGCATGGGAGAATCACCAAACCAGCCAATTTTGATCCCTCTAAAAAATACCCCGTACTTATTTATGTATACGGAGGTCCACATGCACAAATGGTGACTAATACATGGATGGCCGGCGCTAGTTTATGGATGCCTATTTTTACTGCCAACCAAGATTACATTGTGTTTACCTTGGATAATAGAGGTTCTAAAAACAGGGGATTTGCCTTCGAAAATGTAATTCACAGAAATGTAGGAGAGCATGAAATGGAAGATCAACTAACCGGAATTGACTACTTAAAGTCATTGCCTTATGTAGATGCAAGTCGCATGGCTGTAAACGGATGGAGTTATGGTGGATTTATGAGTACTTCTCTAATGTTAAGACATCCTGGAGTATTTACCACTGCCGTTGCAGGTGGTCCAGTAATCGATTGGAAATATTACGAAGTAATGTATGGTGAGCGTTATATGGACACCCCTCAAGAAAATCCGGAAGGATACAAAAAAGCACACGTCACCAACTATATTAAAAATTTAAAAGGAAAAATGTTAATCATTCATGGAAGTGTAGACCCCGTAGTGGTTCCGCAACATAGCATGTCCTTATTACAAAAATCAGTAAAAGAAGGGATTCAAGTAGATTTTTTCACCTATCCAATGCACGAACATAATGTTCGCGGAAGAGACCGTGTACACTTAATGAATAAAATACTGGATTACATCGTTTTAAATAACAAATAACACTTCTTAAATCCCAAATGCCCCCTTAGAAATCCCGATGGAATTCTAGTTGAAATTTGACACAATAGTACTCATTACAAAAAGACGCACTTAAGGTGCGTCTTTTTTTTCCTCAAAACTCCTATTCTCGAAACACTTGACAGATACGCCCTTTGAATTCTGAATAGCCTATTTTATGTGCTGCATACAAACGCCCTCCACAGATATCTTCCAACGTCTCCCAAAAGAAATAGTAATACCAATATGTTATCTAGCACTTTCCAATCCAAAACATTCTGAATGATCCTTCGCTACCCCCCTTAAGAGCCATCGAATGCTACCCATTTCCACCGAATGTTCTAAGTGATGTAAAGATCACCGTAGGCAAACTTTTTACTTGTTGTCTTGCTTTTTTTAATTAATTAATTACTTGCCATGTATTAAAACAACGGTTCCATTAAGTAAAATAGAGCTTTAAAGAAGTAAAAACAAAACAGATATTACTAACTACCTGAAAATTAACTACTTTACAAATAGATTGTTCTATTTTTATTGACAAAAAAATTGTAATTTTGCAATCGATTTTCAACATCGAAAATCAACTATCATCATAATTAAATCACGGCATGTCAGATAAAAAAGTAGCATTTTACACCTTAGGATGTAAATTAAATTTTTCCGAAACTTCTACCATTTCAAGAAGTTTTGTGAAGGAAGGTTTCCAAAGAGTTGAATTTGATGAAATTGCCGATATTTATGTAATAAATACCTGTTCCGTGACTGACAATGCGGACAAACGATTTAAAACCATTGTAAAATCAGCCTTAAAACTAAACGAAGATGCCTTTTTAATAGCCATCGGTTGTTATGCGCAATTAAAGCCTGAAGAATTGGCCAATGTAGATGGCGTAGACATGGTATTAGGAGCGACAGAAAAATTCAAAGTTACCGATTACATTAATAATTTAGCTAAAAAACCGATAGGAGAAATACATTCTTGTGAAATAGAAGAAGCCGATTTTTATGTAGGCTCTTATTCAATCGGTGATAGAACACGTGCCTTTTTAAAGGTACAAGACGGTTGTGACTATAAATGTACTTATTGTACGATTCCATTAGCTCGAGGAATCTCTAGAAGTGATGCCTTACAGAATGTATTGGATAATGCTAAAGAAATATCCAGTAAAGGAATTAAGGAAATTGTATTGACCGGGGTGAACATTGGTGATTATGGAAAAGGTGAATTTGGAGATAAAAAACATGAAAACACGTTTAGTGAACTGGTAGAAGCATTGGACAAAGTACCAGGAATCCACCGTTTAAGAATCTCTTCTATTGAACCCAACTTATTACAAAATGAAACCATAGAATTTGTAGCAAATTCAAAAACATTTATGCCTCACTTTCATATTCCGCTACAGGTAGGAAGTGATGTCTTACTTCGAAAAATGAAACGCCGTTACCTTACCGAAACTTACACCAACCGTGTTTCTAAAATAAAAGAAGTAATGCCTAATGCCTGCATTGGCGTGGACGTAATTGTTGGATTCCCTGGAGAAACAGACGAATTATTTTTAGATACTTATAACTATATAAACGAATTAGACATTTCCTACTTACACGTATTTACCTACTCAGAAAGACCCAATACGGAAGCCATAGAAATGGAAGGTTCAGTCCCTTTAAAAGTACGTAATAAGCGTAGTAAAATGCTTCGTGGTTTGTCTGAGAAAAAAAGGAGAGCGTTTTATGAATCTCAGTTAGGAAATTCGTTATCTGTTCTTTTTGAAGGAGAAAATAAACACGGTTATATTTATGGATTTACAGAGAATTATGTAAAAGTAAAAGCTCCATGGAACCCCAGCCTGATGAACACTATTCACACCGTTATTTTAAGTGAAATAGACGAAGACGGCTTGGTGAAATTTGATTGGATTACAATCCCAGAATACGTTTAATATGACAGATAAAATCCCACTATATTTCGTTCCTGGCTTAGCTGCTAGTACTAAAATATTTGAATATTTACAATTTGACACGGACAAGTATCAAGTATTTACCATTGACTGGATAGTCCCCCTGTCACAGGAAGAAACCATTGAAGACTATGCCAAAAGAATGTGTGCTTTTATTACACACGAAAACCCCGTATTACTAGGAGTCTCTTTTGGAGGTATTATGATTCAAGAAATGAGTAAACACCTTAAAACAAGGGCTTTGTTTTTAATATCTAGTGTAAAGACATCTCAGGAACTTCCCAAACGCTTAAAAGTAATTCAAAAAACAAAAGCCTACAAATTATTCCCCGTCAAGGCTTTTCAAAACTTAGACCAATTCTCTAAATTCTTTTTTGGTGATTTTATACAGACCAGAATGAAACTTTATGAAAATTACATGACCATGAAGGACGAAGAATACCTGACATGGGCTATTCACCATGTATTGAATTGGAAACAAAAAAAGCAATTGGAAAACATTACTCAAATTCATGGTACCGACGACTATGTTTTTCCTATCAAACACATAGAAAATCCTATTAAAGTTAAAGGAGGAACTCATATTATGATTATCAATAAAGCCAAAACGATTAGTAATATCATTGATAAAAAGCTCAGTATTGTTTAAAAAATATAATTTTAGCACTAATAATTAGCCGAATTATTTTTTTTACAAACTAAAAAAGTTCCAACTTTTTTTGTATATTCATAACAAAAATTAAATTGTTGGATTATGAAGAGGCCTGTACGTATACTATTGATTGCTAACATTGTTTTGTTATGCTCATTTTTTATTTTCGCTACAAAAAACAGCTTGACGACTACCTTGGTACCTACAGAATCCGAGGATACCCTAAAATCAACTGTTAAAAACGTAAGTGAGTTCTACCAGATTAAAGCAGTAAAAATACCTTCAAATTTGAATTTTGCAGGAGAACGGCTCCCCATAGAGAAACCAGACGTTAAAGAACGAATAGATCGAGAACTCTTAGTGAACACTTATTGGCAGTCCAATACCTTATTACTTTTTAAACGCGCACATAAATACTTTCCAATTATAGAGCCTATCCTTCAAAAAAATGGGATTCCTGACGATTTTAAATATTTGGCATTGATAGAAAGTGGCTTACAAAATGTAACTTCTCATGCTGGTGCCCGTGGTTTTTGGCAGATTATGAAAGCCACAGGAAAAGAAAATGGCCTAGAAATAAATGACAATGTAGATGAACGTTATCATTTAGAGAAATCTACAGAAGTCGCTTGTAAATACTTAAATCAAGCGTATCTTAAATTTGGTAATTGGACCTTAGCTGCGGCATCCTACAATGCGGGTCAAGCAGGAATTGCAAGGCGATTAAAAGCACAAATGGTGAACGATTATTACGACTTACTTTTAGTCGAAGAAACAGCCCGTTATATGTTACGCGTAATTGCCGTAAAAGAAATTATCAGCCACCCAAAACGCTATGGATTTGAATTTGACCTAGAAGATTTATACAATATTTCAAAAACAAAGACCGTAGGAGTCAGTAGTAGTATTAGCAATATGGCTTTATTTGCCAAAAAGCTAGGAACCAACTATAAAGAATTGCGCTTACTAAACCCCTGGATTTTACAGAACAAACTAAACAATGCGTCCAAAAAAAAATACTATCTAAGTATCCCTGAATAATATAACTTCATGAAAATGACCTTAACTACCCTGTTACTACTTATAATTATCGGCCTATGTGCTGGAACACTAAGTGGTTTAATAGGTATTGGTGGTGGTATTATAATGGTCCCTTTGTTTGTTTTATTCCTAGGAATAAGCCAACACAATGCACAGGGATTAAGCCTTGCAGTGATGTTACCTCCCGTTACTTTTCTAGCCGTTTACAACTACCATAAAGAAGGTGAAATAGATTGGAAAATTGCGATTGTTGTATCTATTATGTTTATTATTGGTGGTTATTTTGGGTCAAAACTAGCCTTACAAATAGACCAGCGAATCCTCAAAAAAATATTTGGAGGCTTAATGCTTATCGTAGCTCTTAAACTATTGTTCACGAAGTAATCACAAGCTATTCGAAGTACAGACTTTAGCTATAAATCCTCCAGTTTCACGTTACCATATACCTTATTTTTATCTTTTCACAAGGTAATTCGCCGATGAGTATTATCAAAGGAAAAACAGGGAGTATTATTTCTACAAACCCCGGAAGAACGCTCCTTAAACCTAAATATAGCACACTTACAAGGAACGCCTCCTCAAGTTAATCAAGTAGCATTCTGCTACAACTACACAGAGAAGACAGCTTCAGACAAGACGATAAAGACACACTACAGCACAAAATTCAAAAAAAATACCCATTACTGGAATAAGGGCGTTAAAACGTGTAGTATTCTACAAAAGAAATCAAAAAAAAAAGGCTCACAAAATTGTGAGCCTTTAATTAGTTAACTGAAGTAAAGAATTATTTAACTCTTTTTTCCATTTCTAGGTTTTCATAAATACCATTTAAAGTAGCTCTTACAGAATCCGAAGGGCTTAACTCATACGATTTTTCGTAAAAAGGTAACGCTTCTCTATAAATAGGATCTAATTTATTAGCTTTAATAGCATCATATTTATCAAAGTCCATAGAGTTTTCGTTCATTTCCTCAACAACAACTTCTGCTTTTTGTAAGATAGCTGCACCAATATTATTGTAAGCATCACCATAATCTGGTTTTAACTCTACTGCTTTTTTAAA
The DNA here is from genome assembly GCA_016764435.1 of Flavobacteriaceae bacterium. Classification (GTDB taxonomy): domain Bacteria; phylum Bacteroidota; class Bacteroidia; order Flavobacteriales; family Flavobacteriaceae. Next base: position 118,816 of record JAESRX010000007.1, on the reverse strand, counting down.
GTTCCTAATCGCTTCTTCAATGTTTTTTTGGTCTAAATTCATAACCCCAACATTGTAATATAAAGTAGCATCCGTAGGATTAAGAGTAATAGCCTCTTCTAGTTTCTCTTTAAATTTTTGAGTATCGCCTTTTCTGTAATAAATATTTGCTTCATCTATTAGTAAGCTATAATCTCCTGGGTTCGCTTCACGAGCTACTCCAATAGCGATTAAAGCATTGTCATTATCTTCTTTTGCTATATGAATTCTAGCAATTCTAGCTAAAATACCAGCTCTACGAGATTCTTTAACTACTGTTTCAGGTTCTACAACTAAGCCAACCTTCACTTGAAATTTCATTGTTTTTTCATCGTTAAAGAGCTGTACCTCACCAGTTTCTTTACTCTTAGCAATGAATTGTGTGTAAATTCCAGTATAGCCTTTCTCCAATAAGAACTTGTACAATTCCATAGACTTATCGTATTTTTTTCCTGCATAATAAGACATTGCTGCGTTATCTACAGAAGATGTATCGGCAGGATTTAATAAATACGCTTCGTAAAATCCTTTTCCGGCTACGTTAAAAGTCTCCAAATCTTTCGTCTTGGCTCCTTCTTTATAGAAATCAGTAGCCGTCTCTTTTAAATCGAAAATTAGGGTACTCAATAAGCCTTCTACTTCCGTAGAATACTTTTGCTTTCCCATTTCTTTTTCGTAAGAAATCACCTCCTTGAATGCTTCTCCAACACTCATCTTATCTTTTGATGCGCCATTCGCATACGTAGCCATTGCTTTTAAATACAAAAATTTAGCTTTGTATTTTTTAGCATTTGCTTCATTAATAAGTCCTTCTGCTTGAGACAATGCTGACAAAGCGGCTGGGTAATCACTTGATTTTACTGCTTTCTCTGCAGTTTTAATCTCTGATTTTTGTGCTGATACTGCCATCCCTACGAATAAAGCTGACACTATTATAAATTGTTTTCTCATTGTTTATTGATTGATTATTTATTCTTGATTGTTATCCTCTTCTGTTGATGTGTTTTCAATATCCGTGCCATTTTCATCTAACACTTCTTCTTCTTCCTCTTCATGCATCACTTTAGCAACAGCAGCGATAGAATCTTTTCCTTTTATATCTATAAGTTTCACTCCTTGGGTCGCTCTCCCCATAACACGTAAGTTCTTTACCGCCAATCGTATGGTGATTCCAGATTTATTAATGATCATTAAATCATCTTCATCTGTCACGTTTTTTATAGCGACTAACCCTCCTGTTTTATCGGTAACATTAATAGTTTTCACTCCTTTACCTCCACGATTTGTAATGCGATAATCATCCAAACTAGAGCGTTTACCATATCCTTTTTCGGACACCACTAATATTTCACTATTAATATCGTCTACAGCAATCATCCCTATTACTTCGTCATTCTCTTTTGATAAAGAAATACCACGTACTCCAGAGGCTCCACGTCCCATAGGTCTGGTTTTACTTTCTTCAAAACGAATAGACTTCCCAGATTTTAAAGCCAACATCACTTGACTATTTCCGGTGGTTAATTTTGCTTCTAAAAGTTCATCTCCATCCTTAATAGTTATGGCGGTAATACCATTAGTTCTAGGTCTCGAATATTGCTCTAATAAGGTCTTTTTAACCTGGCCTTTTTTAGTCGCCATGATTATATAGTGACTGTTGATATAGTCTAAATCCTTTAAATCCTCAGTTACTAAGAAGGCTTTTACTTTATCATCTTGTTCAATATTAATCAAGTTTTGAATCGCACGTCCTTTAGATATTTTTCCACCCTCAGGAATTTCGTATACACGCATCCAAAACACTTTTCCTTTTTGTGTAAAGAACAACATGTATTGATGGTTGGTTCCTACAAATAAGTGTTCTAAGAAATCTTCATTTCTAGTACTCACACCTTTTTGTCCACGTCCACCTCTATTTTGTACTTTATACTCTTCTAAATTAGTTCGTTTTACATATCCAGCATGTGAAATAGTTACCACTACTTTAGAGTTAGGAATCATATCTTCAATACTCATATTCCCTCCTGCGTAGTCTATTACAGAACGACGCTCATCACCGTATTTATCACGGATCGTTGTAAGTTCCTCTCTAATAATATTGAACCTGCGTTCTTCACTGGCTAAAATATCTTTCAAATCAATAATTAAGATCATGATTTCGTCGTATTCCCCATGTAATTTATCTTGCTCTAGCCCTGTCAATTGACGTAAACGCATCTCTACGATTGCTTTGGCTTGAATTTCAGATAACTCAAAACGTTTGATTAAGCTTGCACGAGCTTCGTCTGGATTTTTAGAGCCACGAATAATTTTGATTACTTCATCAATATTATCACTTGCTATAATTAATCCTTCTAAGATATGTGCTCTTGCCTCTGCCTTTTTAAGTTCAAATTGGGTTCTACGAATAACCACATCGTGACGGTGCTCCACAAAATAATGAATCATTTGTTTCAGATTCAATAATTCTGGTCGCCCTTTTACTAAGCAAATATTATTAACACTAAACGATGTTTGTAAGGCGGTATACTTATACAGTTTATTAAGTACAATATTCGGTATTGCATCACGCTTTAAAATGTATACAATTCGCATCCCTCTTCGATCCGATTCGTCACGAATATTAGAGATACCTTCAATTTTCTTGTCGTTTACAAGGTCGGCAGTTTTCTTAATCATATCTGCCTTATTCACTTGATAAGGAATTTCAGTTACGATAATACATTCACGGCCTTTCACTTCCTCTATCACTGCTTTTGCACGCATCACTATACGTCCACGTCCAGTTTCAAAAGCATCCTTCACTCCATCATACCCATAAATGGTACCTCCGGTAGGAAAATCAGGTGCTTTTATATGCTGCATTAATTCAGAAATCTCAATATCGTTATTGTCGATATACGCCATGATACCGTTAATAACCTCTGTTAAATTGTGAGGTGCCATATTGGTGGCCATTCCTACTGCAATTCCAGAAGCACCATTCACTAACAATGTAGGAATACGCGTAGGTAATACCGTAGGCTCTTTTAAAGTGTCATCAAAGTTTAACTTATGATCAACTGTATCTTTTTCAATATCAGAAAGCATGTCTTCTGACACTTTATGCATTCTAACTTCCGTATAACGCATTGCTGCAGGACTATCTCCATCTACCGATCCAAAATTCCCTTGTCCATCAACCAATCGATATCGCATACTCCATTCCTGGGCCATACGTACCATTGCATCATACACAGACGTATCTCCATGTGGATGATACTTCCCTAGTACTTCACCTACGACTCTCGCAGATTTCTTATAGCTACCTGTAGCTTTAATACCCAATTCATGCATACCGAATAAAACGCGACGATGTACAGGTTTTAATCCATCTCTAACATCTGGTAATGCACGTGAAACTATCACTGACATTGAATAATCAATGTAAGCTGATTTCATTTCATCTTCTATGTTAATAGGAATTAGTTTCTCTCCGTTTGCCATAAATTTTTGATTTTATTTTTTGCATTTTTAACAACTAGCAATATACAATATTTGCAAGTTTTACAATAAAAAAACCACAATCATTTCAATGCTACTTATCAACAATTACATCCACCCTTTTTCAAAAACAACCAACTGACAATCAGTCTGTTTTTTCCATTTCCTTCTATTCTAGCGAATAAATTATTAAATGTGGTTCACTTTTTGTACGTTTAACAAAAAAAATCTACTAACTTTACTACAAAAATTGAATTATGGACGATAATTTTTCTCCAAAAGTAAAAGACGTAATTACTTTTAGCAAAAAAGAGGCCCAGCGATTAGGGCATGATTTTATAGGTACCGAGCATTTAATGCTAGGTATTTTAAGGGGAGGATCAGGTAAAGCAATTGATATGCTTAATGCAATTAATATAAACTTAGAGATACTAAAACAAAAGGTAGAGACCTTAAGTCCCCCTAATCTTTTGCATGAACTCAATACCGAAAAGAAAAGCATTCACTTAACAAGACAAGCGGAAAAAGCACTAAAAACATCTTTCCTAGAAGCAAAACTATACCAAAGCAGTTCCATTAACACCGGGCATTTACTACTTTGCATTTTAAGAAATGACAACGACCCTATCACTAAAATATTTAGCAACTTAGACGTAAGTTATTATGAATTAAAAAAGATCTTTATGAATTACTACATGGATGGAGATAGTCCCCAAACACCGCAAGCTCAGGCTTCGTCTGAGGATGATTTTGAAAGCTCAAAATCAAATCCCTTTGAACCAACAAAAAGCGGAAAAGCTGCTCAAAAAAAATCAAAAACACCTGTACTTGATAATTTTGGTCGTGATTTAACACTGATGGCTGAAGAGGGGAAATTAGACCCCGTTGTAGGACGTAAAAAAGAAATTGAAAGAGTCTCTCAAATATTGAGTAGACGTAAAAAAAACAACCCGATGTTAATTGGGGAACCTGGTGTTGGGAAATCTGCCATTGCGGAGGGTTTAGCCTTGCGTATTGTACAGCGAAAAGTATCTCGTATCCTTTTTGACAAGCGAATTATCTCCTTGGATTTGGCAAGCCTTGTGGCGGGAACCAAATACCGTGGACAATTTGAAGAGCGCATGAAAGCGCTGATGAACGAATTGGAGAAAAATCAAGAAATCATCTTATTCATCGATGAGATCCATACCATTGTTGGTGCCGGTGGTGCTACAGGATCTTTGGATGCTTCCAACATGTTAAAACCCGCCTTAGCCAGAGGAGAGATTCAATGTATCGGAGCCACCACATTAGATGAGTTTAGAACCAACATAGAAAAAGATGGCGCTTTAGAACGTCGTTTCCAAAAAGTAATTGTAGAACCTACTTCAATCGAAGAAACGATTGAAATCCTTCATAATATAAAAGATAAATATGAAGAACATCACAGCGTAACCTATACAAAAGAAGCCATTGAAGCGTGTGTCAAATTATCGAGTCGTTATATGACCGATCGTTTTTTACCAGACAAAGCAATTGATGCCATGGATGAGTCAGGGTCTAGAATACACATCACTAACATCGTAGTTCCTAAAGAAGTACTATCCCTTGAGGCGGAATTAGAAAACGTAAGAGAAGCGAAAACCATCGCCGTAAACACACAAAAATACGAAGAGGCAGCCCGCCTGAGAGATGATGAAAAACGCATCGAAGGTGAATTACACATCGCCCAACAAAAATGGGAGGAAGACTCTAAACTGAACAGACAAGTGGTTACGGAAGACAATGTGGCAGAAGTTGTTTCCATGATGACAGGGATCCCTGTAAACAGAGTAGCAGAAGCTGAAAGTAAGCGCTTACATGATTTACCCGATGCCATTAAAGGAAAAATCATAGGGCAAGACGAAGCGGTTCAGAAAGTAGTCAAAGCGATTCAACGAAACAGAGTCGGGTTAAAAGACCCTAACAAGCCTATTGGATCATTTATCTTTTTAGGTCAGACTGGAGTTGGTAAAACACAATTGGCAAAAATACTTGCTACAGAACTTTTTGACAGTGAAGAAGCTCTCGTTAGAATTGACATGAGTGAATATATGGAAAAATTCGCCATCTCAAGATTAATTGGTGCACCTCCTGGATACGTTGGTTATGAAGAAGGAGGTCAATTAACAGAAAAAATTAGACGCAAGCCCTATGCCATTGTTTTATTAGATGAAATAGAAAAAGCACATCCAGATGTGTTTAACATGTTGCTTCAAATTTTAGACGATGGATATATTACAGACAGTTTAGGGAGAAAAATTGATTTTAGAAATACCATTATAATCATGACTTCTAACATCGGGTCTAGACAACTAAAAGACTTTGGTGCTGGTGTTGGTTTTGGAACTTCTTCGAAAGAAGCTCAAGCAGATGCGAATGCAAAAAGCGTCATAGAAAATGCCTTAAAAAAATCTTTTGCTCCTGAATTTTTAAACAGGATAGATGATGTGATTGTCTTTAACACCTTAGAACGTGCTGATATTCATAAAATTATAGACATCGAATTAGCCAAGCTTTTAAAACGTATTGAAGGTATCGGGTATACCTTACACTTGTCTAACGAAGCAAAAGACTATATTGCCGATAAAGGATTTGACAAACAATACGGAGCAAGACCTCTAAAAAGAGCCATTCAAAAATACATTGAAGACGCTTTAGCTGAAGAAATAGTGAATTCAACGCTTTCTGAAGGTGACAGCATCTTTATGGATTTAGATACGGATTCGAAAAAACTAACGATCCGAATTGAAAAAAACGAAAAAACAACCAAAGAGGAGTAATCTTTTTTAAAAACAATAAGATAAAGTACTTTCGAAAGAAGGTACTTTTTTTTATGAAATTATCTAGCGAAGTACATCCATAGAAAAATTCGACTATTGAAACCTCTTGAACTCTATTTTCATACCACAATCCTAAATACTATTCCTTCCCTTGTTTTTCTATTTCATCCATCACCAACCTCTTACTTAGAAAACCCCAATTGTGCCTTCAAAAACCCAAGTCCATAGCCCGCAAACTGGACCCATGTAGTAACACAACATAAAGTCGCAATAAATATATTTTTATACCTGAACATACAATCGATAAACAACATGCAAAAATAAACACCAAAACAAGAAATAAGAAAAGTATCTCCTAAAGCGTATCCGAGGAGTGAAACTAAAAACAACAGGATAAAAACAGTCGGAAACCAATAGGTTATTTTTGCTGATGTAGGGAATTTTTTATTTAAAAACGGGCGTGCATATCCAAAATTACTGGTCTGCTGGTAGAACTGCCTTAAAGTACTCCTACGTTTATGAAAGACATAGGCTTCTTCTATCAATTGTGTTTCAAAGCCCAAATTCCACATTCTAAAAGTTAACTCTATATCCTCCCCTATTTTCATTGCTGAAAACCCATGGGTCTTTGCAAATGCTTTTTTTGAAATCCCAAGATTAAAACTTCGTGGCTGAAACTTGTTTTTCGCCTTTTTACTTCCTCTAATTCCTCCCGTAGTTAACACCGCTGTCATGGAATAATCGATCGCTTTTTGTAGCATTGTAAACGATGGATGTGCCGCATCTGGCCCTCCAAAAGCATCGGTGAAATTTTCAGTGAGCCTTTTATGAATGGCTGCTAAATATCCTTCCGGAACAAGGACGTCAGAATCTAGTATTAAAAAATAGTTCCCTTGCGCCCTTTCCATTCCATAATTTCTACTTTGACCTGCCCCTGAATTTGGTTTGAAAAAATAACGAATGTTCAACTTATTTTCGAATGACGTGACTATATCCTTCGCGTCCAAGGTAGAACCATCCTCAATAATTAAGACTTCGAAATCTTTATGAGTTTGTTTTTCTAAACTTTCTAACAATTCCTGAATTTCTTGAGGTCTGTTAAACACGGGAACGATAATGGAATATTTTAAATGCAAGAGCGATAGGTTATTATTGGGAGGTTATTGAAAAACTAACTTGATTTAGGATCTTTTTAATTACTTTTTTTTGTTGAATCAGATTTTGAATCTTCGGAAAAAATAGCCATCACTTCTGTACTCATCCCTACATTAGAGAAGCCTCCGTCGTGAAATAAATTCTGCAAGGTTACTTTTCTTGTCAAATCTGAAAACATACTGATGATATACGCGGCACATTCAACCGCAGATGCATTTCCTAAAGGCGCCATTTTATCCGCATAAGTTAAAAACCCATCCAAGCCTTTCACTCCTTTTCCTGCCGTAGTGACCGTAGGTGACTGTGAAATAGTATTGACTCTAACCTTAAAATCTTTCCCAAAATAATATCCAAAACTACGGGCTATAGATTCTAAATATGCTTTATTATCTGCCATGTCATTGTAATCCGGAAATACACGTTGCGCAGCCATATAAGTGAGTGCGATAATACTTCCCCACTCATTCATGGCTTTTTTATTATAGAGCACCGACATCACTTTATGAAAAGACAAGGCTGATACATCCCAACCTTTCACTGAAAAATCATAATTCAAATCCGTATAGGCTTTTTTCTTACGTACATTCACAGACATTCCGATAGAATGCAAGACAAAATCCAATTTTCCACCTAAAATCTCCTGTGCTTTCTCTACTAAATTTTGAAGATCTTCTATCGAAGTCGCATCCGCAGGGATCACTACAGCACCCGTCTTTTTAGCCAACACATCTATACTTCCCATTCTCATGGCCGCAGGTGCATTTGTCAACACAAAAGTGGCACCTTCTTCATAGGCTCTTTCTGCCGTTTTCCATGCAATAGATTGCGGGTCTAGAGCTCCGAAAATGATTCCCTTCTTCCCTTTTAGTAAGTTATACATATCTTCTATTCTTTAGTCCAGGACATTTAATAATTGCTTGGCGTGTTTCACAGCAGTTTCAGAAGCGTTTTTCCCTTCTAACATCTCTGCTATTTCAACAATACGTTCTTCTGTGGTCAATACTTTTAAATGTGTCTTTGTCACATTATTCTTTACTTCTTTATACACTTTATAATGTTGATTTCCTTTAGAGGCAATTTGAGGTAAATGCGTAATCGAAATCACTTGCATATTAGCACTCATCACTTGCATAATCTCTCCCATTTTATTAGCGATATCACCAGATACTCCAGTATCTATCTCATCAAAAATAATGGTCGGTAGTTTTGTGTATTTAGAGAGAATTACCTTAACAGCCAACATAACTCTAGACAATTCTCCTCCAGAAGCTACTTTTTTCAAAGCCCCAAAATTCCCGCCTTTATTGGCAGATAACAACCATTCGAGTGCATCTTTCCCATTATAAGTGAAATGATCCATTTTTTCGAGCACAATATTAAACTGCGCATTCTCCATACCTAAAACAGCCAATACTTTATGTAATTGTTTGGTTAATTTAGGAATTGCAACAGCTCTATTATCGTGAATTTTAGTGGCTAATTCATCCAAATGAGACTCCATTTCAGACAATAGGTCTTTTTTAGCGTCAATACGCTCAGAAATATTTCCAGAAACGCCTACTAATTCCGACAATGAAGCTAGTTTTTCTAACAATCCAAGTACAGAATCTACTTGATGCTTCTTTTGCAAATCATAAATCAATTGCAAACGTCCATTTAACCTTTCTATTTCCAGAGGATCGTATTGAACCGTTTCATTTAAAGTTTCCAGTTCAGAAACAATATCATTCAATTCTATGACAATACTTTCCACACGTCTACTTACATCTTCATAATCCGAACCAAAAGATGAGATTTTCTGTAAATTACTCAAAAGATGATGCATTGTACCCTGCAGTCCTACTTCCTCTGTACTTGTAATGGAAATAGCTTGCGATAAGTGTAACTTAATATCTTCACTATTATTCAAAATGGCCAAGGTGGCCTCAATTTCTTCCTGCTCTCCTTGTTTTAACGATGCCTCTTCTAGCTCATTAAACAAATGATTGTTGTATTCAAATTTCTCAGAGAGTTCTCTTTGATTGTCCAATAACAATTGTAATTCTTTCTTACAAATTTTATAGATACTCAAGCTTTTTTCATAGGAAGCAAGTGTTTTTTTATTAGAAGCCAAGGCGTCTACCACCATGCATTGAAAATCTGAATCAGAAAGTTTACTTGTTTGATGTTGGGAATGAATATCTATTAAACTTGTCCCTAATCCTTGTAGGACCTTAAGATTCGTTGGCGTATCGTTAATAAAGATACGAGATTTCCCACTTGGTAAAATTTCACGACGAATAATCGTTTGTTCTTCAAAATCAAGATCTGCATTTTTAAAATACTTCTGAAGACCATAGTTCTGAATATCGAATTCAGCTTCTATAATACATTTTGAAGCTGTATTTTTTAAGGCACTCAAATCTGCTCGATTTCCTAGCACCAAGCCAAGTGCTCCTAGAAGTATTGATTTCCCTGCCCCTGTTTCACCCGTAATTATGGATAAATCTTTTTTAAAATCGATATCTAATGTATCAATTAGGGCGTAATTTTTTATAAAAAGTTTTGTTAACAAGATGCTATATGTTTACACAAAAATACTATTTTATTTTCACCCAGTTATCAGCATTTAGCGGAGAAATTTTCTGAAGACTATTTCTCACTTGACTGGCATTGAATGACGGGCCATCTTTAAAAATATCCGTAATTTCATTGGCTTTTGAATCCATAAAAACACGTAATAAATAGGCTTCTGGTCTTCTATCGTATAATTTTTTTAATAATTGTATCGCTTCTGCGATAAAGGATTTCCCTTTTTTAGCATCGGAAGCCATTATATCCATTCCTTTTCTATGATAAACATAGGTCGCATTTCTAAAATCTTCATAGGTGGATGATAATAAATTATCGATTAAGGTAAATCTAGTTCTATTTCCATCGTTCTGATTCCATCCTTTAAACCCACTTTGCTGTGCCAGTACTAAAATATTCTGCGCTGTTTCAAAATACTTAGTTCCACCACGCAATTCAAAACTATCAGCATCCATCCCTAAAATCGTATAGACATAAAAGGTAATTAAGGATTCTAAATTGGAGTCAAAATTATCCTTACTGTATTGCAAGGGTTGGAACTCAGTATAGCTAAAGGAAAAATTATCATCTTTAAAATTGAACACTGGTGATGAATACACGGAACCATACACAGGTCTAGACGCCTGAATTTGAATATTTCCTTTAAACGCATCCCCTGAATATTCGGTAATTGTAATGGTCATATTACAATCTATACGTTCCTGTATTTTATAATCTTCTTTTGTCCATCTTTTTCTGTTTACAAATTCCCTCAATGAATTCTCTAAGGTTTTAAACACCTGCTTATTAGAACCTGAAATTTTATCTGCATTTACAGTAATAGAACAATTTAATTCTTGTGCCTGAACAGACACCGTTACGATGAGCATGAAAGCTACTAAAAAAATATTACGCATTAATCTTAGAAATTATCTCGTTAAATATATCTACGGCAACAGCTGCTTTAGATTTGAGACTAAATTCCGAAATTTTTTCCGATTTATCAATTAATGTGACCTTATTCGTACTTTTTTTAAATCCAGCTCCTTTATCTTGGAGAGAATTTAAGACGATTAGGTCTAAATTTTTCTTTTTTAATTTCCCAAGGGCATTGTTTATTTCATTATCAGTTTCTAAGGCAAAACCAACTAAAAATTGTCCTTGTTTCTGAGCACCGAGTGATGCCAAAATATCTTTTGTTTTAATCAATTCAAGGGCTAATTCACCCGATGATTTTTTTAATTTTAAAGTGGCGACATTTTTAGGCCTATAATCGGCCACGGCTGCCGCGCAAATCACAATATCACAACTTTGATAGCCTGCATGAGCCACGTCATACATATCCTGCGCACTTACCACGTCCACTCGTTCCACAAGGGAATGAGAGAGCACCTCGTTACTAGGGCCTGCAATTAATAAAACCTCCGCACCTAAATTGGCCGCTTCTTTTGCCAATTCAAATCCCATTTTACCAGAAGAATGATTCCCAATAAAACGAACTGGATCTATTGATTCATAGGTTGGTCCCGCAGTAATCATTACTTTTTTACCTTTTAAAGGCAAGTCCTTCGACAGCTCTTTTTCTATAAATGAGACAATAGATTCAGGTTCCGCCATACGGCCTTCTCCAACCAATCCACTGGCTAATTCTCCAGAAGTAGCGGCAATACAAATATTTCCATACGCGCTTAAAGTAGCCATATTTTTTAATGTACTTGGATGTAAATACATATCCAAATCCATCGTAGGCGCAAAATATACAGGACATTTTGCAGATAAATAAGTAGCTAATAATAGATTATCACAGATTCCATGTGCCATTTTAGCCATCGTATTGGCTGTAGCTGGTGCAATAATCATAAAATCAGCCCATAATCCATAGTCTACATGACTGTTCCATACGGCACTGTCATCATTTTTACTGTAAAAATTAGAAGCTACGGGATATTTAGAAAGGGTAGATAACGTAAGCGGTGTTACAAAATCCTTAGAAGCAGGAGTCATGATAACGCGTATCTCGGCTCCTGCTTTTATAAAGTATCTTACAAGATGTGCTGTTTTATAGGCTGCTATTCCGGCTGAAATGCCTAATACTATTTTCTTACCTTTTAATACAGACATTGCTCTTGTAATATTAAATTTATTGATTATCCGTTTCTGGATTTCTGTGATAAATTCTCTCTTCTAACCATTCTTGTACAGCAATCGCCGTAGGTTTTGGTAATTTTTCGTAGAATTTAGACACTTCTATTTGCTCTTTATTTTCAAAAACCTCATCTAAACTATCATTATGAGTTGCAAATTCTTCTAATTTCTCAACCAACTCATTTTTCAAATCTCCATTAATTTGCGTCGCTCTCTTTGCAATTATAGAAATAGCTTCGTAAATGTTCTGCGTAGGCGACTCAATCTTAACTTTATCATAAGTTACTGTTGTTAATTCTGCCTGTGTGTTTTTATAATCCATTGCTTTCGTTTTCTACTGTTAGTGCTACTAGTACGTTTATTTCTTTAGTAATATTCTTCATTAACTTATCCGCTTCTTTTTTATATTCAGAGGCTGGAAAATTACGATTAAACTTTTCGTAGGCTTTTTTAGCCTCATTTAATCGTGCTTCTTTCTTTGTGAAATAACTTTTTACTCCTAGATCATGTGCCGCTTTCAATTTAAAAAACAAAGCTTCTTCTTTATAAGAAGTCCCTAAGTGATCCGATAATAAATTATCAAAAGAAGTAATCGATGCACGGTAATCACTAATGTGATAATACTGTTTTGCTATTTCAAAAGATTTTCTCTCTAACTTAAAAGTAAGCTCTGCTATCTTCTTGTTAGCTAATGGCAAACGGTCAGAATTTGGATATTCGTAAATGAAATTTTGTAAAGCATTTAACGCTTCATTGGTCTGTTTTTGGTCCAAACTATATTTAGGTGAATCTAAATAATAACTATCAGCAGCTAAAAACGACGCTTCTTCCTTTTTAGAACTATTTGGATAATTTTTCGCAAACTTATCAAAATAATAGGCCGCCATTGTATAGTCCTTCGTATTATAATGCGCCTGAGAAACCATAAATTGAATACGCTCCATCTGAGGTTTTCCACGATATGCAGGTGTTATCTTTTCGAATAACTGCAAAGATTTAGAAAATTTTTGTTGCTCGTATAATTTAGTTGCTAATTTATATTGTTCTTGTCTAGTCCCTTTATTTAATACTTTTTGGTACTCACCACATGACACTAAGCTAATAGTGGCTAACAGTATGATTGAAAAATTTTTAATTTTTTGCATTTTGCAAAATTAGTTATTTAAGTTGGATTAATAAAATATTTTACTCGGTTTATGAATCACAAAAATAACAAGCTAGCTCAATATTAAAGCATCTGTATTCATAATTGTATGTTAATACTATAACGCTGAAGCCGTTGCTTGAGCTGCCGCAGAAATTTGCTTAATATCATTATCAAACAAATACAAGCCTGCAGAATTATCACCAATCAATTTAATTTTATCTAAAATCATACGTGCTTGTGCTTCTTCTTCTATTTGTTCAGCTACATACCATTGCAAGAAATTATGAGTTGCATAATCCTTATTTTCAAAGGTTAAATGGACTAACTCATTAATACTTTCAGATACAAATAATTCGTGATTAAACAAGGTTTCAAACATTTCTTTAAAAGAGCCGAATTCTAGTGCTGGCGCGTCTAATTGTGTTACTTGTGCATGTCCTCCTCGTTCATTTACGTACTTGAAAAGTTTTAACATATGCATGCGCTCTTCATCCGATTGATTGTACATAAATTCAGCCACACCTTCTAATCCTTGAAGCTCTGCCCAAGATGCCATTGCTAAATATATTTGTGAAGACTCGCCTTCGATTCTAATTTGTTTGTTTAATGCTGCTTGAATTGCTTCTGATATCATAATAAACTATTTATAGTTTTTAATAAAGGTTTCTATTTTTCGATGTAAATCTGCAGAAGCCTTCACCAATGGCAAACGAACTTCGTCAGAACAAATATTTAATTGCTGAAGCATTGCTTTGATTCCCGTAGGATTACCCTCGCAAAAGATCAAATCTATGCTGTCTAATATTTGATACTGTAAAGTAAAGGAATTTTTAGCATCATTTTGCAGGCCTAAGTCAATTAATTTAGCAAACTTTTTTGGCAATCCTTGTCCTATTACAGATATTACACCTGCTCCTCCAGCTAAAGTCATTGGCAAAGCGATGGCATCATCACCAGAAATCACTAAAAAATCACTCGGAGTATTTTGAATCAATGCCATGGCTTGCACCATGCTTCCCGCGGCCTCTTTTACCCCTATAATATTTTTAGAATCATTGGCTAAACGTACGACAGTATCTACCGCTATATTAGACCCCGTTCTACTCGGTACATTGTATATAATAACAGGTTTAGGGCACGCCTTGGAAACGGCCATAAAATGCTGATAAATACCTTCCTGAGTTGGTCTATTATAATAAGGTGACACTGATAATACTGCATCAAAATCACTTAAATCCGTATCCTTCATTGCTTTCACAACGGCGGCTGTGTTATTACCTCCAATTCCTAAGACTAACGGTAATGCGCCATTATTAGCAGTAATTATGGTGTTTTTTACAAGTTCCTTTTCTTCAGTAGTAAGTGTTGCAGGTTCTCCTGTAGTTCCTAACACTATCAAATAGTTTATCCCATTGGAAATTTGAAACTTTACCAAGCGTTCTAGCCCCACCACATCGACAGATTTATCCGCATTAAACGGTGTTACTAACGCCACTCCTGTTCCGAAAAATTTATTCATTATAATTTGTTTAAAATCTGTAAATATTTTTTTGTTTCTTGATTCAATGTCCCCACTTCTTTCAGCCCTGTAGCGACCACCAAATCATACAACTCGTCATTTATTCCTGCATGGCTCACTTTAAACGAAGCGTTAGAAAGTAAAACTAAGGTATCTATATATAAATGAATACTTGGACTGTAGTTTATTAACAAATCAAAGTCCGTTTGTACAAATTGTGCTACTGATGGGTTTTTAATAGCTCCAAACCATCCAAAATCTCCATCTCCAAACACTCCTTCTGTAGCTCCTTCTTTTTTAATTTCAAATGCAGGTTTATATTCTAAAAATGTAAGCTGATTTTTAGTAAATCCAAAGGTTTTTGTAAGGTCCGTAATCACGGATGTTTTTTCCGTTTTATCTGTTAAAAGCACCCCTATCTTTACAATTTTACAGGTACCATTTACGCGATTCTTATTTCTATTTTCTTGCTGCTTTTTATCAAAAAAAGATTGAAGCATTTTCCGTTTTAATCCTGTAAAAATCATCTATATTTACACTTAGGTATACAAATTTAATCAAATTACTTTGTTAAAAAAATTATGAAGGCTCCAAACTAGACTTCTCTCAAACAAACCCTTAAAAACATGCACTCTATGAATCCTTTAAATTTTAAATTTCTCGCTACTTGCGCTTTATTTTTAATGATGATTTCCTGTACTTCCCCTAAAAAACAATTGGTAGAAACACAAACACGTCTTATTCCCGTGAATGAAAAATACCAAACCGATAGCTTGATAGATAATTACATTCTGCCTTACAGGACTTCTGTGGACAAAGAAATGTCTACAATAATTAGCTACACCCCTGAAAATTTAAATTCTAGGGATGGAAAACTTGAAAGCAGTCTTGGGAATCTCCTCGCGGATTTATGCTACGAACAAGCCAATCCTGTTTTTAATAAACGCACACAGGAAGATATAGATTTTGTATTATTTAACCACGGAGGAATTCGTGCTTCCATTGGAAAAGGAGGAATCACCAACCGACATGCATTTCAATTAATGCCTTTTGAAAACATGCTTGTTGTCGTAGAATTAACAGGAGAAAAAGTAGTAGAAATGGTAGATTACCTCAATAAAAGTAACCGCGCACATCCGCTATCCAAGCAAGTGAAATTACATCTTGAAAATGATTCCATCGCTACCTTTACCATCAATAACAAACCTTTTGACCGCAGTAAAAATTATTTTGTACTCACTTCAGACTACCTTCAAAAAGGTGGAGATAAAATGAACTTTTTTGCAAACCCGGTAAGCTTACACGAATTGGATTATAAATTTAGAGCTGCTATTATCGATTATTTTGTAAAAACAGACACCGTAAAAACACGATTAGACCAACGTTTTAAACGTATAAATTAAGCCTTATGAACAGAAGAAACTTTTTACAGAACACAGGAGTAGCTACCGTAGGATTAACATTAGGCGGTTTATCATTACAGTCTTTTAGCAGTGATTCACGTACAAAAATAACCATCCTACATACTAATGATACCCACAGTCACATAGATGCTTTTGATGCCAACCATCCAAAATACCCAAATCAAGGAGGTGTTTCTAGACGTGCCACCTTAATAAATGCCATTCGAAAAGAAAACCCAAACACGTTACTCTTGGATGCTGGAGATATTTTTCAAGGCACCCCTTATTTTAATTTTTATGGAGGCGAATTAGAATTCAAACTCATGAGCATGCTAAAATACGATGCGGCAACTTTAGGGAATCACGATTTTGATAATGGTGTAGATGGTTTTTATAAACAATTACCCCATGCTAAATTTGATTTTGTAAATGCCAATTACGATTTTAAAAACACTATTTTAGACGGACTGATAAAACCGTATAAAATCTTTAAAAAGGAAGGTATAAAAATAGGTGTTTTTGGACTAGGCGTGGAACTTGACGGTCTTGTTTTAAAACAACTTTACAAAGAAACCAAATACAACGACCCTATCGCAATAAGTCAACAGATCACAGATACCTTAAAAAACGAAGAGCAGTGTGATTTGATTATCTGCCTATCACATTTAGGATACGCTTACAAACATGACAGCACTACAATCTCTGACTTGAAATTAGCAGCAGCAACTAAAAATATAGATTTAATCATCGGAGGACATACCCATACTTTTTTAGACAAACCTACTTCCGTAACTAACGTCGTAGGAAAACAGGTATTGGTAAATCAAGTAGGAAAATACGGAATTAACGTAGGCCGTGTAGATTTTTATTTTGACAGCCTAAAAAACATAAAATCTGAAGGAGAAAGTATTCCCGTTTAAACAGGTAACATAAGGAATTCACTGAAAGGACTTGTACAAAAAACGAAGGATATAGTCTCGGTTATAAATCATAGATCACACCCCTTATCTCCTACTTAAAACTAAGTTGTTTTATAGGGGTATTAGCAAAAATTTGAATAGCCACTGCTTTTTTACAGTGGCTATTTATAGTACTTTAGAAGGCGATATTTCAACTCATTTTTACCCCTACAAAACTCCAAAAACCACCTTCAAAAACTAGATTCCCCCAAAACAATCTCGCTCTACTTTCCGTGCTTCTTTAATAATAATATCCGGATACTCATATAATTCTAAGACCTTAATAGCGTTTCTTGTCGTTAATTTTCCCTCTTTTAATTTATGATCAAAGAACAGGGTTTCATTTTCTATCTGCTCACTAAAATGATGCAATTTATAATGCTCTTCTGCGAGTAATTCCGTCAATTCAATATCGTGTGTAGAAACCAATACTGTATGATTTCCCTTAGTAAGAAAAGACAAAATAGCCTTCCCTGCTGCAACACGTTCCACTGTGTTGGTTCCTTTAAATATTTCGTCTAATATAAACAGGCAAGGATCCTTAGATTTAGATGCCTGTAGTAGTTTTTTAATCGCGAGAACCTCTTGCAAGTAATAACTAGTTTTCTCCGATAGATCGTCTGTAACCCTAATGGATGAATGGAGTTTAAAAAAAGGTGCTTGATAACTTTTTGCAAAGCAAAAATAAAGGGTTTGAGCCAGAATTGAGTTTAAAGCCATGGTTCTAATAAAAGTAGATTTCCCTGACATATTAGAGCCTGTAAGCAATAAACTTTCACCTTCTAAATTCAATTTATTATCCACACATTTATCTACTAAAGGATGTACTATTCCTGATACCATTACGTGTTTTTCAGAAACGAATACTGGCCTACACGTTTCTAATTTTCCGGAGCGAACAGATGCTGCAGAAATGGCAACATCTACCTTCCCAATAAACTGAAATAAGTTATCTATATGTTGTTTTTCCTTCGTAATATCTTCAATAAAACTATAGAAAACTAACAATTCTAAATTGAACTGAATTTTAATAATTTCTAAGGGGAGCCAAAACAAGGCCACATATTCACTTGATAAGGCTTTTTCAAACTTTATGAATTCAGTTTTTAATTGAATTTTCTGGACATGACTTACAAAAGAAACCTCTTCAAATTGCGCTTTCAACTCCTGAAAAGACAACAGTTTTTTACAGACTTTTAATGCCTTTGTCAATTGAGAAACCCCATTGATATAATAATTTATATTGTCCTTGTTTTTAAAGTGAAACACCGTATTTACACAAAACAATGGTAGTAAAAACAAAGAAAATATTGGACTCACAAAGACCAATCCTAAGCAAATTACAGAAGCGATAGACGATGCATAAATAAACTTAAAATAACGTGGCTTTTTAAGAGGCTCCCCGTTTATCAATAATTCTAGATCGTAGGCTTCCTCTGTTTTTAATACGGATAAAATCCACTGGGACTCTAGCCTTAATGAAGGGTCTTTTAAAAATAAATCACTCAAGGCACCAAATTCCATAAGCTCCTCTCTTCCTCCAATGGTTCTAAGTTTATAATACAGGTATTGTTGCCCTATTTTTGAAGTAGTACGGTCTACAAACTTAAAAAGATCCTCCAAATCTACATCCTCTTTTGTAGCATCCGAGATACTATGATAGGCTTCTTTTTTATGGAAATTATTTTCAAAGTAACGTGAAATATTATAAAAATTAAAAAAATCATCTTTTCTAGGTTTACCCCAGTTTTTTATCAAAAATTCTCGCAATTTTTCTGTTCTTTTTTTTCTGTAATACTGAGCAATTAAAAAAAATGACAGCAAGATAAAAATAAGTCCTAAAATCCAATTCATAGCTATAAGTATTACATTTCCCCCTTTAAAACAACTGATTTATAAATCAAATACTGCGCTATAACATAGCTTAGCATCACTAAAATATTTAAGACCATCATGGGCTTATAAAACAAATTAATGGACAGAACAGTATCGGAACTCATAAAAACAAATGCGCCTAACATCATAATAAATGCAACGCTTGTTCGGTGCTGCTTGTATAAAATAGTTGCAACCGTTCCAAAGGCCCCAATTACCAAAGCGTATACGATTACTGGGAGTAACATTTCCCCCAAATAATCATTTAAAAACAAAATTAACCCTGCGACTAATACTCCAAAAGGAATTGCTATTAAGAGTGTGTTTTTCAGATTAAACAACTTCCACCAAGAAACAACTACTTTTATAAAAAACAAATGTGCGATTAAAAAGGAGCCCAATCCCAGCATAAAAAACAGCGTACCATCAAAGAGTAAAAATACATCGCCCAAAAACGAAAACACCAATGCAAATACATAGGTTTTATTGATTTCTTTCTTTGTACTTATCACATACAAAGCAATCAAAGAAAGTAAAATTAAAGGTTTAAAAACCAATCGCAAGATCTCTATTTTAAAAATGATTCCCAGTAGGTCCAAAAAGGCTACGCTCGCAAATATAAATAGGGCTATTTTTTTGTTCATGAATACGGATTGATGCGTCCTCTACATTCGAAAGGAACACTATTAATGATTGAAATATATGATTTTTTTTTAAAAAATAGTATCTTTATAATTCATCTTTGTTTTTTAGATTGACACAGGACAAATAAGAGAGAGGAATCACACTACCTCTAGAATCAGTCTTCCTTTATTAAATACTAGCGCCCTGATCGATGTATGAACATCCGAATACAGGTAATTCATAAAATAACCTCAACAAAAGATTCCATTAATGAATCCAACTTACCATTCTTAAACTATTAATTCCAATCAATAAGAAGAATAAAAACGAAAGTATCTGTAAATACTCATTAAAAACAATAAATACTAGGGATACAGACAATTAGAAGCAAACGGTTTCTACTATACCGATTAAAAAACAATAGATTTTTACTCAAATTCCACTTTTTAATTCCTATATTTGAACTGCAAATTTAATAGATGGGTTTTTAATAAGAACTGCGATTCTTATGCGTTAAGAGCGTGATGACTGTTAAGAAATCATCTTATCACAAAAAATTATTAAATATATTACAAATGAAAAATGGTACAGTAAAGTTCTTTAACGAATCAAAAGGTTTTGGTTTTGTTATTGAAGACGATTCGAAAACAGAGTATTTTATGCATGTTTCGGGATTAATTGATGAAGTTCAAGAAGGAGACACTGTTGAATTCGAATTAGCAGAAGGCAGAAAAGGACTAAATGCAGTAAACGTTAAAGCAATTTAATTTTTACTTCATAGCATTAGAAACAAGCGTCATTTTTATGGAGCTTGTTTTTTTATGCCCTCGAATTATTTCACAAAAAACACCCCTCCACCATCATATAAATAATCACTTCCTAAACACAGCACTTTTTTATTGTTATGGCGAATGTATTCTTGTAGTTTTTCTCCATCCGCATGTTTTAAAACATCTCCCATAAAAAACAAGGTGTTTTCAAACTCCCCAACAGTACCTCCCAAAAAACCATACGCATGATCCTTAATTTTTATGTGACGTGGATCAAAATAACAAGCCTCTAATTGGTGCGTATTCAACCTTTTTAATATTCCTTTATCCGACGTTATAAAATGATGGTCATCCACATTGAAAAGACTGCACCTGACATAAGATTGAGGTAAAACTACAGCTATTTTATCTTTACAATGGTCTAAAATAACACGGTCCGTAAACCCCTTTCTCAAAAAGTAATGAGAGGCAGTTGCCAGACAATTATACCGACTACTTTCCTTTAAATTCACACCTACCTTTTCTTTTCCAAAAGTAAAATTGACATGCCTTTTTTGTAAAAAAGAAATAAAATCACTCGGCGCATTAGGAGCAACTATCAAGATTCCTGCTTCCTGAAACATAAAAACATCCGGATGCCCACTAATAGAATTATAAGTAATTCCTTCGGAAGAAAACTCAAAAACACCGTCTACGTATAATTTCAGTGTGTCTTTTACTTCCTCTGAAGCTCTTTTATCAATGACAGCAAACATCTAGCTCAAAATTTGAAAGTTTCTCGTCTGCAACAAACAGTAAATCCACCCCTTTTTCTTTGTAAAAATTACGATTACTCCCTTTAAACCCGATGGCATAGTTCAATTGATTTTTTGTCACACTTATGGTGGCATTTTCACCTTCTTGAAGCATTTCTGCTAGGATATCCGCCCATACAGCTGACAACACCATTTCCTTAAACGAAGGATGAATAGGTCCCGCTACCAATGACTTCCCTAGCTCTAATTCTTCCGAAGGATGTAAACCAACACGTAATATTTTAATGTCAGTTTTCATAAATATTTTATAAACCTCCTTAGACCACTCAACGGCTTCTTCCAAGGACAATGCTTTGTATTGTCCACTGTGATACATTCCTTCCAATACCGTACCTTTAATAACCAACGTAGGATAAATACGAGTAGAATCGGCTCCTAAGCGAACGATGTCTCTGGCTGTCTGCATGCTCAATTCTAAACTATCATACGGCAAGCCTAACATCATTTGAAGTCCTAGTTCAAAATTGCGTTCGTTAATTAATTTGGATGCTTTCTCTATCACATCAAATTTATGGCCTCTCCCCGATTTTAATAGGACTTTATTATTGGTACTCTGCGCGCCTAATTCAATAGCCGTAACGCCATATTTCTCAAGAACATCTAGAATTTCATTGGTAATATAATCTGGTTTGGTAGACAAGCGAATCCCTTGAATTTGTCCAGACAACACATAGCTATGTGCCACTTTTAAATAAGCAATCATTTCCTCTTTAGGAATGCCCGTAAAACTCCCTCCAAAAAAGGCAACGTTTATCTCTCTTTCCTTAGGAATGGTTTCCAAATAAGCATCTATAGTTTTGGCTATTTCTTCTGGTTTCGGAATGCTAAACGTATTACTGATTTTCTCTTGATTGCAAAATACGCATTGATATGGACAGGCCATCTCGGGGATAAATATGGGGATATTGGTATGTTTTTTCAAACTAAAATATATTGAGGTCTTAGGAGGTAAAGTTACAAAACTCCGATGGTATAAGCCTAATAAAGTGAAGATGTATCACTGTAAATAAAAAATAAATTTTTATCTTTATTCTTTCCTAAAACTAAAGGAACATTCTCTCATGCCAACTGCTTTTTTAAATGACCGTTTAGAAATAGCTTTAAATGTTCTTATTGCCAGGTAAACATAAAAGTAGCGCAGTTTCAAAGGTTCCGTTTTTTCTCCAGGGAAGAACTAAAAATAAACGAAATTACATCCGTCATTTGAAGGTGTTTTTGAGACCCTTGATAGCTGTCAATAATAATTTTATTTTAATCGATATACATACATAAGCATATTATAAATACACCGTCCGATTTCCATTGTAAAAAAAGACTCATGAATAAAATAATAATTCCACAACTCGTCCATTTTAAACGGGTAACTGTACCTAAGTATATAGATGCTAACATTCAAAAAATAGCCTTAAAACATCTTGGACTCGCGGATATGGGAAAATTACGAGATAGAATGGAAGGTCAATACTATTATAACAAGCTTAAAATAGACCTTGTCTCTGAATTCGCTTTCGAAAGCTTTATTGGAATTAAAAGATTTGATTGGAAAAAAAGGGAACCTAAATCCTACCCTAGAAAAAAATACTATTTCGAGAATAAAACCTTAAAAATAATTACGTTTTACGGAAATGCATTGCCAGAAATTAATGCAACAAATATTGAAAACAGTATCTTTATCTATGTAAACACCGATAACAAAGTATTAATAAGCGGTATAGCAACGACGGAAACACTAAAAGAAATCCTTGTGAAAAGTAACGTAAATCAAGTCAAAATAACAGATTTTGAACATTTAGCAACTTTTAATACACAAGAAGAACTAGAAGAAAAACTAACATCATAAACAGTCTCTCTTATAAAAATTAGAATAAAAAATTCACCGATACAAGTGCTAATTTAAAGCTATGAAATTAGATTTTAAAACACCTAATCATTATTACATCACTCATAAAAGGGCATTTTCAGGAACTGCTATTTCTGCTGAGACTGTAGTAACATGTTTTAACTTTTCGTATGAGATGGTTTTCGGTGAAGGACATCATCGCAGGCATCGTTCTGGAGGAAATCACAACAGAGATAACGGTGAATTATTTGCAAATACATTCCAGGGGAAACTGGCTGAATTTGCAGTACACAAAGCGCTTTCAGATAATAATATTACAGCGCTAGATCTTCCAGATTTAGACATCTATGGTAAAGGAATATGGGATGACTTCGATTTATGTTATAAAGGAAAAAAAATAACCATAAAATCTGCCGTGTTTTTCTCTAACCTCTTATTACTCGAAGAAAAGGACTGGAACAAGCAAGGAGACTACATCCCTAATATTGATACTGTTGCCACCAATAACTACGACTATTTTGTATTGATTCGTATCCAACCAGACCTTAAATCAATTTTAAAAAAGGAGGATCTTTTTTACACAAAAAAAATAGACAAACAACGACTCTTAAAAATTATTAAAAAAGAGACTTGGAACTATGATTTCGCTGGTGTCTGTAGTCATGAAACCGTCAAGCATGTTATTAAAAACAATTATTTATTACCTCAAGGTAGTTTGTTAAATGGCCGTACCATGATGGATGCTAGTAACTATTACATACAATGTGGTGACTTAAAAAAACTAGAGACCCTAGTCTCCGTGTTACGAGAAATTTAATTCTTTTCTATTTCGCAATCAATTCCATTCATTGCTTTTAAAATATTTACTGCTATTCGTTCTATAACCGGAACACTTACAGAATTCCCTGCTTGCTTATACAAATGTGAGTTTGCCAATGCTGGTAATTTATAGCCCTCTGGAAACCCTTGAAAATCAAAACATTCTTTAGGCGTTAGTTTTCTAATTCCAAATTTCGTTTTAATTAAAGGAACATTATGCCCTCCAGTTCCCATATTAGCTGTTAAAGTAGGGCAAACATTTGACTTGTTTTCTCTCACATACTGTCTTCTAAATTGATATACTGTATCCTCTTTAGTGATGTCCTTTTTTAACATATCGAACATATATTTATCTTCTCTATAGTAAAATTTCTCCTCCACTTTCTCCTGTATAAAGAGTTCTTTTACTTTTTTTGTTAACGTCTCTTTTAAAGGGAATTCAAATTTCTTATAATTTTCAGGATATACATTTTTATCAAAACCTATGATAAATATTCGCTCTCTATTATGAGGGATATTCCCATAGTCCTTTGTGTTCAACACTTTTGCATGAAACGAATAATTTCTATCTTCTATTTCTTTACGAATAACTTTAAAGGTATTCCCTTTATCGTGCCCTACTAAATTTTTTACGTTTTCAAAAAATAAAACTTTGGGCCTCATTGCATCTACAAAATCCAACATTCTAAAAAAATGATTCCCTCTATTATCCTCAAAACCTTTCCGGTGTCCAGCCACTGAAAAAGGCTGACAAGGAAACCCTCCGGCAATCACATCTACGTTACTTAATTCTTTAATATTAACCTCCATTATATCTTTTTCGACAAGTTGGTGGTCAAAATTTTCACGGTAAGTAATACAAGCGTTTTTATCATATTCATTCGCCCATTCTACTTTAAACCCAGCCTTGTTGAAACCCATACAAATTCCACCAATACCCGCATATAAACTCCCTACCGTAAACTTCGTTTTCATACCGTATAATTTTGCGCAAAAATAACAACTAATTTCAAATAAAAAAATAATTCTTCCCTCTAAACTACCCCTCTTGCTTTAAATGCTAAATACTTATTAATTACATTTACTGTGAGGTCTTCTGGCTTGGTTAAAATAGCATGCACACCTCTGTTTTCTAACTGTTTCACAATGAGTTGTTTTTCAAGGGAGAATTTCTGAGCAATGGTTTTATGATAAATAGATTGGACATCTGAGGCCTTTTCTGTTATCAAATCATCCAACTCCGTATTTTCAAAAAACACGGTCACCAATACATGTTTTTTAGCAATGGCCTGTAAATATGGCAATTGCCTTTTTAAACTCCCCATATGCTCAAAATTGGTATATAAAATCAGTAAACTCCTGTGGGTAATTTTTCGCTTAATAAAGGCGTATAAATAACCATAATCCGCATCGTTATACAACGTATTTATATTATAAAGTGCTTCGTTAATCGAATTTAAATGTGTTTTTTTATTGCTCGCAGGCACTACTACCGGAACTTTTGCAGCAAAGGCCAATAAACCCGCCTTATCATTTTTTTTAATGGCTATATTAGAAAAAGCCAAGGTAGAATTAATGGCATAATCCAATAATTTAAGTCCCTCAAAGGGCATTTTCATTACCCTACTCATGTCTATTAAAGAATAAATAGGTTGGGATTTCTCATCTTGATATTGATTTACCATTAATGTAGACTGCTTGGCAGTCGCTTTCCAGTTAATCGTTCTCACATCGTCCCCTGAAACATATTTTTTAATTTGCTCAAATTCCATGGTATGCCCAATACGACGTATTTTTTTCATTCCATATTCCGTCAATTTATTACTCATCGCTAAAAATTCGTATTTGCGCATCTGAATAAAAGAAGGATAAACCGCAACCATGGCATGCTGATCAAACGTATAACGCCTGGCAATAATCTTTAAAAAAGAGGAGACAAAAACATTTAGGTTTCCAAAATGATATTCACCTCGTTCCACAGGGCGTACCGTGTATTCAAAATCAAAATTCTCCTTCGTTTCTAAGGAGGCGAGACGTTCAAAATCTCTTTTTTGGAATTGTTCAGGTAACTCATCGATCACTTTTATAGAAATCTTAAAGGAATACCTATTTTGAATACGGATAGGAATTATATTCTCATCCGAATTTGAAAATTTTTCAGACAAAATTCTGCTCCCTTTCAACCCGTTTTTTGTACGGTATAAAAACCAAATATCCGTAAAAAAAATGACGAGAAGTAGCAAGACTACACTCCAGGCAATACTGTAAAAAACAGGAAACCAAAAACTCAACAAAAACAAGGCGACAATCCCTGCCATATACCAGAAAAACTGTCCATGTATGTAAATAGATCTTATAAATTTCATCGTGTAATCTTGTTTCGTTTATTGTATATTTCCACCGAAGTTATCAGTAGAAATTTATCTTTACCCTCTAAAAATCCGCATGTATTTATCTAGGAACTTCCACAGAGTGCACAATCATATCAATTACTTTATCCGTGGTCAAGCCTTCCATTTCACGTTCTGGAGTTAACATAATACGATGTCTTAATACTGGTTTTATCACTTGTTTAATATCTTCTGGAATTACAAAATCCCTACCTTTTATCGCTGCAAATGCCTTGGAAGCCATCAGTACAGACAAACTAGCTCTGGGAGACCCTCCCAAAAACAGATGTGTATGATTTCGAGTAGCACCAATAATTTGAGCAATGTATTTTATGATTTTTTCTTCTACGACCACCTCAAAAATCATCTTTCTAAACTTCGTCAAATCAGCCACGGAAAGCACCGGTTTCACAAGTGTCTCTGGCGCCACTCCTTTTCTAGAATGATGGGCATTCAAAATCTGTACTTCTTCCTCCAATGACGGATAACCGACAGTGATTTTCATTAAAAATCGATCTAATTGCGCTTCTGGAAGTGCATAAGTCCCTTCTTGTTCTATTGGATTTTGGGTGGCCAATATCATAAACGGAGCCTCCATCTTATAGGTATTTCCATCTATTGTTACTTGACGCTCCTCCATCACTTCAAACAAGGCTGCTTGTGTTTTTGCTGGCGCTCTATTAATCTCATCGATCAATATTAAATTCGAAAAAATAGGTCCCTCTTTAAACTCAAATTCGGAAGTTTTCATGTTTAAGACAGAAGTCCCTAGAATATCACTAGGCATTAAATCTGGAGTAAACTGAATCCTACTAAAGTCAGTAGCTACAGTTTTCGCCAATAATTTCGCGGTAATCGTTTTAGCTACTCCTGGTACGCCTTCAATCAATACATGTCCATCTGCTAATAATGCCACCAATAAAAAATCGATAAATTCTTCTTGTCCAATAATTATTTGGCCCAATGCTTCTTTTATTTCTTCAACGGCATTTTTTAAGGATGCTAAATCTAATCTTGCGTCGAAACTTAAATCTTGATGTTCCATAATTATTGGATCTGTTTATTAAATTGTTCTATTTTTTTGTGCAGCGTAACTAATTGCGATGCACTTAATTCGTTTTGTAACCGTATAAAGTCTAAATACTTAAATAACGCGGTTACTTCTTCTATCGTATTTCCACTTTTTAAAGCCAACATTCCATAAAACCGATGATCTATTATGGTCGTATTCAATTGGTGTTTTGTACGAATCTCCGCCATAAAATAGGTGATTTTATGAGTTGCGATGTCTTTATGTTCCTTTTGTTCGAAATACATATTGGCAATAGTTCTTGTAAAATCCAGCGTTTGATTTTTTAAAGCATGTATCACTTTAATACTCCGTTGTTTCCGTTTCCCTTCAAAAATAATGAATATCAGAACCCCTATCAACAAGGTATAATAAGCCCATTTTAAGTGTTTATTCCCTAAGATAAATTTTAAAGGAGACGTTATTTGAAATTTTCCTGTTTTGTAATAATTATCTATTAACAAGGTCTCATCTTCCTCTATATATGATAATACTCCTGCTGCGTAATGACTCAATTCTCCACTTAGCAATCCATAATTAGAAAATGCATCTGGAAATGTGTGTAATAAAAAGGTTCCTTCTCCATAGGTGAATTTTACATAATTCACCCCCTCTTCCGTACGTTCATCCTCCTTATTATAGTAACCTGTATTCCCTAAAACCACTGTATTTAAAGTGTCTATCTCCGTAAAAACCTGGTTGTCAAAATCTCGGTCAAAGGTGTATTCTTTTCCTTTAAAAGTTTTGTTTAACAGTTTAATAAAAACAGTTTCCTCAAAATTATTGGTAATCAGTGATTTGGTTTTAAACCCCAATGTATCTAGGTTCATTCTATGAGAAGATATAAATACATGATTCCCTCGTTTCACAAATTCCATTAATTCCCCTAGCTCCGAATTCCCAAATTGAACATTATCATTTATAAATAAATACGTCCCTGTACGTTCCTCTTTTTTTAAATAGACAAAAGGAGAGATGGAAAGTTGTTCTATAGAAGTGCCTGGAAATAAGAGAGGCAACTGATCGTCCAAAACATACATTCCAAAAGGTATTTTATGATGATTTACATAACTAGGAAACCAATTAATTGGAGTTTTTCTAGAGGCATCTATATAAATAACACCAATTACGATGAATAATACAAGGGCGCTGTATAACTTTCCTTTAGTGCTCATAACTTAATATTTAATGGCTTTAGATAGTTTTTCAAACTCCTGTTGCACGCGCATAAAATCAGATTCTGATATTTCAAAATTACCATACCATATCATATCGTACACCCATGTAAGGTGTTTCACATCCGCCTTAACACTTAAATCTTTAATTTCATTGATATAATCTACATTGGTTTTCTGTTGTTCCCAAACAATGGATTTTGACGCTTCCAAACGCTGTAACATTAGCATATAATGATAGCGAATGGCCAACCTGAAATTAGTAGCTAGAACAGCATTATCTATCAAGACTTGAATGTTTTTTTTCCTTATCAAGTCTTCTGTATCTACAAAATCAACAATGGATTTATTCTTCGCTGTACTTATCAAGGAATTGGATTTTACTCCCCTAAAAAACTTCAGTAATAAAACCAAAACTAAACCAGCCACAGCATAGGGTAAAATCCGTAAAATAATCGCAAAAATTCCCGTAGCATTTCCTACTCCAAAAAACCATTCCAAGACGTTTAATGCACCTCTTTTTAACCAAGAGAGTAAACGTTCGAACAGTGTAGGCGCTTGTTTCTCAATAACTACTTCGTAGTTAAATGCTTCCTGCTGTTTAAATGCCTCTAAATCTTGCGTATTAAAACTGCGTTTAACCACAGTTCCTCTATCATATTGAACAGGTAAAGTAGCCTGTCCCCAAGAAATGACACTAATAAAAGTAATTAATATGGTGAAAATTATCTTCAAAAAAAACTGTTTTATACCCCTAAGTTATCAATACGTTCGTTGGTCCCAGTTCCATATTTTTTTTCATTTAAATCAAAATAAATAAAAGCTGAAGCAATAAATGACACCGAATAAAATAAGAACTGCCCGATATAAGAAATAACATTCAAAACAATATTTATAGGATCGTCCAGTAAGTTCGTAATATCCGTAGGATCTCCCCCGTCTAGAAACACCCCTGAAGCAATCAGTTGATACATCATTTGTGGTATTGAAAAAACCATTTGTAAGATAGAAACTAACATTGTTAAGACAATTAACACCCCAAAAGTATTCCACCAATTACTCTTAATTAAAGAGAAACAATGTGAAATAGTCCCCCCTACACTTTTCCCTTCAAATGCCATAATAGACATTCCTAAAGAAAGTACAACTGCCATATAAAATGCAGGAATAAAGAAGAACACATAACTTACAGAAATCATGAGTATCATTAATAAAGCCAACCCTATAAATTTCCAAAAATTGGCATAGGTATTTGCCTTTACTTCTTCAAAATCAGCCACTCCATGAGCAATAAAAGATTTGATGTAAAATAAAGAAACCATGGACAGTAACACATAAATAACGAGCCATACCACCACGAGTAAAAAACCATAACCAATAACATTTTCAAAGGTTGAAAAACCGGTAGCATCCCCAGCATCCACACCTAGTAATATTTTCTTATACGAATCAGCAAAAGAGATGTATAAAAACACCATTAATCCGGCTGCAATTAATAAAACGGGACCTAATATTTTCCCTATAAAAGAAAAAAACGACTTCCAATTCTCTCTAATAAAGCGAAAAGTATCGCTAATGATTTCCCCTAAATCACGTTCTTCTTTAAAATTAATTTGGTCTAATAATTCCATGTAATACTTGTTTTTTTAATTTAATAGGATATAATATGTAATAATAAATAATTGTATATAAAGAGGCTAGGATAATTAAAACAGCCAGCCAATCCGGCATTTCAGTATGTCTGGTTACAAATCCTTCTAAAAATCCTGCCACAATAAAAAAGGGAATGGTACTTACCATAATTTTCAAGCCTTCTTTAAAACTCTTTTTAAAAGAATAAAGTCGTGTATGTGTTCCAGGAAATAACAAGCCGTTTCCAAGAACAAGCCCTGCACATCCAGCAATAATGATCACTGAAATTTCTATCGTCCCATGGATCCATATAGTTCTAGAGGATTCCCATAACAAGCCTTTATCGTAAAAAAAATAAAGAAAAGAACCTAACATAATTCCATTTTGCATCATCACATATAAGGTTCCAACAGCGAAAAATAAGCCGAGGACAAAAGCAAACATTGCTACTTTTATATTGTTCAATGTAATCCCGATAAACATGCTGGTTTCTCCCATTTTTTTATACACCGCCATAGGATCCCCCTTATCGATGTTAGACAATGTCGTATTGACATAATCATCTCCTAAAATTAACCGTACAAAATCACCATCCTGAGCCACTGAATACGCTCCAACCACGCTGAAAAACAGAAAGACTAAAAAAGCAATGAGTAATTGCTTGTGATAGGTAACAAACTGCAATGGAAAATCATAGGTAAAAAATTGTAAGATTCTATTTTTAGATTCTTTCTTGGTTTTATAAATAAGTAAATGTGCTTTGGAGGCAATTCCATTGAGGTATATTAAGGTATTACTTCTTGGATAAAAAGTTTTTGCATAACTTAAATCGTCAGTAACCTCAATATATAAATCTGAAAGTCTATCAGGTGAAACCTGCGTTGTTTTAGACAACACACGTTCAAATAATAACCATTTCTCTTTATTTCTATTTACAAAAGCAGCTTCACGCATTTTTCTTTACATTTGTCCTGCATCCTTAGATATGCAACCAAAAGCTAAAGTAACAAAAGAGAGGCAAACAAGCAACAAGACTTCGGTAAAAAAAGTAAACATGACAAATTTCTCGATAGAAACAGCACAAAATGTTAGTATCACACAGCAGGTAGCTAAGGTGAGTACCAGAATTACGGCCTTTTTAATAGACAAATTAATAAACATAGGCTACATACTCATCGTATATTTGATTTTGAGCAGCATGGACATGTTGGATTATGAAGAATTATGGATCATGTTCACGCTTTTAGGATTGCCCTTGTTTTTTTACAGCTTGTATTTTGAAATGCTGATGAACGGACAGACTCCTGGTAAGTATTTAACTAAAATCAGAGTGACCAATATTGACGGTTCTAAACCTACCTTCGGAGGCTATATTATCCGATGGATTACACGGCTAATAGAAATAAACCTCGCCTCTGGATCCCTGGCCCTACTCGCTATTCTCTTAAACGGAAAAGGACAACGACTCGGAGATTTAGCAGCAGGAACTACCGTGATAAGCGAAGTTCCCTTGATGCATCTCAGTGATACTATACTGAAAGACATTGCGCAAAACTATCTTCCGACATACCCGCAAGTAACCATGCTATCCGATCATGACATCCAAACAATTAAAGAAATTTTCACGGATGCTAAAAAGCGAAGAAAACACCCCGTTATTATAAAGTTAGATGAAAAAATAAAAAAAATGACGGGTATAAAATCGAATGAAAAACCCCTTGTTTTTATAGAAACCATACTGAAAGACTACAACTACTATACCCAACAAATGTAATGACACCACTTTATTATTTAGACATTATAGGAACCGCAGCTTTTGCCATTTCCGGAGCTTTAGTTGCCATGAATAAACGGCTAGATCCGTTTGGCGTATTTATCATTGCCTTTGTTACTGCCGCAGGAGGAGGAACTATGCGCGATATTCTTACAGGAAGATTACCCGTAGGATGGATGCAAGACATAAACTATATGTATGCCATCATAATAGCGACCTCTATTGCTATCATATTTAGAAAAAAATTACGGTTTCTAAGTAGAACCTTTTTCTTATTTGATACTATTGGAATTGGAATTTTTACAATTATTGGTACAGAAATAGGAGTGAAAGCAGGATTCCATCCAGTAATATCTATTGCACTAGGAACAATGACTGCTTGTTTTGGAGGAGTCACGAGAGATATCTTATGCAATGATATTCCTATTATATTCAGGAAAGAAATTTATGCAATCGCTTGTATCGTTGGAGCCATAACATTTCTAGTACTACAAGAGTTTTTCGAAAACACCTATATTATTTATATTGGAACTACATTAATTGTAATAACCGTCAGACTATTAGCTGTAGCGTTTAAACTATCACTTCCTACTTTTTATAGTGACAACAGATAAACTACTCATCTCCGTATACCACAAAATTACGAGGGGTTTCATACAGAGTTATGGTTAAAATTAGATTCACATCCAATTTGGGTTTTAATTTATGGTAAATAACTACGGCTATATTTTCAGCCGTAGGGTTTAATTTTTTAAACTCTTCAACTTCCTCGTTCAAATTTTTATGATCGAACGCTTGCTCAATCTCTACCTCAATTAATTTTTTCAAGACTTTCATATCCATTACAAAGCCTGTTTCGGGGTGAATCTCCCCCTTCACCCCTACTATGAGTTCATAGTTATGTCCATGATAGTGAGGATTGGCACATTTCCCAAATACAGTTGCGTTTCTTGCATCACTCCAATCGGCATTATACAATCTATGCGCTGCATTAAAATGCGCCTTTCTATTTACGGTAACTTTCATAGGCAAATTTTTAGGGCAATTTACACTTTTAAATGATGGTAAAATTTATCGAAAATAATTTTAAACCACTCTGTATAAATTTCGGCTTGTAATTCCATATCTTTTTTAACAGCTTCCAAGGACATCCATTTATAAGACTCCACTTCATCTGTGTTAATTATCGGTGCTTCATTATAACTACCTATCATCACATGATCTAACTCGTGTTCCGTTAAACCATTCGAAAATGGTGCTTTATAAATAAAAGAAAATAATTCCTTTAACTCACAGTCAAAGCCCATTTCTTCTTGCAATCTGCGCTTTCCTGCAGCTAAACTAGTTTCACCATCTCGTTGATGACTACAACAGGTATTTGCCCATAATAATGGAGAATGGTATTTTCCAGCCGCACGTTGTTGCAACATCAATTCCTTTTTATCATTCAAAACAAATACAGAGAATGCCCTATGTAATAAAGCCTTTTCATGTGCCTCCATTTTCTCCATTAAGCCTATCTGTTCGTCCTGTTCGTTTACTAAAATTACTAGTTCTTTCATTATTATAGTGTATCAAAATACAAAGCTACAAAAAAATCATCCCCTTATTTAATTAAGTTTCGCTATCTTGCGAACAGTTTTAAACTAAAAAAACCCCAAATGAATCCCTATAAAACAATACTTTACGTATTATTACCTTTGTTTTTCTCAGCATGTAGTAATGAAATCAATGATGAATTAAGTCTTGAAAAGACGCTAGAAGGGCTCATAATAGGAGAATGGGTTATTACTGATTTCTCATCAGAAAACACGGTATTAACAAGTAAATCTTTCGGTAAAAAAATAGCAGTAACTATAAATAATAGTAATGAGAATGGTACTGATGATTTAGTGTTAGATTTTAAAAGCAATCCTAAACAATTAATTACCGATGGTGATTTTTCTATTACAATGACCGGGAAATCCGAGTCTTTTACATTCCTAAAAACCTATAACTGTTCTGACTTTCTAGATAACTTATTAATAGGAGAATGGGGAATCATCAATTCCAACCTCTATTTAAGCCATGAAAAAATACCTGTGTCCATCTTAATTCAAGACCTTACTAGTACACAATTAAAGCTAAATGTAACCATAGATCAAACCATCGACGCTAATGGAAAAGAGGCTACTTTAAACGCGCTCTTCTGCCTGACCTTCAGCCGTATAAATTAATAAACACCTCTTCACTAGCTCTAATAAACCATCCTAACTATCGCTTTATACCCCTGTTATTCAAACCTATTTAAGGCTATATTCAGTTCTATTGATTTAACAGAATACCTAAACATTTTTAAAAAAAGCTATTCCCCGGAGATTACATCCCCTAAAAAAACATTCTGAAAAGTTTAACATAATACATGTTTCAACATCTATTGTTATTACGTACATTTGCATCCTTATTAACAAATAGATTTAAAAGATGAAAAAAATTAGCCTTATTATCGCTATTTTCAGCACTGTATTAACAAACGCACAGGACACATGGGCATTTGATGCCTCCCATTCCACAGTTGGTTTTTCAATCAGCCACATGGTAATTTCAGAAATTGACGGGAATTTTAACAAATTTGAAGGAAGCTTAAGTAGCTCTAAAGATGATTTATCGGATGCAAGCATAAACTTCACTATAGACGTTGCAAGTATAGATACTGCGGATAAAAAAAGAGATGCTCATTTATTGGCTGCTGACTTTTTTGATGTCGTAAATCACCCAGAAATCAGTTTTAAAAGTACGAGTATCTCGAAAAAAAACGACGCTGACTACACGTTAATTGGACAATTAACCATGCATGGTTTTACGAAAGAAATTAAACTTTCCATGCAATATGGAGGAACGATTAAAGACCCTTGGGGCAACATAAAAGCGGGGATAAAAATTACAGGAAAACTAAACAGAACCGCCTATGGTTTGACCTATAACTCTGTCATGGAAGCAGGTGGATTAATGATTGGTGAAGACATTGAGATATTGTGTAAAATGGAATTGATAAAAAAATAATTGAAGCAATTTTCTTTTCTTAGTTGTAAGCAAATAAATGGCAACATTCTTTTGCTTACAATTATTTTATAATTAAATTTGTGCAGCTATAAAAACGAATACATTGAGTATAAAGGACGACTTACAAAGTAATTTCAGAAGTGAATATTTAAAAGCAAGGGTGAACATCTATTTGACCAATGTTTATCTGATGGATAAAATGAATCAAATTATTAAACCTCATAAGTTATCTATCGCTCAATTTAACACCTTGCGCATTCTGAGAGGGCAATACCCTAATACCGCAAGTATCGGGCTGATTAAAGAACGTATGGTCGATAAAAACTCTGACATCAGTAGAATGATTGATCGGTTGTATTTAAAAAAATTGGTTGATCGTGTTGAGTGTAAAAATGATAGACGTCAAAAAGATGTTAAAATCACCCAAAAGGGCTTAGATATTTTATCAACCGTAGATGTTTTGGAAATCAACTTAGACAATAGCTTACGGCATCTTTCGGAAACAGAAATAGTAGACTTAAACCGTCTTTTAGATAAAATACGCGAATAAATACTCTTTCTCTGTCTTCAAATTGCCATTTGAAACTATAAATACTATCTTTGCGCCTTAATTTTTTGAGCATGACTTTTTTAGAAGAAATACAACGACGCCGTACTTTTGGTATTATTTCGCATCCAGATGCAGGTAAAACCACCTTAACAGAAAAACTATTACTTTTTGGAGGGGCCATTAAAGAAGCCGGTGCTGTAAAAAATAATAAAATTAAGAAAGGAGCTACCTCCGATTTTATGGAAATAGAACGCCAACGTGGTATTTCTGTTGCAACTTCGGTACTTGCTTTTATCTATAAGGATAAGAAAATAAACATTCTTGACACTCCTGGACATAAGGATTTTGCAGAAGACACTTTTAGAACACTGACCGCTGTAGATAGCGTAATTGTTGTAATTGATGTTGCAAAAGGTGTAGAAACACAGACCGAAAAATTAGTGGAGGTTTGTCGAATGCGTAAAATACCAATCATTGTTTTTATCAATAAGATGGATAGAGAAGGGAAAGATGCCTTTGATCTATTGGATGAAGTAGAGCAAAAATTAGGATTGCGTGTTACTCCTTTAAGTTTCCCTATAGGAATGGGATACGACTTTCAAGGAATTTATAATATTTGGGAAAAGAAGATTAACATCTATTCAGCGGACAATAAACAAACGGTTAGTAAAGGTGTCGAATTTGATGACATCAATAACCCCGAACTAGATAAGATCATAGGTCACCAAGCTGCTGAAACCTTAAGGGAAGAGCTAGAACTAGTCACAGAAGTATACCCTGCTTTTAATCAACAAGAATACTTGGATGGTGATTTACAACCTGTATTATTTGGTTCTGCCTTGAATAATTTTGGAGTAAAAGAATTACTTGACTGTTTTGTAGATATCGCACCGACTCCACAACCTAAAATGTCGGATAGCAGAATGGTAGATTCTAAAGAAGAAAAAATGACTGCTTTTGTGTTTAAAATCCATGCAAATATGGACCCTAAGCACAGAGACCGTTTGGCCTTTTTAAAGATCGTTTCTGGAACCTTTAAACGAAATGCCAACTACTTGCATGTCCGCAATAATAAAAAGATGAAATTCTCTAGTCCTAATACGTTCTTTGCTGAAAAGAAACAAATTGTGGATGAGTCTTTCCCTGGTGATATTGTAGGATTACACGATACAGGAAACTTTAAAATAGGTGACACACTAACAGAAGGTGAACTATTAAACTACAAAGGAATTCCTGCATTCTCTCCAGAACACTTTAGGTATGTAAACAATGCAGACCCTTTAAAATCCAAACAGCTACATAAAGGACTCGACCAATTAATGGACGAAGGAGTTGCTCAATTATTCACCCTAGATTTAAATGGAAGAAAAGTAATAGGAACTGTTGGAGCTCTACAATACGAAGTAATTCAATACCGTTTAGAGCATGAATATGGCGCTAAATGTTCCTACGAAAACATAAATATCCATAAAGCCTGTTGGGTACAATGTGACGATGAAAGCAGTGAAGAATTTAAAGAGTTTAAACGTGTCAAACAACGTTATTTAGCGAAGGATAAACGCAATCAATTGGTGTTTTTAGCCGATTCTGCTTTTACAATTCAAATGACACAATCTAAATACCCAAGTGTTAAACTACACTTTACAAGTGAGTACGAATAAGGGATTCAGTATAAAACAACACTAAAAAACCATGTTAGATTAAATGCTAACATGGTTTTTTTTTAGAAATCTAACGGCTTTTTAGCAGTGATTCTTTTACTATTTTATGTCCCAAATTTAAAATTTGTTCTTTTTTAAATGGTTTTTGAAAAAATCCTGAAACCACATCTAACTCCTCACACTCTTTGTAATAATCATAGCCAGACAAAACATAAAAAGGAATATCACGATACAACGCTTTCGCTTCTTTTATAAAATCAATCCCTGAAGTGACAGGCATCTCTAAATCTGCAATTACAAAGTCTATATTAGAAGACGTTTCTAATATTTTTAAAGCTTCCGTTGCTGATTTGGCTACTAATACCTCTAACTTACCAAAAAAGGTCAATTGAAATAATTCTAAATTAAATGGCTCGTCATCTATATAAAGTAATCGAGGTAGTCTTTCTTGCATTTTTTAACAATTTATAGGGTTTTCATAACACTCGTGTGAATGCTACCTGTAATATGGCGCTACAGCCTTTCAAATATAAGCATAAATATAAGATATATACACTTATATTTCCCCTGCTCTTGTAAAGACAAAAGTAAAGAGAGTTCCTTCCCCTAGAACT
Source organism: Flavobacteriaceae bacterium (assembly GCA_016764435.1). Lineage (GTDB taxonomy): Bacteria > Bacteroidota > Bacteroidia > Flavobacteriales > Flavobacteriaceae. The sequence goes on along the minus strand of JAESRX010000007.1, from coordinate 80,986 downwards.
GAAGTAACTTCCACCGTAGCCTGTTGCTCCCTTAGGATGTTATAAACAATTGCCAGACCAAGCCCTGTTCCATGCGAGGCTCTTTTAGTTGTATAAAAGGGGTCAAATACTTTTTTTAAATTTTCAGGGGCAATACCACAACCATTATCTTGAATCGTTACTATAACTTTAGTGCCTTCACTATTCATTTGGGTAGTAATTTTAATCTCCCCATCAGATTCAATGGATTGAATGGACTGAATGGCATTGTGAAGGACGTTCACAAACACTTGGTGTAGCTTCCCTTCATTAGAAATAATTACGGATCCTCCTATAAAAAAATCAGTAATGACATTGCAATTATCCTTACTTTCATGATTTAAGATTAATAAACAATTTTCAATAACCTCATTCAAATCACAGCGTTCCGTATCCACCTTATTATCCCTACTAAATCTATTCAGTCCTTTTACGATGTTTGTAACACGAGATACACCTTCATTCATTTGATCTAATACTCTTCGTTGAATTTTACGCAATTCCTCTTCAGTACCCATTAAATGCCCATTCTCTAATATATTTTCAAAACTATAAATACCCGATTGTATAAAATTTAGTGGATTATTAATCTCATGCGCCACCCCTGCCGTTAACACCCCTATTGAGGCCATTTTTTCAGACTGAATTAAATGATCTTTCGCATTGTTTAAATCCTCTATGGTAAGCATCAATTCTTGGTGCTTATATTCCAAATCCCTATTTGTTTTTAATAAATCTCCATTTAATTTCACCAACTCTTCCGTTCTATATAGTACTTGCTCCTCTAGTATTTTTTGATATTTTAACTGTGCAATTTCTTTATTTCTACGATCCGTAACATTTCGAAGAATGGCTTGGGTATACTGAAACTCCTCCGACACTTTTTCTACATTCACAAAACTAACCTCTAAGACAATCAACTCTCCATTCGGCCTACTGGTTTCCCATTCGACTAACTTCACACGTTCAAATTCAATCTTCTCGGTCATTTTATCTAACATACTCCTGTCTAAATCTACTCCTTTATAAGAAGGAGAACATAAATCTAGCATATGTTTTTCTTTTAGAAACCCCATATCACACTCAAACAACTCCAATACATTTTTATTACAGTCATAAATCACATAGTCTTTTAAAAGAATGATGGCTTCATTAGAGTTTTTAAATATTTGCTGAAAACGATCATCACTCTTCTCCAATTCTTTAGAGTATCCTTGGCTCATTTTCTTACTAGACATTTTTATTAACAAACCAGAATAAGAAATCACGAACAAACTAAAACCATCTATAACCCAAGAATTCACTTTTTCTACATATTGATTATGATCAATATGTATGAGAACTATGTCGTAAGTGATTAACAATATTATTAATAAATACGTAATAAGACCTATGATAAAAAGCAGAATGTACTTTCTAAAACTCAAGTATTCCGCAAAGAAAAGTGGACCTAAAAACAATAAAAATTTCCCCGATGCCGAAAAACCATAAAATAGCATTCCTGAAGCGCCATAAAGAATCATCAATACGATGATTAAAGAAACAATACTTTCCGGACTTGTATAATTTTTCACTTTAAACACAAGTAATGCCAGTAGAATAATTACTGTTTGCACAACACTCGCATATACCATATCCAGGTCATAGGAACGTTTATAGCCTATAATATTCCCCAGCAATCCTATTAGGATAAAAAACAAGGTGGTATTATAGAGTGATATTCTCTGTATTTTTAGAAGTAATGGATTCATTAATAGGGGAAATAAAGTACAATTTACACAAATTTACACAAAAGACACCTTTTTACCAATCAATCTCATTATTTTCCAAATATGAATTACACGTACTAAAATGACGATTATCGAACCAATACCCCCTATTAGCACTTAAAGGTGAAGGGTGACCGCTTTCCAACACTAAATGTGCTTCTCTATCTATTTTCTTTCCTTTTTTCTTCGCATAACCACCCCACAGTAAAAAGACCACGCCTTTCTTTTCTTCAGAAATAGTTTTTATCACATGATCCGTAAAAGTCTCCCATCCCTTTTTTTGATGTGAACCAGGGCTTCCTTCCGCTACTGATAAAGTGGCGTTTAATAATAAGACCCCTTGTTTCGCCCATCGTTCTAAATTACCATCTCCAGGAATCATCAGCCCCATATCTGAATGTAATTCTTTAAAAATATTCAATAAAGAAGGAGGCATGGCTCGTCCCGTATTTACAGAAAAACACAAACCATTTGCCTGTCCTTTACCATGATATGGATCCTGACCAATGATCACCACTTTCAAATCCTCAAAAGTACAATGATCAAAGGCTGCGAAAAGTTGTTCTTTTGGTGGATAACACACCGTGGTTTTGTAGGCCTCCTCAATAAAAGTTTTAAGTTTTTTAAAATATTCCTTTTCCATTTCTTCCTTTAAAATAGGTGCCCAAGATGCGGCTAATTGTATCTCCATGTTTGTAGTTTAGTTAATATACGCTACTTTTGCGTAGCTTTCAAAAATAAGCATTTTTATGGGTAAAATTTCAAAAAAAACATTGATTGACTTAGAGTTTAATAGCGTTCTAGACCGCGTTTCTGAGTTATGTATTTCAAATTTAGGAAAATCAAAGGTCCTAGAGATACATCCCATTCCTGACAATGACTTATTACTGAAAGAATTAAACCTTGTAAATGAATATCTATCCTCATTTGCAAACGACAACAGACTCCCAAGTCATCATTTTGAAGAAATCACACGAGAAATTCATGCCTTAAATATTGAAAACAACTACTTAAATCCAGCTGCTTTTTTAAAACTAGTTGCTGTTGCTAATACGGTTAATGAAACATTGCGATTTCTGAAAAAATTAAATAAAATATATGTTTACCTGTATGAGGCATCGAAAGACGTAGAATACACCCAAGAGATAGTAAGTAGAATCGAAAAAAAGATCAGTAACTATGGAGAAGTAGCGTCTTCCGCAAGTCCCATGTTACGACAATTGCGCAAGGAAATAGGAGTCGTTCGTGCGAGTATTGGTCAGAGTTTTACCAAAGCATTAAGTAGGTATGCATCTTCTGGATTTCTAGACGATATAAGAGAATCTATTATTGACAATCAACGTGTATTAGCAGTGATTCCAATGCATCGTAAAAAGATCAAAGGCTCCTTCCTTGGGACTTCTAAAACAGGAAGTATCATCTATATAGAACCTGAATCAACGAGGAAATATACACGAGAGCTCCAGAATTTATTATTTGATGAAAAACAAGAGGTAATTCGCATATTAAAAGGCCTTACAGATGAAATTAGGGAATACCAACCCTTATTAATTCAATACCAAGAATACCTAGCACAATTAGATAGTTTGGGAGCTAGAGCCAAATATGGACATCGAATTAATGCCTGTCTCCCAAAAATAGTATCCGAAAAAGAAATATACTTTAGAGATGCCTTCCACCCTATTTTACTCGAAAACAATAAGGCTAAAAACATAAAAACAATTTCTCAAACCCTTGAACTCAATAAAGAACAACAAATAATTGTAATTTCTGGACCAAATGCAGGAGGTAAAAGTATCACCTTAAAAACTATAGGCCTGTTGCAATTAATGCTACAAAGTGGCTTACTAATCCCTGTCCATGAACGCTCAAAAACGTGTATATTTAACAGTATTCTTACGGATATTGGGGACAACCAATCCATAGAGAACCAACTAAGCACCTACAGTTATAGACTGAAAAATATGCGTGATTTCTTGCGCTATTGCGATAAAAACACCTTGTTTTTAATAGATGAATTTGGAACAGGAAGTGATCCCGAATTAGGAGGTGCGCTCGCCGAAGTTTTTTTAGAGGAATTTTACGAGAAAAAAGCCTTCGGTATTATCACCACGCATTATGCAAACCTAAAAGTACTGGCCAACGAGTTAGAAAATGTAGTAAATGCCAATATGCAATTTGACGAAGAAAGTTTACAGCCTCTATTTAAATTATTTATTGGACAGGCTGGGAGTTCTTTTACCTTTGAGGTCGCACAAAAAAACGGAATCCCTTTTAGACTGATAAATCGCGCTAAGAAAAAAGTAGAAGGAGAAAAAATACGCTTAGATAAAACAATTTCTAAACTACAGAAAGAACGCAATAAACTCCAAAAAACAACAGAAAACCTAGAAAAGGAAAAGGAAAAAGCAGCAGAACACACCGACAGTCTTTCTAGTAAACAAGATAAAATCCAAGAAAAACTAGAAAGCTTCCAGGAATTATACGATAGCAATCAAAAAATGCTTGGAATGGGAAGGAAAATCAATGAAATATCAAATCGTTATTTTCAAACCAATAATAAGAAAGAACTCTTCGCCTCTTTCTATAAATGGGTCACGATTGAAAAATCTAAACATGTAAAAAACACCCCCGAAAAACCGACCTCTAAACCTGCAAAAAAACGGTTAAAAGAAGTCGCTAAAAAGAAAATAGAAGCCCTAAAAAACACCGAAAGTGAAATCCTAGAAAAAGTGGCCGTTGTAAGAGTACAACAGCTAGAAAAAGCAAAAAAACTAGCAAAAGAAAAAGAGAGTTTTGTTTTTAAGGTAAAGGACAAAGTGCGTTTTATAGATGGGAAATCTTGTGGTGTCATTGAGAAAATTGAAAAAAAGAATGCTTTTATAAACTTTGGTGTCTTCACAACAAAAACTAAATTATCCAATTTAGAGTTTGTAGAAAAAACAAGATAAACCAAATCTATTTTAATTTCCACCTTTAAATCTTTGATAATTAGATATATTATTTGTAATTTTAACGTTATTAGCAGTCCCATGTAATTGAATTGTGAAAAAGAAACTAGACTAACCCAACTTTAGTAACTTTAATAATGGAATTAACATTTAACGTAACATCTCTCACTCCTCCGTTAATTATTGCCCTTGCAATAGTTTTTACAAGTATTGTATTGTTTATAATTAACAGTACTCGGAGAAAAAAAAGAACGATAAAAAATTATTGTCTAAGCTCTAACGAAATAGACTTAAAAGACTATACCCAAACCAACGTAGTCAAAGCTAAAAAAACTTTTGAACGCGGTGGAGTTCAAGTCCAGAAGATAAAAACCATGGTACTTCAAGAATAAACAATTACCCTTTAGACCTTTAACTTTGTAGTCTCGATATATTTTAGTAGTTTTAATTAAAAAACATGCTTAATCTCGGAAAAACATGGCTAATGTTGTTACTTTTTGAAAGCATTGTACTAACATTCCAACAGAAAATCTTCACTCCCTTTTTTGGAGAATCTTCCCCAGAAAACGCTGTGCTATTCGAACATAGCACACTACATTTAAAAAGTACGCAGGAGTATACTAGTGGCTCATTTAATTACAAAAACTCCCTTCCCTCCACTTATGATAGCATACGGTTATCCCCCTTATCAAATAGCTTTCTAATTCAAAGTAAAAATGCAGCCATTATATCCTTAGATAGTACTACACTGTTTTACAACTCTATCCTCAATTATCTAGAAGCAAATCAAAAACAGGAATTATTAATCACTGCTTCCTATTTAGCACATGAAGTAGACGCTAATACACAACAAAATTGGGGGGCAACTTAGAGCACTTGAACTAAAAAGCAATTTGGTTAATTATGGAATATGTCCGCCTAGGATTTTAACAAGCGCTAAACTATGTCGTTTTAATTATAATTCTAACGGATACTACACTAATGGTGTCCAATTAAGTTTCAGGAAAATTCTTATTAAAGACCAAGAGAACATAGATTTTAAAGTCACTCCTCTTATAATCTATTCAAAATTTAGTTCAAAAACCTTTATTCCTGATACCGCATTGAAGGAATATACTGTCACATTAAAAAAATACTTAAAAAAGCACCCAACTACTAGCGTCTATATAAAAGGATACACCGATAATATAGGAAGCAGAGAAACCAATCATTGGTTTGGGATGCAACGAGCAGAAACAATTAGACAATACCTAATCAAACATGGAATTCCATCCCTCAGTATTCATGCACAAAGTAATGGTTCAAAAAACCCCATTGCTAGCAATAACACCTATAAAGGGCGAGCAAAAAATAGAAGAATAGAAATTACCTTAAAATAAAAACACTGCGAGAAAGACGATCACTACATCCCTAAACATAGACTATATCATTTGTTTTTACGGATACTTTACACATTTACAATCGCAAAGTTGTTCTCCATGAAAATATTAAAAAGAGGAACAACCTCACCGAAAGAAAGTGTACGTCAAAAAAAAACAACCTAAAAGGTTGTTTCTTTTTATATAACTAAATGACGCTTATTCCGCCTCGTATTCTTTTACTTGTTCATCATAAAAGGCAGTAGCTTCTTCAATTAAAATGGCCGTTTCACCTGCCAAGTCATCTTCTTCTAAGCCACGTAAATCCTCTAAGAACTCAATTTCATCATCAATTAAATTAATGATAAATCTAGGGTATTCTGTATGAATGATAAAAATATCATCTGGATGATCTGAATGATCCCCCAATAAAAATTTAGGTATTTTCATATATATATTATTAATTAGTTTTTTAAAATCTTCAAACATGTAGTAGTAAAGAAACCACAAATTTAATGATGTTTTTTAATTAGTTTTTTCGTTAAATAATTAAAACGCCAAAACAGTAAAATGGCAGAAGTTGTAAGTCCAAATAATAAGCCGACCCATATTCCCAGCGTTTTCAGTTCCGTATGTATAGCAAGATAGTAACAAACAGGAAAACCGATGATCCAAAATGCAATAAATGTAATAAACATAGGGACATATACATCTTGTAAACCTCTTAATCCTCCCAGAATAACAGCCTGTAAACCATCAGAAATTTGAAATACACCCGCTACAATTAATAAGGTAGCAGCGATTGAAATAACTTCTTCATGATTTGTAAATAACAATGGCAATAGGTCTTTCGTAAGCATAAACAATAAGGTAAAGCCGACCATGACCATAAAAATCAACATAAAATTAGAAAAAGCAATGCGGCGTAAATCATTGAATTGTCGCAAGCCTTTCTGATTCCCAACTCTAATAGTAGTCGCTACCCCGATCCCTACCGAAATCATAAAAGTAGTGGAAGACATTTTTATAGCAATTTGATTTGCTGCTTGTGGATACGCTCCTAAGGTACCCGCTAACATAACAGAAGCCGCAAACAAGCCCATTTCAAACAACATTTGCATGGCAGATGGAAATCCAATATTGGTCACTTTTAACAACATTGATTTTTTAATCTCTTCCAATTTTAATAAAGGTAAAAACGCTTGAAACTTTTCTCTTGTATACAAGATGTAGAACATAAAGACGAGCATTACTATTCTTGAGATAAGCGTTCCCCAGGCTGCACCTACTACTCCTAGTTCAGGAAAAATCCAAATACCATAAATAAGTAAATAATTTAAAAGCACATTCACCACATTAGTAATTAAGGTCGCTTGCATGGCATATTTAGTCAAAGATAATCCATCTGAAAATTGTTTTATTCCTTGAAATAAAACCAACGGAAATAAAGACAAAGCAACCACTTTAAAATAAGGAGTGGCAAATTTCACCACTTCGGTCGGTTGACTTAACAACTCTAAGATAGGACTCATAAACCACATTCCAATGGTTAAAATTAATGCAAGTCCCGTTATCAATAACATACTATGCTGAAAAACCAAGCGTCCTTTAGCTACGTTCTTTTCACCGTCCGTCTCAGCTATTAAAGGCGTTACAGCAAAAGAAAAGCCAATACCTACTGCGATGGCAATAAACAAAAAACTATTCGCCAAAGAAGAAGCTGCCAATTCTATTGGACCAATACTCCCCACCATCATATCATCTATTAAACTCACCGTCATATGTCCCAATGCTCCTGTAATAACAGGCATTGCTAACCGAGTGTTCTGTTTAAATTCCTTCGTGTAATTTTGTAACTTCAACGTATCCTATTTTAAGCCCGCAAAGATACAAGATAATCTTAAGAAAAAGCACATTATAAACAAGTGTTCACAAGTGCTGTGAATTTTAATAAAAATAACAAAAGATATCTAAGGTACTGTCCCCTAAGTTCCGAAGAAAGTGTATAAATAAAATCTATGAATTGATAAAATATTAAAATTGAAGAACATCAATAACACAAAGTAAAAACGTATTTTTGTTTGTATAAATTAATATTCACACTAAAAATAATAAAAATGGCAGTATTAGTAGGTAAAAAAGCACCCGATTTTAGCGCTCAAGCAGTATTAAACGGCGGAGAATTTGTTCAAAACTACACCTTGGAGCAATTTAAAGGAAAAAAATACGTGGTATTGTTCTTTTATCCAAAAGATTTTACTTTTGTATGTCCAACAGAATTATTTGCTTTTCAATCAAAATTAGCTGAATTTGAAAAAAGAAACGTACAGGTAATTGCTGTTTCTACAGATACTGAACAATCTCACTGGGGTTGGTTACAAATGGCTAAGAATGAAGGAGGAATTAAAGGAGTTACTTACCCTTTAGTTGCGGATACTAACAAAACCATTTCTAAAAACTACGACGTTTTAACAGGAGATTACTTTTACGATGATAATGATCAATTACAAGCAGATACAGAATTAATTGCATACCGTGGTTTATTCTTAATCGACTTAGAAGGAGTCGTTCGTCATCAATTAGTAAATGACTTGCCATTAGGTAGATCTGTAGACGAAACTTTACGTATGGTAGATGCCTTACAATTTACAGAAGAACACGGGGAAGCTTGTCCAGCCAACTGGAATTCTGAAAAAGAAGGTTTAAAAGCAACACACGAAGGAATTGCAGATTACCTGACAAAAAACTAAAAATCACTATTTAGAAAACAAAAACTCTCGAATTTATTCGAGAGTTTTTAGTTTTTAACCTATCTTTGAAAGTAACAAAATAAAATAATCATGGCAAAAATAACATTAAAAGGAAATCCAATAAAAACTGTTGGTAAATTACCAAAAGTAGGAAAGAAAGCTCCTAAATTTTCATTGGTGAAATCTGATTTATCGAAAGGTAAATTAAAAGATTTTAAAGGATCTAAATTAATCCTTAACATATTCCCAAGTGTAGATACTGGTACATGTGCAGCATCTGTTCGTAAATTTAACGAAGAAGCGTCTAAGTTAGAAAACACAAAAGTACTTTGTATCTCTAAAGATTTACCATTCGCTCAAGCACGTTTTTGTGGAGCAGACGGATTAGAAAATGTAATTATGTTGTCTGATTTTGGAAAAGGTAAATTCGGAGAATCTTATGGATTAACAATTGCAAATGGTCCTTTAGCACATTTACACTCTAGATGTATCGTAGTAATCGACGAAAAAGGAACGGTAACCTATACAGAACAAGTTCCTGAAATAGTAGACGAACCTAACTATGAAGCGGCTTTAAACGCCTTATAATAGATGGTGAAATTCAAGAATTTTATAGTAGGACGTATTGCAAGTATTAAATATGCGGCCAAGGGTTCTTGGATTTTAATAAGTTCTGAACACAGTATTATGGCTCAAACCATTATTGCAATTGCAGTAACGGTTTTGGGCTTTTTATTTCAAATTACTACCCATGAATGGCTGTTTCAAATTATAGCCATTGCCTTGGTTATTGTCGCTGAATCTTTGAATACAGCTATTGAAAAAATTGCAGATTTTATTCATCCAGAATACCACAAACAAATTGGCGTTATTAAAGACGTGGCTGCTGGAGCCGCTTTTTTTGCAGCGATATTTGCTGTAATCATCGGCTTGATAATATATGTTCCTAAATTTCTTTAAATTTAAGGAGTAACCCGCCTATTTTTTATATTTTTGTGTCTCTAAAAACATTGAATGGCTAGCAAGAAAAAACCTACAAAAAAAATAACTCAACACTCTAAATCACAAAAGATTAAAGAGTTCATTAACAATAAACAAACCCAACTCATTCTTGCATTTGCTCTCATGATTTTCGGGATTTTCATTGGTCTATCCATCATTTCTTTTTTTCTAAATTGGCAAGCTGACCAAAGTCAACTCGCTCATTTTTATGAAAAAGCGGTTCCTGTCCATAATGTCACGGGGAAATTAGGCGCTAAAATAGGCCATCTTGCCGTTTTTAATGGATTCGGAATCGCCGCCCTCCTACTCCCTGTACTTATATTTATAAGTGGGTTACATTTATACAAAAAATCCTATTTTAGTAAGTTGAAAAATTATTGGGGCTATGGTACTTTAGTCGCTATTTGGATTTCATTGTTGTTTGGAGTATTTGCGTTAAAAAACACTCTAATGGCGGGTATTGTAGGCTATGAACTCCGTAGTTTTCTCGCTTCATACATAGGAAATACGGGGATTATTTTATTGCTCATTGCCTCCTTTATATCCTTTATGGTATTACTCTTTAAATTGACCAACGAAAGTTTTAAAATGCCACAGTTTGCTCTCGATATTTTAAAACCAACACAACAACATGACCCAGCAGTAGAAACATCTCCTAAAGCAAGGCCTACTCCTATCGCAGTTAACACAACTGTAAAAGCCCCAAAGAGTATCCCTTTAGATATCATTCCTGAAAGTAATATCCCTACGGAAACAGCTTCCACAAAAAACCCTATTAACATTGTACAAAACAATGAAGAGTCTTTTCAACATAGTGAATCTAATTTGAAAGAAAACAATGCCGAAGTCATCGATATCAATGAAACGGACCTCTCAAAAACCGAAGAAACTGAAGACGCCGAAGAAACGGAAGTAACTGAAGAGAACGTAGCTATAGACATAGAAACTGTTTTTGAAGAAGATGCTGAAACTAAAAACTTAAGTGATCAGCTTGTCGAAGACTTTGGTGAATTTGACCCTACCTTAGAATTAGGGAATTTCAAATTCCCTACATTAAATCTATTAAAAGAATACAACGAAATAATTTCAGTAAATCAAGAAGAACTCGAAATAAACAAAAACAGAATTGTAGAAACCTTACGAAACTACAAAATTGGAATCGCTCAAATCTCTGCGACTGTTGGACCTACAGTAACATTATATGAAATAGTCCCTGAAGCAGGAATTAGAATTTCTAAAATTAAAAACTTAGAAGATGATATTGCCTTATCATTGGCGGCTTTAGGAATACGGATTATTGCCCCAATACCAGGAAAAGGAACTATCGGAATAGAAGTTCCTAATAAAAAACCAACCATCGTTTCTATGCGTGCCGTTATTGCATCTAAAGTTTTCCAAAGTTCAGAAATGGAATTGCCAATCGCCTTAGGAAAAACGATTTCCAATGAAACTTTCGTAGTCGATCTTGCAAAAATGCCTCACCTATTAATGGCGGGAGCTACCGGGCAAGGAAAGTCCGTAGGATTAAATGCAGTACTAACGTCACTCTTGTACAAAAAACATCCTGCAGAAGTGAAATTTGTATTGGTCGATCCTAAAAAAGTAGAACTCACACTCTTTAATAAAATAGAACGTCATTATTTAGCCAAGCTTCCAGATTCAGAAGAAGCCATCATTACCGACACCACTAAAGTAGTAAATACATTAAATTCTCTTTGTATTGAGATGGACCAACGCTACGACTTGCTAAAACTTGCCATGGTAAGAAATATCAAGGAATACAACGTCAAATTTAAGGCACGTAAATTAAACCCTGAAAACGGCCATAAATACTTACCGTACATCGTATTAGTCATAGATGAATTTGCTGATTTAATTATGACCGCAGGAAAAGAAGTTGAAACACCTATTGCCCGTTTGGCGCAGTTAGCTAGAGCGATTGGAATACATCTAATCGTAGCCACACAGCGACCATCCGTAAATGTAATTACAGGAATAATCAAAGCTAACTTCCCCGCAAGAATTGCGTTTAGAGTTACCTCAAAAATAGATTCACGTACTATTTTAGATGGCTCTGGTGCGGACCAACTCATAGGAAAAGGAGATATGCTATACTCTGGAGGGAATGAAATGGTACGTATACAATGTGCTTTTGTTGACACCCCAGAAGTAGAACGAATCACTGACTTCATTGGCTCACAAAGAGCGTACCCTGACGCATATTTATTACCAGAGTATATTGGTGAAGAAACTGGCACAGGTCTTGATGTAGACATTACAGATCGCGACAAATTATTCCGAGACGCTGCCTTAGTAATTATACATGCACAGCAAGGATCCGCATCGCTGTTACAACGTAAACTTAAATTAGGTTATAACCGTGCAGGAAGAATTATAGATCAATTAGAAGCCGCAGGTATTGTAGGACAATTTGAAGGTAGTAAAGCCCGACAAGTGCTCGTACAAGACGAAATGGCATTGAACACATTATTAGACAACGAAACAATTTTTTAAAGATGAAAAAAATAAGTATCCTTATAATCGCCTTAATTATGACTTCTCTTAGCTTTGGTCAACAAGCGAATGAAGCCAAAAAATTATTAGATGAAATTGCCACTAAGGCAGCTTCCTATAGTAACATATATATTGAATTCAATAATAGCCTAGAAAACAAAGAAGAAAACGTTTCCATGACTTCTAAAGGAAATGTCACCTTAAAAGGCGATCAGTTTTTCCTGAATTACATGGGAACTCAAACCTTATTTGATGGTAAAAAACAATACCTTATTATCCCAGAAGACGAAGAAGTGATCATAAAAGGCGCTGCCACGGAGGAAGATGATGAAATAATTACACCTTCTAAAATATTTACTTTCTATAAAGATGGTTTCACCTATAGCATGGGCGCATTAAAAACCATTAAAGGAAGGAAAATACAATTCGTAAAACTACATCCAATCAGCAGTAAATCAGACATTAAAAACGTTCGTATTGGAATCGACGCCAAAACAAAACACATCAACCAGATCATTACACAAGGGCTCGATAATAATATTACTACGATTTCTATATTATCCTTTAAAACAAATCAGCCTATTTCGGAAAACCTTTTTATCTTTGACACGAATAAGTACAAAGATTACGAAATCTCAGAACCGAATTAGACCGAGTGAAAATATTAGATAAATACATTTTAAAAAGCTTTATACAGCCTTTTATCGCCACTTTTTTTATTGTCCTTTTTGTTTTAGTCATGCAAGCCCTTTGGCTGGCATTTGACGAAATAGCAGGAAAAGGAGTGGACCTGTGGTTCATTTTAAAATTCCTAGTGTACCTAACCCTTTCACTAGTTCCAATGGCATTGCCTATCGCTATTCTACTCTCATCGATTATGGCCTTAGGGTCCCTCTCTGAACATTATGAATTTGCCGCTATCAAATCTGCTGGAATCTCTTTATACCGTGTAATTAGACCCTTGGTTATATTAACTATTTTAATTAGCGGACTTAACTTTTTCTTTTTAAATAATGTATACCCATGGTCTACATTTAAACAGAAAAACCTGTATATAAATATTAAAAAGAAAAAACCTGCACTGGCCTTAATTCCTGGAACATTTAATGCAGACATTCCTAATTACAGTATTTATTTTAAAGAGAAATACGGAGAAGAATTAAACCTTTTAAGAGGTATAAAAATTTCTGATTTAAGCAAACGCAAAGGAAATGTAACGAGAATTACCGCAGAAAAAGGAAAAATAACCACGGAGCCAGGTAGTAAGTACTTAACATTTACCTTGGAAAATGGATATTTTTACGAGGAAGACCTGAACAATCGCAATATGAAACAGCGCAAGAGAGCCCTGCACTCTAAAGCGAAGTTTGACAAACATATTATAAATATTGACATCTCTTCTTTTAGCCTTGACGATTTAGACAGTACCAAGATAAAACAACATTATACCATGCTAAGTCTAACACAACTAGACTCCATCGGTGGTACAAAAAAAACAGCTTACGACGAGTATATAACCGCAAAATCAAGGAGTTATTTCTTGCGTTCTAATGCAAATAAACTCTACAAATACCACGATTCTTTAGTTGACTTAAATATCAGCATGCCTATCCTTGATAATTTTATTATGCACAATCAAATTATCGTATTGGACAATGCCATTCAAAGTATAGAACGGAATCAGGATTTACTCAAAAACCAGAAAAACACGTTTAAAAGTAAAAGAAAAGGATTGAACTTATATGATTTTGAATATTACAACCGTATTGCATTTTCATTGGCCTGTTTAGTTCTCTTTTTTATAGGTGCCCCACTCGGTGCTATTATTAGAAAAGGAGGATTCGGATTGCCTATGATTGCTGCTATTGTAATATTTGTGGTCTATTTTTTCATCACTCAATTAGGGAAGAACTTAGCGGAAGAAAGTGCTATTTCTGCACTTACAGGAAGCTGGGTCTCCACATTAATATTACTCCCTATCGGATTTTTCTTAACACGAAGAGCTTCCAAAGGCATGGGAATAATTAATATTAGCGGCTTTTTCGATAAAATTAAAAGCTTTTTCACTATATTCAAAAAACACTAAACAACAACGCAACTAATGCAAACACCAAGTTTTAAATTAAACACCATAGAGGAAGCCATCGACGATATCAAAAATGGAAAAATGATAATTGTAGTGGACGATGAAGACAGAGAAAATGAAGGAGACTTTATAGCTGCCGCAGAATGTGTGACTCCAGAAATGATTAACTTTATGGCCACCAATGGTCGTGGATTAATCTGTGCTCCTTTAACAGAAGACCGATGTCTAGAATTAGATTTACCACCTATGGTAAATAAAAACACCGTATTACACAATACACAATTTACGGTTTCTATTGATTTAATTGGAGAGGGCTGTACCACCGGTATTTCTGCTCAAGACCGTTCTAAAACCATTAAAGCATTAACAAGAACCACAACGAAACCAGAAGACTTTGGAAGACCCGGACATATTTTCCCTCTTAGAGCGAAAAATGGTGGTGTATTACGAAGAACTGGACATACAGAAGCATCGATTGACTTAGCAAGACTCGCTGGTTTTCAGCCTGCCGGAATCCTTGTTGAAATTCTAAACGAAGATGGAACAATGGCACGCTTACCACAATTAATGGAAGTTGCTAAAAAGTTTAAACTAAAAATAATTTCTATAGAAGACCTAGTGTCTTACCGTATGAAACACGACTCTTTAATTAATAAAATTGAAGATTTCACCATGCAAACTCGTTTTGGAGAATTTAGATTACGTGCTTACAAACAAACCACCAATAATCAAGTACACATGGCCTTAACTAAAGGAACATGGAACTCCGATGAAGAAGTGTTAGTGCGTGTAAACTCTGCCTTAATTAATAATGATATCCTTAGAGTATTGACTAAAAAACCAGATGACACTTTCTCTAAAATCTTTAAAATGATTAATGAAGAAGGAAAAGGAGCCGTTGTATTTATCAGTCAAGAACATCAATCTTTTAATTTAATCAATCGATTATCTCTCTTAAAAGAAAGACAAAAAGAGGATGAAACAAAAGTTCCTGCCATTAAACCCGATGAAAAAGACTTTGGAATAGGCGCTCAAATATTACACGATTTAGGAGTCTCTAAATTAAAAGTAATTTCGAATGCTAAAGTTGAATTAAAAAGAGTAGGAGTTACAGGTTATGGACTTGAAATCACCGACTATATCAACTATTAATTAGTAGATCAAACTTATGAAAAATAGCCAAATATATTGTAGCATACTTTGTATTTGGCTATTTTCATGTCAAAACGGAAGTCATCCTATAGGTAACGTAAAAAAAGAAAACTACCTAAAGGAATATTCACTCCGTATTTCTATTGATGGAGTCCCTTCAAAAAGCACTGCGTATTTAAACATTCTAGAAGCACAACAGTTAAAAAGAATAGACAATGCCCCCCTTATTAACCACCAATTTCATTTTAAGGGACATCTTAAAGAGCCCTCTTTTATTTGGCTCACTTTTGACTATACTTCTCAAGGCATTCCATTTATTTTGGAAGCAAGCAACATTCACATTTCTTCCGAAGTTCTCCACTTAAAAAGTGCCCTTGTAAAAGGAGGACCCCTAAATAAATCCTACACCGATTTCAAGCGAAAATCATCCTTGTTTTTTTCTAAAATTGATGTTTTCTACCAACGTTTTCAAAAGGCTAGATTAGAAAACAATAGCCAAGAATTAGCACTCATACATAAAGAAATAAGCGACATAAAAGCCGCTTATTTTCAATTTTGTATCAACTATATTCACAAACATCCTGACTCTTTCGTATCCTTAATAGTACTAAACGACCTCATCGATGAAAAAGTGGAGAAAAAAAAGCTATTTAACGCTTTCTCCACCTGCACAGATCGACTTAAAAAGAATGCATTCGCGCAAATAATTCAAACCCGAATTAACGAATTATAAGAAACTAAAATCTGTTTCGTTTGGAAATTCTTCCGCAGGTTTACCCTGTAAAAACAACCGAGCACTCAAGCCTCCTTTCAAAGTGATTCGTTCATTTTGAACCAATAACCAACTCCCCTCTCGCAAGCCTAATACAGGAATACTTTCTACAAAATGAAATTCATTTATTCTAGTAGCTCTCGTTTCTCCCATGTGTTTAGAGCTAGGATCTGGATCTAAATAATGTGCATTTACATTAAATGATAACAATCCAAATGTAGCAAAGCTAGGCGGATAAATAATAGGCATATCATTGGTGTTTTGCATACTAACACCTGTCACTACGCTCCCTGCACTAGTTCCAAGATATGGAGTCCCCTTAGAAACAACATCCTTTACCACATCTATCAAATTATTGCGATACAACTGTGTCACTAATAGAAAGGTATTTCCACCTCCTATAAATATCCCCGCTGCTTTCCCCACTGCTTCTTTAGGATTTTCAACATTGTGAATTCCAACTATCTTAATTCCTATCTGAGCAAAGGCCTCCGATGCTTTATTTGTATACACCTCATGACTAATACCCCCTGGACGTGCATATGGCACAAATAAAACTTCAGTAACACCTTTAAAAAACTCCTTTAAGGCCGGTAACGCATACTCTAAATACCCCTTCCCATGTACAGTAGAAGTACTTGCTATAAATATATTTTTCATGTATTTTATTTTAGACTCAAAAATAAGAAATTCAACGCTTTAACAAAAACTTATCATCTTATTAATACATTTTTAAGAACAATGCATAGTACTTTCGTGAGTATCAACCAACTGAACTCCATAAACATGTCAAAAAATCACGTATCCTTATTTCTTTTTATTATAATTAGTGTAATAAACGTTCATGGACAAGAAAACACCGTACGTTTAAAAGGCAAAGTATTGCATCAAAACAACGGAGTTCCCTTCATTACAGTTCTCAACAGGCAAAGTAACAAAGGAGAAATCACCCATGGAAGTGGTGTGTTTAGCCTAAGTGTTCAACAAGGAGATAGCATTCAATTTTCGTCATTAGAATATATAAATAGAGTGATTGTAATCAGCGATTATCACATTAAGAATAAAATACTCTATGTGTACTTGGAACCCTTAGTAAACGAACTGAACGAAGTGTTTCTTGATAAAAAAATACGGTTAGATTTTTCAGATTTATACGTCGCAAAAAACACACAACTAGACATTGATGAAATAGACCTAAGAAAACCGCCAGATGCGGCAAAACTAACCAGTGCTCATCAAGTAACCTTCATTAACTTTATTGCCATAATACAACTATTTACAAAAAACATCCGTAAAAAAACCAAAGAGAAAAAAGCACTTTTTAATCACGAAGAAAAAGCTAAAATTATTTTCTTGGATAATATTATGGAATTATATGGAGCGAATTATTTACAGGAACAATTAAAAATTCCAGCACATAAAACGCACTTATTTATTGAATACTGCAATGACAAAGGGCTTTCAAACCTATACAGAAGTGAACCTATAATGATATTAGATTTCTTATACAATCACAGTGTCGATTTTAATAATTTAAATAAATAGATTGAAAAAGATAACGATACTCTTTTTAGGACTTACATGTTGTTACTTAAATGCGCAACAAGAAAAAACAAAATTACTAGGAACCATCCTATTTGACTCTATACGCTTAGCGAATGTACATGTAATAAACCTAAACTCAAAGGTAGGGACTATTAGTAACCAGCATGGAGAATTTGAAATGTATGCCCAGCTTAATGACATCTTATATATTAGCGCTATTCAATACGAAAAAGTCAAGATAAGAGTCAGTAACATCATGATAAAAAATCAAAAGATAGTTGTTTTTACTCAGCCAAAAACGTATAAACTAGAAGAAATAATGATTAGAAACCACCATTTAACAGCGAGTATTTATCATGATATATTAAACAAACCGAAAGACACCATTCCAAGAATGAATGTAAATACTAGTGATTTTAAAGACCTAGATTTTCGTAAAATCACCTTTAATAACGATGCTATGAGTAGAAATAAACCTCCCTCCGTAGAACATTTAGTAAATCCAATATCCATGAGACGTGGTGGTGGCGGAGGGACAATACCCAATTATCAATTAATTGCATCACGCAAACTCAGAAAAAAACTAAGGATACAAAAAGCGTTTCCGGGCCGTATAATCTCAGACCTTGGAAAACGTTATTTCACACATCACTTAGAAATAGCAACGGATAATATCTATCATTTTTTAAGCTATTGTGAATCCAAAGATATTGTAAACCTATACCAAGAGAACAAGCTACTAGAAGTAATTAAAATACTTCGTCAAGAAGCAATTACTTATAAGATGTTAAAAAAAGAAGAAAAAATACCTGTAATTTAAGAATGCTTTTTGTTCATTAGCCATTTAAAAGGCAAAAAATGAAAAGACAGCTATTTACATTGAGTATCATATTCACTATACTTCCATTATTTGCCTTCGGAGTTCACAAATACTACATCAGCTTAACCCAAGTTGAATATGTCCAAGAAAAAGCATCCCTACAAATAATTACGCGTTATTTTATAGATGATTTAGAACATGCTTTAGAAAAGCAATACACGGAAACCTTTCAATTAGACACCGATTTTGAAATAGATAGTGTAGACAACTATTTTAAAAAATACTTATCCAAAAACCTCATTTTTAACATCAATAATAAGAAACGCGCATTCCATTATATAGGAAAAGAATATGAGGACGATATCGTATATTTCTATTTAGAAATAACTCAAATAGACACCTTGCGTCTATTAGAAATTAGAAACACCGCCCTCTTTAAGTATTTCCCTGAACAACAGAATATTATAAAAACTAAAATAGCAAACAAACACACTTCTTTTTATTTAAATAAACAAAAAGATAAAGGTTTGTTAAAATTTTAGATCTTCCAATAAAATCAGTTCAAAACAAGTAATTTTGATTTTTATAATTCAACTTATCTATGAAAAATTTAGCCACTTTAATTTTTGTTTTTTTTAGCATTAGTATTGTTTCCGCACAGGAGACCACTGTAAAAAAAGGACATTATAACACCAGTAAATTCCGACAATTAAAACAGGATTTACCCACTCCCAACAAACAGCATACCGCATCTGGAGCACCAGGTTCTGACTACACTCAACAGAAGGTTGATTACGTAATGGACATCACTTTAGATGATAAGAACCAAAAGATTATTGGTTTTGAAAAAATAACCTATCATAATAATTCTAAAGATCCGCTCACCTATTTATGGGTACAGTTAGATCAAAATATCCGAGAATCTCATACTAAAAATGATGAAGTTAGTACAAGAGGAACGCGTGCTTTATACAGTCCTAAACAGTTTTCAAAAAAATTTTTAACCAATGATTTTGACGGAGGATTTAAATTACAAGAGGTAAAAGACAGCCATGGAAACGACTTACCTTACAAAATAAACTGGACCATGATGCGTATTGACCTAGCAACACCTATTGCTCCAGGCTCAAGCTTTGAATTCAGTATAAAATGGTGGTATAACATTAATAATTATTTTATAGACGGAGGACGGTCTGGATTTGAATTGTTTGAAAATGATGGAAATAAGCTTTACATTATTGCACAATTCTTCCCAAGATTAGCCGTATATAATAATGTAGAAGGATGGCAAAATGCCCAATTTTGGGGTACTGGAGAATTTGCATTGGAATTTGGAGACTACACCGTAAATATTACGACACCGAGCGACCATATTCTTAACGGAACGGGTTTAATTACCAATTTAAAAGAGCTCATCACTAAAAAACAATACAACAGATTTCTAAAAGCACAAAAAACTTTTAACAAACCCATAATTATTGTCACTCAAGAAGAAGCGGAAAAAGCTTCCAAAGAGTTTTCTACAAAAACAAAAACATGGACATTAGAAGCTAAAAACGTACGTGACTTTGCCTTCTCAAGTTCTCGTAAATTTATATGGGATGGAATGGCAGTACAATTAGAAAGTAAAAAAGTGATGGCTTACTCCTTATATCCCAAAGAAGGAAATCCGTTATGGGAAGAACATTCTTCAAGAATAATTGCAAATACCTTAAAAGAATATTCTAAATTCACCTTTGATTATCCATATCCTAAAGCCATTTCAGTAAATGCAGACAGACAAGGTATGGAATACCCAATGATCTGTTGGAATCACGGTAGACCTAAAAACAACAAAGTTGTATCTGACCGATTAAAAAAGGGAATGATTGGAGTTATCACCCATGAAATCGGACATAATTTCTTCCCAATGATTGTAAATTCTGACGAGAGAAAATGGTCATGGATGGATGAAGGAATAAATACCTTTGTTGAAATATACGCAGAAGAAAAGTATGACAGCAAACTATTTCCTACCTCTAAATACCCAAAAAATATTATTGGATACATGGCCGGAAATCAAGATAATTTGACACCTATCATGACCAATAGTGAAGACGTAAAACAATTCGGTTCCAATGCTTATCACAAACCAGCGGCAGGATTGTTTATCCTACGAGAAACTATTATGGGACCTGAATTATTTGATTATGCGTTTAAAACTTATGCCAATAGATGGAAATTCAAACACCCTACACCAGCAGATTTTTTCAGAACTATGGAAGACGCCTCTGCGATGGACTTAGACTGGTTTTGGAGAGGATGGTTTTACACCACTCGTAATAATGATATCGGAATAAAAGATGTGACTAGCTATAGAGTTACAGACATCAAAACAAAAAGAGCTACCGAATTATTAAAAAAATACGGTAAAAATATCGATGAAATTCCTGCATCCTTATATTTGGTTTCTGAAAAAAGTGAAGAGTATAACCGTGTTTCTACCACCAAAAAACCTCAAGAATTAAAAATCCTTGAGGACTATTTAAAAGAAAATAATATTTCCTTAAAAGATATTGATATTCCTAATTATTTCTATGAAATTCATTTCGAAAAGTTGGGAGGCTTAATCATGCCTATTATCGTTGAATATACTTTTGAGGACGGTACTAAAGAGCGCCTTCAGTATCCTGCTCAGGTTTGGAGAAAAAATGACAAGGAAGTGACTAAAGTCTTCACCTCTTCAAAAAAGGTAGTTTCCATAGTCGTGGATCCAGACCAACAAACCGCAGACGTGAATGAAGCGAACAACCACTGGCCTAAAAAAGCAGAAAACAGGTTTGAATCCTTTAAAACAAGTACTATAAAAGAATAAATAAAATACCACAACTGTCCAAAAAAAAGTATTTAGCAAACCCCTAAACACTTATTTTTTGGACAGTTTTTTTATGTTCCTATTTTCCCTTACATTGTAGACTAGTTCACTAACAAGTAACCAATACACATGACTAAATTTAAATACTTACTTCTACTACTTCCATTGGCTATTTTCTCGCAAGAAAAAGCACATTACAACCTTCATAAATTTAGGCAATTAGCACAAGAACTCCCGAGTCCAAATAGTGAACACACGGCTTCTGGAGCCCCTGGACATGATTACAAACAACAGCAAGTTGATTACGTAATGGACATTGTGTTAGACGAAAAAAACAACAAATTAATCGGAACAGAAACTATTACTTATCACAATAATTCCGATGATACATTAACCTATCTCTGGGTACAATTAGACCAAAATAAACGCAGGAAAAACTCCAAAACTCAAGCAATTTCACCTGGAAAAATTGCTGCATTAATGAGTCCTAAAGATTTTTCAAAACACTTTATTGATCCTTTTGATGGAGGTTTTAACATTGTTTCGGTAAAAGACAGTAATAAGCGGCAATTAGAATACCAGATTAATTACACCATGATGCGTATTCAAATCCCGCGTCCATTAAAAGCTGGTGAGCACTTCGTATTCACGATAGATTGGTGGTATCATATTAATAACTTTGTAGAAGAGAAAGGGCGCTCTGGTTATGAGCATTTCCCTAAAGATGGAAATAACCTGTATATTATCGCTCAGTTTTTTCCGAGACTTGCCGTTTATAATAATGTAGAAGGCTGGCAGCATCAGCAATTCTGGGGACGTAGTGAATGGGCCTTAGAATTCGGAAATTACCAGGTAAACATTACCGTGCCTTCTGACCATATTCTTGACGGAACAGGAAAACTGACCAATAGAAAAGAGGTATTCACTCCCCTACAATTAAAAAGGTATAAAATGGCAATGAATAGCTATACGACGCCTGTTATAATCAGCAATCAAGAGGAAATAATTCTCAAAGAAAAAACCACATCTACCCAGACAAAAACCTGGAAATTAGAGGCTACTAATGTGCGTGATTTTGCCTTTGCAAGTTCTCGTAAGTTTATTTTTGACGCCATGGCCGTAGACATTCAAGGAAAGCGAGTAATGGCACATTCATTATACCCTAAAGAAGGAAATCCACTGTGGGAACAATACTCTACTAAAGCCATTAAAATAGCCTTGGAATCCTATTCTGATTACACCTTCGATTACCCCTACCACAAAGCTATTTCTGTGCATGCTAAAAATCAAGGAATGGAATATCCTATGATTTGCTGGAACCGAGGAAGACCAAATCAAGACGGGACCTACAGTCAACGAATCAAACAAAAAATGATTAGTGTAATTATCCATGAAGTGGGACATAATTTTTTTCCTATGATTGTAAACTCAGATGAACGACAGTGGACATGGATGGATGAAGGACTAAACTCCTTTTTACAATATTTTGCAGAACAACGTTGGGAGAAAGGCTACCCTGCTAAAAGAGGCCCTGCTTATAAAATAGTAGGTTATATGAGCGGTGATCAATCTAAAATTGCGCCTATTATGTGTAAGGCTGATGACAGCTATCAATTTGCATCTAATGCCTATGCAAAACCCGCAACTGCCTTACATATTTTAAGAAATTTAGTGATGGGCCCTGAACTATTTGACCATGCATTTAAAACCTACTCGAAACGCTGGATGTTTAAACACCCTACTCCTGCTGATTTCTTTAGAACTATGGAAGATGCATCTGCTATGGATTTGGATTGGTTTTGGAGAGGATGGTTCTACACCACTGACGTAGTAGACATAGGTATAAAATCCGTTAAAAGTTATGCCTTTATTACAGAAAAAAACAACAGTAATAAGGCCATAACTATTCTGAGAAAAGAGATGAAATTCAGTGACCCTATGGATGAAAAGGAGATCACTAATAATTATAATCTAACAACAACTACCACAAGTAGTCGCCTTCCAAATTACGCCTATGAAATAGAGTTCATAAAACCTGGAGGACTGATTATGCCTATCATTGTACAGTATATCTTTACAGATAATAGTTCAGAACGTGTCGTTTATCCAGCAGAAGTGTGGCGAAAAAATGAATTTAAATTTATAAAGACCTATACTTCTTACAAGAAATTAAAACAAATACTATTAGATCCAGCCTTAGAATCTGCAGATATCAATACTTCTAATAACTATTGGCCTGTTCAAAATTCTAGTAAATTCGATCGCTTTAAGAACAAGTAATACTAAAAAAGAGCTTCCGTTTTAACAGAAGCTCTTTATGTTATAAAATATAACAACACGAAATAACCAAGTGTTTTTGTGCCTTTTTGAAATACACCTCATACCTTGGATTTGATTTTAATTTAGCGATCAATTGGAGCTGTTTTTAATCGTACACTTTGTATGGATGTCTTTTATAAAAAAGACTAAAAACCAAACACTAATGTCAATTAAAAAAAGAACAGGCTTGTCATTTTGAGAATGACAAGCCTGTTTTAGGAACTCTAGATGTTAAAAACACTAAAAAAAATTACACTTTCGGTAACTTCTCTTTTAGGGTCTCCATTATATTGTACACTGCCGGACAAATCTCTGTATTCTTAAGAGTTAATTCTGCCAACTGAATAAATTTACGCCTATTTGTATGTGGATACTCACTACATGCTTTGGGCCTAACGTCATAAATAAAACAAGAATTATCTGCATCTAAAAACGTACAAGGCGCTCCCTTTAATACATAAAAATCATCCTCATCCCTATCCAAATAAGTCGCTATAAACTTGACCTCTTTCATTTTTAAATGCTTTGAGATACGGGTAATATCCCTTTCTGTAAATATAGGGCTACTCGTTTTACAGCAGTTCCCACAGTCCAAACAATCAGTTTTCTCAAACTCTTTGTCATGAATTTCCCTTACGATAACATCTAAATTTTTAGGTGTTCTCTTTTTTAATCGTTGAAAATATTTTTTATTCTCAACCATTTTCTCTTTCGACAATTCGCCTAAGTCTTCTAATGTTGGTTTCATACGTGTATTTATAATTTGCAAAAATACTACAATTTAAGTTGATAGCAAACCATTCTACTAAATGCACTCTTTTAAATTTATAAGTACTGAAAAACTTAGGAGCATACAAGGAGTCCCACTAATATTGTAATGGTAAAACTAAGTAATGTCCCTATTAAAATGTACTCGGTTAATTTTCTGTCTTTCTTTTGCGTCAAATCCCCAAACCTAAAAATAGATTTTGCAGCCAATAAAAAACCAATTGCAGCAAACTGATTAATCACTATAAAGGTTAAGATAAGAACACGCTCTAACATCCCAATCCATTTCCCTGCACTTGTCAAGCTTTCATCTTTCTCTTCTTCTATTTCTGAATGCCACTTTCTAGTGAGCTGATACATCAGAACGGATACAGGTTGCAGTATAAATGCATATGCTAATGCCAGCTTCCAAGCCTTCACAGAAGAAATAAGTACTAAAAACAACCCTTGAACATATTGAAATTGGCCATAAAATAACATCCAAATAACAAGAATACTAATCAGGTGTGCCCCTTGATCTAATAAAAACCACAAAATATTTTTCTTTTGATACAATTTAATCAGATCTATTAAAAAATGGCAACAAACCAGTAAGATTGGAACCGTTACCTGATTCCATTCCCCTATAAAAACATACACTAATACACCATGGAGTATTACATGGAGGTATAAATATTTAGAGCGGATTTTCCACTTTTCTTTGTGTGCTACCCATTTACTGGGTTGCAATAAGAAATCTCCTAATACATGTGCTAGAAGTATTTGTAACAATAATAGTGTAAATTCTGTCATTTATTCTGCTATTAATTCATCTATATAATTCAAACTCATTGAAATGGCATCTAAATTTGCGGTACTCAATCTCTTATGAATGGCAGGCTGGGTTACATCAAGTATATTTGCAAGTTCTTGCTGCGTTGTCTTATGTAATAACATATAATAAATAGCCTCTGCACTTAAATTAGACCATTTTAAGATAATGGTTTCCATTAATTTAGTCAGCACTTCTAATTGATCATTGAGTGCGGTATCTTCACTACTCAATAATAAGGTAGTGTGCTTCTTTTTTAATAAATCAAATTTAGTTCCGGATAGTATGTGCACAGATCCATTGGACTCAACCAATGATTTTTCTGAAAAATGTCCCTCACCTATGGCTATAGAAAACCTAGCATCCCACAACTTATGAAGGGACAATACACTTGTGTTTTTTAATTTACTCCCTCTTTTAGAACGCAATCCAGCTCTAATAATGACCGCTACTAAACAAGCCTTTTCAGGACTTTCCATTTCTATCTGAAAACTATCACCACGGTATGTTTCATAATTAATTTTAAGCCCTAACCATTTCGATATATCTTGAATAATAAAACTCAAAGAGCTAAATAAATCTTGCATATTAGTAATCTGTTGCGAATCTATAATGTCTGCAGTAAGGACCGCTTGTCTCATATTAATGTTTTTCTGATACTGCAATATACATATATTATAATAGTTACACATTATAATACACATATATAAGCCTTAAGCGTTATATATATGCATTATAACCCTTAAGACTTATATTAACAAAATAGCGATCATATATATTCATTTATAACAAACATTTATTCTCAATGTTTTAGTATTTTCGTAGTTCATAAACTACAAGGAATTAAAACATCAAAACAATCATCAAGCAATGAGAAAATTAATAACCTTAATTTTCCTCTGTACTTTCTTATTTACCGAGGCACAAACAAAAGAACAACTCCAACATCTAGACTCTTATTTCAATAAATCAGACCAAGAGTGGAACATTCCAGGAATGGCCATTGCTATAGTAAGTTCGGACAGTATTTACCTTAGTAAGGGATATGGAGTTACAAATATTAAAACACAGCAAGCCGTTAATGAACACACATTATTTGCTGTCGCCTCTAATTCGAAAGCTTTTACTGCAAGTGCTCTTGCACAATTAGTAGATCTAGGAAAAATAAAATGGACAGATAAAGTGATCAATTACCTTCCGTATTTTAAAATGTATGATGATTATGTGACACAACATTTCACCATTGCAGACTTACTTTCTCACCGAAGTGGACTTGCTACATTTAGTGGTGATTTATTATGGTATGCCACCACTAAAACCCCCAAAGAAATAATCCAAGCCCAACAATATTTACAGCCAAAATTTGAATTTAGAACGACCTTTGGCTATTCGAATATTTCTTACTTGGCTGCCGGACAAATCCTAGAAAAAGTGACCGAAAAATCTTGGAGTACATATGTGCAAGAGGAATTTATTAGGCCCTTAAAAATGGACCGTACCCTTACCTCTACGTCTCAATTAACATCGACACACAATATCGCCACTCCATATTTCACTGAAAATGGTAAAAACATAGCCTTAGCATGGGTTAACTGGGACAATATTGCACCTGCAGGAGCATTGATTTCCTCAGTACATGATTTTTCTAAATGGCTCCAACTAAATTTAAAAGAAGGTACCATAGACGAAAAAGAATATTTCTCCACCAAACAATTCAATCAATTAACAACACCTCACATTAACTTTAGCGTTCGAAAAAACGCACATAAAAAACATTTTTCCAGTTACGGAATGGGATGGAATTTAGAAGACTATGAAGGTGTTAAAATAATTTCTCATTCAGGAGGCTATGATGGCATGATATCAAAATCATTTTTTATCCCTGAAAAAGATTTGGCGGTTGTTATTTTAACCAATAGTATAAACTGGCTACCTGGAGCACTTTCTAATAAAATCATGGATGTATTAGTCGCTAATAACATGGATGATAAAGATTGGTCCGCAACTTACCTTACCTTTAAGAAAAAGAAAGAGCAAGAGCAGGCATCCAAGGCAAGATCTCTAGAACTACAACGTGGGACAATCGATAAAAACCATCTGAATCTAAAGGAATACGCTGGCGTGTATCACGATAAAATGTATGGAAATGTTACCGTTAGTTTTAAAAGTGGCACCTTAGAATTCCAAATGGAAAAAACACCTATTTTTCATGCGAATTTAAAGCATTGGAACCATCATATATTTACCTTTAGATTTGACACTTCTCTCTGCTCATTACCTCAAGGAAAACTGTGGTTTGACCTCGATAAGAAAGGAAGCATCTCTCAATTACATATAGATGTGCCCAATCCCGATTTTGATTTTACGGAATTCACGTTTATAAAGCAATAATTCGCAATAAAATCAGTATTTTTGCACCTTAATTTTTTAATAATATACATGAGTATTCAAGCAAAATTAACCGACGCAGTAAAAGAGGCTTTTAAAGCCCAGTATGATGTTAGTATTGAAAACGTAGAGTTTCAAGCAACCCGAAAAGATTTTGATGGCGACATTACCATTGTCGTATTTGCTTTTTTGCGCCATGTAAAAGGAAATCCTGTAAAAATAGGAGAAGATTTAGGAACATATTTAAAAGAAAACGTTTCTGAAGTAACTGATTTTAATGTCGTAAAAGGATTCTTAAACTTAGTCATTTCTAAATCACATTATTTAAATACATTCAATAAAATAAATGCCATTGCTAATTTCGGAATGGTAACACCTGCTGCGGATCAAAAGGCAGACATGGTAGAATACTCTTCTCCAAACACAAACAAACCATTACACTTAGGACATATTCGTAATAACTTATTAGGATATTCTGTCGCAGAGATTATGGCGGCTTCTGGTAAAAAGGTATACAAAACACAAATCATCAATGACCGAGGTATTCATATTTGTAAAAGTATGTTGGCTTGGAAATTATTTGGAAATGGAGAAACACCAGAAAGTACTGGTTTAAAAGGAGACAAATTAGTAGGAAATTACTACGTAGCTTTTGACAAAGCATATAAAGCAGAAATCAAAGAATTGATGGAAGCAGGAAAAACAGAAGACGAAGCAAAAAAACAAGCGCCATTATTACTTGAAGCTCAGAAAATGTTACTTAAATGGGAAGCTGGAGATGAAGAAGTGGTTACACTTTGGAAAACAATGAATCAATGGGTATATGACGGTTTTGAGGTTACTTATAAAGAACTAGGCGTAGACTTTGATAAAAACTATTACGAAAGCGACACGTACTTACTAGGAAAAGACATTGTAGCAGAAGGCTTAAAAAAAGGCGTCTTTTTCAAAAAAGAAGACAATTCTGTTTGGATAGATTTAACGAAGGACGGTCTTGATGAAAAAATTGTTTTAAGGGGTGATGGTACTGCGGTATACATGACACAAGACATAGGAACTGCTATCGAACGTTTTAAAGATTTTGATTTAAACGAGCTAGTTTACACGGTAGGAAACGAACAAGATTACCACTTTAAAGTACTCTTCCTTATCCTTAAAAAATTAGGCTTTGAATGGTCTGAAAACATGTATCACTTATCTTATGGTATGGTTGATTTACCTTCTGGAAAAATGAAATCGAGAGAGGGAACAGTCGTAGATGCCGATGATTTAATGATAGAGATGACCAATACTGCGCGTACTATCTCACAAGATTTAGGTAAATTAGAAGGATATTCTGAAGAGGAGAAAGAAGCCTTGTACAAAATTATAGGATTAGGAGCTTTAAAATATTATATTTTAAAAGTAGACCCTAAACGTAGAATTATGTTTAACCCAGAGGAATCTGTTGATTTCAATGGTAATACAGGACCATTTATTCAATACACTTATGCACGTATACAATCTATACTACGCAAAGCTACATTTGATTATTCTTCCACTATTACAGGAATTAACTTACACGAAAAAGAAATTAACCTGATTAAAGAATTGGAACAATTTCCTGAAGTTATCCAAAGTGCTGCAATCAACCATAGTCCTGCATTAATTGCAAATTACACATATGACTTGGTTAAAGCCTACAACTCGTTCTATCAAACAGTCCCTATTTTAGGCTGTGAGAACAACGAAGAAAAAATATTCAGAACACAATTATCTGCGAAAATTGCAGGTACTATAAAAGCTGGTTTTAAATTATTAGGAATTGCAGTTCCTGAAAGAATGTAATACCTTATTTAATAATAAAAAGAGGTTTGAGGTTTTGAATTATATTTTCAAAACCTCAACTTTTTTATAAACTCCCCCTTTAAATGAGTCATAAAGAAGCCGCTATCAAAACCACTTATTTTAGTATTATAGGTAACATCTGCCTTGCCTTGATTAAAGGAGTCGCAGGTTTTTTCGGTAATTCGTATGCTTTAATTGCGGACGCAATAGAGTCTACAACAGATATTTTCTCATCGCTTCTAGTGTTATTCGGCTTAAAATACGCAACAAAACCTGCGGATAAAAAACATCCTTATGGCCATGGAAAAATAGAACCTCTCGTCACCTTTTTAGTTGTTGGTTTCCTCATTTTCTCCGCCATTATTATTGCCTACGAAAGTATTCAAAATATAAATACGCCTCATAAAACTCCAGAACCATGGACTCTTATTGTTTTGGTAGCAATCATTGTATGGAAAGAATACTCCTACAAAGTCGTTATTAAAAAAAGTAAAGAAACAGGAAGTACTTCACTTGCTGCTGACGCATGGCATCACAGAAGTGATGCAATTACATCCGTTACGGCATTTATAGGTATAACCATAGCCCTTATAATGGGAGAAGGTTTTGAAAGCGCCGATGACTGGGCTGCTTTATTAGCATCAGGTATTATTGTATACAATAGTTACTTGATTTTCAAACCCGCTTTAAGTGAAATTTTAGACGAAGATATTCACGAAGAGTTTATAGAAAAAATAAGAATGTCATCTCTTAAAGTTGACGGTATTGTAGGAACTGAAAAATGTTTTATTAGAAAAGCAGGAATGATGTACCATGTAGACCTACATGCTATTGTAGACGCAACGATAAGCGTCAAGGAAGGCCATACTATTTCTCATAAACTAAAAGACGCACTAAAGTCTGAATTTGACCGCATTGAAAATGTTTTAATACATATAGAGCCAAACGCCTAAATACTCCATTTTTAAAAGAGTAAAATTAAATACACACTTTTCTGCACTATATTCATTTCCCATTCGCATCGTAAGCAATTCACTAGAAGAATCATTCTCTACATAATACCAACATCCATTCATTGGATCTTATTTGTAGATTCTTTCATACTTTAACTCGACGGAGCTACGTTGTTAATTCAATACCATTTTACCAAGATTTTATAAAATAAACCTTAGAAATACCGCCTTTTTTTCAATTCCCTTCTATTAAAATCATACAGGAGCATTAATTCGTGCGAACCACTATTATAATCCCCTATTCCACTTAAGGTATAATCATAGACATATCCAATTCTAAAATCATCACTTACATTCATTCCTACCATTATACTAATGGAATTCTCCCAACGATAGGAAATCCCCAATTCAAAGGCTTCATTAAACAATGCGTTTAAAGACAGGTCTACAGGTGTATCTACCATCGTTTTTAATAAGATGGACGGTTTTAAATTTACGGTATTCGATACTTCAATTACATAACCTGCAGTCACAAAATAATGAACCTTCTCCGAAGCTTGCGTTGTAAACCCCAATGATGAGACTCTAAAATGTTTGGATTTCATTAAGTTCGGAGCCGATATCCCTATATAAAATCTTGGCATATAGAAGAATGCACCAATCCCTATATTTGGATACAAATCATTTAAAACCGTATTTATCAAGATAATATCATTCGGATCAAAAGGGTTTAGCATCCGTCTATTTAAATTATGAAAAGTAGCTCCTGCTTTTATCCCAAATGCCAAATTTGAAATTTCACTCATTTTAATAGTATAAGAAAAATCGGCAAATAAGTTTGTTTCTTTTACGGGGCCAATCTCATCGTAAATAGCCGTAAGTCCTACCCCTACATACCTAGAGAATGGAGAATGAATAGACAAAGTACCCGTCTTCGGAGCTCCTTCAATTCCTGTCCACTGACTCCTCACCAACATGTTTATGGTCAATGTCTCTCTAGCCCCTGCATACGCCGGATTTATAATATTCATGTTGTACATATACTGAGTGTACCGAACTTCCTGTTGAGAAAACACCTCGGTTCCTAATAGTAAAAGCAGTAGTAAACAAACATACTTTTCCCTTCTTTTCATCTTTTTCAATTTTTATAGCATCATTCATGCAAGTACACCAACTAGCAATTGCTATTTAGTTCCCATTATTAAAATTTTATTTTTAATAATACGTTCCTTCATGCATATTTCTTAATTCCAGAGCAACCTAAAGTTAAACTATCCCTAGCACATTTATTTATTTCTACACAATAAAATGCAGAAAAACCATAGATACGACCCTGTACCTTAGAAAGATACAGGTAAAACCCTACATTAAAGACATCCTTTTTCCAATAATAATTACAGTAAAAAGTTACCCTCACATTTTAATATCTGTAAATAATTACTTTCATTAAAAGGAATGAGAAACCTAGTCTTCTTAAGGAATAACACCCTCACTTTACAGCATAACTAACCCTGACTATATTCCTAGTAAATGACTGAAAAACAATAGTTAAAATCATAGAAGTCTCCTTTAAAAAACAGCTTTAAATCATCTTTATTACCCCCGAATTAATTAGCAATCTAAACCACTTATAATGAACCTTCTCTAGTGTAGGTTCAGTCATAAAATAAAACGATCATTGGGGATTTTCTCAATACTTGAGGAGTTGTATTGTCCTCGGCTACTGTTACTGTATCTTCCTAGGTCTTTCGACACCATCTTCAAACACATATACAGCCACAGTAGCTGTTGAACAAGTAACTGTTAGTTCGTCACAAATAGTACTAGAAACAGAACCTACACCGAAAAATCCAGCTAACGGAGTCTATTCTAACGTCTCATCATTCCTATTTCATAGCGTACCAACAGTCTTTATTATAATTAAACTTCCCCTGTTATAATTCACCTTGAATTTTAAATCATTGTTTAAAATGGCATTTATAATCTTGTAAAAAGTCCAATTTATATTTTAAAAACACTCCTTTTGTGCGATAGAAATACCTTAAGTAATTGTTGTAGAATTAAGGTATAATTATTTTTTCCTTGCCTAAAAAGTCGCTTATCAATGCTTCTACATAAACGGTTTAGTTATAGCGCTAAACGGTCATTTTTTTCGCATATCTTACAGCAAAGATACTACAAGAGAAACGTTTTACTTTTAAAAAAATGATTTATTTTTAACACAGGTTAACTAATCGACTGAAATACAATCGATTGATTCTCCTGTATTCCTAGAAAAACAAATACACGTATAATTTACTTTTATACAGGTGTTTATTTCCATAACAATAGCTTAGAAGTGATAAACACTGAGCCATAGAAAAATTAAGGTCTAAAAAACACAATTACACAAAAACACAATAAAATACGATATTCACATAATATACAGCTCAAAAATGCATAAAAACAAAAAAAACACCTCCCAAGAAATCTAATTTTCACAGGAGATGTTTTTACGTGTTATATTACTCTTGACAATATGTTTGAAAAGAACCGTTCTCGAAACCATTTATTCCAATATCAGTCTTCAATATATTAAGAGTAACCAATAAATCTAATGATTACAATTCGTCACTTACATCGTTTTAATTTAAAAAATCACGTGTCAATAAAAATAACGCTTAGCGTATAACACTGATTACATCATGTTGTGTAATTATTTGGTATTCTCCATTTTTTAAATGGACCAATACTGCTTTATTTTCTTTATTTATCAGTTCTGCAATTTTTTGAACAGGAGCCTCTGCCTCCACGATTGGGAATGCGGCATGCATCACTTCTTTAATTGGTTTATCTGCACAATTTTTATCTTCAAAATACAAACGGAACAAATCACTTTCGTCTACCGACCCAACAAAACCAGTGATATCAGTAACAGGAATTTGAGAAATTCCATAAGCACGCATTCTTTCGATAGCATGACCAACTAATTCTTCCGTTTTAATCGTGACTAGTTTTTCATCCAATCTATCTTTTACTAAATCTTTGGCGGTCACAACATCCTCTTCTAAAAATCCACGTTCACGCATCCACTCGTCATTAAACATTTTTCCTACATACCTACTTCCATGATCGTGAAACAAGACTACGACAACATCGTCCTTTTTAAAGTTTTCTTTTAATTGCAACAAGCCTTTGATGGCTGACCCTGCAGAATTCCCTACAAAAATCCCTTCTTCCAAAGAAATTTTACGGGTATACACAGCCGCATCTTTATCGGTTACCTTTGTAAATCCGTCGATCACATCAAAATTTACATTTTTAGGTAAAATATCTTCTCCAATTCCTTCCGTGATATAAGGATAGATTTCATTTTCATCAAAAACACCGGTCTCATGGTATTTTTTAAAGACAGAGCCATAGGTATCTATTCCCCATATTTTTATTGCAGGATTTTTCTCTTTCAAGTACCTCCCCACTCCAGAAATAGTTCCACCGGTACCAACACCACTTATAAAATGTGTGATTTTCCCTGCTGTTTGCTTCCAAATTTCTGGTCCTGTTTGTTCGTAATGCGCTAATGCATTTGAAGGATTATCATATTGGTTTACATACCAAGAATTAGGTGTTTCTTTAGCCAATCGCTTAGATACTGAATAATAAGAACGTGCATCCTCTGGTTCTACATTTGTAGGACACACAATTACCTCGGCGCCTACCGCACGAAGAATGTCCATTTTTTCACGAGATTGCTTATCACTAATTACACAAATTAGTTTATAACCTCTAATAATAGCAACCAATGCCAATCCCATTCCTGTATTCCCCGAAGTTCCTTCGATAATAGTCCCTCCTGGTTTTAATAAGCCTGCAGCTACAGCATCATCTATCATTTTAACCGCCATTCTATCCTTTGCAGAATTTCCTGGGTTAAACGTTTCCACTTTAGCTAATACAAGCGCTTCTACTTCTTTTGTAACTTCATTCAATCGTACTAAAGGGGTATTCCCTATAGTTTCCAGGATATTTTTTGCGTACTCCACTGCGTTCTCTTTTTTTTAATTAATCAAATTTGATTGATTTTACGGGGTCAATTTTCGAAATGACCAAGGTAGGTATTACAAGCATTGTTAAACACAATACCATCGTCCCTATATTTAAAAGCACTATAAATAACCAATCAAAATAAACAGGTGCTTCTTTTACATAATAAGTGTCTGGGTCCAAGGTAACCAAACCAAAATAATACTGCATTGCCAACATAAAAATACCGATGGCATTTCCCCAGAACAGTCCCTTTAGAATTATATAGCCAGCATTATACAAAAACATTTTTTGTAAACTTCCGTTAGTACTCCCTAAAGTTTTAAGGATTCCTATCATTTTAGCGCGTTCTAAAATTAACACCAATAATGCCGTGATCATATTAATCCCAGCGATTAAGATCATGATGCCAATAATCATATAAACATTCACATCAAATAGACTAATCCACTCAAATATTTGGGGGTATTTTTCTAAAATACTTTTAGCGTTTAGAGTGGCTGGAGTTGCTATATAAATCTCATTTGCTTTTGCTCTAATTTCATCAAAATCCGCTACAAAAACCTCAAAACCACCCACTTGATTTGCTTCCCATTTATTCATTTTAATGATTTGATTGATGTCTCCCATTACAATGGAATTATCAAAATCACTAAATCCCGAATTATACAAAGCTACAATTTTAAAAACTCGAAAATTAGGACGCTTGTTAGGGTCGTTCTTCGGAAAGTGAAAATTTATTTTATCTCCTACCCCTACCTCGAGGCTATTTGCTAACTTGGTAGAGATTACAATTTCATTCGATTTTTCATTTCCGTACAAAGGTACTTTTCCGGCTTCCAGATAGGATTCAATAAAATCCCAATTGTAATCTGAAGAGACTCCTTTAAATACAATTCCTTCAAAAGTTTCTTCTGTTAAGATAATTCCTGGTTTGGTAGCATATACCTGTATATGAGCAATGCCCGTGACCGCATCAAAGGATGGGTAAAAATTTTGATCCGTACTAATAGGATTTAGAGTAATGTCTGAATAGTTTTCGTCAAAGTTTGTAATCTGGACATGTCCATTAAAACCAGACAATTTTTCCCTGATTTTTTGTTGCAAACCAAAGCTTAAAGACATGGATATCATCATTACAATAATCCCCAAAGCAATGGCTACAATCCCAATTTTTATTATCGGAGAAGATAGCGTACTTTTATGCTCTTTTCCCGCAATCATGCGCTTGGCTAAAAATAATTCGTAATTCAATAGTTACTATGCTTAAAATTCGGTTCAAAAATACATATTTCATCTTAGTTTTTTTAAGTTTCCACAGTTTGATTTCGTGTCAGACTAAAAAAAACGATCATAAAGGTAAAAAAACAGTGGTTGAATCAGTTATTTTACCTAAAAAAGAACTGCCCATTAAACCCGCGGCACAACAAACGGCCACTTATCTCCGCCTTCTTAAAGATAAGCAAATTGCCATAGTAGCCAATCAAACTTCTGTTATTTTTAAAAATAATGGAACCACTCAAAATACGCATCTCGTAGATTCCTTATTGCATTTAAACATTCATATAGGAAAGGTCTTTGCTCCTGAACATGGTTTTAGAGGAAAAGCGGATGCCGGAGAGCATATTTCTGACCAGAAAGACACAAAAACAGGACTGCCTATATTTTCATTGTATGGGAAAAACAAAAAACCTTCCAAACAATTATTAAAAGGAGTTGACTTAGTACTGTTTGACATTCAAGATGTTGGTGTCCGATTTTACACCTATATATCTACCTTACATTATGTCATGGAAGCCTGTGCTGAGAATGGAATCCCTCTGATTGTATTAGACCGACCTAATCCAAACAGACATATTGTAGACGGTCCTCTTCTAGAGCCAGCACTTAAGTCTTTCGTAGGAATGCATCCCGTTCCGGTTCTCTATGGATTAACCATCGGAGAATACGCCCTTATGATTAATGGGGAACAATGGCTTGATAATAAAATCCAATGCGATCTCACCGTGATTCCTGTAAAAAATTACACCTCTAAAAGCAGGTATCAATTGCCCATTAAACCATCCCCTAACCTACCCAATGCCCAAGCTATAAATTTATACCCTAGCTTGTGTTTGTTCGAAGGAACGGTTATCAGTTGCGGTAGAGGTACGGAACAGCAGTTTCAACGATACGGAAGCCCTGACTTACCAAGAACCACCTTTCCTTTTTCCTTTACGCCCTTTCCAAATACCGGGTCAAAATACCCTAAACACCAAGGAAAAATTTGTTATGGAGAAGATTTATCATCACAGAAACTTCTGACAAAACTAGACCTAAGTTGGCTTAAAAAGGCCTTCGATAACAGCCCTAACAAATCGGAGTTTTTCAATAACTTTTTTGATACGCTAGCAGGGACCTCTCAATTAAAAAAACAACTCATCCAAGGAATGTCCATACAGAAAATAGAGGCTACTTGGGAAAAGGATCTCCGTACTTTCAAAAAGACAAAAAGCAAGTACACATTGTACACAAATTAACACTTAACTCACAGTAAAACACTAACATATATCATGTTTTCTCAGTTGATAAGTCCGTAAATTTAAGGATTGTTTCACTTTAAATTTATAGGCTTATGAAAATTTATGATGACAAACACATTAAAAACATCGCCTTTGTAGGTGCCCATAAAAGTGGGAAAACTACCCTTGCAGAGACGATGTTATTCGAAGCTGGATTAGTCAATCGTCGTGGGAGTGTCGAAAATAAAAACACTGTTGCCGACCATCACGACATTGAACACGAACGCACAACATCGGTATATGCAACACCTATTCATACCGAATGGAGAAATTACAAAATAAACATCATAGATACTCCTGGATTGGATGATTTTATTGGCGAAGTTGCCTCTACCATGCATGTAGCAGATTCTGTTGTTACCGTCATAAATGCGCAACAAGGCGTGGAAATAGGCACTGAAATTATTTGGGAATACATCAATCGTTTTAACAAACCATCCTTATTTGTCATCAATCAAATAGACCATCCAAAAGCTAATTTTGAAGATAGTTTAAAAAGCATCACAGCACTTGTAGGCAATAATGCCGTGCAAATTCAATATCCAACTATGATGGATGGCGCTCAGTGTATTATAGATGTTTTAAAAATGAAACTCTATAAATTTGGCCCTAAAGGAGGCAAACCTGAAAAACATTCCATTCCTAAAAAAGAACTCGAAAAAGCCACCTACTTACAAAACGAATTGATAGAAAAAGCAGCAGAAAATGACGAGGACCTAATGGAGTTGTTTTTTGAAAAAGGCACACTATCAGAAGATGAAATGCGAGAAGGCATCAAAAAAGGAATGTTAAACCAACAATTAATTCCTGTTTTTTGTTTGTCTGCGTTATTAGATATGGGAAGCGGAAGACTGATGGGTTTTATTGACAATGTAGCGCCAGGAGCGGCTGATTTAAGGGAGGAACAAAGCGCCAATGGAACTATTATTGAATGTAAAACAGAAGCCCCTACTTCCTTGTTTATCTTTAAGACCCTATACGAACCAAACTTAGGTCAAATAAGTTTTTTTAAAGTAAAATCGGGTGAGCTAAAACAAAATGACAAATTAGTGAACTCAAGAAGCGGAGAGCTAGAAACCATCAACCAACTATTTATAATGAATGGTAAAAAGAGGCAATTGGTAGAAAAACTAACCGCCGGTGACATCGGAGCAACATTAAAATTAAAATGTACAGAAACAAATGACACGTTACATGACATAGAACATCCTATCTGTATAAAACCAATCATATACCCTGAAGCTAGAATTCATAAATGCATCAACGCCGTCAATAAAAAAGACGAAGAAAAACTAGCCGAAGCTTTAAAACGCATTCACAGTCAAGACCCCACAGTAAACATCACCTACTCCAAAGAATTAAAACAGCAAATACTCTCTTGCCAAGGAGAACTTCACTTGGCCACCATCCAATGGAGTTTAACTAATATTTACGGAATAGAAGTTACTTTTAAACAACCTAAAATAGCCTATAGAGAAACCATTCAACGTGCAGCAACCACCAGTTACAAACACAAAAAACAATCTGGAGGTTCTGGACAATTTGGAGAAGTACATCTAAAAATAGAACCTTATTTCGAGGACATGCCAGAACCTGAAGGATTTAATATTAGAGGAAAAGACGTTGAAGAATTACCTTGGGGAGGAAAACTAGTTTTCTATAACTGTATTGTTGGAGGCGCTATAGATGCCCGTTATTTACCCGCAATAAAAAAAGGAATCTTAGAAGTAATGGAGACAGGTCCACTTACAGGCTCATATGCTAGAGACATTCGGGTAATGCTTTTTGATGGAAAAATGCACTCGGTAGATTCTAATGATATCTCTTTTAAAATAGCTGGAGCCCATGCATTTAAAGCGGCCTTTTTAAATGCAAAACCAAAATTACTAGAACCTGTAAATAATTTAAATGTAAAAGTACCTGAAGAATTAATGGGAAATGTAATGACTGATTTACAAGCGAGAAGGTCCGTAATTTTAGGCATGGAAAGCGAAGGGAAATATCAAAAAATAAAAGCCTTAACTCCGCAAGCTGAAATGTATAAATACTCCACTACTTTAAGATCCATTACCCGAGGTAGAGGATCATTTAGTACCAAATTCTTTTCTTTTGAACTAGTCCCAAATAACGTTCAGAAAGAATTGACAACCATTAATTAACCGCTCTTTAAAAGCAAAAAAGACCCCTCCTAAAGATGGGTCTTTTTCATAATTATACAGCCCCTAAATCATAAGTCATGTCATTATTTTCCATAAAAAAGGCTTTCATTTAACAAAAAACACCTTAAAAAACACAAGACACTGTATATCAATTGATTAATTTTTAAATAATTACTTGAATTATAAATAGTAACATTTGAAAATATTTTATCTTTGCACATAATTTATTTACACTATGAAACTAGTATTAATTACAATAGGAATGTTAGCCCTTGGATTTGCAGGGATTGCTATAAAAATATGGGCAAAAAAAGACGGTAAATTTGCAGGAACTTGCGCCAGTCAAAGTCCTGTTCTAAATAAAGACGGAGAGCCTTGTGGCTTTTGCGGAAAATTACCCGAAGACTGTGAAAATAAATAACACTAAAACTCGAACACTTAAACAATTGTAACTAATGATCTTCACGCATTGTTGCTTACAATTGTTATTCGAGTCTTCTGAAAAAATAGAGCTCCTTATTGTTTTGAAGTACTTTTAATTGAGTACCTTTATAAAAATTGAATTAAATTCTTTTCTATTGTCACCACACAAAAAAGAAATCAGCTTCCTGATAGAAAAAGCAAAGGATAAAAATGAAAAAGCGTTTAACACCTTGTTAAATTCGTACTGGAGTGATGTCTATAATTTTCAGTTTTCTAAAACATCCGATGAAGACGAGGCTCAAGATATTACCATAAAAACATTTGCCAAAGCTTTTGATAAAATTCATTTATACAACGATCAATACAATTTTAAAACCTGGTTAATTACCATTTCAAAAAACATCCTCATAGATCATTATCGAAAGCATCAAACAGAAACCATTTCTATTCACAAAAAAGAATCTGGTGCTTATAAAATTTCTGATGACGCACCTTCCGCAGAAGATGTCTTAATTAATGAGCAAAATCTAAATCGGTTGTTAAATTTCATCAAACAATTAAAACCTCACCACCAGGAAATCATAAACTTACGCTATTTCAGAGAATTAAGTTATAAAGAAATAGCTTCAGAACTGAATGAACCAATTGGAAATATAAAAGTAAAACTATTAAGAGCTAAAAAGATATTAGCTACCGTAATTTCTGCTCATAAAAGCCATCAGTAATTCTTTTTAAAAGATACTATCTCCTTTCACTACCGTCTTGGATTTGCTTAAAAAGCCTCCAAAACTTCCGTATATAGCCCGCGCTCTTAATACGAACTCCCTACTAATTCTATTATTTTCAAATCTTCTACATTAACTCTTTAAAATAGTACATTCTATTCCTTTTTTTCTTTGTAATTTTGCAGTCAATTTTAAAGATATGTCTAACGAATCTGTAATAATACCTGGTAGAGAGAAAAAGCCTAAATGGCTGCGAGTAAAACTACCTATAGGAAAAAAATATACCGAACTACGTGCTGTCGTAGACAAATATAAGTTAAATACCATCTGTACCAGTGGGAGCTGTCCTAACATGGGAGAATGTTGGACCGAAGGAACAGCAACTTTTATGATTTTGGGAAACATTTGCACCCGATCTTGTGGATTTTGCGGAGTGCTTACTGGCCGTCCAGAAACGGTAGATTGGGAAGAACCAGAAAAGGTAGCTCGCTCTATTAAATTAATGAAAATTAAACATGCCGTAATTACTTCGGTAGACAGAGATGACATTAAAGATGGAGGTTCTATTATTTGGGCAGAAACGATACAAGCCATCCGTAGGACTAACCCTAGTACGACCTTAGAAACATTGATTCCTGACTTTCAAGGAAACGAAACCAATATTGATCGTATTTTAGCCGTAAAGCCAGAGATCATTTCCCACAACTTGGAAACCGTAAGGCGCTTGACTAGAGAGGTTCGAATTCAAGCGAAATACGACCGTAGTCTGGCCGTGTTAAAATACATGAAGGAACAAGGGCAGCCCAGAACTAAATCTGGAATTATGCTCGGCCTCGGTGAAACAGAAGCGGAAGTTATTGAGACTCTAAACGACTTGAAAAACGCTCAAGTAGATATTGTAACTATTGGTCAATACTTACAACCATCTAAAAAACATTTGCCTGTAGTAGAATTCATCACTCCTGAGCAATTTAAAAAATATGAAATCATTGGAAAAGAACTTGGTTTTAGACATGTAGAAAGCGGTGCTTTAGTGCGCTCTTCTTATAAAGCACATAAGCATTTAGCCTAGTCTTTTTTCTTTTAAAACATTCAGAGCGCATCAGATTTCAAAGCTAATGCGCTCTTTTTTTTGTTTATCTAAACAATTCACAATCCCTCTTAAAAAAGACGGATGTAAATAGCGTACCTAGGAACGTTTAATCCAGTCCTTTCTCCTTCTCTACTTGTCATAAAACAGAAAGATAGCTTCGACTATCCTTCTATTATGAATCCAAGACCGCCTAAAAAAAACGACTCTTAAATAAAAAATAAATTATTCCCAACAAGTTTTTTTCAGGAATAACACTAGCTATTTCTAAAAAGCCCACCAGCGTAAACCACTTATATACACCACACTAAAAAACAGTAATTCCTCTTAACAAATAATTAACACCCAAAGGTGTTTTGTGGCATAAGAATTGAATATATCCTTTATGAATCAAAGAATTAGTTACTCTTTGTTTTCATTTGTAAAATTAAATGAGTTAAAGAAAGCGCTTTTTTGAATTAGGCGCTTTTTTTGTGCCTTATACTGGCATTTCTACCACCGTAAACTCTAATTTTAAGGGATCCAATGCTTCAAACAACGAAGAATATAAGAGGTCCCCATATTGCTCATAATATTCCGAAAAATTACGATGTCGCTCTTCCAAACTATTCGATGGAAACAATTCGTCTTGTAAGTTTTGAATACGCGTGACCATATCATACATGGTTCTTTTCTGTGCTTTTAACAGACGTTTTTCTAATACATCAAGTCCATTCAACTGTTTTTTCTCCTGTGCGTTTACTGCACCTAAGAATGATTTATCAGTTTCTTTTGCCACGATCTTCAAGTCCTCAAATTGAGTTTTCAATACAGCTCTTTGCTCCGAGAAATCTATTTTTATCGCTGATTTTTCTTTGACCCGATCTACAATCAACTCTTGCTGATTTTTAAACAAATCCCGTAAACTCAATCCTAATTTTTTAGATTTCTCTAATTGTTTTTTAGTGATCATCAAGGCCGAATTACGCAATAACAAAATAGGAAAAGGTACCTGTACTGAATCAAAATAGCGTTTTAGTTCAAACCAATACGCAATTTCTCCACCTCCACCAACATAACATAGATTAGGCAAGATTACTTCCTGAAATAATGGACGCATTATTACATTGGGACTAAACCGCTCGGGATGCCTCTCCAATTCCAATAAAATAGCTTCTTTGGAAAAAACAATACCCGTATTGTTAATCACAAACTGATTCTCTCTTTCAATGATACGTTCTCGCAAGCCCTCTGTTAAGTAAAACAGATTTATCTCCCGAGGATTTACTTGAATTTTATACTTTTTACCTACATTTTTCAGCGCTTGGATACTCTTTGATACTTCATTGAAACTCGTGTTTTTAAACAAGTCTTCTTTTATATATGGACGAAATAACGTTTTAAGAGATGAAGCATCTCCATCTAGAATCACTAAGCCTTTATCTCCAAAAATTTCATTGACTAAATAACGAGAAGCTTCTGTCAGCGTATCGTGTTCCAAATAAGAAGCTCTAAACAATTCTTTTAACTCATCCGCCT
Organism: Flavobacteriaceae bacterium; assembly: GCA_016764435.1. Lineage (GTDB taxonomy): Bacteria > Bacteroidota > Bacteroidia > Flavobacteriales > Flavobacteriaceae. The sequence continues at coordinate 37,830 of JAESRX010000007.1, read as the reverse complement.
TTTTACTTGATCCAATTAATGTAGAAAACTGATCAAATACCTTTTTAAAATCTTCGTTTTTTAAATGCCCTACTGCCCCAGAAGAACTGCGATTCCATCGAACCTTCTTCCCCTTTATCTTAAAATAGTTGATCTCCTCAAAATCGTGATCTTCTGTTGCCATCCAATAGACAGGTACAAAATTACAGCTTGGAAATTCCTTTTTTAATTTTACCGTCAAATTAATCACAGACACTATCTTATATAAAAAATACAAAGGTCCTGTGAAAATATTTAACTGATGCCCTGTCGTAATTGTAAAGGTATTACTGTCACGCAACAATGACATGTTTTCAGTCGTCAATTTACTTTTTACGATACCTTTATATTGATTTCCTAAAGCGGTCACTAAAGTTTCACGATGCGCTTGAGGAAAAGAAGCAGCTTTCAACTCCAGTTGTGCTTTAAATCCTTCTATGTTAGGGAAATTTCCATAAAAAGGATCCAAAGTGGTATCCTTTGCGATATAATCACAAATAATGTCTGAAAAATAACCCGTGTCTTTATATTTTATATGGTATGTAGTCATTGAATTTTATTCTTTTCGTTGAAATAAGGTATAAACATAAGCTCTAGAATCTCCAAATGGATTGATAAAAGTGTGGTTCACGTCTTTAAGTAATTTAAAATGATCCCCTAGCCTATCTTGGAACATTTGTGTAGTGTATCTAAAAACCTCCAAACCACAGCATTTTTCAGCACCATCCAACGCAAAAGCAGCTAATAAAACATAGCCTCCTATTTTCACATTGGATTGTATCAAATTAAAATAAGCCTGTTGCTCTTCTTTTTTTAAGAAAAAATGAACCACCGCTCGATCATACCATAACTCAATCCCTTTAATATCTTTTAATATGGTAGGTTTCGTTAAATCATCTACGATACATGTCAGATGTGCTTTTTGAGAGTCCGAAAGGCGCTTTTCTAGAAGTTCTAACGCTTCTCTTGAGATATCATTGGCTATTAACTGGGTGTAATTTAAGTCTAATAAAGCATCCATTAAAGTGGATGATCCTGCTCCTGCTATAAATATTTTTGCATTTTCCTTCAACTTACAGCGAGCGATAAACTCCAAACTCAATGTAGGTACTTCTTCAAACCACCCTAATTTCTCCGTAGGATTTTTCTCATAGGCTTTATCCCAATGCTCTTGTAAATTGACACGACAGTCTGATGTATCCATTGTTTCAAATTTTCGTTAAAAATAAGGGATTTTTTGATGACTAAAAAACGGAAGTACTATTGTAAAATGTATTCTTTACTTTTTTTAAAAAAATCCTTCAACTATAAAATTCAATCTTCCGTCTTTCTTATAAATATTATTCCTTATTTTTGACATTCAAACCAAAATAAATGACTAGAATACAATCCCTTATTTTAACACTTTCTCTTATTTTTGTAAGTGTCATACATGCCCAGTCCATCAAAAGTCCATCTGACTATTTTGGACATGAAATTGGAAGTCAATTTCATCCAAATCATAAAATAGTTGATTATTTCAACTATCTAGATCACAATTCTACGGCTGTTTTGTACAAAAAGTATGGAGAAACCACCGAAAAGCGCGCCTTGACTTATGTCATTATTTCTAGTGAAGAAAACATTAAAAACATTGAAAACATACGACTTCAAAATATAGAAAACAGCCAAAACAAGGCGAAATCTACTCCTGAAATAGCCATTGTATGGATGAGTTATAATGTCCATGGAAACGAAGCATCTAGTTCCGAAGCAGCCATGGAAACCGCATATCAATTAATCACAAACAGACAGGAATTACTAAAAAACACCGTGGTTATTTTAGACCCTTCTCTGAATCCTGATGGAAGAGACCGTTATGTAAACTGGTACAATCAAGTAAAAAGTACTCCTTATAATACAGATCCATTAGCCACTGAGCATAACGAACCTTGGCCAAGTGGTAGACCCAATCATTATTTATTTGATTTGAACCGAGACTGGGCATGGGCAACTCAAGTAGAAACTCAACAACGCTTAAATGTCTATTTACAATGGATGCCACATGTACATGTAGATTTTCATGAACAATTTTACAATGACCCCTATTATTTTGCTCCAGCAGCAGCACCGTTTCACGAAATTATTACACCATGGCAACGTGAATTTCAACATTGTGTAGGCGCCAATAATGCCCAACATTTTGACCAAGAAGGCTGGTTGTATTTTACAAAGCAATTTTTTGATCTATTCTACCCTAGCTATGGAGACACCTACCCTACCTACATGGGCGCTGTTGGAATGACCTACGAACAAGCAGGACATGGAAAAGCAGGTTTAGGCGTGCAGACCAAAGAAGGATTTATATTGACCTTAAAAGACCGTATTGCCCATCACACATCTACAGGTATTTCTACGGTAGAAATGAGTTCAAAACACGCCCTCAAATTGAATAAGGAATTCGCGTCGTTTTTTAAAACAACACAACAACGCACGTATAATAGTTATATTTTAAAAGGCAATAAAGACAAAATAACGAGACTGGTTGAATTGCTCGATTTACACCATATAAAAAGCTATACAGGAAGTTCCATTAGCCTAAAAGGGTATGACTACAACGACCAAAAGGAAACAAAATACACCTTAAAAAAAGAAGATGTAATTGTACCTGCCAATCAACAAAATTCTAACATGATTAAGGTCTTACTAGAACCTGAGTCTAAATTAAGTGATTCTGTCACTTATGACAGTACCGCCTGGAGTTTACCATATGCACACGGAATAGACGCTATTGCGAGTCGTAGAACTTTTGACATTGAAAACTTAGAAGATTTTAAATTAAGTGACAATTCATTGAATTTCAACAAGGATTCTTATGGATATATCGCTAAATGGAATCATATTTCTGACGCCGAATTTTTGACGGCATTATTAACGAGTAACATCAAGGTTAGGTATACCACCAAACCTATTACCGTTACTGGTGAAGTGTTTAAAGAAGGAACCTTATTACTCTTAAAAAGGGACAATAAACACCTTGTAAATTTTAATGAGACACTGGAATTACTGAGTAAGAACTTCAACAAGGAATTAGTTGCTACCAGTACTGGAATGGTACAGAAAGGCCCTGATTTTGGTTCAGAAAGCATCCACTTAATAGGTCAAGAAAAGATTGCAATACTCTCGGGAAAAGAAACTTCGTCTTTAAGTTTTGGAGAAGTTTGGCACTTTTTTGAGCAACAATTAAAATACCCTGTGACCATTATTAAAGGAAATCAAGTGAACTCAAAAAACCTACGGAATTACACTGTCCTTATTATTCCTAATGGATATTACGGAGAGTTGCTTACCGAAAACAAATTGGAAACATTAAAATCTTGGGTCTCGAACGGCGGAAAACTGATTACCATTGGCGCTGCTTTAAACTCCTTTGCTAGCAGTGACACTTTTGCTTTAAAAAACAAAAAAGAGGAGACTAAAAAAGACAGTATCAACTTAACTCCGTACAGTGAACTAGAGCGTGAAAAAATTTCAGAAACTATTACTGGTGCTATTTTCAAGGCATCGATAGACAACACTCATCCCTTAGCTTTTGGATACGGAAACGATTATTTTTCATTAAAACTAGGCGCGACTAGCTTCCAGTTATTATCCGATGGATATAATGTTGGTTATTTTGACAAAACACCTTCCAAATATATTGGTTTTGCAGGATCAAAAGCCCTTAAAAAAGCACGGAATTCTCTCTTATTTGGAGTAGAACCAATAGGAAATGGACACGTCATCTACATGGTAGACAACCCGCTGTTCCGACAATTCTGGGAGAATGGTAAATTATTCATGGCCAATGCTGTGTTTTTTGATTAGACATCAAACCTAGCGTATTTCTTAACGGATATTGGGAGATATTTTTGGCATTAGTATGGCGTTTACTCCTTACTAAAAAAAACAAAAGATTCCCTAACATGAACTTAAGACTGCTTAATAATAGCGCATAAAAAAGCCTGAGATTTTATAAAATCTCAGGCTTTTTTTATAATGTCTATTATAATATCTACAGTCACCTGTGTCAATCGTAATTAGTAACTATGCTGGCGCTCCATATAAATCGAAATCACCTGCTGAATCTATTTTAATATCGATAAATTCACCTATTTTAATATAGTGTTCTGTCGCATCAACTAAGACCTCATTGTCTACGTCTGGCGAATCAAATTCAGTACGACCTACAAAGTAATTTCCATCTTTACGATCAAAAATACACCGAAAGGTTTCTCCTACTTTTTCTTGGTTTAATTCAAAAGAAATTTGACTTTGAACGTCCATCAATTCAGAAACTCTGCGTTGCTTTACCTCCTCAGGAACATTGTCTTCTAATTCATAAGCACTGGTGTTTTCCTCATGAGAATAGGCAAAAGCTCCCATACGCTCAAAACGAGAATCTTGAATCCATTGTTTCAATTCTTCGAATTGTTCTTCTGTTTCTCCAGGGTACCCAACGATCAATGTCGTACGAATAGCCATATCAGGAACAGCGGCTCTAAACTGAGAAATTAGTTTTCTTGTCTTTTCACTGGTGGTTCCACGCTTCATAGATTTTAATACTTCCGTATTAATATGTTGCAATGGAATGTCTAAATAATTACACACCTTAGGTTCCGTACGCATCACTTCTAACACATCCAACGGGAATCCAGTAGGAAATGCATAGTGCAAACGAATCCATTCAATACCTTCAATTTTAGCGAGCTCTTTTAACAAGTCTGCTAAGGCTCTTCTTTTATAAATATCCAGTCCGTAATAGGTCAAATCTTGGGCGATTAAAATCAATTCTTTGATTCCTTTTTTCGCCAATTTTGAAGCCTCAATTACTAAATCTTCGATTTTTGTAGAAACATGTCCACCACGCATTAATGGAATCGCACAAAAAGAGCAGGGTCTATCACAACCTTCTGCAATTTTTAGATACGCATAATGTCTCGGTGTTGTCGTCAAACGTTCTCCTATCAATTCGTGCTTATAATCAGCATCCAATACCTTTAATAAATTAGGCAGATCATGGGTTCCAAAAAACTCATCAACATTCGGGATCTCTTTTTCTAAATCTGGTTTATACCTTTCACTTAAACAGCCCGTAACATACACACGGTCTACTTCTCCTTCTTCTTTTTTATTGATGTAGTGTAAAATAGTATTGATAGATTCTTCTTTGGCATTTCCAATAAATCCACAGGTGTTTATTACAACAATATTTCCCTCATCATTTTCATCCTCGTGTACCACGTCTTTATCATTCGCTTTCAATTGTCCCATCAGGATCTCTGAATCATACACGTTTTTTGAGCAACCTAAGGTCACTACATTGATTTTGTTCTTTTTAACTGCTTTTGTACGCATTTACTGTAATTAGTTGTAAGTTATTAGTAGACAAAGTTAAACTTTACAATCTTACTTTATCCTATTGGCTATTGGTTTTTTACTTTTCGCTCTTTCAAGCACCTATTTAAAAAAAGAATTTACGAATTCTACTTTATTAAATACTTGTAAGTCGTCTATTCCTTCTCCTACTCCAATATATTTAACTGGAATATTAAATTGGTCAGAAATACCTATTACGACCCCTCCTTTTGCGGTTCCATCCAATTTGGTCACAGCCAAAGCAGTCACTTCTGTCGCAAGGGTAAATTGTTTTGCTTGTTCAAAAGCGTTTTGCCCCGTAGAGCCATCAATTACTAATAAAACTTCATGAGGAGCGTCTGGTACAACTTTTTGCATGACACGTTTTATTTTTGTCAACTCGGTCATTAAATTTATTTTATTATGTAAACGCCCGGCAGTATCTATAATCACTACATCTGCATTACTTGCTTTTGCAGACTGCAAGGTGTCAAAAGACACAGAAGCTGGATCTGAGCCCATTTCTTGACGTACAATAGGAACGTCCACTCTGTCTGCCCAGATCTGTAATTGATCAATAGCAGCCGCCCTAAAAGTATCTGCAGCACCAAGTACAACACTCTTTCCTGCTTTTTTAAATTGGGAAGCTAATTTACCTATCGTAGTAGTTTTTCCAACTCCATTGACCCCAACCACCATAATTACATGAGGTTTATGGCTTGTAGGAACTACAAATTCGGTTTCATTTCCGTGATTTGATTCCGATAACAAGCTTGCAATTTCCTCTCGTAAAATACGCTGCAGTTCGTCTGTCCCTAGGTATTTATCCTTGGCAACACGTGCTTCAATTCGATCAATAATTTTTAAGGTGGTCGTTACACCTACATCAGAAGAAACGAGGATTTCCTCCAGTTCATCTAATACATCCGCGTCTACTGTAGATTTTCCCGCAACGGCCTTTGATAATTTTGAAAAAAACGAAGTTTTAGTTTTCTCTAGACCTTTGTCCAAAGATTCCTTTTTTTCTTTTGAAAATAGTTTTTTGAATAAACTCATTTTACACGCTGTTTTTAAGATGATTATGGAGGCAATCCACTTTAGATGGTTGCCAAAATGTATGGTCATGTCCCTTGGGCATGATCTTTATTTTTTTTTCAAATTCTAACACAGAAAAGCCACTTTCGAAAAGAAAGTAGCTTTTTGTATATATCTTAATAAGTAAGGACTATTTTTTCGCTAAAAAGTCTTTTACTTTAGATGGATCCATGATTGCCTCAACAAAAGTATAAGCTCCTGATTTTGGAGATTTTACCATTTTGATTGCTTTGGTTAATCTTTTAGCTCCTGTCTGTAACGATGCTACTGCTTTTTTTGCCATGACTCAATTATTTAATTTCTTTATGAACTGTCATTTTTTTCAAGATAGGATTGAATTTTTTAATCTCCATTCTATCTGGTGTATTCTTCTTGTTTTTGGTAGTGATGTAACGAGAAGTTCCTGCTTTACCAGAAGCTTTGTGCTCAGTACACTCCAAAATCACTTGGATTCTATTGCCTTTACTTTTTGCCATCTTTTATACTTTAAAAACAGTTATTGTTTTAAGAAGCCTTTTTTTCTTGCTTCTTTAACTACTGCTGTAATTCCTAATTTATTAATGTTTTTTAATGCTGATGTAGAAACTTTTATAGTAACCCATTTATCCTCTTCTGGAAGATAAAAACGTTTCTTAGTTAAATTAACATTAAATTTTCTTTTAGTTCTATTCAAAGCGTGAGAAACATTGTTCCCAACCATAGCTTTCTTTCCTGTAAGTTCACAAACTCTTGACATTCTCTTGACAGTTTTATAATTATCTCAAAACGAGGTGCAAATTTATGGTTTTTTTTAGGAAACTACAAACAACTTTTCGTCTTTTTTTAAAATTTCTTTTCTCAACATTTCAAACGCTTTCGCTGAAGCCTTTAAAATTACCTTTTCTCTTGGTTGCCCAAAATTAAACTCTTCACTATAAACACCTACAGGAGTGGCTATTGCAATACACACAACCCCTACCGTCTTATCTGTTAGGTCTACCGTCGGACCAGCATTCCCTGTTGTAGCAATTGCATAATCTGATTTAAATTTTTTCTGAATTCCTCTCGCCATTGCTTCCGAAACTTCACAACTTACCACAGAATGTTCCGTTATCAACTTTTCTGAGACACCTAATTCAGCCATTTTCACCTGGGCAGTATAAGCAATTATCGACCCCTTGTAGTAATTAGAAGCTCCTGGTCGCGACGTGATAGTTGCCGCTATATTTCCTCCTGTACAACTTTCTGCAGTGGCTAAGGTCTGCTTATTCTCAATTAAGAGTTTAGCAACCGATGCTTCAATACCCCCTTCTTCTTCAAATCCAATAAAAATATCTGACAATAAGGGACGTAATTTTTCAATTTGTAGCTCCACTAATTTCTCAAGGGCCTGCTTGTCCTTGCTTTTTGCAGACAACCGCAACCTCAAGGCTCCAAAAGAAGGCAAATATGCCAATTTTATGACAGAAGGAAGCGCTTCTTCCCAATCAGAAATTCTGGCAGCCACTTTACTTTCCCCCATCCCATACGTCATTAATGTCCGATGTACAATATGAGGCAATACAAAAGAGTCTTGTATCTTAGGAAGTACTTTATCCAGCATCAAGCCTTTCATTTCTGAAGGCACACCTGGCAAAGCAACAATCACTTGTCCTCCTTTAGCAATCCATAAGCCCGGAGCTGTCCCTACCTTATTAATCAAAGCAACGGCATTAGACGGCACTAAAGCCTGCTGTTGAATCACCTTTGTGTATTCGTAATTCAACGGCTCTAACAAGCGCTTATTCGCTTCAAAAACATCGGGATCCATGTGCATTTCTACACCAAAACAATTGCAAATAGCCTGCTTGGTTACATCATCCTTTGTAGGACCTAATCCTCCGGTAAGAATTACAATATCTACCGTAGTTCTCAGTGCATCTGTAATGGCTTCCTCGATCACTTTTTCAGTGTCCTGAATGGCCTTTACTTGCCTTATAGACACTCCGATTTTATTTAATTCCTTCGCGATCCACTGTGAATTTGTATCCACTATTTGACCAATTAGAATTTCATCGCCTATGGCTATAATTTCTGCGTTCATTCCGTTTTTTTAATTAATATACCTCCTGGTTAACCTTTAAAACACTCCCTAAATAAAAATAATTATTTTACTTTTATCTTAAAACTCTCCACCCCTTCTAACAGACCTATTAAAACATCATTTTCTACAACTTTACCAACACCTGCAGGAGTCCCTGTAAATATAATATCTCCCTTTTTCAAGGTGAAATACTGAGAAACATAGGCGATTAAAGCATCAAAGCCCCATAACATTTGCTGACTATTCCCCTGCTGAACAATGACATCATTCTTCAATAATTTAAAATTAATATCCTGTAAATTCAAGGACTCTTTCGGTACAAATTCACCGATTACAGCACTCCCGTCAAAAGCCTTCGCTTTTTCCCAAGGCAATCCTTTTTCCTTACATTTCTTCTGAACATCCCTTGCCGTGAAATCTATACCTAAACCTATTTCATCATAATATTTATGTGCAAATTTGACATCGATATGTTTTCCTACTTTTTGAATCTTTAGCAACACTTCCACCTCGTAGTGAATATCCTCCGAAAAAGAAGGAATAAAAAAAGGCATTTTCTTTGGCAATATAGCAGAATCCGGCTTTAAAAAAACCACAGGACTCTCTGGCCGTTCATTTTCTAATTCTTCTATGTGTTCCGTATAATTACGGCCTATGCAAATTATCTTCATCTTACAATCGATTTATGGAATCCATTTTCTCTCAAAATTCGGCTTTCTTTTTTCTAAGAATGCATTTCTGCCTTCCGTTGCCTCTTCCGTCATATAAGCCAATCGTGTCGCTTCTCCAGCAAAAATCTGCTGCCCTACCATACCATCATCTGTTAAATTCATAGCGAATTTTAACATTTTAATAGACATTGGAGATTTCGCTAATATTTCTTGCGCCCATTCATAGGCTGTGGCTTCTAATTCATCGTGAGGGACTACGGCATTTACCATCCCCATATCAAAAGCTTCTTGGGCCGAATAATTACGTCCTAAAAAGAATATTTCACGGGCTTTTTTCTGCCCCACCATTTTGGCTAAATAGGCAGATCCATATCCCCCATCAAAACTGGTAACATCCGCATCCGTTTGTTTAAAAATAGCATGCTCTTTACTGGCCAAGGTCAAATCACAGATTACATGTAAACTATGCCCTCCACCGACAGCCCATCCTGGCACTACGGCAATTACAACTTTAGTCATAAAACGAATTAAGCGCTGTACTTCTAAAATATTCAATCGATGCATACCATCTTCACCAACATACCCCTTATGTCCTCGTGCTCTCTGGTCTCCTCCGCTACAAAAGGAGTACACCCCATCTTTAGGCGATGGACCTTCCGCAGATAATAAGATTACGCCAATAGAAGTATCCTCTTGAGCATCGTAAAAAGCGTTGTATAATTCGCTCGTAGTTTTAGGACGAAAAGCATTTCTAACTTCTGGTCTATTAAAGGCAATACGCGCCACTCCGTTGCATTTTTTATAGGTGATGTCCGTGTATTCCTTCGCGGTTACCCAATTCAATTCTTCCATAAAATTTGGTTGTTATAAATATGACGTAAAGATAATGCTAAATTTTGTAAATTTGCCGACAGCACTACGACATAATCGTTGTAGTATTCTATTTGTACTAAAAACGATGCACACATAAACCCCAACATCAAGTAATTATACCTGGTGACCTAGAAATTAGGTGAAATTGTAATATCAAATTTATGAGAATTATTACCGATCAATACGACAACCACGAATTACCTTTTAAAATTAAAATTAGTTTTGCCACTATTTTTGACTACTTAGAAGAAAGTGGTAGACATGATTTAATTCACAAATTTGATCACATACCTGAACTTAGAGAAGGTTTTGATGATTTTGAACTACTGAAAACCTACAAGAAAGAAATAGGACAGTTATTAGAAACATTATTCCCCTCTCCCCTACAGCAAAACGAAATAAAATCAGTGAGTATTCCATTTAATTTCACTTCTTTTAAATTCACCAAACGCTTTTTACAAATACTGGAAGACGCAGGGGAAGATTACACCCTTAAGTTTAGAGATTTTGAAGAAACTAGGATCTATATAATGGCCTGTACCTTTATATTAAACACATGTTACGGCTATAATTTAGATTTCAAACGTCCCTTCTTCTTAGATATCCCCAATGTAAAAACGGGAGAATTAAAGCATTACCGCACCTTATTTAATGGTGACTTCATGAGTATTAAAAAACTCGACAATGCTCCTGAAATAACAGAAGAAGACTACTTACAGCTCCTAGATAATTTCGATAACATAGCTCTTTGGAAGGAAAAATTCCCTTTAAACAGCTACGAATTAAAAGGTTTTGGTATCATGAATTTATTTGATGTCACCCAAGATGAAATTCTAACAAACTTAAAGGACAATCTATTAGACAGAAACCACCATTCGTTTTTTAATTTACAAAAAAACATTGCTAATTTATTTGGAGACCCCTCCATTCAATTTGGTTTTTCCACCTACGATAAAAACTGTAAAAACCCACAATCTAAGGACCGATATTCTTTCAATAGTTTTATCTTAGAAGAAGGAATATTACTCGATTGTAATAATTTTTTCTGCAATGATCTTATGCAAAGATTATTTGAGAAACATGAATTAATTGCTATTTCTGATATAGAAACTTACGGTCACAAAACCGATTGTAATGGGTTCTATAAACATTTAATCAAGCAAGACATAAAAAGTATTATATTAGTTCCCTTCCAAATGAACAGTAACACATTCGGAATCATGGAGCTTGTTTCTCCAAAAAAATATGTACTAAATTCTGTAGCAGCCAATAAACTGAAGGACGTTATTCCCTCATTTTCTATCGCTATTAAAAATTTTACTGAGGCTTATCAAAATAATTTGGATGCCATTATTCAGAAATTTTACACCTCCATCCACCCTACGGTAAACTGGCGATTTTATGATGCTGCCAGCAATTACCTAAAACATTTAGAAAAAAACGACAACATCCCTTTAATAGAAGATATCGTTTTTAAAAACGTAATGCCTTTATACGGGCAGGTAGACATTAAAGGCTCCTCTACAGCGCGTAATTCAGCCATTAAGCAAGACTTAATCTATCAGCTATCCTTAGCCGAAGATGTGATGGCTACGGCTTATGAAGACCAAAAATTAGCCATTTATAACGAACATCAATTTCGAATTCAACAGCAATTAAAAGCCTTAAAACGCTCCTTAAAAACAGGAGACGAAATCAGTATTACTAATTTTTTAAAAAAGGAAATCTATCCTTATTTTGAACATTTAAAAACCATCAATACTATTTTAAAAGAAAAGGTAGAATTTTATGAGAGTAAAATAGATCCAACATTAAAAGTAGTCTACGATAAACGCTTTAAATACGAACAAAGCGTCACCTTAATCAATAAAAAATTAGCCCACTTTATTGACAGCAAACAAATTGCTGCTCAAAAAATGTTTCCCCATTATTTTGAACGATTTAAAACCGATGGAATAGAATTCAATATGTACATTGGACAGTCGCTAGTTCAGTCCAAGACCTATAACGACATTCATCTCAATAACCTTCGGTTATGGCAGCTACAAACGATGTGTGAGATGGAAAACATTATTCATTCTATCCAACACAAACTTGAGCACCCACTGCAAGTAGCCTCTTTAATTTTAGTACAAAGCAATGCGATGTCCATAAAATTCAGAATGGACGAAAAACAGTTTGATGTAGACGGTGCCTATAACATCAGGTATGAGATTATAAAAAAACGCATTGACAAAGCCTTGATTAGAGACCGTAAAGAACGCCTGACCATTCCGGGACATATTGCTATTGTATACACCACAGGAAAAGACGCAAAAGAATATTGTAGATACATTGATTTCTTAAAAAGTAAAAACTACTTAACAGGAAAAACGGAAGATTTAGAATTACAAGACGTACAGGGGATTTCTGGACTCAAAGCCCTGCGTGTAAAGGTAAGCTACCTAAAAGAAACCGAAAAAATTTCTTATAAAGACATTCTTGAAGTATTAAAAAACTAAGAGGCATTCATCATCATCAACGTAAATGAGATGAAAAAAGCCACTACAGAAACAATAATCCCAAACATAAAAACATTATATGTAAGCCGTAATAATCTGTATTTTCGTTCCAATACAATCCCTAAGAAATAGAGATCTTTAGTCAGAGAACCATAGAGATAATCACGGTCTTTTATAATCTCTTTAATCCCCTCTTCAAATTCATTCAGCGGCATTTTATGAAAATTTCCGAAAAACAATAAATTTACTTTTTTATTCTTAACATCTTCTGGAGAAAAGTCATTAGAGGTAACTTTCGGACGGGTAGATAAGATGGCAAACACCATGGAAACTACTGCTGTCAACACAAAAAGCATGGTAGGCATAATTAAAAATGCGTTCCCCGGCTTATCCAATTTAGGAAAGAGTGTAGTCAAAGCGATGGATAGCATAATTGCACTAACTGACAGCAATATATTCGCTTTCGTATCCGCGATGTCACTTAATTTTATATGGTTTCTCAAGGTAACTCTATACAGAGTCTCTATCCCTCTTTCTGGACGATTATCCTTGTCTAATTTTCGCTGTAATTCTTTTTCTTTAAGGGCTAATTTTACTTCTTGCTCTCTTTTTTTAGCAATCGTTTTTTGTAAGTCATTTTGCGTTTTAAGCCAGTTCATCTGTTTGGTTTCATTGTACTTCTGAAACCCAAAATCTGTATAATAAATATGTGATGCTAAAAAACGTTCATTTTCGGAAAGCCACTCAATATCTGTCAGTTCTTTACCACAGAGCACTTCCCACTCCTTTCTAAGTAAACTAGATTTTTCCTTAAACGATTCCAGTCCTAAATGAGAGAGGTCGGCATCACAGAGAATCATTTCTAACTTTGTGGTTGGTATACTCTCCAGCCTAGTCGCTAATATACAAGAGGTAATATCCGCTAACACATCGGCAGCAACACCTTTTGTTTTTAAAAATTCATTCGCAATCTTAATCCCCTCCTCCTCGTGCCCTTGATGCCCCACTACGTACCCAACGTCATGAAACCAAGCGGCCAGCACCACTATTTCTAATTCTTTCTCAGACAAACCTTCACCAATACCTATTTCGTAGGCCGCATTGGCAACATGCTCTGTATGATTAAATGTATGATAGAGTACATTTGGTTTTAATCTTGTTTTTAACAATTCAAAAACGTAACTTTTAACATCATTAATAAGAGTAGGCTCCATCATTTTTAGGGTGTTTTATTAGTAGCACTCAAAGGTATTAAATTTTTTGTATTTTTAAATCCGTAATTACTTGAACCATTTATGCTACATAAAACATACAAAATACTGACTACCTTACTTTTAATAACTTTAAGTTATGGTTGTGCGACTCATAAAACACAAATTAATCGTTCTACAGTACTTTTTAAAAACCTTAACTCCTCAGATACGTCTCCTGTTCTTCATCGATTTTATCTAATAGGAGATGCAGGAAACAGTAAGGAGGAAACACCTTTAGCACATTTCAACGACTTACAAAAACAGCTAGCCAATGCATCTAAAAATTCAACTGTTTTATTTTTAGGAGATAATATTTACCCAGGAGGAATGCCACCAAAAACCTCCATCGACCGTAAATTGGCAACACATCGACTGCAGGTACAAATAGACCTTGTAAAAGATTTTAAAGGCCAGACTATTTTTATACCCGGAAACCACGATTGGTATAGCAACGGTAGCAAAGGTATCTGGAGGCAAGAAAATTACATTAAAGAACAAGGGAATAAAAACATCTCATTTTTACCTAAAAACGCCTGTCCGATCACTAAGGTGAAATTAAATGATGCCATAGACCTCTTAATTATAGACTCAGAATGGTACATTCAAAGCTGGGATAAGGACCCTAAAATAAACGATAAATGTAGCATCAAAACAAGGCGTCGTTTTTTAGAAGAACTAGAAAGTGAAATTAACAAATCACAAAATAAAACCTTAATTATTGCGGTTCATCACCCCATGTTTAGTAATGGGCCACACGGAGGAGAATTCTCCTTTAAATCTCATTTAAAACCCCTCCCCATCCTCGGGAGTTTAAAAAACCTCATCCGTAAAACTTCCGGCGTATCTCCTGCAGATCAAAGCCACTGGCGTTACCGCGATTTTGTACATCAAGTAAGCACCTTAACTTTACTTCACAATCGTTGCATACTGGTTTCTGGTCATGAACATAGCTTGCAATATTTAACGGCCGCTAATGGAAACATCAAACAAATAATCTCAGGGTCAGGAAGTAAAACTAGCGCCACTAAACGTTCAAAAAACACCTTAAGTTTCATGGGAGGAGAAACCACCTACCAAGGACATTACACTTCTGGAAACCTGGGCTACGCAGTTCTGGACATTCATGAGAATAAAAAAATAACGGTAGATTTTATAGATCTAACCCAAAAAACCAATCATAAAATCAATATTTTCAAGGCACAAAAGACGGTTAAAAAACTAGTTTTTAAATCTAAAACCGACTTTAAAAAAACGATAAAAACCTCTATTTTAAAACCCGAAGCAGTGGTAAAATCAGCCACCTATAAATTTTTCTGGGGAGACCATTACCGTCATTATTACGGACTTCCTTTCAATGCTAAAGTGGCTTGGCTAGACACTTTATACGGAGGACTGAAAGTTATCAAAAAAGGTGGAGGACATCAATCTAACTCCTTGAGACTCGAAAGTAAAACGGGCCAACAATACGCCATGCGTTCCTTAAATAAAAATACACAAAAATATTTAAAATCCCAATTAAAAGGTGTTGCCTATTCCATCGATGCCTGGGAAAACACGAGTGCCAATAGAATTTTAACTGATTTTTTTACAACTCCTCACCCTTTCGGAACCCTGAGTGTCGGTACTATGGCAGGCGCTATCCAAGTAAATTACGCCAACACAAAACTCTATTACATCCCCAAGCAAGCAGTCTTAGGAAAACACAATAACAGCTATGGAAACGCTCTTTACTTCATTGAAGAAAGGCCTTCCGATGGGCAACAAAGCTTTCCTGGTTTTGGAAACCCAGATGGTTTTATCAATACCAATGGACTCTTAAAAAAAATCAGAAAAAATAGCCACCATAAGATCAATGAAACCGCCTATGTTCGTGCCCGAATTTTTGATATGATTATAGGCGATTGGGACCGTCACTTTGACCAGTGGAGATGGGCCATCAAAAAACAAGAAGACGGCCATAAATTATACACGCCAATTCCAAGAGATAGAGATGCTGCTTTTGCAAAATTTGATGGATTAGTACTGAACATATTGATCAAACTAATTCCAGAAATGCGCTTTTGGCAATCCTATGATGGAGAACTAAAAAAGAGTAAATGGTTTATGCAAGAAGCCTACAATCTAGACAAGGCCATTCTTTCACGAGCCACTGTAGAAACTTGGAAAACACAAGCTCAATACCTCCAAAAACACCTTTCTGACGAGGTTATCAAGAAGGCTTTTGAACAAATCCCTGTAGAAATGCAGGACAGTACCATTACACGTATTAAACGACAATTAAAAGAACGCCGAAAAAACATAGTCAAAATCGCTACAAAGTTCGGAAGCTATTTAGACAAAATCACGATTATCCGAGGAACCGATAAAGCCGATAGAATAACAGTAACAAGACTTAATAACGGGAGAACTAAAGTAAGTATCACCTCTTTAAACAGTAAAGACTCTACTCCTTTTTACCATCGAATATTTCATAAAAAAAGCACCCGAGAAATTGTAATTTATGGACTCAATGGGAAAGATCATTTTATAGTAGAAGGCTCCGGAAGAAAAGCGATTAAAGTACGTCTTTTAGGAGGACAAAATCATGACACCTATACCATCAATAACAAGAAAAAACTGAGTATTTTTGATTTTAAATCAAAAAAATCCACCTTGAATGGAACTGAAAAACCAAGAACTGTTTTCACAGATTTATACGCAACCAACACCTACCACTATCGAAACGTTAAAAATAACACCAATCAATTATTCCCTTATGCCCTATTCAAATCTGAAGAAGGCGTCAGTATATTCGTGAATAACACCTACACGGTACATGGTGTGAATGGAAATCCTTTTAGAGAACAACATGCGTTTAAAGTCATGTACAACACGAATACAATTGGTTTTACGCTCAATTATATCGGTGAATTTGCAAACATATTTCCTTCTTGGAACCTGATGATTGATGCCCTGTACACCACACCTAAATTTACCATTAATTATTTAGGCGACGGAAACAACAGTTTAAAAACCGTCAGTGGTCATAAACATAAATTCTATAAAACAGACATCGAAATGTTTCGGTTCAATCCTAAATTACGCTTGCGAAAACAAAACGAAGCGCTTCTTTTTACTGCCGGACCTTATTATGAAAAAAAGAAAGTAGCAGATAACAGCACTCGTTTTGCACATAGTGGCGCTCCTAATGTAAATAAGGAGGTATTTAAAGAACAGGAATTTATCGGAATTGAGTCTGAATTTAGTTACGACAATGTAAATGCCCAAGATTTCCCAACCTATGGGTTCCACTTTTGGTTCAAAGCAGGATACAAATACAGCCTAAACTATACGCACACACGTGTTGGCTATTTAAAATCAAAACTAGGATTCGATCATAAATTAACTACAAAAGGAAATTTAGTCCTCAGCTCTATCATAGGCGGAGAAGTAAATTTAAGCAACGATTATTTATTTTATGATGCCGTAAGTATTGGAGGCAGTAATGGGCTTCGAGGATTTATAGACAATCGATTTTCAGGAAACTCCGCGGTCTATCAAAACACTGACATCAGGCTTAAAATCGCCCGCTTAAAAACATCTTTTATTCCTTTTACCATTGGCCTGTATGGAGGTTTCGACTACGGTCGCGTATGGCAACAAGGAGAACAGTCTAAAAAATGGCACACCTCTACAGGTGGAGGTATATGGGTCTCCGCTTTAAGTTCCCTATCTTTACAAATGGCTGTATTCAATTCCTCCGACGGAAATCTAATAAGTATTGGACTTAACTTTAACTACTAACTAAAAAAAATCTATGAAAATCACGTTATTATGCTTAGTACTTAGTATTTCAATACAAGCACAAGGAACATTTACAAAAACAATGGATGCTCTTTCTTTAAACAGTTCTCGGGAACTGAAAATTCACCTCCCAAATGGGTATCAAAAGGATTCCCTGAGAAAATACCCCTTAACTATCATCTTAGATGCAGATGATCTTTTTGATATTTATGTAAGTAACGCCACGCTTCTCGCTAAAAATGACAAAGCACCAGGCCAAATTATAATCGGAATCAATCAACATAAAAACAAGGATAGATATAGGGACTGTTCGTACGAAGAACACAATAGCCACCCTATTCCTTCTGCCCAACGTTTTTTAGATTATATCCGTAGTGAATTAGTTTCTTTCGCCATAGAAAACTATCGCGTTTCTAATTTTAGAACAATTGTAGGAAATACCCTCACGGCTAATTTTATCAATTATTTTTTAATAGAAAACCAACCTAGCTTTGATGCTTTTATCGCTCTTAATCCAACATTTGCTCCCGACATGCCCTTTGCTATTCAAGACAAAGTAAAACGTCTAAAGAAAACCCCTGTCTTATATTACCTCAGCAATGGAAGTTACAATTCTAACAAAAAAAACACCCTCATAAAAGCGACTGATGAACGCTTAAAAAATATTGAAAATCCAAATTTCAAATTCTCCTCAGACTATTTTAACCAAGATAGTAAGATCGCATCTATAGGGCAATCTTTAGCTATTTCACAAGCATTTATCTTTCAATCATACGGGGCTATTTCTACCAAAGAATACCGCAATCATGTAGCGCAACTATCACCACCGGAAGCCATTGCCTATTTGGAAAAAAAATACAATGATCTCGACTATTTATTCGATACTGATTTAAAAATCAGAGAACGTGATATTTACGCAATTGAAGGCATCATTTTAGACCAAGAAAATGGAGACTACCTAAAAGAATTTGGTCAAATGATCCAGCGTTTATACCCTGAATCACCCCTCGGAGATTATTATATTGGGAATTTTTACGAAACCGGTGGGAAATTAAAAAAAGCCTTGAAATATTATAAAAACGGCTATTCAAAAGTTAAAGGAAGTGAAGCCGATGCCACAGGTTACTACCAGAACATCACTAGAATCTTAAAAAAACAAAAGGGTTCTATTTCTCAATAATCTAACAATCATTAACACTTACCCTCTTAAACAGAACTTATTATTTAAAATTTTCATATTTTAGCAAGAGACTAAATATTGAAAAGAAAATAACACCCCAAATTATCATGAAAAAAATACTTATTACAGCATTTTTTGCTGTTTCTATGAGCTTATTTGCACAAGAATACGGCACTAAAACAATCAACCTACCTAGTTCAGAAAAATATGATTTCACCACCATTGTGGACATTGAAGCCTCTGAAGTAAAAAGTCAAGGAAAGACAGGTACTTGTTGGAGTTTCGCGACTTCCTCATTTATAGAATCTGAAATTTTCAAAAACACAGGAAAACACATCGATATTTCTGAAATGTACACCGTACGACATACCTATCCTAAAAAGGCATGGAATTATGTAATGCGTCAAGGAAAAACGCAATTCAGTGAAGGAGGTTTAGCCCATGACGTAATCCAATCTGTTCAAAGATATGGCCTGGTTCCACAAAGCGCTTATACCGGTTTATTAAATGGAGCAATCAAACATGACCAATCAAAAATAGTTCCTGAGCTTAAAAAAGTATTGGATATTTACATTAAAAACGATAAAGACTCCACCATTCCAAACTGGAAAGTAGCCGTTGACTCTATTCTGGATGCTTCTTTAGGAAAAATCAAAAACAACTTCTTTTACGAAGGTGTGATGTATACCCCTAAATCCTTTTTGGCCTTGACAAAAATAAAAGCAACCGACTATACTACCCTAACTTCTTTTACTCATCAGCCGTATAACACACCGTTTATACTAAACATTCCTGACAACTTTTCCAATGGATTGTTTTACAATGTTGAATTAAATTCTTTAGTGGAAGTAATGAACTACGCATTGAAAAAAGGTTATAGCATAGCCTTGGATTGTGATGTTTCTGAAAAAACATTTTCTGGTAAATACGGTATTGCCGTGAGTCCAAACAACGTCCTAGACAACGAGAAATCATTGACATATATAGTAGAAGAAAAAGACATTACAGAAAACTACAGACAGTCCGAATATGAAAACTACAATACAACGGACGATCATCTAATGCACGTAGTAGGAATGCTAAAAGATCAAAAAGGAACTATTTATTACAAAGTAAAAAACTCTTGGGGAGGTGATAGCAAGCGCATAGGAAATGGAGGTTTCATCTATATGAGTGAATCTTATTTTAGATTAAAAACCATTTCTATTTTATTAAATAAAGACGGGATTCCTGAAAACCTAAAAGAAAAATTAAATATTTCTTAATTGATCTCATAATTCTAAGTCCATTAAATTTTAAACCCCCTTGTTTTAGTTAAAACAAGGGGGTTTTTAATCGTTAAAATTTAAGGACGCTAAAATTCAAGTTTTATTTATATTCTAAAGATAAAACTACTGGCCCATGAACCATCTCCCTCTAGTTTTATCATTGCAATGGATTTACCTCAAAAAATAGCATGATTTTTATTTTTAAATCAATTGTTGTGATATTTGAGTAAAAAAAATGAAATATAAAAAAAATCATCTTCTTAATTATAGCGCTTTTCACAACGCTGTTTTATGCTCAAACCAAAAAAACAACAACGATAATTTCAAGAGAACGGACTTCTTTTAGGCAAACTTTCAATATTGAATCTAAAGAAGATAAGACCTTTAAGCTACAAGCTACTGTCAAAGTAATATCTAATGATTCTCTCGCATGGGCCGGTTTATGGGCAAGAGTTGACAACAAAAATAATGAAATCGGTTTTTTTGATAATATGGAGGATCGACCTATTAACTCTTCAGAATGGAGAACGTATACAATTATTGGAAAAATAGATTCAAACTCTAAAGGAATTAGTTTTGGAGGTATCTGCAATAACAATGGACGTTTTTATTTTGACAATTTTAAAATTTCATTCCAAGGCAAAAATGGCGATTTTAAAGCGGTAACTCTTTCAAATCCAAGTTTTGAAAAACCAATTATTGACAACCTAATACCACATTGGACGGAAGGAATATCATCGGAACATCAGCGTGTAAAAGGATTTAAAATAACCTCAAGCAAGGATGCAAGTCAAGGGATCTTTCATTAGAAATAATAGGAAGCGGTATTAAAATGGAGCAAGCCTGAAATTATATTGGATCCATTAAAGGCTTTTCACCACACATAGGAATCCTAATATCAATGTTAAATAACCTGAGTAATAGAGTTGAAAAAGCCTTGGTAAATATGAGCGTCTATGAACTTGATTATTTACATGATCAAAAAGCAAATAAAACAGGAGCGTTAATTATGCATTTAGCAGCTGCCGAAAAACACTACCAAGTCTACACGTTTGAAAACAGAGAATTAAACGCGGAAGAAAAAAAAATATGGAATACTGCTTTAGACTTAGAGCAAGCTGGAAGAGACACTTTTAAAGGGCAGTCCGTCGCCTATTATTTACAGCGGTACAAAGAGGTCAGAAAAAAAAACAATTTCTGAATTAAAAAAGAAAGACGACCGCTGGTTAAATTCTTCTGTCAAAGGAGCCTCCATGAATAATCATTTTAGTTGGTTTCATGTTATGGAACATCAATCTAGTCATTTAGGGCAAAAATATTTCCTAAAAAAGAGGATCCCTAAAGAGAATAAAATCATCCAAAAACCAACAAATGAATTAAAAAATTAGACTCATTTACAATCAAGGTATCCTTAAAAAAAACAGCGCCTAATTCACTAGAAATTAGGCGCTGTTTATGATCTATACGTATGCTTAGAGCAATCTGATTCCATCTTCATCAATGGTAATCTTTTTCGCTTTATACAAGCCTCCAATGGCTTTTTTAAATGCTTTTTTACTCATTTCTACACCGAACTTGATTTCGTCCGGACTACTTTTATCCGTTAAGGGTAAAAAACCATTATTGGCTACCATTTTCTCTATCAAATATTTTTCTTGCGTTGCATTGGCGTGAAAAAACCCAATAGGTGTTAAAGAAACATCTATCTTCCCGTCTTCTCTTATCTTTTTAATATATCCATCTCTGGTTTCTCCCTCTTCCAAGCGTTGGTATAATTCTGTTCTATACAACATCCCTTCAAATTCCTGATCCACTAATACGGTAAATCCCATTTGGCTTTTTCTACCAATAATTAAGCTTACCCTATCTCCTACTTTTAATTCCATTTTTATACTTTTAAATTCTTGAAATACGATTTTAAAACCGTATCATTCAATATTGTTGGCGTGAAAATTTCTAACAATTTAGGTCCACCTTCCACAAGATAGAAATTTTTCAACGTATTCTCTAATGATTCTGTATTTTCTACCTTGCTATATCCGAATCCATACATAGCACTTAATTGTTTCGCTGTTAAACCGTGAGGTGTTTCAAAATATTCCAACGAATTACTTGATTGTGGTCCCGGAATAAACCTAAAAATACCACCCCCATTATTATTTATCACAATAATCCTAAAGCTATTCGGAATGTATTTATTCCACAAGCCATTACTGTCATATAAAAAACTAATATCTCCTGTAATGAGTACCACCTGTTTATCGGAAGCCACACTTGCCCCAATAGCCGTACTCGTACTTCCATCTATCCCACTAGTTCCTCGATTGCAAAAAACATCTACAGATGACTTTACATCAAATAACTGAGCATACCTTATAATGGAACTGTTACTTAATTGCAACATACTATGCTCCGGTATCGAAGGAATTAAAGTTGCCATTACTTTAAAGTCTGAAAACTCGCAATCGGCAACAAACTGTGCGTGTTTCTCTAATCGCGCTGCTTTTTTATCCAGCCAAAAATCACGGAAATCACTCTCCCTTTCTTTTGTTAAAAAGAAAAATTGACTAAAAAATAATTGTGCAGATATTTTAAAATGATGTTCTAAGCAATGGTAAGAATCATAGCCTCTCTTAGCATCTACATGCCAATGGTGTTTCGGAGGTAACTTACGCAACTGTTGTTTTATTTTTTTGGAAACAATCATGCCTCCTAGAGTTAATAATATCTCTGGTTGAAATTTCTCTAAAGAGTCCTCATCTAAAGGGAAAATTATTTTATCAATGCTATTGATAAACATCGGGTGAGAAAGATTGGCCGTATTTTCTACCAACACAATCACCGAGGGATCCTTTGTAAGATGTTCCAATTGAATTTGTAACAAAGCGTCAGGAGGGTTCGCACCTACCAATACAATTTTCTTTTTGGAAGCATTCCAAACTGCTGCAAATTCCAAAAGCTCCTCGACCTCTAAAGGGGTTTCTTCTAATAAAGATAGAGGCCTACTCGTTTTAACGCATTTTATCAAAGAGCTATCAATCGTCCATTGATCTACAGTATCATATAAAGGTTCATTCATGGGTACATTTATATGAATTGGCCCTTTCTTTTCGATGGCTATTTGCAACCCCAACTGAATTTGATTCGCCACTCTTTTTTCTAATAACACATCGTTATTTCCTAAAGGAATTTCCTCCAAATTAATACTTGCGAGTACATGAGCTCCAAAAACATTTTCTTGCTGTATGGTTTGCCCATCCCCTATATCAATCAAATGTTTGGGTCTGTCTGCAGTAATTATAAGCAAGGGAATATCACTGTAAAACGCCTCCGCAACCGCTGGGAAATAATTTAACAATGCGGAACCGGAAGAACATATTAATGCGATTGGTTTTCTCGTTTGCTGGGCAATTCCTAGGGCAAAAAAAGCAGCACATCGTTCGTCCACCACACTCAATAATTCGATGCTAGGTTCTTGATTAAAACCAATAATTAAAGGTGCATTTCTAGAGCCTGGAGACACAACTACTTGTGTGATTCCATTTTCTTTGCAGGAAAGGATTATTTGCTGTGCTAATTTATGCGTTGGGTATACTGCCATTATTTATTAAAAACGAGTGGGCAAAGATACGTAAAATTTCAAGTAAAATACTTGATTATAAGATGCGTTTCATGGTTTTAGATTTAGACACCGTCTCTTCCCATTCTTTTTCAGGAATACTATCTATTGTTATTCCTCCGCCAATGTATACAAATGTCCCTTCTTTGCTAACTTCCATACATCTTAAATTCACATATAAACAGGTCTTATCATCCATGTTTAGTTCTCCTAAAAAACCGGTATAAAAACGCCTATCATAACCTTCATTTTTTAAAATAAACGACTTGGCTTCCTGCTTTGGAACTCCACAAACAGCCGGAGTAGGATGTAAATGATTAATTAATTCTCGAACGGTTATTGCTTGCTTTAACCGCCCTTCAATATCTGTTCTTAGATGTAATAAACGCCCCGCTTTCACGGTATATGTATCACTGGTCTCCAGGCACGTAACAAAGGGCCTTAGGTTTTCAATCACAAAATTAGTCACGAACTGTTGTTCCGTAATTTCCTTCTGTTTCCAAACCACTTGCTCTGTATTCAAATATGGCTGGGTTCCTGCTAAAGCCATTGTTTGCAACACGTCTCCTTGCAATTCTAACAACCTTTCAGGGGAAGCCCCTAACCAAGTCCCTACCTTTGGATGCACCCATAAATACACAAAAGCATTGCTATAAGCGCTTAATAAGCGCTGTAATAAAACCACTTCATTCTCTGTAGATTCAGGACAATACTCCCTGCGAGAAATAACAATTTTTTCTACCTCAGTCTCTTTGATAAATGCAAGACTCTTTTCTAATAACAAAAGGTATTTCTCCTTAGACGCTGTGTCCTCCCCTCTCATAGATGGTGTATAATTACCCGTTGAATTCTGTAAAGAAAAAGTGGTTTTTTTAATTAAATGAGCAGGAAACAATACTTCCTTAGTGCTCGTATCAAAAGGCGCGAACACAAAGCCCTTAGCTTCAAAATTATGCGCATCGTACAACAAATCATCTTGTTGTTCAATTACGGTAATAGTAGAACCATTCGGTTTTCTAAAAGCCACAAAGGGACTCTTAGATTCCAATAATTCATGCAACTTTTTAAGGATCTGTGTATTCAAACTTCAATATTGTTTTATAGGTAGGTAACGCTAGGCTTAAAAAAAGGGATTGAACCTCATTCCCCTAGCCTTCTTATCCCTATTTTTATTCACTAAATTACTTCTTAATTTCTAAGACTATATTGGTCAATTTACAAATAGACACAATTTTACCTTCTTCATTGGTCAAGGTGATTTCTACTAAATGTGTGGTACGTCCTTGATGAATAAATCTTGCCGTAGCAGTTAATATTCCAGTTCTCATCCCCCGTAGGTGGTTTGCAGAAAAAGAAATCCCTCTCACAAAAAATTTCTCTCTATCTACCACCATCATAGATAAAGGACTTCCTACACTTTCTGCCATAGCCATCGTAGCTCCCCCATTCAAAACACCGTCTGGTTGGTGAACTCTCGCGTCTACTGGCATTGTCGCTATTAAAAAATCATCCCCAAAATCAGTATATGTAATTCTTAAGGTTTCCATGAGTGTATTATCACACATTTTATTGAGCACTTCGAGTACTGCCGCTTTATTTTCCATTGTTTATTTTCTAAGCGTTAAAATTACTAAAATTTAGTACATTTGCAGCAAATTATAATTCAAAAGATGGCAGTGAAGTTTAGAATAATATTAGACGTTAAGAATGATGTGATTAGAGATGTAGTAATGGCAAATTCTAGTAATTTAGAAGACTTACATTTTTTAATTGCAAAAGCTTTTGGTTTTAACGGCCAGGAGATGGCTTCGTTTTACAAAGCAAGTCCAGACTGGGAACAGGGAGAAGAAATTCCATTGTTTGATATGTCAGAAGACGGCGTAGATAATAGTATGAAAACTTATTCTTTGTATGATGCGACTCCTAATCTAGGTGATAAAATGATTTACGTGTACGATTTCATGTCCATGTGGACCTTTTTTGTAGAAGTGACCGCTCAAGATGAAGAGAAAGCTTCCTGTACAAAACCAGTAACTTTTGCCTTTGGCGATGCGCCAGAAGAAGCTCCTGAAAAGAAATTTGAAAGTGAGATTGTCCTCGGAGAAGAATTTGACGAGGATATTTTTGACAATCCTGATAATTTTGATAATATAGATGATCTTGATCCAGATACTTATTAAGTTCTTCTCTCGTATTTGGTAGCGTTGATTTTATTTTCTAATGTTCTCAATTGGCACAGCAGAAAATAACCGCTCAAAAAAGGTACACTTTCTCGAATATAGAGGCTGAATTATCCGAAAATTACTTACTGAAATTACTTACGTTAGCAGGTTTTTAGAAACCAATATAGGATTATTTGTTCTTTCAAAATTAGAATCCTAAAACACAAAAGCACGGTCTTAGCTATTAAGACCGTGCTTTTGTGTTTAAAAATACTATCTATCAAGTGGTTAGTCCATTACGAATTTCATTCCTCCACTCACAATACTCGATGTTAACCCTGTACTTCTATCATATTGATTAAATTTCAAATCGATGCTTTTCAACCCGAATTTCCATAGATGTGTTTTGGTAAAAATATCTGTATAACGGATCCCAAATCCATATTGATTGGCAGTATACCCCGCTAAATCGTAATCTGAGGTATAAAACTCCTGTGAAGACAAATGAGTATTGTAGGGAGCAAAATAAGTAGCTCCTGTCTGCTTGTAAAATCTATATGATGGATACAATGTAAATTTAGTTGTTATTTTAATAGGCAACTCTACACTGGCTGTATGAGACTTTATCCCCCAATCGTCCGTGTAATAGCGATAGAAGGTTCTCAGTACTAAAAACTCATTAATATAATAATTCAACCTCCCCCCTAGCGCAATCTTAATTCTAGTATTCGGTAATTTCTCGTTGCTATCTGCCAAGTGAAAATTCTCTATAAATGACGCTGCGACATCACTAAAATACACGCGCTGAAAAGGAGTTGATAACAATCCTTTTTGCTGTATGACATCAATAGCTAACGATCCCTGCATGTTTTTTGTTAAAATTTGTGACAGATTCAAGCCCATGGCATAAGAATTCCTGCCCAAACCATCAAACTGCTGATACAACGGATTATAATTTTCATTTCCTGTGATGGTATTGTAGAAGAACAAACCGGCATCTAACCCTTTTCCCTCAGGTGAAAAAGCCCTCAATTCTTTCGGGTAATAATCACTCCACGTATCCATATATACGGATCCATTCACACTTACTTCGGTGTTTTTCTCATTAAAAAGCTTGGTATAACTGGCCCCGGCACCCAATGAAAAATAATCATATTCAGAGGATACAGAAAATTTAGCGGACCACACCTTATTTCTATCATCAGAACTATGCGTGTAGATCCCTGTAAAATTAAACCAAACATCCTTTTGGGAGGCTCCTGAACTTGCTACAAAAGGAGAAGCCAGCTGATCACCATCAAAAGGATCTATATTACTAGACGAAGCTGATGTATAGGCAGAAATCCCCGCATCTATGGTGAGTACATCATCATCATTTAGAGGAATAGACACAATCATAGTTCCTGTTATATCTGTCATTTCTTCTGTTCCTATCCCACCTGTGACCGCCGCATTGTCCCCATCTTGCAGATAGAAACTTGACAGTAAATCTACTTCTATGGTTTCTAAAACTCTTTTCTTATAGGTCGATTTTTCTTTTTCTTGAGAAAAACCAAGCATTGATACTATAAGAAAGAGAACACTTATTATTTGTCTATTTATATTCATATCAATAATTTTATTAGTTACAACCACAGCCTCCACCCGTTTTCCCACCATTAGCTCCGACAGCAGCTTCTCTATACGAATGAAATGTAGACACGTTTCTATTCGACTTTTGATCGGCCAATACCATATCTGGATCATTGATCGCTACTTTTTCATATTCCTTAAGAACTACACAAGAACTCAGAGAAGTAATTACGACTATAAACACTACAGCTTTCTTTATCATGTTTTTTTAATTTTAATATGTTTAGAGGTGACTATTTCACCGGTATCTTTTATAACTATACATTCAACATCTGCTAACTGATTTATTCTATCCAGTCCAACCTCAGCACCCATTACAAAAACAGCGGTTGCTAAAGCATCTGCTAATGCTGCTCTCTTTGAAAAAACAGTCACGCTTATAATTCCTGTTGATGGCATTCCAGTTTTAGGATTTATAATATGCGTGTAACGCTTCCCTTTAAATAGTACGAATTTTTCGTAATTCCCAGAGGTTACGACTGCTTTATTACGAATAGGAAGGGTAGCAAAAGCCTTGTTTTTATCCATTGGATTGGTAATGGCAACCGTCCATGGTTCCCCATTAGCTTGCGCTCCCCAAGTACTCATATCGCCGGAGGCATTAATAATCCCTGCTTGAACACCCTTTGACTTCAAGAGCGCTTTCGCACGATCCGCAGCATAGCCTTTTCCTATCCCTCCAAAACCAATTTTCATCCCTTTCTTTCTTAAAAACACTTGCTGGGTTGCTTCTTCTAAAATAATATTTTGATAGCCAACGTTCCTCACAGAATTCAAAATAGTAGTCGCTGACGGCATGACTTTCATACGACCATCAAAAAACCAAATCTTATCCATAGAAGCATAACTAATATCAAAAGCACCATCTGTAATTCTAGAAATTAAGAGACATCGTTGGATCAAATCGAACAATTCTTTATCCACTTTCACAGGACTAATTCCTGCGCTTCTATTTATCTGTGATGTTTGTGAATTGGGATCCCATGATGAAATTAATTTTTCTATCCTTGCTATTTCTTCGACCGCACTATTGATAAAATAAGTGGCCTTGCTTTGTGTATTTGCGACCACGGTAATATCAAACCGGCTTCCCATTAACAAGACGGTTTCTGTATAGTTATCTTGCGCATAAAGACCTTGGATAGCACCAAAGAATAGCGTATAAAAGAAACCTATTTTATGAAATAAATGCATGAGCCCTGTTTTTTAAAAGCTTTCCAGTAATTGAATATAAGCCCTCGCAGTCATTTTCTTATAACTGGTGGTTCCTAGTAACTTTCCGTTTTCATCTAAAACTACCACATAGGGGAAATATCCTTTTTTATTATATTCCTCCGCGAGTTGATTATTATGGTCTTGTTGTTCCTTACTTAGTCTATTTTTTTTTCGCTTTGGAAAATCTGCTTTTAACAGTATAAAATGATCCTCCGCATACTTTTTAAATACCGAGGTAGACCACACTTCCCTGTCCAGTTTAATACAAGGAGCACACCAGTCCGATCCCTGAAAAACTAAGAGTGTTTTTTTATGTTCTTTAAAAGCAATCTCTTTGGCTTTAGTAACGTTGGTTTCCCACTGTTGAGCGGAGAGATTTCCTATGACCAAGCACATGCATATAATGATATATTTTTTCATAATAGACTCTTTAAATAATGAAACGATTATTTGTTGAAAATCTTACGCAAAACTCCTTCTTTTTAACCGTTTTCTAGAAATCACAATTACTTATAGCTCTAAAATAAGGAATTCTAGCATATTAAAAAACTCGACCCTGAAAATTAGCACTATTTCAAAACACTTATTTAGAAATAAGCGTAATTGAATAGTCTCATCCAAGTTCTCCAAACCTACTAAATTTCTTCTAGGTTTCGTTTCATAAATTTCAGGAAGCTTCTATATTGAGAACATCTTTAAGCAAACAGTTTTCTTCTGACCTCTAAAAAAACGCCAAAAAAAAACCTATTTATCCAATGGACAAATAGGTTTTTTTTCTTTATTTATGTATCGTTCTTAATTAATGATATAAATATTTACATCCTGATAGTTCCGTACAACAAAATCAAAGGCGACTCTCAAAATTTCACCCATCGAGTTACATTTTTTAAAGTACTTATCTCCTGTTAGCTTGTTCAGCCCCATTTTAAGCTCAGCAGTTTTTTCAGGTGTCGAAATAGTATCGTTAGACATACATTCCAAAATATGGTTTATACGATCCTGTGACCCCAAAATTCGACGTGCTGTAGCCGCGCGTTCTTCTTTTTTATATTGCTCTATGGATTCCTCTTGAAGGCTTTCACTCACCATATTTACAAAGTCGATATTATCCGTAAAAAACTGAGGTAAATACACTTTTAATTTCCCTTCGTAGCATTGTTGGTCAAAATCCATTCCTCGAATTCTATACTCCACTTGGTCAAAATCGTAGGAAGCCACTACCACGTAATTATACGCCCTCATATCACCTAATAAACGAATTAAACAACGTTCATTAAATTTTACAAATTCTTTCGACAATCTCTTTTTACCACGTATAGTCACATTTTTAAGATTTTCCTCCATGAAAATATCACCAGGAATGCCCAATACATGCTCTTCTATCAAGGTATCTTCAAAGACTAAAAAGTTAATATTATTAGGAGATAATATATGCTCTAATTCCAATCCATAAATACGAGAAGCATCTGCTTTTTTTACGTATAAATAGGTATGGTTATCATTCAATATATTTCGAACTTTCACACGAAAAGGCTTCGAATTCCCAAAAGTACAATAGTCAATAGCATCCACTGTTAAATAAGCAAGCGCATCTTCTCCTCCATCCCCGTGTAAAATCATATACATACGCTTTAGACTCAAATCTATCTCGTCACGCTCATGCTCCGCATAATAGACACGAATCCACAAAGAATCCTCTCCATTTTTATCATACACAACAATAGAGCCCACAAATCTTAATAAATCATCGTAAGAAACTGGAATTTTAATATTCCTGTTATAGACAGATAAATAATCGTAGAGTTCAGCGTTTATAGGGTATGCAGGTTTTTTTTTGGAGATCAATTTATCGGCCATAGTCATCTTTTTTATTGATGTTTCAAATTTACTATATTGCTGTAACAAAAATCAATATTTATCGTCTTATTTTTACACTAAAAAAAGCAGCTTTTGGAAACAATATTATCAATTACCAATTTACACAAAAAGTACGGAGCGGTCCATGCCGTAAATAACTTATCCTTTACCATTGAAAAAGGAAATGTCTATGGAATTTTAGGTCCGAATGGAAGTGGAAAATCTACCACACTTGGAATTATTTTAAATGTAGTCAACCGAACTTCTGGTGATTACCAGTGGTTTGACGGAACTATATCTACACACGAAGCCTTAAAAAAAGTAGGAGCTATTATAGAGCGACCTAACTTTTATCCTTATATGACAGCCATTCAAAACTTACAATTGGTCTGTAAAATAAAAGGCATTTCTTACGAAAAAATAGAAGAGAAACTACAGGTAGTAGACTTGTACGACAGACGGAATTCGAAGTTTAATACCTTCTCTTTAGGAATGAAACAGCGTTTAGCCATCGCTTCAGCGTTATTAAACGATCCAGAAATTTTGATCCTGGACGAACCCACTAACGGTTTAGATCCTCAAGGAATACATGCCATTCGTAAGATTATACAGGACATCGCTTCCAAAGGAACCACCATCCTATTAGCCTCACATCTACTAGATGAAGTTGAGAAAGTATGTTCTCATGTAGTAATTATTCGAAATGGAATTAAATTATACTCCGGAAGAGTGGACGAAATGACCGCGTCTAAAGGATTGTTTGAACTCAAGACGGATCAGTCCAATGAACAGCTTCATAAAATATTAGAGAACCATGAAGGAATCGGAACTATCTCCGTTGAAAACGGATTGTTTACGGTGAAATTAACACAAGAAATAAGTGCTTCAGAAATGAATAAACACTTATTTGAACACGGTATAACCTTGTCTCATTTAGTCAAAAGAAAACCTAGTTTAGAGCAACAATTCCTAACACTAACTAACAACAAATAATCATGTTTCGACTTTTAAATATAGAAATTCACAAATTAAAACACAGCAGGGCTAGTAAAGTATTAATCATACTATATTTTGCACTCTTAACATCTATTTCTCTTATTGCTGCGATAAAATTTGACATTGGACCCATTCAATTTCATTTAGCAGATATGGGCATATTCAACTTCCCCTATATTTGGCATTTTAACACTTACACCGCTTCTATTTTTAAGTTTTTCTTATTACTTGTTATCGTTTCTATGATGGCGAATGAATACAGTAATAAAACACTCAAACAAAATTTAATAGATGGATTGAGTAAAAAAGAATTCATTCTTTCTAAATTTTACACCGTCATCGCTTTAGCTATGCTATCCACATTTTTTGTATTCATAGTGTCCTTAATTCTAGGCTATATGTATTCTGATTATACGGAATTGAGCATTGTATTTGATGACATAGAATTTTTATTCGCCTTTTTCATAAAGCTTGTCGGTTTCTTTTCCTTCGGGTTATTTTTAGGCATCTTGATCAAACGCTCTGCTTTTGCTGTCGGAGGCTTGTTAATTTGGTTATTTATAGAAAATGCCTTGATCAGAGGACTCCTTTTCTGGAAAATGAGCGACTATATGGATGACATCATGCGTTTCTTACCCTTAGAAGCCATGAGTAACTTAATTAAAGAACCAGGAACACGCCTAGATGCCGTTAAGTCAATAGGTAAACAAGTCGGAGAAAACTGGGGCGGTAAAATTTCCGCACAACCGTTAGACCTCGTTATCGTCATGGTTTGGACAGGTGTTTTTATATACCTCTCCTATATTCTTGTAAAAAAGAGAGATTTATAAAATGGTTCCCTAAGAATATCGTTATTATTAAAAAAAGTTCAAATACCCTTAACTTATTGAGGGTATTTTCTTTATATTTGATGATGATTTTTTTTTAACAGAACCGCTGCTGTTTTATACTCAGAAAGACTGTTAAATAATCACCGATTCACTTGTAGTATATATACTAAAGTGGCCACGTTCAAAAAAAATGACACATGAAGAAAATTGCTATCCTTATATTACTAATAACGACTTGTACTATTACTTTTGCCCAAGGGGAAGCCAATCATTGGTTTTTTGGTCAAAATGCAAGCGTTGATTTCAATACCACTCCTCCAACTACAGGCACAGGAAAATTAAATACTTTTGAAGGTTGTTCTTCATTTTCAGACAGTAGTGGAAACTTGCTGTTTTATTCCGATGGTTCCACTATTTGGGATAAAAACAATGCTATTATGCCAAATGGAACTAATTTAAAAGGCCATCCAAGCAGTACACAGTCGGCGATTATTGTCCCTAAGCCAAATAATGCTAACCTCTATTACTTATTTACGGTGGGCGCCATAATAAATAATGTAGGAGAATTTGGATTCTATTATTATACCATAGACATGAGTACAAATAACGGAAAGGGTTCTGTTATAAATGGCCCTATAGATTTGGGAGGAGCCTACAATCCTGACTGGAGTGAAAAAGTAACCTCTGTCCAAGGGGAAGACTGTAATACATTTTGGGTCATCTCTTTAGTTTATGACACTTTTTACGCTTATAAGGTAGATCCTACAGGGGTCGCTAGTACACCCGTTATTTCAAGAGTTAATTATAATTCTACAAATACCAGTAGAAGGGGCTACCTAAAAGTTTCACCAGACGGATCAAAAATCGCAGCAGCTACCTACGCCTATTATGGGGGAACAAAAAACGGAAAACTACACCTATATAATTTTGACAATACCACAGGTATTGTACAGGACGATGCCCTTACTTTAATCACAAATACCACCCAAGATGGAGAACCTTATGGCCTAGAATTCTCGCCGAATTCTACCTTTTTATACACGTCTACAAAAACAAGTTATCAAAACAAATTATTCCAATTTGATTTAAAAGCGCAAGACGTTCCCGCATCTAAAACACTAATACACAAACAAACCGGATACAGAGGTGCTTTACAATTAGCCCCAAACGGAAAAATATATGTAACCGTCCCTCAAAGTTATACCGATGGAGCAAGATATCTAAACATAATCCACAATCCCGAAGAAAAAGGGAGCGCATGTAATTACGAAATAAATGGATTGGATTTATATCCCAATTACGCCATGCAAGGACTACCTCCTTTCATAGCTTCCTTGCTATTACCTATAAAAATTACAGACCCACTGGATAATTCCGTCAATTTAAATAATACTACAAAAACAATTTGCCTTGGAGAGGACTTAAATATTAGCTCAGAAATCATTGCAGGAAACCCTACTTATACTTGGTCTTTTAAAGGACAACTTTACAGTACAGGTCAAACACTAAGCATACAAAACATATCCCTCTCGGATACAGGCCTCTATGAACTAGTCGTAGAAACCATTGATAAATGTGGCTTTAAGAAAACCTATAAAGGAAATGTGACCCTAAACATTCACCCTTCTCCAGTGGCTATAAATACTAGTTATGAGCAATGTGACTTTGATAACAATCCCTTAGACGGAAAAACTGTTTTTAATTTATCACTTAAAGAGAATGAAATCACAAATAGTGACAGCAATTTAACCGTGTATTTCTACGAAAGTCAAACAGATTATGACACTGATTCCTTTTTGTCAAATAAAACAACATACACCAATACTACTGGGTTTTCACAACTATTAATCACTAAAATTGTTGACAATACCACGGGCTGTGAAAGCCAAAACAGTCTTCAACTAATTATTTCGCCTACATCACTCGAAAATTATGACTCGGTTTACTTTTGTGAAAACGACTTAAATGAGGCCGACACCGTATTAACAGAAAGTAAAGGATCCGGTCTAGGCACCTTCAATTTTGACACTAAATTAAATGAAATAACCGCTTTATTCGTACCAATTGCTGTAGAGGTGAAAATTTTCTCATCTCTTTCAGATGCACAATCCATGGCAAATCCTATAGATGGAAATAAAGAGATTACCACTCACACATACTATGTCCGCGTCACAAATAAAACGACGAAAGCATGCATGGCTGTAGGGAGCTTTGAGACCATACTCAACTACTTACCTAGTATTAATTTTCTTCAAAAAGAAAGAATGCTTTGCCTAAACAACCCGGTGGACTCTTCTCAAAACAATAACACGTTATTAAAAGTACAATTTGGGAAACCTATCGATGAATTTCAATGGTACAAAGATGATGTGCTAATCCCTGGCGCTAATAAAAGTAACTACCAGGCGACAGCAAAAGGTTTTTATTTTGTAGAAGCTAAAAATTATAACATTAATGACCCTTTAACTAACATGGATGATACCTATTGTATTGGCTACAGTAGTATCTCAGTAAACGTTTCTAATCCCGCCCTGATTGAAGACAGTAATTTAAGCATTGTGGACGATAGTCCTAACAATACACTAGAGATCATCGACCCTAGTTTTTTAGGACTTGGTGACTACGAATATAGCTTAGATGACACTTCTTTTATTGATGCCTTTCAAGACGATACTAAATTTAATTACATTACTCCTGGTTTTCACACTTTATATATACGAGATAAAAATGGCTGTGGCCTAAGTAGTAAGAAATTTGCAATTCTTGCCTACCCTAAGTTTTTCACGCCAAACAATGATGGCGTAAATGACGAATGGAAGCTTATAGGTCTGGACCATACAAAATACAGAAGTACCACCGTACAAATATTCGATCGCTATGGGAAGTTAATCAAAGTTATTAATTTACAAGGTGATACTTGGGATGGAAGTTACAACGGTACATTTTTAAAATCCGATGATTACTGGTTTATCGTTAAACTTATAGACTTAAACGGTGTAAGTATCATTAAAAAGGGGCATTTTAGTTTGATTCGAGGCTAAACATACTCGCATACTACTGTTTTTTTTATTTTCTGTTTGTCAATACAATTTTCATCTATGAAATATCTTGTTTTGGCATACATCTCTGATTTTATACCTCTCCTATCAGCACAGAAGATACCTCTCTTAAAAAAAGGGTATTAATGACAGCCACCAAATAGCCAAACGCTAAAAAATAGCTTATTTTTGTATCATGCAATTTAAATTAGTTTCAAAATTCAACCCTACAGGTGACCAACCAGAAGCCATAAAACAACTGGTAGAAGGAGTCAATAATGGTGACAAATACCAAAACTTACTAGGAGTTACAGGTTCAGGTAAAACATTTACCGTAGCCAATGTGATAGTTCAGGTACAAAAACCCACCTTAGTTTTAGCACATAATAAAACGTTGGCTGCCCAATTATACCAAGAATTTAAAACCTTTTTCCCTAAGAACTCTGTAGAGTATTTTGTTTCTTATTACGATTATTACCAACCCGAAGCCTATTTACCCGTTACCGGAACTTTTATAGAAAAGGATTTATCCATAAATGAAGAAATTGAAAAATTACGAATTAGTGCCTCCTCTGCGCTATTATCAGGACGTAGAGATGTAATAATTATCTCTTCTGTTTCTTGTATTTACGGAATTGGAAATCCCGTAGAATTCAAGAAAAATGTAATTAATATTAAGATAGACCAACAAATTTCACGAACTAAATTATTGCATTTATTAGTAGGAAGTCTTTATTCCAGAACAGAAGAAGAGATTAGAAGTGGGACTTTTAAAGTAAAAGGAGATATTATTACCGTATATCCATCCTATGGAGAACACGCCTACCGCATCCACTTTTTTGGCGATGAAATAGAAGAATTAGAAAGTTTTGATTTACAAAACAATACTGTTCTTGAAACATTTGACCAAATCACCATATACCCTGCTAATCTTTTTGTAACCTCACCAGATGTGTTGCAAAACGCCATCCATGCCATCCAAGAAGACATGATGAAACAAGTAGATTACTTTCGTGAAATAGGAAAACCACTGGAAGCAAAACGCTTAAAAGAACGCACAGAATTTGACTTGGAAATGATCCGAGAATTGGGCTATTGTAGCGGTATTGAAAATTATTCTCGCTATCTCGATGGACGTAGCCCGGGAACACGCCCTTTCTGCTTACTCGATTATTTCCCAGACGATTATTTAATGGTTATTGACGAGAGTCACGTAACCGTACCACAAGTACATGCCATGTACGGAGGAGACAGAGCTCGGAAAGTAAACTTAGTAGAATACGGTTTTCGATTGCCTGCGGCGATGGATAACAGACCCTTGAAATTTGAAGAATTCGAAATGATTCAAAACCAAGTGATCTTCGTAAGTGCTACGCCTGCAGATTACGAATTGGAAAAAACAGAGGGACTGGTTGTTGAGCAAGTTATTAGGCCTACAGGACTACTTGATCCAATTATAGACGTACGCCCAAGCTTAAATCAGATTGATGATTTAATCGAGGAAATTCAGATTCGTGTAGAAAAAGATCAACGAACCTTGGTCACTACCTTAACCAAGCGTATGGCGGAAGAATTGGCAAAATACTTGAGTAGAATTCAAATACGTTGTCGTTATATTCACTCGGATGTAGACACCTTGGAACGTGTAGAAATTATGCAAGATCTCCGTAAAGGATTGTTTGATGTATTGATTGGAGTTAACTTATTGAGAGAAGGACTGGATTTACCAGAAGTATCCTTGGTTGCTATTTTGGATGCCGATAAAGAAGGTTTTTTACGCTCTCACCGTTCGCTAACCCAAACCATAGGTAGGGCCGCAAGAAATGTAGAAGGACGCGCTATTTTGTATGCCGATAAAATCACCAAAAGCATGCAATTAACCATGGACGAAACCGACCGACGTAGAGAAAAACAAATTGCCTATAATACCAAACACAACATCACCCCTACTCAAATTAAAAAGGACATAGAAAACATTCTAAATAGTAAAAACGATGCTTCCTACGCCTATGACAATTCCGACATGATTGCAGCAGAAGAAGCCATGAACTATGCCTCAAAAAGTGAGTTGGAAAAAAGTATTAAAACCACTAGAAAAAACATGGAGTTGGCTGCCAAGGAATTGGATTTTATAAATGCAGCAAAATTTAGAGATCAAATTAAAGCACTGAAGGACAAAATAAAAAGTTTAGCTTCGTAGTCTAGCAAAGAAACATTTAGTAAAATAAATAGCCGCTTCTTCAAAACCATGCATTTAGCTTTGATCTCAAAACACGTAAATCAATAAGGTGTGGAACTTCAATTCTTAAATTCAAGTAGTAAATGCAACTTTTCAGATTTGTGTGTTGCTAAGGTTTATTTTTCAAAACAGAAAGAGAGTCTCCTCTCCTTCATGTTTTGA